>JBCDBD010000041.1:0-22563 GCA_039184335.1 Bacteroidota bacterium | reverse complement strand
TTTTCCCAACATATTCTGCAAGGTTTTAAAGGAAAGTCACCAATATCCCTGCAAAACAAGGACATGGAAAACACACTTTTCGATCAAATGTACCATTGATTGTCAAGCTATTGACCCTGTTCTTAAGGAACGACTAATTATACGTGTTATCAGAAGCCAAGGCTGAAGCAATTTTTTTGTTCCATTCCAACTGTTTCTCCCTATTTCTTGAAAAATTGGTCTCATCGTCATATCTGTCCTGAAATTGTTCCAGTTCATGGAGAATCTCTTGGTAAATATCACGGATTTCCTGTTTTACATTTTCTGAAAATGTGGTCCTAAGAAGACGTTCCCGCATTTTACGGGCAAAAAGTTCAGCAATGTCGAAATGCAACTGTTCATGGCTTAAAATAAGATCATCGCAGATCTCTGGCTTATACCAAGATTCATTGGGATAGAAAAAGGCATTGACCTCAAAATCAAGATGTACCTCATGATGCAACAGGTTGGCAGAATATTTATAACTGATTCCACTTGCCGTGGTCGCAGCTGGTATGGCTGCTGGTGGAACCTTTCCTTTAAAGTTTTTCCAGCTTAATCTGTTGTTGGCACTCCATAAAATCGATTCTTCAATTTCTTGTGCATGTACAAAAATGCCTACAAAGCAAAATAGCGGTAATATGAAGCCTATTTTACCCACAGAAAAACAATCTCTTTTTCAATATCAGGATGCAAACTGTAATGCACTGGGCATGTATTGGCGGTACGCTCTAACAACATTCTATCTTTTTCAGAAATTGAAGCAGGCAGTTCCATCCGTACTTCTATCTTCGCAATACGCCTTGGATTGGCCGCCATATGTTTTGTCACCTCGGCTGTGGCATTGTTCAAATTCAGGTCGAGATCCCTTGCCTTGATCCCCATCATGGTCAGCATACAGCTTGCCAGTCCAGTGGCCACTGTATCGGTGGGTGAAAAAGCTTGCCCCAACCCATTATTGTCCACTGGGGCATCGGTAGTAAACGAATTGCCTGATTGCAGATGCAAACAGGTGGTGCGCAACTCCCCTTGGTATGTTACTTTAGCAGTCATTCTATTTCTTTGATTTGAAGTTCGTCATATTCCATCAAATAAGTGGCAGTATTGAAAAAACCAAACGACCAGTCATTGGCGTAATCAAAACGATTGCCACTATATTCAGTTTGTCCGATAATCTTTGAAGTCTCGAACAAATTCTTTTTATGGGCCAATTTCAACAATAGGTCAAAGGTCAGGTCAAATCCCCGAACTGCATAACGATCGGGATAGTGTCCATATTTTTTTTTGTAGGCCTTTGTAAACGAATCATTGTTCACTTCACGGTACGTTGAAGGAAAGGTGAAATTCAAGTTTGAAAGGTGGGTGATTGAAACTACTTCATTATCAAAGGCATTGTTCATATTGGTGGTAAACATCTTAACTTTGATTTCTTCGCCAATGGCAGAGTTTAAAATAGAACTTACACTAGAGACCATATTGGGTTTATCAGTTTCTACAAAAACCCAATTTTCTTCACGTTCTGAAAGCATTGCCATAAACTCGATAAGGTGGAGGGACTGATCATCTATTACCTTTGCCTTTCGGGCAACCGGAAAAGCCTTTAAAATGGAATCCCTGGCAATGTAATGTGAAGAATCGGCAATTATGATTACATTTTCATTGGTGCGCTTAGTTGCCAAATATGAAAGTATATGTTCACGTAAAATTTCATCTTTAGGTAAAGAGAAGAAGACATTGCCCAAACTCAACTCACTTTCAGCAGCAAAGGGTGCCAACACGGGCACATTGTAATTTGAAGCCTGTACAGCCACTTCGCCCAATAGACCAGGATCGACCGGGCCGATAATGGCATCAACATCATACAAAGGTTCTTTGCGCAATATGTTTTTTACCTTTTCAAGTTTTCTTTCGGTGTCATAAAATGAAACCTCTACCGATAAGCCAAAATTCTTGATGGAATCCAGTGCTACCATGGCACCTGTATAAAGGCCAAGCGCATACTTGATATCTTTTCTGGACCTGATCTGACCTTCAGTTCTTTTTTTGTCCATCAAATCGATACGATCCAATCGAAAGGGGAGCAAGTAGACCAATTTTGGACGATTTTGGATATCCATACTATCGATAAGGTCGATGTTATCTAAAACCAAGGCATTTTTTACTTCGAGTTCCCCTGTTTTTTCTTTGGGCAATTTTAAGACCATACCAGCCTTCAGGCCATTTGCCAAATCTGGGTTCAGTTCAAAAAGTTCTTCCCGCGTGATTCTAAGGTTTTGTGTCAATCTAAAAATATTCTGCTTGGGCTTTACCTCATAGAAAATATAATTCTCGGTATTGACAATTTCACTTTTAAGTTGTCGTTTTGGCAATCGCAATATCATGCCTTCCTTTAAACCATTCTGTGCTATGATCTCAGGATTCAGTTTGATAATGGAATCACTCGATATGCCATATTCTTGGCTGATCCTATAAATACCGATTGATCTAGGTACTGTATATGATTCAAAAATGGCTACTTTCTGTTCTTCTAAACTGTCACCTTTGAGCCTAGGAAGCTTCAATTGTTGCCCTTCGGCCAAATAACTTGAATGCTTTGGCAATTCAGGATTGAGCAATACCAAACTATCTATTGTAATACCATACTTATGTGCAATACTCCATCTGGTTTCTTTAGGCTGAACAGTATATATTTCAAAATCAATTGCTTGCTCATCTTTATCTTCGGTTTTTGGGTATTTTGGTATTTGAAGTACCATCCCTTTTTGGAGGGTAGATGCGTAAAGTGCCTTATTATACTTTTTCAACTGTTCTTCAGTAATATCGTAACGCTTGACGATACTGAAAATGGTCTCTTTTCTTCGAACACGGTGTTTGATAAACGCTATGGGTTCGATTTGTGATTTCTTTTGTTCACCTTCTTCAGTCACCACAGTTAGATCCTGAATGGAAGAACCCTCCAAAGGAACCACCAATAGCATATTTGGCTTGACATCAGCAGCACTTTTAATCTCTTTGTTCGATTGAAGTATGGTATAGGGTGTCACCCGATATTGCTTGGCAATGCCCTGAAGTGTTTCCCCTTCTTTGACAGCATGTGTCTCATAACGCTGGGCAAAGGCCATGGTTGATAGCATTAGTACTACAAACATGGTCGATTGCGACTTAAAAAAGATGTTTTTCATTCCCATTCAATTGTTGCTGGCGGTTTTGAACTGATATCATATACCACTCTATTAACGCCTTTTACCCTATTGATTATTGTATTTGAAATTTTCTGTAAAAAATCATAGGGTAGATTTACCCAATCGGCAGTCATTCCATCAGTACTTTCAACAGCCCGTAAGGCCACACATTTTTCATAGGTACGTTCATCGCCCATCACCCCAACACTATTGACGGGCAACAGCATGGCACCCGCTTGCCATACCTTGTCATATAGCCCCCATTCTTTAAGTCCTTCAATAAATAGATCATCAACTTCTTGTAAAATGGCTACTTTCTCGGCAGTAATGTCACCCAAAATCCGTATTCCCAAACCAGGCCCGGGGAACGGATGCCGCCCTAGAATACTGTCGTGCATTCCAATGCTCTTACCTACCCGGCGTACCTCATCTTTGAACAATAGCTGCAGGGGCTCCACTATTTTAAGTTTCATATAGTCTGGTAACCCCCCAACATTATGATGGCTCTTTATTGTAGCCGACGGACCTCCACTTGCAGATACAGATTCAATCCTATCTGGGTAGATGGTACCTTGGGCCAACCAAATGGCATTTTCTACCTTATGTGCTTCGTCATCAAAGACTTCAATAAATACCCTGCCTATGATCTTTCGTTTTCTCTCTGGTTCTGATGCCCCTTCTAGGGCGTTCAAAAAACGTGCCGAAGCGTCTACTCCTTTCACATTCAGCCCCATACCTTGATATTGTTTCAGCACTTTTTCAAATTCATTCTTTCGCAACAGCCCATTGTTGACAAAAATACAGTGTAGTTGGCTTCCTATGGCCCTGTGGAGCAACATGGCTGCCACGCTGGAGTCTACCCCCCCCGAAAGCCCCAAAATCACCTTGTCAGAACCAATTTTTTCCTGAAGTTCAGCAACAGTGGTTTCCACAAAGGCATCAGGGGTCCAGTCTTGTCGTAATCCGACTATATGTACCAAAAAATTTTCAAGCAACTGTTTTCCATCCTTTGTATGATATACCTCTGGGTGAAATTGAATGCCATAGGTAGCTTCCCCATCAATACGAAAAGCCGCATTTTCAACATCGTCTGTACTGGCCAGACGAATGGCATTTGTCGGTAATTTCTTGATCGTATCACTATGGCTCATCCATACCTGGCTTCCTAAACCAATATGTGCAAGAAAAGGCTCCTCGGGCTTGATATAGTTCAGATTGGCACGACCATATTCCCTAGTCGCCGACGGCTCTACATTTCCAGCATTGAAATGTGCCAAATATTGCGCCCCATAGCAAATGGCCAATAGGGGTATCTTTCCCTTTATCTTTGACAAGTCGGGATGTGGTGCATCTTCAGCCCTTACTGAATAAGGAGATCCCGAAAGGATGACCGCATTGTAATCATTTAGATTGTCAGGAAGGTGATTAAAGGGTTTTATTTCAGAGTAAATATTCAGCTCCCGAACACGCCTAGCTATCAATTGGGTATATTGGGAACCAAAGTCAAGGATGAGTACTTGGTTTTGCATGGGCAAAAATAGCAATTTGACCTATTTCAAAAAGTATCTTTTGGGTATATTTATAACAACTTATCGAAAATTCGAACAATGAAACACCTTACTGCTTTTATCTTTGGTATCGCCATTGTTGTAGCTGCTTATTTTTTGGGAAATTCCTATGTGAAAAGGGCGAACCCACTACAAGTCATCTCGGTAACCGGACTGGGCAATGAAAATTTCACCTCAGACCTTATTGTATGGGAGGGTCGTTTTTCGTCATATAGCCCAATATTGACGGTTGCTTTTGAGCAGTTGAACGACCAAAAGGAAATTGTGCGCAACTATTTAGTATCTAAAGGTATAGATACAGAAAATATCATCTTCAATTCAGTACAGACCAGCGAACAACGCGACAACAAATACGAAAATGGCAATTACGTAGGCAGTATTTTTAGGGGCTATGAACTTTCACAATCCGTACAGATAGAGTCTACCGATGTCAGTAAAATTGAAGCTGTGGCCCGAGAGATAACCGAACTGTTGAACAAACGGGTACAGTTCAATTCTTCACCACCACGCTATTACTATACCAAACTGGCTGACTTAAAAATTGAAATGATTTCAAAAGCTACTGAAGATGCCCGAATTCGGGCTGAAAAAATAGCTGAAAATGCAGGTGGCCAATTAGGTGATCTTATTTCAGCCAGAATGGGAGTGTTTCAGATCACAGGGCAAAATTCAGGGGAAGACTACAGTTGGGGTGGTGCTTACAATACCTCATCAAAAAACAAGACTGCCTCTATCACCATGCGTTTGGAATACAAGGTGGATTAAGTCACCTATGATATTGATTCCCCTACAATATGCCCCATTGAACAACACCATGATACTGCGCGATTGCATTTTTTAATCAAAAAAAAGTCCGGGAACCACCCCGGACTTTTGTTGCAATAAAATCAAAACCAACCTAAACACATGAATTTACTAACTCATTTTATTTAAAAAGGGGTTCTAAAAACTCCTTCCCATAGCAATTTGTATCTAAAACAACCGAGTTTCCAAAAACCCTACTTATTTTTCCAATTATTTTTAAAAAAGGAATCCCATGCTACATATTGTTTTCGAACAACTTAAAAATGAACTTATTAAGGGAGCAACAAAAAAAGAACATCCGTTCCGTTTTTTTACCTTGGCCACAGTTGATGAAAATAATTGCCCACAACAACGAACTGTTGTACTCAGAAAAGTAGATCCCGATCTGACACTATACTTTTACACCGATAAACGCTCTGCCAAAATTCAGCATCTTCAATACAACAGTTCCATTTCAGCTTTGTTCTATCATCCAAAACAGTTGGTACAGCTTAAAATGGAAGGGATTGGAAGTATCATAAAAGAACAAGCTACCATACGGTCGCTTTGGCAACAGATACCGTTGAACTCAAGAAAGGAATATACCGTTAATGCCACACCGGGAGATCCCTTGCATAATCCAGATGCCTTAACATATTTAAGCACCGAACACTTCTTTGGTGTAGTTGAGATCAAAACCCATAAAGTGGAGTATTTGAGATTGGGACACCCGCACCATACCAGAACAATGTTTACAAAGGCAGGTAATGATTGGAAAGGAAGCTTTCTAGTGCCTTAAAACCAAAAATTCTTTTTGCAGTGGATCTAAGTATTTAATTAACAAGGGAATAAGATCATCGCCAAATTCTAAATACAGCTCTGAAAAATTCAATTGTCGTTCTTGCAACGAAGCATTGGGGAAAAGTGTATTCTGGATCTCGGTCAGACGAATGACATGGTCTTTTAGCTTTCGCCTTTGGGCTTTCAACAAACGTTTCTCTAAAACTTCCAGTCCTTTGAGCTGCTTTACCTCTTGCGCCTTTACGGCTCCCAAAAAAGACTTATCAGTCAATTTCGCCAAATCATACAAGGCTTCAAATTGTGCGACCAATTGCTTTTTTTGGGACGAAAAGTCAATGTCAATGTTTGAAATCTTTCTTATTTTCTTGTTGATTAGCGTAGACTGCCGCAAAAAAAGGTCATCGATATCAATGCCTAGTTTTGCTATCTTATCGTATTGTTTTTCAGAGATATGCAGCACTGAATTTCGTAGCGATAATATCGGGAAAGTAATTTCAAGTCGCTCAAAATAAGCATGGAACTCAAGCCAGTAGGCCAGCTCACCCCCACCACCTATATAACAAAGGTTGGGCAAGATGACTTCTTGATATAAGGGGCGGGCAATAACATTGGGTGAAAATCGCTCTGGATGGGTTTCCAACTCCAGTTCCAGTTCATACCTTGAAAACTTAAGTTCAGTACCGTAGACCACAAAACCATCTTCTATTTCTACCAACCGTTCCCGTACACCATCTATCAAGTAGAAATAATTGATTTCACGCGGATTGACCTGTATTTTGTAGCGGGTTGACAGTTGGGTCAGTGCAGCTATGCTATTACTGACTTCGTTGAAGGGTATCTTTTCAAAAATATCCTTTTTGATAAAGGGGATCAAAAGCCGTTTCAACGTGAAATCATCACCGTCAATGATGACGAGCCCATAGTCACCAAAAAGTGTGTCGACCAAAAAACGAGTGGCATCTGCCAATGTTTCATGCCCAAGATAGGCCCTTTCAAAAAGAAGACTTAAACGTTGCGCGTTTTCTGTTTCGCCCAATTGCTTTGAAAGCACTTTATGCACCTCTTCAAGACCCTGGTTTTTCATTCGCCCGACCGCACCAGTTGCCGAAGAATTCCATTGTACCTTCTTGCTCTTGAAATTGAAAAAATTAATCTCATCAAAATCATGGTCTTCGGTCGCCATCCAATAGATGGGAACAAAGTTGTGATCTGGGTATTCCGCCGCAAGCCTAGAAACAAGATTGATGACCGATACAATTTTATACAAGAAGTAGAGTGGCCCCGTAAAAAGGTTCAATTGGTGGCCGGTGGTCACCGTAAATGTATTGTTATCGTTCAGGGCATCAATATTTTCAACGGTTGCATCTGATATGTTGAAATCTGAATATTGATGCTTTAAAGCCTCAACCAACACTTTTCGGTGGGCATCAGGATAATTTTGCTTTTTTTCTGCAAGTTGAAGACCAAAATTTTTAAGGTAAGGGTTCCGGTTAATAAAAGGTAGCAGTTCCTTTTTTTCATCCAAATAGTCACATATCAGCTCAGAAAAATAACCGGTTTTTCTTAAAGGTATACAGTCTACTTCCATTGAAAGTATCAAAATCGGCCTAAAGATAAACTTCTTCTTTCTTTGGACTCCTAAAAATACGTTAATTAGCCCGATTGCCCTTTTACATGAACACCAAAAACAATTCTGAATCTGGAATTTATTGTTAGATTTGGTTCTTTACAAAAATATACCGGACCAAATGAATCGAATCGTATTTTTAGCCGCGCTTTTTTCACTTTACGTTATATCAGCACAAGACCTACAGTCACCTTCTGAGTTCTTGGGTTACGAGTTGGGCACCCAATTCACAAGACATCATGAAGTGGTTGATTACTATCAATATGTGGCCAAAACAGCCTCAAATAGGGTAAAATTGGTGGAATATGGCCAAACCAATGAACGTAGGCCATTGCTACTGGTCTTTGTGACTTCTCCCGACAACCTCAAAAACCTGGATGATATTCGTAAAGACCATTTTCAGGCCACAAATGGAGCAGGCAATGCATCAAAGGCCATAGTTTGGCTAAGTTACAATGTTCACGGTAATGAAAGTGTAGGTACAGAAGCCTCAATGCTTACCATTTATGAATTGTTGACCACCAAAAGCGACTACCTTGAAAATACAGTGGTCATTATGGACCCCTGTATGAATCCAGATGGGAGAGATCGATACAGCAATTGGTATAACCAATATAAGAACACACCGCACCAGGTCGACCCCAATAGTAAGGAACACCATGAGGGCTGGTGGAACGGTCGTAGCAACCATTACATGTTTGATCTCAATAGGGATTGGGCATGGCTGACCCAAGTAGAAAGCCAGCAAAGAATAAAAGTATATAACCAGTGGTTACCCCATGTTCATGTTGATTTTCATGAACAGGGCGTGAACAATCCATACTATTTTGCGCCGGCAGCGGAGCCCTATCATGAGGTGATTACTGATTTTCAACGCGATTTTCAGGTAACCATCGGTAAAAATCATGCGAAATATTTTGATGCCAATGGATGGTTTTATTTCACTAAAGAAATCTTCGACCTTTTTTACCCAAGCTATGGTGACACCTACCCTACCTATAATGGTTCCATTGGCATGACCTATGAACAGGGAGGAAGTGGCAGGGCCGGATTGGGGATCATTACAAAAATTGGCGATACACTGACCTTAAAAGACCGTATTGCACACCACCATACCACCGGGCTGTCAACAGTAGAAGTGGCAACCAAAAATGTCAATACCCTGACTGCTGAATTCAAGAAGTTCTATACCAAAAAAGACTACAAGTACAAAAGCTATGTCTTGAAAGGAAATAGCGACAACATGACGGCCTTGGAAGAGCTACTTTCCAATCATGATATCGTTTATGGAAGAGCCAATACAGGAACTGTCAAGGGTTTTGATTATAGTACCAAGACCAATGGCAGTATGAAAACCAATGAAAATTCTTTGGTGGTCTCCACAAACCAGCCCAAGGGTACGATGGTCAAGGTGCTTTTTGAGCCTGATGCCAAATTGAGTGATTCACTGACCTATGATATTACCGCATGGTCACTACCCTACGCTTATGGATTAAACGCAATTGCCTCAACGGTCAACGTACCATTGAGTAAGAACTACAAGAACCCAAATGATTCCTCCAGTACACTTTCAAACAAAAGCTATGCATATGTTACCGATTGGAACAGCATGAAAGATGCCCGGTTTCTCGCCGCGCTATTGAAAGAGGGTATCCGGGTCAGAAAAAGTCATAAGCCGTTTTCCATTGCAAATAAAAACTTTAAGAGAGGAAGCTTAATCGTCACAAGGGCTGACAACCAAAACAAAGCAGGTTTTCTCAACAAACTAGACCGTATCGCAAAAAAACACGCTAAGAAAATTACTGAGACACCAACAGGTTTTGTCGATTCAGGAAAGGATTTTGGTTCTGCCTATGTACAAATGATCGAAAAGCCTAAAATTGCGATACTATCGGGAAAACCAACCTCGACCTTACGTTTTGGGGAAATCTGGCATTTTTTTGAGCAACAATTGCATTATCCGTTGTCAGTTATCGATAGTGACTATTTTTCAAGAGTGGATTTGGACGATTATGACATACTGGTCCTACCTAGTGGAAGGTATACCAGCTTCTTTGATGAAAGGAAAAGCGAGAAAGTGAAAAACTGGGTCAAAAGTGGGGGCAAACTGATTGCCATGGGAGGTGCCATCAAGGGAATTGACGGCAAAAATGGTTTTGATATTAAACTGCGAAAAGAAGGAAGCGATAGTACTAAAAACAGTCTAAAACCCCACGAAAATGCCCAACGTGAACGTATAAAAAAGGCGATTACCGGTGCCATTTTCAAAGCCAAGGTCGATACAACACATCCTATGGCCTACGGCTATGGGGCAAATTATTTTACGCTGAAATTGGGTAATGAAGCCTATGAATATCTAGAAAGTGGCAATGCTGTCTATCTTGATGATAATACAAGGCCCATATCTGGTTTTGCAGGCAGCGAGGCCCAAAAAAAAATAAGCAAGACCTTAATTTTTGGATCGGAGAACCATGGTAGCGGCAAAGTAATTTACATGGTTGACAATCCACTTTTCAGAGGCTTTTGGGAAAATGGAAAACTATTTTTTGCCAATGCCCTTTTTATGGTTGACTAGCAGTTGGCATTTCGTTGGTCCCTTGAAAGTTCCACCGGAAAACCGTTTTTTTCAACCCAACACATGTGATTAAAAATTAGTAACTTAGAGAAAAATTGTAGATTTCAAAAAGTGCAGTACCATGTTCGATGTAGCCCCTAAATTTTCAAAAAAACTTCTGATAAAATCACTCTGGGCAACAACACTTTTGTTGATGGCTGCCATGAGCGAGGTTGCCGCCTTTCAAGAAGACCTAGATATTATTGAAAAGTTGAACCAGTATAGGGGCAAGGTAGTGGACCTGACCACTGGAAAATCTCTCATCTTCGCCACTATTTCGGTAGAAAACACCAATATCAGCACCATTACCAATACTGAGGGCGAATTTCTTCTAAAAGTTCCTGAAAGCCTAAGTAACAGCACCGTCATTGTATCGTTTTTAGGCTACAAAACGCGAAGTATTGCCCTAAGTCAACTCAAACCAAGGAACAATAGTATAGGACTTTCCGTTGCCGTGACCCAACTTTCAGAGGTCAATGTTGACATCCCCAAAAATCCGACTGCCCTAGTAAGGGAAGTACTGAGAAAAAGAGGTGAGAATTACATTGATGACCCTACTTTGATGACTGCTTTCTATCGAGAGACCATTAAAAAGAGAAGAAGAAATGTTTCATTATCCGAAGCTGTGGTGAATATCTATAAATCACCCTATAATTCCAAAGGAAAGGATATCGTACAATTGTACAAGGCCCGAAAAAGTACGGATTACAGCAAACTCGATACGGTGGCCTTAAAGCTACAGGGCGGTCCATTCAATACGCTGTATGTAGACATCATGAAATATCCGGAATATATTTTTGATAAGTCATTTTTACCCTTTTACAAGTTTACTTTCGATCGGTCGACCAAAATTAACGACAGGGCAATCTACGTTATCAAATTCAGACAACTGGAGAGCATCGATGAACCTCTTTACCAAGGCGAACTGTTTATAGATGTCGTAAACAAAACGCTCACCAGTGCTATCTATACCCTAAATATTACCAACAAGCAAAAAGCAGCAAGGCTTTTTGTAAGAAGAAAACCCCCAAAAGTCGATGTATGGCCCACTCAAATTGCCTATAGAATCGATTACAGGGAAAAAGGAGGAAAATGGTATTATGGGTACAGCAATGTTTTATTGGAATTTAAAGTTGACTGGCAAGACAAACTGTTCAACTCTGTATATAGCATGACTGCAGAAATGGCGGTAACCGACTGGAAAACGAATGTTTCAGGAGAAATACCAAAAAACAACGAGCGAATTAAATCGTCCATTATCTTAACTGATGAAGCGATTGGGTTTTCAGATCCCAATTTCTGGGGAGAATATAACATCATCGAACCTGAAAAATCAATTGAATCTGCAATCAAAAAAATCCAAAGACAGTTAAAACGGGCTAGACGCAATGGCACTGCCTCATTACCAATTCCATAGCAATACCATTAAACCAATAATCTTTCCAAATGCCACTTCGCAACTGTTCTAGATCGTAATCTTTTGCAACAAAAGATTACACACTACCCTTTGTTAGGAAATGGCATTTTAATTCAGTAAAACCCTCGTTTATTTTCGAAAGTCCAACAGTGTCTTCGAAATAATGGTGACACAATCCATCAATTCCGCTTCATTCATTACCAGAGGTGGTGCGAATCGAATAATATTGCCATGGGTTGGTTTGGCCAAAAGCCCGTTCCCCTTTAATGCCATACAAATATCCCAAGCCGTAGCACTATCTTCGGTATCATTGATGACAATGGCATTCAACAGCCCTTTACCCCGAACCAACTTTACCAATGGGGTTTTAGCTACCAATTTTTCCATCTCAGCCCTAAAGATGTTGCCCAAATGATGAGCATTTTCAGCAAGCTGTTCTTCTTGAACCACTTCCAAGGCGGCCATGGCAACTGCACAAGCGAGGGGATTGCCTCCAAAGGTTGAACCGTGTTCCCCTGGTTTAATGGTCAACATTACTTCATCGCTGGTCAAAACGGCAGAGACCGGAAATACCCCCCCTGAGAGGGCTTTGCCCAAAATCAAGATATCTGGTTTGACATCTTCATGGTCACAGCAAAGTAGTCTTCCTGTACGTGCAATACCCGTTTGGACTTCGTCAGCAATGAACAATACATTCGCTTCTTTACAAATTTTGTATGCCTTGCCCAAATATCCATCATCAGGTACGAATACCCCTGCCTCGCCTTGAATCGGTTCTACCATAAAGGCGGCCACATGGGGATCTTCCACTGCTTTCTTCAGCGCACCTAAATCATTGTAAGGAATAATTTCGTAACCGGGCATAAAAGGGCCAAATCCAATGGTACTTGATGGATCTGTCGATGACGAGATTGCGCCCAGTGTACGCCCCCAAAAATTACCTTCGACAAAGATGATCTTGGCCTTATTGGTCGGTACGCGTTTTACTTCATATGCCCATTTTCTAGCCAACTTAACCGCGGTCTCTCCCCCTTCAACACCAGTGTTCATAGGCAAGACTTTATCGTACCCAAAGTAGGTGGTGATGAATTGGGCGTACTTGCCCAAAATATCATTGTAGAAAGCCCTTGAGGTCAAAGTCAAGACATCGGCTTGCCGTTTTAAGGCTGAAACAATCTTCGGGTGACAATGGCCTTGGTTTACTGCCGAATAAGCTGAAAGAAAATCGTAATACTTTTTACCCTCAACATCCCATACATAAACCCCTTGCCCCTTGCTCAATACCACGGGTAACGGATGATAGTTATGGGCACCATACTTATTTTCCAATGCAATGGCATCTCGCGAGGTGGTTTTTTCCAAAACTGACATGACGTATAATAATCACTTTAAAATAAAACTTCAGTAATTCCTTCTGTACCTTTTTTCTTTCGAAGACTCGAAAATTCAGCGTAGGAGAGAAATCATCCCTGGTAGAAAAGCGAAGCTACAAAATAATAATACAACCCAAAACTTTTGTTTTTCTGAAAACTCTTAAAACAAAGTACATTTGTCGAATGCAAAAAAAGAGGAGACGACAGACTTTTGAAAAAATTACGATAGCAGATGCTGGTGCCAAGGGAAAAACTATTGCAAAAGCCCCAGATGGGAGGGTGATTTTCTTGTCGAATGCCGTACCGGGTGATGTGGTCGACATACAGACCTTCAAAAAAAGAAAGGCCTATTATGAAGGGATTGCCACAAAATTCCATACGTTCTCTGAAAAACGCACTACACCGATCTGCAAACACTTTGGGCTATGTGGGGGTTGTAAATGGCAACATATGGCCTATGAGCACCAATTGCATTACAAGCAAAAAGAAGTTGAGAACAACTTAACACGGATCGGTAACATAAAGCTCCCAAAAGTTCATCCCATTCTTGGATCATCAAAACAGTACTTTTACCGGAACAAGATGGAATTCTCTTTTTCTAACAGTCGATGGCTTACTGAAAGTGAAATCAATTCTGATAAAGACATTACCGATAGAAATGCCCTTGGCTTTCACATACCAGGGATGTGGGACAAAATTCTGGATATTGAAAAATGCCACCTGCAAGAAGATCCCTCCAATGCCATTCGAATAGCTATACGAAACTTTGCATCACAAAATGACCTTTCTTTCTTTAACCCAAAAAGCCAAGAGGGACTTTTACGTACATTGATGATACGAATCACATCAATTGGGGAAATTATGGTGCTTCTACAATTTTATGAAGACCACCGTTTGAAAAGAGAGCTCTTATTGGACTTTTTAATATCCACATTTTCAGAAATCACCTCCCTGCAATATGTTATCAACCAAAAACAAAATGACACTATTTATGACCAAAAAGTAATTTGCTACCACGGACGAGACCACATTTTTGAGGAAATGGAAGGATTGCAATTTAAAATCAATGCCAAATCATTTTACCAGACCAATTCGCAGCAAGCATACGAACTGTATAAGGTTGTTCGAAACTTTGCTGGATTGACTGGCAATGAACTGGTCTATGACCTGTATACCGGCACCGGTACCATCGCCCAGTTTGTGGCCAACAAAGCCAAGAAAGTTGTGGGAGTGGAAGCCGTACCTGAAGCTATTGCCGATGCAAAAGCCAATGCCGTAAGCAACCGAATCAAGAATGTGGATTTTCATGTGGGTGACATGAAAACCGTGCTCAATCAAAAATTCATTTCAGAAAACGGACTTCCCGATGTCATCATTACCGACCCCCCACGTGATGGCATGCACGAAAAAGTCGTGAAACAACTAATGGCCACTGCACCGCGAAGAATTGTTTACGTTAGCTGTAACAGCGCTACGCAAGCCCGTGATTTGGGCATTTTAAATGAAAGGTATAAAGTCACCAAAGTCCAGCCCGTAGATATGTTCCCGCAAACCCATCATGTCGAAAGTGTCTGTTTGCTTGAATTGAGAGCATAACTGGAAAATCGACAAATAACAAAAAAACGATTGGCATGAATATCCCATAAGATATGAACTGCTTGTGTTCGACTAAAACTTATCAGATTAAACGGCATTGGACGTATACACAATTGGCCATATCAGACTCTTTTTTGTCTTAAAAAGATATTGAAAACAATCGCATTCTTTTCAATATACTTCGAATAGGAACAGAAGTCAGATCAAAATTCAGCTATTTTCGTTATGCAATTGATAAGCAATTCAATAGCACCATATGGATACTTATCTTCTCAATAGCAACATCCTTTTAATTGCCAGCATAGCTTTTGTTACCAAGAAAGATTGATTTTGAATCCCTGAAACAGGGCACGTTGAAAATGTTGTACTTTTACGCGATTAGGTATAGTTTTTGATAAAATCTGTTTTGTGCAATTCATGAATAAAATCATCCCGGTCTTATTTCTGGCCTTAGCTATCTGTTATTTATCATCATGTGAAAAAGATGATATCTGTGTTGACAGTGATACTCCTTTGCTGGTCATCGGCTTTTTTGATGTCGAAGACACCTTAGTGTCGAAAAATGTCTCTTTATTACGTGTTCGCGCCCTAGGGTTTGACACCTCACCTGATACTTTTACCGATAGATCAAATTCGTTGGATTCGATTGGAATTCCGCTACAAATCGATACTACCAGTACAAGCTATGTTTTCATTACAGATTCTGAAGATGATGATGAGGGCAATGAAACAGGCAACATTGACACACTGTCATTTGATTATGTATTACAAGAAGTCTTCGTTTCCAGGGCATGTGGATTTGTGGGCAATTTTGAAGGCCTCACCGAAACCCTGCAGACCGATTCTGACAACTGGATACAGAATATACAAATTGTAACCCCAAACATTGAAAATTCAGGCTCTATACATGTCAAAATATTTCACTAGCATTGCTATGCTGTTGTTTGCCGCAGGAGCAATTTCACAGCGCAAGCCAATTGACCTACAATCAAAGGATACAGTGGCAAATAAACAAGAATACGGACTACGCATTGGTGTAGATATCAGTAGGCCTGTACTCTCTTTTGCAGATGAAGACTATACAGGTTTTGAAATTGTGGGCGATTATCGAATCAATGAAAGCTTATGGTTGGCCGCTGAATTGGGAAATGAAGAAAGATCACGTATAGAAAATCTCTCTAATATCGATATATATGATTTTACCACTTCTGGAAGTTATTTAAAGCTAGGTGCTGATTACAATACCTATCAAAACTGGTATGGCATGAGCAACAGCATCACTTTGGGAGGACGCTATGCAATAGCCAGTTTTAGCCAAACCTTGAACGAATACCGTATTTTTGACAGCAATCGCTATTTTAATCCCGATGGTTTTATAGTAGGAAGTACAGAGGCTGAGGAATTCAGTAGTTTAAATGCCACGTGGTTAGAGTTGGTCATCGGTTTGAAAGCCGAACTATTTTCAAATATTTATGTTGGTATGAGTATTCGCCTAGGCCACCTGATCACCAATACCGAAGAAGACCGATTTCCCAATCTATGGATACCTGGGTTCAATAAAGTTACCGATAACAGTAAATGGGGAGTGGGTTACAACTATTCCATTTCATACTTCATCCCGTTCTATAAAAGGGCAAAGAAAAAACGGGAAACGCTGGAAAACCAGGAATAAAACAACTATCCAGTGGTATGCTAAGGCACCCACACCAGATGGGGTCCAATCAAGGGTTTTCAAAGAAATTAAAGAAAATTGAAACAAAAAAAACCAAAAAAGGGGTCCAATGGCCCCTTTTTTGGTTGAGTTAGTACTAAACTAAGATGAGCTGTTTAGGCTACTTTTTTATATGCCTTCTTTGCAATGGCCGCGTTCTTTACCGCTTTCTTAACAGCCAATTTTCGTACTTTGGCCACCTTTACCGCTTTTTTCAGTTCTTTTTTCTTACCTCCCTTTTTCTTAAATGATTTTAAGGCCTTGATGGCTTTTTTTGTCTTTAGTTTTTGGACTTTAACCTGCTTTTGTGCCTTTTTCAGTGCTTTTTTTAATTTACTTTTTTTTGACATGTTAAATCTAATGTTTCAGCAAAGTTAATTAAAAATTAATTTAACTAAAATTAATTGTTATTATTGCTGAATCCATAGCATCTATCAGTACTAAACTTCGCGCATCCCGTTAATAAAAATCCATTTCATAAGTACTTTTTCTCCTTCATCTGTGCGTATTGCCCCAAACTTAGGTGCCCGTATATTTGCAATTATTGCAGAGGTTACGGCTAGAAAAATGGCATTTAAAGGCAGGTAATATCCTAAGATCAGTCTAACTGTAAGGAACAGTACGACAAAAGCTATAAAATTGAACAATAAGGCCTTAGTCTTTGGTTTCATCAGCTATTGTGCTTTGCTTTTTTGCTACCTTCATACATTTGATACTTGACCAATCGCGATTCCAATTTTCCATTGAACACCTTGATCTTACGTGAAGGTCTTAATCCGACATGTTTTAATGCTTCTATGTTAGCGGTAATCATCCAAGCTTGAGTATCTGGATACCCTTGTTTTAAGGTATCGCCAATTTTAGAATAAAAACTCTTTTCATCAATGGACAACCGCTCTCCATAAGGGGGGTTGAATACCATGTGAGTTTTTGTCTCTAATGGCTTCATCGTTCTAAAAAAATCTTTTCGTTCCACCGTGATGTAATCAGAAAGATTCGCACTATCAATATTTTCAGCAGCCTTTCGTATTGCTGAGGGAGCTTTGTCATACCCAACTATGGCATGTTTGAAGTCACGTACCCTGTTCAAGCCTGCCTCCTTGATTTTCAGAAAAAGGGACTCATCAAAGTCTTTCCAATGCATAAAAGCATAGTGACCACGATTAATGTTAGCAGGCACATTGCAGGCAATCATGGCTGCTTCAATCAAAAAGGTTCCACTGCCACACATGGGATCCATGAAATCTGACAAGCCGTCCCATCCGCTATGTAGCAAAATTCCAGCAGCCAATACTTCATTAATGGGCGCTATATTGGTTGCAGTACGATACCCTCTTTGGTGCAAAGAATTACCTGAACTGTCCAATGAAATGGTACAAGTGTTTTCTTGTAAATGCACATTGATACGTATATGTGGGTTTTGCGTATTGACATTGGGGCGGTCAAGTCTTGAATGGCGAAACCTATCGACCAAGGCATCTTTTGCTTTTTGTGAAACAAACATTGAATTGTTAAAGACTCCTGAGTTCATGGTCGTATCAATGGCAAACGTTCTATTGCCATTAAAAAGGGATGGCCAATCGATTTCATAAACATGCTGGTATAACTGCCGTTCATTGAAAACCTTGAACGTTTGTAGTGGTCTGAATACTTTCAATGCAGTACGCAAATTGAGGTTGGCCTTGTACAGAAATCCTATGTCCCCTTCAAAGGTGACATTACGGACACCTTCTTTGACATTTCCGGCTCCAAGGTTTCTAAGTTCTTTAGAAAGAAGTGGTTCAAACCCATATAGGGTTTTGGCCAACATACGAAAATTGCTGTGCTTCATTTTGTCATCGTGTTCTGTAAAAATAGGCTATTTTTATTCCTTGATCCTAGCCAATTATCACTATTGATGGTATACCTATTACCCATTTTGGCCGTACTGCTAAGTCTGGCCCTTGTATTACTGCTTAAACTGGATTCCCAAAAAAATATCAAGCTAATCCTTGCTTTCAGTGGTGCTTTTTTACTGGCCTTGACTTTTTTTGAATTGTTACCTGAGGTCTATCGTCACTCCAATCCTAGACATATTGCCATTTTCATTTTAATCGGCATTCTATTGCAAGTTTTTTTGGAGTTCTTCTCAAAAGGTGCTGAACACGGTCATATGCATCTTGACATGAAAGACAACGGTTTTCCCTGGCTATTGTTTTTGAGCCTTTCATTACATGCCTTAATCGAAGGGGTACCCATTCGTGAAAATAATGATATCATTTATGGAATCTTGATCCATAAAGTGCCCGTTGCCATGATTCTAGCCATCTTTTTGGTCAATTCAAAACTCAAAATCGGCGTTGTTATCATATTCATGGCCCTTTTCGCCTTGATGACTCCATTTGGGAGCTACCTGTCAGTCCACACCAACTTTGCAGCACGATATGGTACCCAGCTCACTGCACTGGCCATAGGAGTACTGCTACACGTGTCTACAGTCATTCTTTTTGAGAGTACCCAAGAACATACATTCAACCTTAGAAAATTGTTGGTCATCTTATTGGGAATTATTGGGGCTTATTTTCTGTAGGTTTTTCGTTGAAACTCGACAACCGTAAAATGAAACCATTTTTTGACATTACCCAATTGCCAATTTTGATGCCCGATATGATTTATCAGTATTTTGAATATATTCTGGTAATATGATCTTCAAACAATGCTTTTTGTTCAAGTACCAACCTATATTTTGAGAGTCTTTTCAAGTCGTCCTTTTTTTTGGTATTGGTAATGATATATCCATTAGGATTATTTTCCAAAAAAACATCGAGCAAAACTATTGAATCGACCACTTCATAAGTCCTTTTGAAATTAATAGGGAATGCGCTATCAAATCTTTTATAGACAATGACCTTTGAATCTGTGTCTAAAAACCTGGAAGCCAAAGTGACTGGACTTCTTTTTGTAAGAACCGGATATATTGCCCCAAAAAGGGAAATTCCTGTAAAAATCCAACCCAAAGCAATCGAAATAAAAGCCTTTTTCAAGCTGTTCTTCTTGTAAAAATGAAGTGCAATTAACGATGTGACCGTTAATATTAAAAGGAAAAGACTGATATAACGGACAGAAAAAAATTGCATCTCAAAAGTGAGTGCAATAAACCCTCCAATGGGCAATACGATTGAAATAAACAGCAAGAACAATAGACTCCATATAGTGTACACAGTCCTTTTTGATTCATCCAGAATCTTTTTAAAATAAGTAGCCATCATTACAGCAACAAAAGGATAACAAGGCATCGGATAATTCGGAAGTTTTGTGCCGGATATACTGAAAAAGATGATAGTCGTTGTGGAAACAACAAAAGAAATGAGGACAAAATTATTGGTATTTCTTTCCAACCAAGCATTCCTGAAGCTTTGCACAATAAAAACTGAAAAAGGCAAAAGCCCTAAAATCACATAAAGTGGAGTGATGAAAAACAATCCACCATGTCCCTCTTTTTCCGAGCCAAATCTTGAGATATTGTGATCTAAAAAGAAGCCTGTTGTCCATTCCCCATCTGTTCTTATATGTACCGCATAATACCAAGGAACCGTAATTACCAGTATTAAAAGCAAACCAACAAATGGTGATAGTCCCCACAAATACTTCAGGCTTAAGTGCTTTTTAAAGAGCAAAAAAGTGGGAATGATAATTCCCGGTAAAACTAGGGTGATCGGACCTTTGGTCATGATTCCGAGACCAATCAAAACATACATGGCCCATAGCCATCGCTTTTGGTTTGATTCATAAAAAACATAAAAGGCAAAAAGGGAAGCAGAAACAAAAAAAATCAAATACGGATCAGGTACGGCCAAATGAAACTCCTGCACAAAAAAAAGTGAGGAGAGCAATACCAATGTACATATGATTGCCTGTTTGATATCAGCAGACCTCTTAACACACGAATACGTCGCCATAATGGTCAATGCACCAAAAATTCCTGAAAAAAAACGAGCCCCAAGCGCATTCACGCCAAACAGCTTATAGCCCAAGATCATGAAAAAATAGTGTAGTGGTGGCTTGTCGGTCCGTAGTTGCCCATTGAAATAAGGCACAATAAAATTACCCGATTCCAACATCTCGCGTGCAGCTTCTGCATTTCTTGCCTCATCTAAAATATAAATGGGATATAGCCCCACAAAAGAAGTGCATAACAGAAAAGAGACAATAAAAATAATATAACTATTGTACTTAACGAATTTTGACATTCAACAAAATGAGCGTAAAGTAAAAGTTAAAAAAACTGCCGTCATACGTTTTGCGTATTTCGCTGTATTTTTTGAAAATCAACACGAATTTGTTTAGTATGCCATGCCTTGGAATATCGCCTAACGACCAAGTAAGCAATTATAGATGACAGGGTGCCAAATACCAATCCAAAATAAACATCACTATAAAAATGCTGCACCAAATAAATTCGTGACAGGCCTACAAAACATCCCACAAACATCAAGACCCAAGATGCTACCTTATTCCGGGACAATAGTGCAAAAAAGGAAACCAAAAAGAAGATTGTTGCAGTATGCCCTGATGGAAAAGAATTGACGTACCTTATTTTCACTCCCTCGACCAAATGTACCAAATCGCCCATGCCTGATCGGTAAAAATAGAGGTAAGGCCGTAACGCTCCAGCATAAAATCCTTTTTTACACAATAGTACCAACATCACTTGTATGCCAAAGGCCAACAAAAACACTGCCAACCACTTCAACTTAAAACGAAGTACCAATACGAAAGCGAACAGAACAGTAATCGCGTTACCCAAAGAGCTGGCATTGATAAAAAAAACATCTAAAAAATTATTTCTCAAACTATTGATTTTCAGAATAATCAATCCTTTATCAAAAAAAATAAACGGGAATAGGATGATGGATAAAAGTAAAAAAGGAAGTAACCTACCTCTTACAATTCGCATATCAAAAGGTTTGCATACAAATTTATTGTAGTTCAAAACTGTGCAGTTTAACTTGAAATCATCACTTCTTTATGATAAATCTATATACTGAACGTTTTATTTTCTGTCTAACCTTCTATATTAGCTTAATTAACATTCATAAAACGAATTCACTGTAAACAAACCACCAATGGCATAGGGCTCCACCAAGTACAAAAAAGTGCCAGATCAAATGGTTATAAGGTATTTTTTTCAAGGCGTAAAACAGCATTCCCACTGTGTAGAAAACACCTCCCAAACCAAGAAAAAACAGCCCATTTGAAGAAATGTTTGAAATCAAGTAATTGACATCGATTACCACTGCCCATCCCATAATACCATACAACACCAATGAAAAAATTTCGAATTTCCCCGTAAAAAAGAGTTTTAGTATTGTTCCAAAAATGGCCAAGCCCCAGACCAGGTACAAAAGCAATTCCCCACGAGATTCTTTTAAGAGATAAACACAGACAGGAGTATAGGTTCCAGCAATCAAGTAGTAGATACTGATATGGTCCAATATCCGTAGCTTATGTTTTAATTTAGGATCTGAGACTGCATGATAGACTGTTGATGCAGAAAACAGAAGAATAATACTGAAACCATAAATAAAAAATGGTTCTGGCCTTGTTGCATTCGAAGTTTCACTTAACAAAAAAATGAGGCCTAAAACACCTAATACAATCCCCAGGGCATGCGAATAGACATTCCATTTTTCTTCCAACAGTTCAGATTTGGGCATCACTACTATTCTGTACATTTCAGTTCTTGCCAAAGATACCAAAAACAAGGACGCCCCGTGCTGATGCACGGGGCGTCCCAAGGAAGGCGGCGACCTACTCTCCCACCTGGTGTGGCAGTACCATCGGCGCTGACGGGCTTAACTTCCCTGTTCGGAATGGAAAGGGGTGGGCCCCGT
>JBCDBD010000040.1:0-24612 GCA_039184335.1 Bacteroidota bacterium | reverse complement strand
GTTCAGGAATACCTTGAACACCACAAGGGGTGTCCCAATTCTGAAAAGGGTAACTGGATTCTTGAGTGATATTAAAAAAGAATTTCATTCTTTTGAGAAAACTATGGATTTCAAATCCATAGTGGTTTATTTAAAGCTTGTAGAATATACTAAATTGGATTGTTCTGTACCGTAAAGTTATTGTAAAATAAACCAAGGTAGGGTATTTGGCATCATAGTTGTTTTACCAATACAAACTACAAACAGCTACATCCTAAAAACTGAACAGTGAAAGTTTAACTCAAAGACTTAGGTAATGGATGTCATCAAAGAAATTATTCAAGAAAGTGCCATAGGGCCTACATCAAACTGGTGCAAAGGGTTGGTTTTATCGCTCTTTTCCGCTATTGCGGCAACCCTATTGGTCATGTTGGTCGTATTGTTGTTATATGGTCCGTACACGAACATTCAATTTGGATACTAGCGGTATAGCAGTGCGTTGCCCAACTTTTGTTCGCTTAAGGGGCTGTTGAGGTCTATGATAAAGCCATTGATGACCGCATAGGCAAGTTTGCCTTCTTTTGCCAAGAAAAAAGTCGGGTTTTGGCCAGGGGCCAATATGAAACCACCCTCTTTAAAATCTCTTTTGATCAAATGTATCGGGGAGTCGTGATGGGTCAATTTTGAAAGTGAATTATAGCCTACATAGGCTATTCCTGCATTTAAATAAGATGCAATATCACTTTTTTTGTACACGGTGCTTCCTTCGTATTTTGGAGGAATGATGGTGTACCCTGAAGCATCAAAGGTTTCATATCCATAGTAGGTCGACAGATCGCCCTGGTCGACAATACTGCTTTTGTAATAAAATGCATTGTGCCCTTGCAGGTCCACTTCTTGGCGGTATATCCCTAAATCCAATACATACATTTTTCCAAGAAGCTCATAGGTGGCATTTGCAATTTTCAGGTCAAATAGTTTGCGGTCGTTTCGGGGAATCATTTCATATTCGGCTATCGGTATGTCTTGATAACCGTCATTGGCAATGGCATGGAGGGCAGCAAGTATGGATACATAATTTAGTTTCCGGATTTCCTGTTTTTCGGTATCGTTAATGTATCCCCCCGACTCGATCAAGATGAGACTGGTGCCCCATTTGGCAATATTATCACCAAATGCCCGGGGTTCAAAGTCATCATTGTAACGCCCTACTTGGCCAGGAGCATATGCTTGTATGATATTGTTCATAAATACGATGACCTTCATGGCATTGGCCCGAATTGCATTGATATCTTTTTCATAATTGTAGGCGGTGGCCAAATATGATATGGTGGCCGGTTTTTCTGTACGTTCAGCATTGTAATAAATACTTTGGTCATGAAGGTTGAACCCAAAATCTGCATCTAAACTATCACGTACCTTTTTTAGTGTTCTACCCTCTGGGGATTGGAGGCGCAACGCATCACGGTTGATGTCAATGCCCAATGCATTTCTACGCTGGTACACCTCTGCCCCATCAGGATTCAACATGGGTAAAAAATGAAGCTTGAGTTTTGATAATATTGTATTCTTCTCACTTTTAAAGGCATCAGAATCCAAAAAGTTCAAGATATCGAAAATGGCCAGGGTGGCCGTGGGCTCATTACCATGCATCTGTGACCATAGAAAAATATCGATTTCCCCAGTGCCAATGCTTAGCAGGGTGAGGTCGCGTCCTTCGATGGACTCCCCTACCTTTTGCACCACAAATTTGGGGTTTTCCCTAAATGTATGGATCAAGGGCTGTAGCTGTTGGTACTTAATCCTTCTTTTGTTCAGCGTTGGTTCCATAAAATCTGCATAGCTATCATAGAGCTGTGGGACCAGGGAATCTTCTTGGCATTGTGCTGTCGTGGGCAGCAATAAAAAAATAGAGCTTAAAACTAAAAGAAAATCAATTCGCATGGGTCGGTTCATTTGGTACAGGCTTAAAATGGTGTTTTTTGGTCGCTTGTCGTACTTTTTCCATGAAAACAGGTCCAGGATCGGTTTTTACGGTACGATAGCCTTCGTCGACTTCCAACCATAAGGGATGCCCCTCAAAAAGGGTATACTCGTAGTGGCCGATCAAATAATCAATATCATATTTTGAGTTCAGGTAATCGACCAACCAAGTATTTGATTTCAATTGCTGTCTGGTCAACGGCAGTTCTTCGGTGCCCCCAACATTTTCTATGCCAATGGCACAGTGGTTCAATCCGATGACATGTCGTGCCATGGTCGTTTCGGGCATCAATCGATAGATGGTGCCATCGCGGTCCACCAAAAAATGGGCAGAAACATTAAGGCCGCTCACGTTTTCGATATCAGGGCGCCAACTGGGCAAGGTAGGTTTTTCAAAGGCTTCAAACGATTTTTCGAGTGTGGGTATGACGGTCCAATGCAATACGATCATTTTTGGTACAATTGTAACACCCTTACCTTCGATGCCGTATCGATCCATGAGGTATGCCTGGGTCAGTGCCACCCTTTCTTCATTGAATATGATGGGTTTATCTACAATCGATTTTGAACCAGAACAGGCACAAAAGCATACTATTAAAAGACCTAGAAAACGATTCATTTCAAGTTGTTTTTCGAAGTTAACGAATCTATCCGAACTGCATAACAAATGTCAAGTTTCCGCTTGCCCCATTGTCGTGCCTTTTTGATGTCGGTACCCATGTAGATATCAATGTGGTTTTTCCAACGTCGGTTCATTTTGTCTTTCACCCAAAAAGTATCTCGTAAGGTGTCGATCTTTACCATGGTATTGCGCGTCAAGCCCAACTGTACTAGGTCTCTTGATACTGCAATGACCTTCTGACCAGGATACAGGGTATCTCCCCAAGCTGCGATGGACGGATTTCCATCGGTTTGCCATGTGACCGAATTGTAGGCCGATGCAGTTACCTCTAGACCGTACCATTCGAATTCTGAGACGGTATGATGCGCCTTTTCACCAAGTGAACAACTTGCCAGACCACAAAGGAATATGACAGCTAAAACCCTCATGGCTATTCTTTTAGCTTATTTTTCAAAACCAAAATGTCGATATTGTCATTGCGCCATTTTTTGGCCAAATTTTGGGGCACTGGGGTGAATGCATAGGTAAAGGAACTCAAGATCAGGTCTTCATCCCCATCATGGTCAATATCCCCCGCATCCATCAAAAACCATCTACCCATATCAGGTTCTTTTAAAATATGGCTTTTAAAACCATAATTTTCTGCAGCTACATTTTCCAAATAAATAAAGGATGCCAGTGGGGATTGCCCATAATCGGGAAATGTACTGATCAAGGCAAAATCAATATCACTATCTTGGTCAAAATCATTGGCAATGACTCTTGTGGCACCATTTAGTGGATAGAAAAAAACTTCTTCAAAATGGTTTTTTCCATCGTTCAGGTAGAGCCGCATGCCATGATAGGGTTTGTGCACATAAGACTTGTCTGCATTATCACCATTGACCACCACGATATCTTCATAGCCATCTTTATTGTAATCGAGCGATTCAAACCAACTACTGCCATATACCGGACTGAATTCAATGATCTTGATTGCCTCGAATTTCAAATTGCCCCTTTGATAGAGAATGGTAATACTTTCGCTGCCCTGTGAGGTCTGTACAATCAAATCCATTTTACCATCAGCATCCATATCCTTGGCCACGGTACGTGTACAACCTGGCAATCGTAACAATGTTCGTTTGTCAAAATGTAACGAATCGTTTTGTACAAATAAAGACAGTTCTCCTGTTTCATTGCCAAATTCACTGACCACCAATTCATTCTTGCCGTTCTTGTTTAAATCGTGGACCAAGGTGTGTACAGGCCGGTGCAGTGACCCAGCGATGGTGACCAAAGTGTCTTGGTATGCCATGGTCACCTTCCCTTTTGCTTGTTCTGATGGGTCAAGAATACCGACTTCGGTGATATAAGCAACAGAATCAGTTTTTGTATAGTCCGTAATTGGGGTTGTCAGGTGATAGTGCCCGTTTTTTTTTCGTCTGTTAGGGTCATATTCCGCCAAGTTGCCATTGATGTCACCGATCATCAGGGTGTTATAACCAGTTTCTAAACCAAGATAAGAGACCAAGGCCCCATTTTTACCGTCTATGGCCATGGGCACCATCTCAAACTGTTCTAAAACTTCATAGTGTTGTCTTTGGTTTCTAGGAAGCTTTTCTGGAGCATTTTCGACAATATAGCTTTGCAGGGCTATCCAATCGTTCAGTTTGATTTTGGGCCGATAGGTAAGTAACGTATCAAAAGGGTCTTGATAGGTGCCTTCGATATGCATTCGACTTGCCATATCGGGCAACACTCCGTTTTTCCAGATTGATTTGGGCAAATCCCCAATCTTTGGGGCGGTGTGGCAACTGGCACAGTACTGGTGATACAGCACTTCTGCTTTTTTTGGCTCAGGCGTGCTACAGGCCATGAAAACACTGACAATGAAAAGGCCACAGCCGTATTTAGCTCCAGGTCGCGCCATAGCTTTCAATTGGGCAAGGGAACATAGGTATTGTCATCGGCCATCATCGGAAAGGTCTTGTCTTGCCAAGATTTCTTGGCTTTTTCGATCTTATCCTTACTTGAAGAAACAAAATTCCAATAAATATAGCGTTCTTCAGGTAAAGGCTCACCACCAAATAACAGTAGGTGTGTATTGGGTGCCATCACCACCTCACAAACATCTTCGACCTTTGAAACCACAATGTGGCCTTTGCCTATGGTTTCATCACAGGCATTGATTTCTCCCGCAACGATACAGATGCCGATTTCCCCTTTTAAATGACCCGAGACCTTGAGCACATAAGTATCTGAATTCTTGATTTCAACCATAAAAAGAGTAGAATGGCTGGGCACTGGGGATTGTTTGCCGTACCCCTCGCCTGCCACTAGGGTAAATTGTGCCGTGCCATCGGTCCATTTAGGCAATTGGTCTTCTGGAATATGGTGGAATTCAGGTTCCATTTCTTCCAAATGTTTGGGCAAAGCAATCCAGATTTGATATCCGTGGGCAGTAAACACAGTTCCGTCACGCAGTTGTTCTGGGGTACGTTCGGTATGTGAAATGCCTTTTCCGGCGGTCATCAAATTCACAGATCCTGGTTGAATCAATTGCCTTGTCCCCAACCCATCTGCATGCATTAACTCTCCCTCAAGCATGAAAGTCAAGGTTGAAAGTCCGATATGGGGGTGTTGGTCCACATCCATATAGTGGTGTGGCCCCAAGGTTGCAGGACCCATATGGTCAATAAAAATAAAAGGCCCTATTGTCCGCTTTTTCCGAAATGGCAGCAATCGGCCCACTAAAAAATCCCCAATATCACGGCTCCTTTCCTCAATGATCAACCCCAGGTTTGACATACGGTAAATCTTTATATTTGGTGAAAGTAAGTTACAATAATTCTACACGTCATCCATGAAACTTTTTAAACGCGCACTACTGGTATTGGCTGTACTGATTACAGTTGCCATTTTTTTCAATTACCCTAAATTGAACATTATTTCTGGCTATGCCTCAAAATATATGGCTTCAAGTGCCTTCATTGCTGATAGGCTTGCCGCCAATATCAACAAAAACGATTTGAATGTTCCTTTGGTGAAGCTTGCCAATGCTACGCTAGATAAGGTGAACTTGACCGCTGGGGCCAATGTGTATGGCTTAATGCCCCGTAAGGCTATTTACAGAAAGGGCCTGGGTTGCGTATTGGTGAATGCCGATTATGAAGCAGGCGAACCTTACCTTGAACCGAAACGGAATTTTAAGGAGATCAAGCTGTCTTATCCTTTTGGTCACCTCCCAGAAAGAGATACTGTTTTCCCTGAAATTGATATCGATCTATTGAACCAAGCCGTAGCATTGCCATTTGGCAACAACGAAACGCAAAAGACCCGCACACTTTTAATACTGTATAAGGGACATTTGTTATTTGAAAAATATGTTGACGGTTTTGACAAAGACACCCCCATCTTGGGCTGGTCAATGACCAAAAGTGTATTGGCCACCTGCTATGGTATTTTACAGCACCAAGGTAAATTGCATGTAGACTGGCCTGCACCCATTGCTACTTGGAAGGACGATGAACGCAATCAAATTACCCTCAACCACTTATTGCGCATGCAAAGTGGACTGGAATGGGATGAAGATTACGGTACGATTTCAGATGTGACCCGAATGTTGTTTCTGGATACTGACATGGCCCAGGCCCAAAAGGAGAAAACAACTATTGCCCTGCCCACTGAGGTATGGAACTATTCTTCGGGAACCACCAATTTACTTTCAGGCATCTTACGACAGCAGTTTCGAACACATCAAGACTATTTGGATTTTCCATACCATGCATTGATCGATAAGATTGGGATGCATTCCATGCTCTTGGAGGCCGATTTGGCGGGCAATTACGTGGGATCATCCTATGGTTGGGCCAGTACAAGGGACTGGGCGCGCTTTGGGCAATTGTATCTTGACAAAGGCAATTGGAATGGCCAACAGCTTTTCTCACCAGAATGGGTCGATTACATCACTAGGGTGACCCCAGGGTCAAACGGCACCTATGGTGCCCATTTTTGGTTGAATGCCGAAGGAAAGTATCCTAATGTGCCCCGTGACTTGTTTTCCTGCAATGGGTATCAGGGGCAATACGTGTTTGTCATCCCTTCTAAAGATTTGGTGGTGGTTCGTACAGGATTGGCCGAAGAACCCAATTTTGACATCAATGGGTTTTTGGGAACACTGGTAAAAGCCATAGAATAAGGCTGCTCATTGGTGAAGCACATAAAACCCTGTGATGACCACAGAAAAAAGCCAGTTCACAACAATAATTTCACTAGTGGTGATTCTGTGGGTACATTTACCATGTAATTAATTCAGAAAGTAAATTTTTTCATTTTCATATAGTGTTCTCGTAGAAGAGTCCTGATCGTAAGACAGGGCTCTTTTTAGTTGTTCATCACATAGGTTCAAAAGTATGATTGCCCAAACTTTTCTAAGGAATCCATTTATTTTTTCCAAAGTTCGGTTTGCGTTTTTCCAGAAAGGCATTGCGTCCTTCTTTGGCTTCATCGGTCATGTAGGCCAATCGTGTGGCTTCCCCTGCGAATACCTGCTGGCCCACCATACCATCATCGGTCAGGTTCATGGCGAACTTCAACATTTTGATCGAGGTCGGTGACTTGGCCAATACTTCTTGTGCCCATTCATATGCGGTGGTTTCCAACTTATCGTGGGGCACTACGGCATTTACCATGCCTATGTCATATGCTTGTTGTGCCGAATAGTTACGACCTAAAAAGAAGATTTCACGTGCTTTTTTTTGCCCTACCATTTTGGCTAAATAGGCAGAACCGTAACCTCCATCAAAACTGGTCACATCGGCATCGGTCTGTTTAAAAATGGCGTGTTCTTCGCTGGCCAAGGTCATATCACAGACCACGTGAAGACTGTGTCCACCGCCTACGGCCCATCCGGGCACCACGGCGATGACCACTTTTGGCATAAAGCGAATCAAGCGCTGTACCTCAAGAATGTTCAATCGATGGTACCCATCTTGGCCAACATAGCCCTGGTGACCTCGGGCCTTTTGGTCTCCCCCACTACAGAACGACCATACCCCATCTTTTGTTGAAGGGCCTTCGGCCGACAACAATACCACTCCTATCGAAGTATCTTCCTGGGCATCATAGAATGCTTCATAGAGTTCGCTGGTGGTTTTGGGCCGAAATGCATTGCGCACATTGGGACGGTTGAAGGCTATACGTGCCACACCATCACTTTTTTTATAGGTAATGTCTTCAAATTCTTTAGCAGTCTGCCAATTGGGTACTTTCATAAGTTGTGTTTACTATGGCAAAGTAACGTATTTTACCGGTAGTGATTTTTGCTATGGAGAGAAAATTGTTGTGGACAACTTATCTCTTCTCAAATTTTGTGATGTCGATTTTCGAACGTAACAAAAGAATAGTTGAACTTTGTGGTTGAAATGATAAGGTGGGCAAAATAAGCAATGAATATAAAGTATAGAACCGCAAAGACTGAGGATGTTGCCCGATGTATTGCAATACGGGGCATGACCCGACAAAATCCGATGTCTGTCGAAGACTTGCAACAATTTGGGGTAACGGAACACTCCTGGAAATCCAATATGGAGCAACAGCATACGATTGGGGTGGTTTTGGAACATGATGATCAGATTATCGGGTTTTGTTTTGGTGATACCAGTACAGGGGAAGTGCAAAGCCTTGCCCTATTACCTGAATATGAGGGCCATGGTTACGGCAAGGCTCTGCTTTTACAGCTTATGGAACAGTTGTTTTCACAAGGTTTTGAAAAATTGTGGCTGGCAGCATCCCCTCATGCTGAAATCAGGGCCCATGGTTTCTATCGCCATCTCGGTTGGACGGCAACCGGAAAAAAAGATGCGCATGGTGATGAACTGTTGGTGTACGTAAAATCTTGAGATATTTACCCTAATGGCATACCGCGTTGCGAAAGCGACTGCTCATTAGGGTCCCCCTATGTTTTCTGGTTTTTTTCCTCAATCCATTTGGCCAGATACTTGGTGCTGGCCATGGTCTGGTGTTGCAACATGGCCCCAGTAAAGTTGGTTGTACGGTGTATTTCAAGATTTTCTGTCAGTAGGTCGATTTTATCAAACAGTTTTTTGGTATTTACGTTTTTAGCATAGTGTCCGTTCAACAGGTCAATGGCGTTTTGTTGTGCCTCGATCCATGCTTGTTCCGATGTATAAAGTGCAATGGCCCTTTCAGCAAATTTTTTGACACTGTCAGCTATGGCCCCACCCCATTGGCCACTACCATTCATACCCTCTGCCCCTATTGTTGTGGTAATACTTGGGATGCCATTTTGCATGGCATCAAGTAATTTTCCCTTGATGCCGGCCCCAAAACGCAAAGGGGCCAATTGTACCCTTGCATGTTGTAGTACACCAGCGATGTCTTCTGCCCAACCATGTACTAAAAAACCTTTTTTTGGATTGTTCATTTGGCAGATGTGGGATGGCATATAGGCACCATAGACATGAAGTTTGGCTTGGGGAAGCTGTTCTCGGATCAAAGGCCATATGATTTCTTTAAGGTATTGTACGGCGTCTACGTTGGGGGCGTGCCTGCCATTACCGATGCAGACAAAGTCCCTTCGTCTTTCAAAGGAAGGCCATACCATGGTTTTTTCCTTGGTTACGGGTTCATAGAACAGGGGAAGATGTAGTGATTGCCCTTTTGGCATCTGGAGTTCATCTTGCAAAAGGGCCATTTCAAAGGTGGAGACGACCAAGGTAAGGTCACATCGGTAGCAACTGGCGATTTCCCGTTTGGTTTTGTCATTTTTTCGCCATTTCATGGTAGTGAATTCGGTGTTGTTGCGTTGACAGGTAGCGCGGGTATCCCTCAGGGAATGTAAGTCTTCGGTGTTCAATACACGTAATGCCACTGGTACGGATTCTGCCACTCGCCACCCAAATTGTTCTTCGACCATAAAACGGTCAAAGATGACCACATCGGGCCGCAATTCTTGGATCCATCGATCAAAACCGGAATCATTCAATTTAATGGATACTGTTTCAATACCATACGCATCTAAATCTGCCGTGTAATCTGTTTTCGTAGCAGTAGTGGCAAAAATTACCCTATATTCTTTTTGTTTGAAGGCGTTCAGTAATTGTAGCATGCGATGCCCCGCAGCAGTGGTTTTTGGTTCGGGCCATATATGACCAATGAAAAGGGCCTTTTTCATGTTACATGCGCTCCGCAAACTTTTTTGAGATATTGGAACGTAGTTTACGTTCGTAGTCCTCTTCAAGCCACTCTTTGTAATTCTTGGTATTGTTCATGATGCAATACGAATACTGTCGCACGCGGTAAGCGATTTCCTCTTTCAGTTCCTTGGCCAAAAGGCGGGCATCAAATACATCTTCGCTGTTCTCGACACAGATTTGGGCATGTTGTTCGATACTTCGCTCCAACACTAATTTTGACTTCAGTCCTTGGGCAAATACCTTTTTGTACTCTTCTTTGATGTCAAAAGTGATATTTTCCGATTTACGGAACTTGGCCTTGAGCGCATCGGGCATTTCATAGATGAACTCCCGCTCAATCTCTTCATCATTCTTGATGTTCTCTAAATAAAAATCAGGAAAGTGAAAGATCTCTTGCCAATCCACAGGTTCATCCCACCTTCCGAAGCGGGCGATATTGTTTCCAAGATCAATAACTGAAAACTCGTCTTTATTGGGCAATACCCGTGACCCTCGGCCAATCATCTGAAAATATAGGGTCAGCGAACGGGTAGCACGGTTCAGGATGATAGACTGTACGGTAGGTTCATCAAAACCAGTGGTCAAAATGCTCACTGAAGTGAGAATGGCATCCGGTGTCTTTGAGAACCAGTCCAGAATTTCCTTGCGCTCTGCAATGGAATTGCGATTATCAAGATGACGGATGTTGTACCCTGCTTTCTTAAAGGTTTCGTGCACATAGAGAGAGGTATTGATTCCATTGTTGAAAATCAATGTCTTAGTGCCTTTTGCCACTTCTTCATAAGCGGTCAATAGTTTGCCCAGCATGCTCTGGTTGCCGTAAAACTCATCGGATGATTTTACGGTATAGTCACCATGGATTCCCAATTTCAAAGATCGAAGACTGACATCATAACTATACATGTTCGCTTTTGAGAGAAAGCGTTTTTCAATCAATGACTTGATCGATTTACCGACAATCAATTTTTTGTAATGGTCTTTCATCGGTAATTTGATGTTGGAGCTCAAGGGGGTAGCGGTAACTCCCAGGATATTCGAGTTTTCAAAGTACTTGAACAGCTTACGGAATGAATTGTAGTGGGCCTCATCAATAATGACCAATCCAATGTTCTTGATCTTGACCTTGTCTTCTTGCAAGCGGTTGTTCAAGGTCTCTACCATGGCCACAAAGCACATATAGTCGTCTTGATCATCCAATTCTTTGACGTCGCTGTTAATGATTTGGTTGCTTACCCCAAAACCACGCAACATTTTAGCGGTCTGCCGACTCAATTCGATCCTATGGGTCAGTACAACAACTTTTTTTCTGACATTTTCAATGTAGCGTCTGGTGATTTCAGAAAATACCACTGTCTTTCCACCTCCAGTGGGCAATTGATATAGTAGATTGCTGTTTGTGGGCAACTCGTTCAAATACTGAAATATCATATTCAGGTCTTGAAGCTGGTAATCGTACAGCGTTTTTTTAGTGATTTCGTTCTGTATTTCCAAAAGAAGCGGGTATAACTGATCTTAAATAGCAAACCTTACAAAATTAGCTGTTTTTTATACCGGCAACGTAAATATTAAGTGAATTCTAAAAAATACTATCAACAATTGTTGTTGAAATACACATTGTTCACAATCTGTTAAAATGCTGATAATTTTTTTATAATAATACCAAAAACCATTTGGATTTTCGGCTTTAAAACTGTATCATGATAGCTTATATTATGTTAAAAAAACCAAACGCAAATGAGGCAACTTAAGATTATCAAGCAGGTCACCAACCGCGAATCCAAATCCCTTGACAAATACCTACAAGACATTAGTAAAATTGACCTTATTACGGCGCAGGAAGAGGTGGAATTGGCACAGCGAATTCGTGAAGGTGATCAAGTTGCCCTTGAAAAGTTGACAAATGCCAATCTACGATTTGTGGTCTCTGTGGCCAAGCAGTACCAAAACCAAGGCTTGAAACTACCGGATCTGATCAATGAAGGGAATGTGGGATTGGTAAAAGCAGCCAAGCGGTTTGATGAGACCCGGGGATTTAAGTTTATTTCATATGCCGTGTGGTGGATACGTCAATCCATTCTTCAGGCATTGGCAGAACAATCACGGGTCGTGCGCTTACCGCTGAACAAAATAGGATCCATCAACAAAATAAAAAAAACATTCTCTTATTTAGAGCAGGCCCATGAACGGCCACCTTCTGCAGAAGAGATTGCTAAAGAACTGGATATGACCATTAGTGAGGTCAAGCAGTCCCTCAGTAATACAGGTAGGCATGTGTCCATGGACGCACCCTTAAAAGAGGGGGAAAACTCAAATCTTTACGATGTCATGCGTTCTGGCGAATCACCAAAGCCTGATAAGCATTTAATGCACCAATCATTGAACACTGAAATCAATAGGGCCTTGGATACCCTTTCGCCAAGGGAAGCCGACGTCGTACGTCTTTATTATGGTATTGGTGATCAACAATCCATGACCTTGGAGGAAATCGGAAGTACTTTCGATTTGACCCGTGAACGCGTTAGGCAGATTAGGGAAAAAGCCATCCGTAAGCTTCGGCACAATTCAAAAAGCAAGATTTTGAAGACCTATCTAGGGTAATTAACGGTAAACAAAAAGGGAGCGCTAAGTGCTCCCTTTTTTATTCGATATGTTACATATGGCCCTACGAACAGTTCAATCGGTTGATGTTGTAATTGACCAAAATTTCATTCAAGTCTTTAATAAAGTTGATGTAAGCTGTGTTTTCTTGGTTCTGGTTTTCCATAGCTGCTGGTTTAATTCAAATGGGCCGTGTTTATAGGTAGTCTATTTCGGCCAATTCATTTACACTCAAGATTTCATTCAATTCCTGCAAAAAGGCAAGGTATTCCTCACCATAGGTATCGTACAACATATCAGTAGATTGGTTTATAATTTGGGTTTTCATTTATGATGAACGTAAACTTATACCATTCATTATATCGATGCAATTAATTGTGGTGAATTGGCCTGATTTTGTTGCAAAAGGATATGATAAAAGTGTTTTTATGGTAATCAAAACCTGATTTGATACTGAAAACCTATTGTTGCTGCCCAAAAGAACGCTCCTGGATCAAAAGCGATTTCTTGTCTTCGAAGCCCAATGCTTGCACGATAGATATTCACATCGTTGCTGTCTGAAAATTGGTATTCTAACTGCAATCTTTGGGATTCTATATACAATAGGGTCTCGGCCAATAACACCCCATCTGATGTGAATTGGTTGACTTCAGCATCAAATCCATACCCTAATCGCAATCCGAGGTAGTTGTATCCATTCTTTAAGTATTTTCTAATGAGTGCATTACCTGAAAAACCAGTTTCTCCATTATCCTGTCTTGTGACATACGGCCTTAGCGATAGGTAATAATTGCCCCGGTACATACCAAATGACCCTGTAAAGATACTGGCATCGTCATCTTGAAATGCAAGGTATCGTGCCCCTAATGATGCTTCAAACGATTTGGGAAGTGCCAAGTAAAGTTCTGCTGCAGCTTTGTGTTTGGGGTAAGTAATAGCATCTGAAAATCCGTAATTGAAGTAGCCATACACCTTCTCTGTGATAGTGGGATACAGCTCTGTTTCATACTGCACTCCCCTGATATCAAATCGTTCGCTATAGTTTATCCGTGGCAGTATGGTTCCGATTGTTGTGGTACGCTGGTATTCAACGGTGGAATAGTACATGGGTTCAAAAATGAGATCGAACACTTCGACGGCACTTGCCATTGACAGTGTGTTTTTCAAATGGGTCTCTCGTTTTTCTTTTTTGAGTATATTGTGGATCAATTGGCTTTGTTCAATATCATCAATGATTTTTCGTTTGAGCTCTTCTATTTCTGTATCGTTACCTAAATGTTTCAAGGCTTTGTTGGCAAGACCCAGTGCAATGTTCAGGTTGTTCGCATAGATTTCGTTTTTAACGGCAGCCAACCACATCGCCCTACTTGGTTTTTCTGTAGAGGTCATTCTATTGAGCCTTTTTCGTGCTTCATCATAATTGCCGTCCCAGCTATATGTTTTTGCCAATAAGACTTCGGCATCGGTGTATTGCGGATAATCTTGCAATATTTGTTGCAGTGAGTACCTAGCCTGTATTCGGTCACCCTCAAAAGCAATTTTCCTTGCTTCCATAAAAGCCAGATCCGCATCATATGCCGGTGGTTGTTGGCTTATAACCCAATGGCACAGGGTACATAGCATGAGCAATAGCAATAAGGCTTTTCGTGATAGGGTCATTTTGCTTCGGTTGCTGTTTGAACAAGTGTTTTCGTGATGTCTGGACTATCGATTTTTGCAAAGTTCCGTTCTACTTTTTGCAGTAAGGTGTTCGTCTCTAAGTGCTGCTTTGCGAGTGTTTCATACAATTGGCCCGTAAGGCTGTTGTTGTTCGACCAATAGTATACATCAAGTAAAGCCGCATATCCGTCTTCATAGGTTGGATTTTTTTGTATGACCTCATTCAATATTACCATTGATTTTTTGTAGTTACCATTCCAGGCATTGATACGTCCCTTCAAAATTTGGGTATCTACGTGGCCTGGAACTTTTGAGAGAATAAATGAACAGAGTAAGAGTGCCCGTTCATGATTTCCTTCATGGGCAAGCTCCCGAGCTGTATTGTAGGCATTGTCGAAGTCCTTCCCATTAAATACACTTGAGATCCAAATGGTTTCTTCTTTGGTAAACTTTTGTCTTTCGAAAAATGCCCGGTTCAAAGAGTCGGGTACCAATCGGTCGTTCGCTGTCACAAAATGGTTGATGGCCCTAAAATTCTTGAATTGGTCTCTAATGGTGCGTCTTTGCGCTTCTGTTGACAAGTCGGGAACATGCAGATAATCACTTAATTTCTTTGCACTGCCACTGCTTAAAAAATAGCCTCCGAAAATATAATCTCGATGGGTGCCTTTTTTACGTAATAGCGGTATTTGCTTATTGGGCCGTTCGTTTTTGGCAAGTCCGACCCCCAACCAACTGGAATAAGTGTCGGTTTGGTAAGCAAATGAGGTGGACAATAGGTTTGTAAGTGCTGGTGCCACATCCATATGTGAGGTGATGTGGTTGAAGCTATGTGGGGACTTTAACATTGGGCTATACATTAAAAAAGGAACCCTGTAACGTTCTAGGTTGTTTTTTTGGGGCAGTGAAGCTGAATAATGGGTGCCTGTTATGATGAACAGGGTATTTTTAAAGTGTTTGTCGTTTTTGTAGTATTCCATCAACTGTCGTAATGCATCATCGGTATACAAAAAGCTGGCAAATACGTTCTTGTTTTTGTTGATGGTTCTTTTTGAGGGCTTGTCAGCAATATAGCGTTTCACGATACCATCAACTTTTTCAAGGTAGCTTTCTTGATTGGGAATCTTAAACGGTTTTTTACTGCATTGGGTCAAAAAGAACTCAATTCTGCGCTGTTCGTTGGCCACAAAGAGTTCGTCCCATTTTCGAATGAGGTCGCCATCGGCAAACCCAATTGAAATTCCTGCAGCGTCAGGGGGCAATGCCGTATATTTTTTGCCAAACTTTGTTCTATCAACAACCAATTCAAGTTGTTCTTCCTGTAAAAATTTATCCAATTTCCCCAGAGCACTGTTGCCTCCATAATAAAAGGCTGTTTTGTAGCCATTTTTTCTTAATTCGGTAAAAAGTGTGTTTCGGTTGATGGGTTCATCTAAATGGGTAAAGCCCATTTTGCCAAATGGTAAGGAGCCGACAAGGCTTGTCATCGCACTGACGGTAGCGCCTGAATTGCTTAAATGGTGTTGCCATGACAATGATTGCCGCTCCAATTCATTTAAAAAAGGGGTGAAATAGCGGTACTTTTTATGTGCTCCAATAAAATCATGGCCAAGGCCCTCGACCATGATAACTACCAAATTGGGCATACTATCATCAAAATCGAAGTAAGGGGACAATCCATTATGTGGTTGATACGCTTTCAGAAGCGGGTACTCCAATCCACCGGAATATTGAGGTTCATTAAATGTAGTATGGAACACATCGGTGATTAAAAACTGTACCTTATTCTCATTGATTGGGCTTTTCTCGGAAAGTATGGTCAGTAAGAACAAACTGAAAAGAAATATGGTGACAGGATACATTTTGCCTGCAATCGAATAGATAAAGGCAGATACCCTATAGAAAAACCGGAAACAGAACAAAATGGAAAGACCAAAGACCAAAGCTTTCAGGGCGTATAGTACCAATTGGCGCCCATCCATTTCAAGGTTACGAATGTCAATACCCAAGACCTCATAGTTTTCGACATAGTATTCGATCAGTAGAGCTTCAAAAATCAAAAGCGAGAAAAAAACCATGTAAACTGCCCTGAAACCAAGATTGGTTTTTTTGTTTTCCAGGCCATTGTACACAAAGGCCAATAGTAATGACGCTATTGCTGTAAAACCTAATTGGTGTACAAGCAATAGAAAAAAGCTTTTACCGATTACAATGTCTATGACACCATCTAAAAAGAGTCTGATCTGTTGGTAAAGCGATAAAATGATGAGGCAACAAAAGAAACCTACAAAGAGACGGGTGAAGTCTTTTAAGACCCTGCGTGGTGTGCCCATATGTAAGTCGTCGTTTATTTGCATTTGTAATTATGCTTTGCTAAATCCTTTTCGGGTTATCGTGCCCCAACCAGATTTCACTTTGAACAATTTTTTGTAGTTGCCGCGTATGGCCGCCCAGACCACTATGGGGTGAAAGGCAATGGGTTCTATGATGGCACAAAGAACCAATTGCAGAATGTCTTTGGTCTTTTGGTATTGGTTGTATGTGCATACATCCCACAGAATGGCATAAAATGAAAACATAATACTGAAGGCGTACACTGTCAGTGTTATGGCGACAAAGAATTCCCAATTCAAGATGCCGAGATAGTAGAACAGCAGAATGGAGAAGAATCCAAAAAATTCCAATAGGGGCGCCATCCATTCATAAAAGAACCAATACGGGTAACTCAACATGCCCAATCTGCCAAACTTGGGGTTAAAGAACATGTCTTTGTGCTTCTTCAGGGTCTCTAGGTTTCCCCTTGACCATCGATCTCTTTGGTTGACCAATATCTTAAGGCTTTCTGGCACTTCGGTCCAACATAAGGGGTCAGGAATATACTCTACGGTATAGGGTAGCTTTTGCTCATGCATGTACCTTCGCATTCGAAATACGATTTCCATATCTTCACCAACGGTACCGGTATCATATCCACCTACTGCTTGTGCAATTTCCCTGTCAAAGAAACCAAATGCACCTGATATGATCAATAAGCTGTCAATGCGCCCCCATGCCATTCGTCCCAATAAGAATGAGCGCGTATATTCCAACAATTGAAATTTGGCCAACCAATTGATGGGTAAGCGTATCTCTTCAAGTGCCCCACCCGAAATCTTGCACGAATTGGCCACCCTGATCACACCACCAACTGCGACCACCCTTTTTTGGGTTCTTTGGAAAAAAGACTTGACCACATGGAGCAAGGCATCGGGCAGTAGCAGGCAATCGACATCGATACAGCCCACATAGCGGTTTTCAGAAAGGTAGATCCCAGTATTTAGGGCATCTGATTTTCCACCATTTTCTTTATCGATCACCGTCAATTTTGAGAAAGACAATTGTTTCGATTTGTATACTCCCCTAATAGGTTTTGATTGCCAATTTGGATCTATTTTTTTTTCAATCTTGACCAGGTCATAGGCATCGATCATTTTCTGCAAAGTATCATCCTTACTGCCATCATTCACCACCATTACCTCATAATTGACATATTTCAGTGATAATAATGACCTTACATTTTCAACGATGGTGAGCCCTTCATTGTATGCAGGTGCAATAATGGTAATACTTGGAGCCAATGGAGAGGCCATTACTTTTGACAGGTCACCAAAGCTATTTTTGTTTTTATAATGAATTGAATTTCGGGTCGATAGATACCCCATAATACTGAACAATGTGAACAATACGACCGTAAACACCAAAAAAGTGATGTTGATGTAATCAAGTACTATGTTCAGTATTTCATTGTTCATGTACTGGATTATGATTGGTTTTTATAAAATTCATCTGCGAGTTCAAAATCAATCTCTAAAAAGGGGTGCTCCTGTTTTTGTGACCTGACACCAAGTTCTCCATATAAGAAACACAGTTCTAATGGCAGTAGTACAGTAGTTGTTCCATCTTCAGTATGATCACTATGGGTCTGTTCTAACGAAACTTGGGATGTGAATTGTTTTTCATCCAAGGCTGGTTTTTGTTGGGTTACTGTATCGATTGTGATAGGTCTAAAATCAGTACGATCAGTATTTTCATCATCAATGACCATTGGTTTGGCCTGTGATGCCCTTTGCAAAATCTGATTTTTTGATTTGGCCGCTAATTTTTGAATAGTCTTGTTGTTATTTAAAAGCAACCCATCAAGCAAGGGTATTTCTTTTTCATCGCCAACCTCACCCATTTCCTTGATCAGAATGTGTTTTGCATCGATGTCACTAGCATACATCATCAAAGCATGGAAAATACTGTGTTCTGGATCTATTTGGGTTTCTGAAATAGACGTTTCTTTATCTGTGTGATTTTCAGCTAAGGTCTCTGAACGTAACTCCTTTAGAATTTTAAAGACTTGAAACTTCAGCTCGGCATCTTCTTCGTGTTCTATGATATGTTCAAGTGTCGGTATATCTTCTTCAGACGAAATATGTGCAAAGGTTTCTATAAACTTGGCTTTTTCGGTAAGCCCCATTTCAAAATAAATATTTTGAAAATCCATGTCCTTGGCTCCAAGGTCTTTAGCACCTTTGGTACTTTGATTTTTAAAGTCAGTGCCATTGTCAATTTCAAAAAGTATGGAAGGTTTTTCCAATTTAGCTTCTGTAAGGCCAATTGGTAGGTTAGTGTCATTTTTTTGGTGGTCTTCAGGGATCTCTTTTATTTCGTCGAATGTTACCTCAATTGACTTTAGACCGATATCATATATTTCGCGCGCTATATCGATATGGTCATCTTTGGCAGTAGGCTTTTCCTGTAGTTTAGTGGTATCTAAAAGGTTGTGTACGGGCAATATGGTATTGGGCAAAATAGCATTGATGGCCGCTATTGCCTTGTTCCTTACTAGAAAAGAAGCTTCTTTATGTTTGACTTTTTGCAAAAAGTTGACATCAAATTCGGTTCCCAGGGCTGAAATGGTATCCAATATCTCTATTTTGGTTGCAATATTACTTTTCCAAAAAATGGACTTTAGTAGATGTAGGGCATTGATCAAGCAGAACTCCTTGATACAGGTAATGGCTTCAGCCCTGATTCTTTCATCTTTGTGTTTTACCAGCTCTATTATGGCAACTGCTGCATCGCTTTGATTGTAATACTTGATCAATCGCAGGGCGAACAAGACCACATCATGGTTTCTAGAGATGAGCCATGATTTAAAGTACGGGGGACGAAAATGTTCGCGATGGCGCAGTACTTCCATCAGTTTCAACTGTTGCCATTCAGAAATAGCATACCGAGTGGTATCTAAAAAATAGTCAATACCTTCAGTACGAAGGCTAACAATGGCCAATTCAGCCTGTTTGCGTATAATTCCCCTTTTATCGTTGATGAACTTTTTGATAAAACCATAGGAATCATCTACCTGCATTTGGGTCAATTCAAGTATTCCCTGTGATACGATTTGCCAACGCCAACTTTTCAGTTTTTTATAAGCATCGACATGTAGGTCCAATTCAAGATATAAGTGGTGCAACCGTTTTTTGGTTTCTCCTCCCACATCTTTTTGAAGATCCAATAAAATTTCGGAAAGTATCTTTCTAAATACAGGTTTCTTGAGGGAATCCCTAATGGATATCTTTAATCCGATATAATCTTTTTGCTCTTCTACAGTGGCATTTTCATTATGAAAAAGGAAATTGTTGATAATCGGGGCCAATTCCTTTCTTTTTCGTGAGAGTCTGTTTCTGTTGAAAGAGATACTGTTTCGAAAAAAGAAGACAAGTAGAAAATAGATTCCTCCCAATGCGGTGAAGAGAACGGTCAAATCCCAAAGTAGGTCGGTATGGATTTTAGGGATATCGATAAGCTAACTACATTTTGGTCTTTATCAGACGGTCATTTGGTTCATTACCCGGGCGACTCGAACCAAAAGCTCTGGTGGACTTATGGGTTTCGACAAAAAGTCATTGGCACCGAGCTCAAAAGCGTTCAATATGTTTTCATCATTTGAAGCTGCTGAAATCAATAATATGGGTAGATTTGATTTTAGGTCATTTCGCACAAAATCAACCAGCTCGATACCTGATAGATATGGCATCATAATATCACTGATAATTGTATCGGGCATTTCAATTTCCAAATACTTTTTTACCTCTTGCCCGTTCGACTTTAAAGCTACATCATACCCTTCTTTTTCAAGCCAGTATGTAAGCAATGAACCGAGCATTTCATCATCTTCTGCCAATAAAATCTTTCGTTTATTCAAGACTGGTTGTTTTTTAATGCCAACAATTCTGAATCAACCTGTTCATCAATTCCAGGATATTCCTCTAAAAATTGGGTATATAAAAATTCAAGATGCTTCAGATCTTTGTCTGTTTTACAAACACGCTCCATCTGCTCTGCGATTTCAAGTAGGCTATGTATTTGCATCATTCTCAAACATGATTTGATTTTATGGCACGCAAATGCGATGCCTTGGTAATCTTGGGCTTGTAGCCTTACTCGTATATTACCCAAGAATTCAAGAATATTCTGTTTGAAGAGACGTACCAGCTCTTCGAGTAAGACGACTTGCCCCATACATTCTTCTAGAATGCATGTCAGATTGACTTTGGGATGAGTATCAAATTCTTTTCCCTTTTTTTTCACTACTTCTGTTTTTGTTTCAATGTCCATGCTTGTGATTTATATATTTTGGCTTTCTATTTTAGTTATTCCCTTTTTGTACGTTGGTGGTAGCTGCCTCCAGTTTTTGTAGGATCTGTATCTGCTCTTTACGAAGACCGGTATCTTTCAATAAACCGATATATGTTGCGATTGGGTCTAGTTGCAATGCAGTTTCCTTGTTAAAATGGTTGACTTCATTTCGATTGTCCAATGGGTTGGACAAACCAAGGGCCTTATCGACAAACTGTACTTTAAACCCTTCAAAGAGCCTTTTCAGTTGAACGGCTTCAGAAATTCGTAGTTCATTAAGGACAAAATCATGGAATCCGATTTCAAAATTTTCTAGATGTACAAGTAACTTTTTGGTTTTCAATTAATTATAGAGTTTAATTTATACAGCTTGTTTCTAGGTTCTCCAAATATTGCTGCTGAATGATATAAATAATGCTAAAACACTGGTTATTAAAGTCTTAAAACTGCTTAATTCACCTATGCTGTGCAATTAAATGTTACCTATTGCCAGCATTTTGTTGTCAAATGCTTTTATTTGTAGGTATACGGTTTTTAACAAGGAGCCCCGTTCAGCTTGCAGCACCTAAACTTTATGATATGTCTCGCTAATGTTCTATGCACACCAACATCTTTACCTCTCACGGAAAACATAACATCGATTCATGATTGGATGGTTCTCATGAGTGCCTTCGATGATATCAATTGCAGCAGTTTCAACGATGACACTGACCATAGCCAAAGGCTGTACCCCGGTAGATTTACCAAAAAATAGGGAACGTGTCTTAAGTGTTGTTTACATATGGTCTACACTGCTTAGCATCCATAGACACTGGGGGTATGCCGTGACATGAAACAATGTCATTGTTAAATTTGAGCGAATCCATGGTTTTTTAGGCGATAAGTGCTGAATGGGATTGGGTTAAGAATACCTCCCCCCACTTGGAGTAGATTTTTCCGATTTTTGGGTAATAGTACAGCTTTGTTGCGACTCATGTGTCACTTTTCCATCAAGGGCACCACTTATTTTGCGACCCAGACACTGGTAACAAAAAAACAAATTTATATAAAGTAATGGTCTAATTTAAAAAATATAATTAATTGAAAATCAAAATTATAAAAAAAATAAGATTCATTTTTAAATTCACAAAAATGTACGTAATATCAATGGTCTATCAACTTCTCAAAAGCATATTATACATTACATATTTCTTCGGTCTGCATGTGATGAGATTGTTGATGATAAGCAGTATTACAAAAGAAAGCTTCGTGGTATTCAATCTTTTTCCTTTGCCAAACGGTCTTTAACATATTCTATCTTGGTCTTCCCATGAGGTTTGGGTTTCCCGTTATCATCTAGATTGACCATAATGATATTATCAACAGTGACTATTGTATCACGCGTCATTTTATTGCGCACCTCACAATTTAAGGTTAACGAGGTTTTGCCAAACTTGACTACCTCGATACCAATTTCAACAATATCGCCCTGCCGGGCTGTGCTCATAAAATTGATCTCTGACATATATTTGGTCACTATCTTCTTACTTTCCAATTGAATGATGCTGTACAGTACAGCTTCTTCATCAACCCAAGACAGTACACGACCACCAAAAAGGGTCTCATTGGCATTTAGGTCTCCCGGTTTCACCCATTTTCTTGTATGGAATCTCATGAAAAAGTGTTTTTACAGTTAACCATTAACAATTGTAGCATAAAAATAAACAATAAACCCATCATATCGTTTTCAGTAACCCTTTGGCCAAAAATTTAATGATCAATAAAATTTGTTAAGCTTTAAATAAACTTTTCTTAATGCACTGGTATAGGAATTGCGAAACAAATAACTTGAATGGGAAAATCATCATCATCAAAAAATGGAAACTTCATCTTATTATTCAGACCCCAGCTTTACTGTCTTAAAAGTTCCGGATTGGAGGGCTAAAATCTATGGGTACATTTCAATTAGCTTATGGGGTAGACTTCCAAGTACCATTCAACGACGACTTTCTAAATTTTACGCATCAATATACAATAAGCATTTCTCAAAATATATCATTCGCCCCTATCTCTATTTCAACTATAGTGATAAAGACTACCTTACGAAGTTTAAACCCCCAAATGGAAAGTTGGACTATGGAAGTTTCCAGGATTTTTTTACTAGGGAGTTTCAATCGCTACCAAGTAATACGAGTGATTGGGTATGGCCCTGTGAGGGACTTTTATGTGATGAGGGCAAACTGAACGAAATTAAATCAAGCTATGTAAAATGCGACTTGCGGTATGTGCACACCATTTTTGGGGTACAAAAAACTACCATTCCCCCTAATTACACGTTCACCAATGTCTTTTTGCACAATAAGAACTACCATCGCATTCATGCTCCGATCCATGGTACAGTGACACGAATACAACATATACCTGGCGACCTTATTGTGCTGCGGCCTTGGATTTACAAGCAGAACCCTTCATTGCCTGCTTTTCGTAATGAACGGTACAATATTGATATTGCTGACAGTAATGGCAACATCTGGTATTTATCAATTGTTGGGGGGCCAGCAGTGGGAACCATTGCACTGGAACCTTCAATACAAGTAGGTGAAAAAGTAGACAAGCTACAGGAGGTAGCTTTATTTTATTTGGGATCTACATGCTGCATGGCCTCACCGCTATCACCACGGTTTCATACTAAAAACACTTTTGTAGAAGTGGGAGCTAGTTATTGAAAAGGGTTGGGGTATTTGTTCCCCCTAGTGTCTTGGGCAATTGCAGCTTGCAACCTAGTTCCCGATTCAGGTTGTCGATAAGATAGGCCGAAAGCAATGGTGATTCCAATTCGTGGTTTTGGTGCACAAAGAAATGGATATGGCGAAGCCCCCTATCTTTCCATACCCGGAGTCTTTGCGTCCAATCGTCCAAACGGGTGTAATCTGATGCGTGGTTTGCTCCAACATATCGCACAAATGCTTCATTGTTGGTAAGTCGCATGTGCATAAGGTCACGCCTTCCTGCGGTATCTACCAAAACACAGGCAATGTTGTTCTCTTTCAATAGGTGGTGCAGCTCATCGGCAACCTTGGCATCATTGAACCAGTTGGTATGCCTGAACTCTATGGCCAAGGGAAATTCTTTAGGCCAATACTTTACAAAACGCACCACCCTATCCCAATTCTTAGGGTCAAAATTGTTGTGCATCTGTAAAAAAATGGTACCCAGCTTATCTTTCAATAGCGCGGTAACTTCTAGATAGCGATCGACAATTTCGTAGACCTTCTCGTTCAATCGACGTAAATGGCTTACCTCATTGGTAATCTTTGGAAAAAACTTAAACCCTTCAGGGGTCTTGTCATACCATTTTTGATACTGTTCTGCAGGAAAAATTCGGTAGAAGGTGGCATTCAGTTCAATACAATTGAACTGTGAGGCATAATATTGCAATTCATCCTTGGTACCCCTGGGGTAAAAATTCTTTAGGTCTTGTCGATTCCATTTTGCACACCCAACATAGACTTGCAAGTTAGCGTTTGGCACGAACGAGGATAGGGATGTCATGAGGCTGGCATCCAACGAGGACGGCGACTTGCTCCGCGGTAAGTCGGGAGGGAAGGCGCCGGCAGTTGAGCAGGAACTCCATATTCATGCTGGTTGGTGCAATTAGCACAATTAGCACATTATGATGTTGAAATTGCAACAGGCAAGCTGAATCTTCTGGTTCTGCTGTTTCCGTGAGGGATGGCCAGAGCAGCCGAAGTGCGAGGTCAACCCCGGACGTATAGAGCGGTGATCAAAATGGACTAGAGCAATGGAATTCAACCTCAACCGACTGAACAAACTGCTGTTTTTGAGTAATTGCCGAAACGAGATTCCTCACGCGCGAATTCCGGTCGAGTTTACCAGGACGATCAGCAATGTGGACGCCCTGGCCGT
>JBCDBD010000039.1:0-27444 GCA_039184335.1 Bacteroidota bacterium | reverse complement strand
CCAAACTATGTGGCAACTTATATTACTTGTCGAATGTGAATTCCTGCGGTAGTCAGACATTCGGTAAATCTAAAATATTCATAGAAACTAAAAGTAACTGCAATAAAATTGCAGGGTTTTAACCTTTAACTTGATAATAAATAATTATGCTACAACGTAAATTTGATGACATTGTAAAAGGGCATTTTCCAAAAGCCATGGATGCCAAGGATACCTCTATCCATTACCTGGGAAAAATGCAAATTGAGCACCAAATCGACATTTCGAAAGTACTGATGGCCACTTCGGTATGTTCAGATGATATTAATGTGCCTTCCACGACATTCTTCAATGTACTGTTTGGACCATTTATTATGGGAGGACTGGGTGGATTGCCTTTTGCCGGACAAACGGGTATGACGGCTTTTGCCCACCATATTCCAGATGCGGGCAGTGCCTTTATTTTTTATGGCCCCCATATTGGAATTACCCTTGATGGGGATTTGGGAAAAATGTATCGCCCTCGTCAAGAAGAAACCGGTAACTCTTGTGGAGCATTAATGTTGGCACTAAGTCGTTTTCATGATAGCGGTTATAGGCCCGTGCTAAATGATGATGATTACCAACAAATGAAGCTTGAGGAAAGTCTGTTGCCTTATCGTGAAGAAATATTGGATAGCCCAAATAAGGAAAAGGCAATTACCGAAGCAACCTATGAAATCATCGACAAAAAAATCCATGAGCACATAAAATCGTGCAAAGATGAGTTCCATGTTGATAAAGTGACCCTTTTAGGTGGAATCATCATCAACACTGATTATGGATTGGATGATTATTTTGTGGCCAAAAACTTCGAAGTGATTGAGGTCAATGACCTATAGCACCCCTTTGTAGGGACGTTTTGTTTAATAGGGTTGAACTGAACCAATGCCAAGACACTTATATTTCGTATGCCCCACCGATGGTATCGAACCTACCATTAATGGGGCCTTTGGCAGTTGCAATTACTTCTATACCTCACTCGGTAATTCTGTGGTATTTGATAAAGATACCATGGGTCACATCAAAGGTTTGCTTTTAAAGCATGATATTCAAGAAATCTTTTTTGTGCTGTCAGATGCCAATCCAATAATCAAAGATGCCATGGGGAATCGACATTTTTCCCAAATAAGGGGTTTAGGCAATTTTTACGCAGAAATTTCAAGACAAAAGCAACATTCAGAAGTTTTATGCAGCGAGTACAATCGTCAATCCATTGTTCTTTCGTATTACCTCAACAAGAAAATCAAGGAATTAATGAGTGAATTGAACTGTTTGAACGTGGGGAAAATCAATATAGAGGGTAAAATTTATAATAAACAGAAAAATATATTTAACAAAATCTATTCAGATTTGGTTTGCACTGAATATTTTAGCCGAAATTAATGGGAATGGCTACGTATGAAAAGCCGTCCTAGAGAAGGGCAATGGGCAAATTAAAATCAAAAAGGCTTTCGTTTACGAAGCGCATTCCACATGCAATAACCATGTTGTTCGGTATTATCGTTCTGGTAACCTTATTCACCTATATCCTTCCCGCAGGCACCTACGAAAGAATACTTGTCGATGGGCGAAGCACCGTAGTGCCAAACTCTTATCAAACGATTGCTTCAACACCTATTGGCATATTGAATATGTTCAAGGCCATTCCACTTGGTTTTAAAGCAGCAGTGGAAATTATTTTCATTGTTTTGGCTGGCGGTATCATGTTTGGGTTCATGGAAAAATCAAAGGCCGTAGAAAATGCCGTTGGTACATTGATCAAAAGATTGGGCTTGCAGCGCAAAAACCTAATTATCGTCATTATGACCTTTATTTATGGGCTGTTGGGGGTTGCCGTAGGCTATGAGAATAACATTGCCATGGTGCCCATTGCTGCAGTACTTAGTCTGGCCTTGGGCGGTGATTTGATTTTAGCAGCAGGTATTTCTGTAGGCGCAATGACGATTGGTTTCGGATTGTCCCCCATCAACCCCTATACGGTGGGTACCGGACATCAATTGGCCGAGCTTCCTATGTTTTCTGGAGCCCCCCTACGTAGTGTTTTGTGTTTTTTAGGCTTGGGTATCATGGCATTCTACAATGTTCGATACTTTAAAAAAATAGTAGCGGACCCACATAAAAGTTTGGCAAAGGGTCTGAACACCAACAACCTCGCCTTATCCCGACCCATACAGGACTATGCTTTAAGTCTAAAAAATTGGTTGGTCATTGGGGTTTTTATTTTGGGGCTACTGGCCATTTTATACGGAGTTTTTAATTTAGACTGGCACATCAATGAGCTTTCAGCGGTTTTTTTGATGGTTGCCCTGCTCTGTGGCTTGGTGTCAAACATGAGTGCTACCACGATGAGCGAAACTGTACTGCGTGCTGTTGCCCTAGCGGCACCTGGCGCATTTATGGTAGGTTTTGCCACGACAATCAAAGTATTGATGGAAATGGGGAACATAGGCGATACCATTTCGTATCAGCTCTCCAACCTATTGGAAGGTTTGCCTTTATACGCTTCAGCGATTTGTATGTCCATTTCGCAATCGGTCATTAACTTTTTTATCCCTTCTGGAAGCGGACAAGCACTGGCCACATTGCCGGTAATGCTTCCTTTAGGGGAATCACTGGGTCTCACACGGCAAATCACTATTTTGGCATTTCAAATAGGAGATGGACTTTCCAATCTCATGAATCCGACACTTGGTGGACTCATAGCCATGCTCAGCATGTGTCGAGTACCGATTGACCGTTGGATTCGCTTTATTTTTCCTGTTTTAATACTGCTCTTAATTCTGGCATTTCTCGCCTTGACCGTAGCAGTAGCAACCAATTATAGCTAATTGAACATGAATGTTGAAGAATTACTGGCCAAACTCGTTTCCTTTCCCGTTCTGGGGGGAGAAAGCAATATCAGCATCCTATATTGGATCAAAGAATATATAGAATCGTATGGTGTTACCGTACATTTGGTTCCTAATGAAGAAGGGAACAAAGCCTCATTACACTGTAGAATAGGTCCGGCCGTGGACGGAGGTGTCATTCTTTCGGGGCATATGGACGTAGTACCTGTGGAAGGACAGGATTGGACTACCGATCCCTTCGTCCTTACCGATAAAGGCGATGGAAAATTGTACGGTAGGGGTTCCTGTGATATGAAGGGCTTCTTGGCCTGTTGTTTGACCGCTTTGCCCAATATGGTCAAGGCTGATTTAAAAAAGCCGCTCTATTTTGCCTTCTCCTATGATGAGGAAATAGGGTGTTTGGCTGCACCCGAGTTGGCCCAAAACATTAAAACACATTATAGGGAGACCCCGAAATATGCCCTAATTGGTGAGCCTTCATTAATGGAACCCATTATTGGCCAAAAAGGAATCTATATTTTGGAAACCTACGTCAATGGCTCTGCAGGCCACAGCAGTCGCATCAAACAAGAGGTGAGCGCCATTCATGAAGCCATGCGTCTCATTCTTTGGTTGGAAAATAAAATGGACCGACTGATTGCCGCTAACCGGTTAGACAACCGTTTTTATCCACCACACTCCAGTATTCATATTGGCTTGGTGAATGGGGGCATTGCCCCAAATGTCATTGCAGACAAGGCATATTTTTATTGGGATTTACGCACTATTCCCATGGATAGCGTAACAAGTATTGTTACTGAATTTGAAGCGCATTGCCGACAGCGCGAGAAGGAATTGCAAAACATCTTTCCCGATTTTTCCATAAAGACTGTGGAAAATCACCCTCCGGTGCCCCATTTAGATACCAAGGTTGATGATGATGTGGTGCAGCTGATCAAAAAGATTTCTGGCAACTCTAAATGGGATACCGTTTCCTATGCCGCTGAAGCTGGGCAATTTGCCAATGAAGGCTTTCAATCCGCCATTTGTGGACCCGGTTCCATTGCACAAGCGCATCGGGCCGATGAATTCATTGCGAAAGAACAATTGTCAAAAGGAGTAGAAATGTTACAAAGCCTCATCAAGGAGTTATCTTCCGATAATTTTGTTTAGGTATGGATTCATCCAATGTCGTATCTTTAAATCAACTCAATTTTCAAACCAAAATCATGCTAAAATCCAATTCAAATTATCTCATATTGCTTTCAATGATTCTTCTACTAATTGGTTGCAAGGATAAACCTGCTGCCACAGATTCCGAATCCGAAACTGAGGAGGAATTGGTACAAAGGGCACTAGAAATCCATAAGCGCATACTCACCTTGGACACCCACGCAGATACCCCTTTGCGTATGATTGAACCAGGCTTTGATATGGCCGAACGCCACGATCCCAATGAAACCGGATCTAAAGTGGATTACCCACGCATGAAAGAGGGTGATTTGGATGCCATCTTTTTTGCGGCTTTTGTGGCACAAGACATTCGGGACGATGAAGGTAATACCAGGGCCAAGGCCTTATGCCTTCAAATGATTGATTCCATCATATCTTCTGCTGAAAAAAATTCAGACATCGTTGGGCTGGCACTCAATCCCGATGATGCATATGCGCTGGAAAAAGAAGGCAAGCGAGCCATTTATATTGGTATAGAAAATGGATACCCCATAGGCAATGACCTATCTAACGTGAAAGCATATTTTGACAAGGGAGTACGGTATATCACCTTGGTGCATTCCTCAAACAATGATTTGGCAGATTCGGCCACCGATGAAAATGGCGCTGAGCATGGTGGTATCAGTGAGTTTGGGTCCCAAGTAGTTAGTGAAATGAACCGATTGGGTATTATGGTTGATGTGTCCCATGGTAATGACAGTGTGTTCTATGATGCGATTGCACTATCAAAAGCTCCTATCATAGCGAGCCATTCCAATGCGCGTGCAGTGACCGATCACCGACGTAACATGACCGATGACATGTTACAACTAATGGCGGAAAATGGTGGTGTCGTACAGTTGACCATGCTGGCGGATTATCTTAGGGAAGCCCCGCCAAATGCCGCTCGTGACTCGGCCATGGCTGCCTTAAGGGCCAACATGAAGCCCATTTCTGAGATGACTGATGAAGAACGTGCTACTATTCGAAAGTCTTTCCAAGAATTGAACACGAAATTTCCCAATCCGCCCGCTACCGTAGCACACGTAGCGGACCACATTGACCATATTGTAAAGGTTGCTGGAATCGACCACGTAGGAATTGGTTGCGATTTCGATGGCGGTGGAGGCATTGAAGGGGTTTTTGATGCCACTGAAGTTATGAACATCACCATAGCACTGGTAAAACGTGGGTATACCGAAGCGGAAATTGAAAAGATATGGGGAGGCAATTTGATCCGTGTCTTCAAAGAGGTACAGGCCGTTGCTGAGCAATTACAAGCTGGCGAATCATCTTAAAAGTGATACGATCAACACTACTGGTAGTAATGATGATGGGAGTGTCCCATCAGTCGGTAGCCCATCCATTGCGGTTGTCACTATGTGAAATTGAGTACCTATCAAAGAAACAAGTACTCACCATTCACCTAAAACTATTTTTGACCGATGTAAATGAAGCCATCGTCTTTGACCCCTACAGCAAAGAACTTGCGTTCTGCCAGCCCAATGAATCCTCTAAGGCCAATGAGTTGTTATTGGACTATCTGAATCGATTTTTCTATGTAAAAGTGAACGGAAAAAAGGTGGATCTGAAGATAAAAAGTAAAAAACTGGGCGGTGATGGGGAAAACACAGCCTTATGGGTCTATTTCGAATTTGGACATGCTCCACCCCTGAAATCTGTGGAAATCAAGAATGCGGTCTTCACCGACCTCTTCTTTGACCAGAACAATATCGTCTATATACATGCCAATGGCACATCTAAAAGTCTGATGCTCAATAAAAAAACAGCTGTTCACGAATTAAGGTTCTAATATGCATCCATTTGAATTTTACCTAAAATTAGGTTTTGAACATATTTCCAATCTGGCTGGTTACGACCACATACTGTTTCTAGTGGTGCTCTGTGCGGTCTATCGTATCGAACAGTGGAGAAAGATCCTCATTTTGGTCACGGCCTTCACCATAGGCCACAGCGTTACACTGGCATTGGTATCCCTTGATATTTTTACCATACCTTCCCGTATTATTAAGTTTCTTATTCCCGCAACTATTTTTATAACAGCCCTTCACAATGTGATTGGTCAAAATACCCTTGAAAATTTTTCAAAGATGTATCAAAACTATGCCATGGCCCTGTTCTTCGGGTTCATTCACGGTATGGACTTTTCCAATTATTTCAAAGCGCTGATTATGGGAACTTCTTCCATTTTCGTGCCTTTGCTGGGTTTTAATCTGGGGATAGAGCTGGGGCAACTCTTGGTTGTATTTTTTATAGTTGGTATCGCTTTTCTCTTTCTAAACGTCATTCGTGTAAGGCATCGGGAATGGAATGTGTTTATTTCAGGAGCTGCTGCAGGCATTTCCTTGATTTCCATACTGGAAAATAAGTTTTGGTGAACGTTACCGTCTTGGTAGCGAACATAAAGGAGCAAAGGAAAAACTGCTTCAAATATGTTTTAAAATGAAGAATTCATCGTAATACGATTTCATCAATGACATTTAAAGTGTCAGGATTCACCACTTTCATTTTTACCGTAGGACCATCTACATAAAAGAGGCAAACCGCATTTTCAACACTGAACGCCTTAGTATGTGCACTCCAGGGCAATACCTCTTGCGCATAATAGGGAGCCCCAGCAGCCCCGTTATTGATTTGATATAGGGGTCTTGACACTTCCAATTTTTCATGGGGATAATTTTCAGGATAGATGGTCACTTCACTTGTAAGCTGTAAGCGATTGTAATTGTGCTCATCCCCCGTCAATACAGCCAATACCTTTTCACTGCTATTGATGAGGATATCCAAATACTCATCCCTGCGTTCTATTATTCCTTTTTCAACGGCTTTACCAGCAATGAAAGGACGTTTTTCGTTATTGCCGCTATACCACATATCATCACGGCTATGACCACCATTTGGAAAAATGGGCGTGTGCTGGGTCACAAAGATATGGTCTATGGTAGTATCGCCTTCCAAAGCCATTATGGTTGTTTTGAGCCATTCGAGCTGATTGTCCATGATATAACCATGTAGCCCTCCCGAGGTATGGCTGTTATTTGAAAGGCTTGGCGCATACCAATAATCACTGTTCAATACCACCACAGCAACATTATCATAGCGATAGTGAAATACATTTTCAACATATGACGGAAAATCATTCGTTTGATCAGAAGGGTCGAAACGACTTCCATCTTCACTTTTCAAGCTGGATATAGGATTGACAAAAGCTGCTGCAAAGGCCATTTCTGCAGATGAGGTCGCAAAAGGGAACCTGTCTACAAACCCCCTGCTCCTTCCCGTAGAATCCCTGAAAATGTAGCCTAGGGCTTCATGGTTTCCCATCCCCACTTGAAAAGGCATATAATGCCAAAAAGGTTCCACTGCCTTCTTCCAATTGGTATATTGTAATTGGGTCTCTGCATTGGTCTCTAGGTAACCATTGATAAGATCACCACTAAATTGCATAAATGCAGCATTGTTTGCATATGCCACCGCAGCAATCTTTTTCATGATGTAGGCATTGGCACCATACACTTTACGTTCCCCACCGCCCGAAGCATGCCGACTGTCGCTGGTATAGGCGAAAACAAAGGGTTTTCTACTTCCCGGTTTTGGAGCGGTCATAAAGTGATATTGTTGTTTGAAACCATCGTAGTCCACTGAATACCGATATTTCGTATTTGGTGCAAGATTCGTAACTGATATTTCATGGTGTGTCCCTAAAGGGCTCGCAAGCGTATCCCCGTTCACCTCAACAGCTACTGCCACAGGTAAAGTTGTATTGAACCAAAGGGTTGCAGTGGTATCGGTAAGCATGTTCACAAAAGGCCCTTCATAGATTGCGGGTGCCACCGAGAACGGCCCACTGCCCTTTAACGATAATTCCCCATCGTAAACCACCATCCCTTTCTCATTAGTAAGACGGTATCCCATGGAGAGCATTTTGTGTTTTTGCCAATCCACAAAATCGTAAGGATATCGAAAATCCCGTTTAATGTTAATAGCTACCTTGCCCGAGTCCAAGGTTTTCACAAACCTATAAACCGGCAGTGGATGGGGAGCCTTGCCATAGGGAATCAAACCATAGGTGATATCGCCATTGAAATTTCCAAAATCCAATGTGACTCCATCATCCGTTCCCTGCGGATTTCCAAACAACTGTTTTAAGTTGTATTGGGGATTACTATCCCGGGCATAATAGCGCTGTTCCCCATCTTGAAGGTATAGTCCATTTTCATCTTCCAGAATGTTGCTATAACTTTTAGGGATGTCTTCTACCTCTTGGGCAACGATAATGTTTACAGAGAACAAGAAGGATAGTAGCGTAAGTGCTTTCATAAGGGATATCATAATGAGGTTGATAAGTATTCAACAGTGAGCGCAAATGCCTTTAATGATGGTCTGTACTTTATTGGTCTTGAATCCTTTCGGCACTTCGAACTGGAGTGGGGCCAAACCATCCATGCAATATACGGTTTCGCAACATTCACATACGAAATGGGCATGTTCGTTACCTCTCATGGGAGATTCACCAAATGCATATTTGGCTACCCCCGAATGATCATTGATCCGATGGATAATACCTACCTGTTCAAAACTTGTCAAGTTTCGGTAAAGGGTAGACTTATCTGCCTCGCTGACCAATGCCGATTGCAGATCGTTATAAGATTGGGCATGTTCCATGGTCATAAAATGCTGGAGCAATGCCACACGAATCTTCGTCTTTTTCAGTCCTTTCTGTTCTAAAAGTTGTACGCCGTTTTCATTCTTCATCGTTATACTTCTTAGTTAAGACTCAGGGCATCAGCATTTTCAATTCGATAATAACACCCATTTGGATTATTTCGGTTTAAGAAAAGTGTTCCCTCTACAGAAAGTAGTTCATCCATCACAAAAGATGGTCGTTGGGCAAACTTTAAATCGACCACGGTTTCTGGTCCTCCATTACCGCAAAAAAAACAGGAAGCCATTGGGTTCTTCGAAAGAAGGTATATGGACTGGTTGCCCCCCAGCACCAACAGGTATCCCGTAATAACGACTTTTTTTCCTTCCAAAGCCTGCATTTTAGGTGAAAAATTGGCTTTTTGAAATCCCGGAAAAATAGTTTTAGGTGAAGACTGCCCCCAAGAAATTCCTTCCGAGAGGTCGAACCAATCCAAAACAGCCTGTCCCCGGGCAACCACCCCTATAAGAAAAAAGACTGTCAAAAGAAAAAATCGTATCACTTCAATTTATTAATTGGCCCGTAGCATCTTTTAAGATATAATTACAGTGGTCCACATCCTTTGCATTGAGTTCAAGAATTCCCGTGACCGTAACAATTTGATCGGTTCTAAAGGGTGGTTTTGCCTTAAAGTCAACTTCTACTATGGTCTCTGGCCCAGCAGCACCACAAAAAAAACAAGAGGCCATAGGGTTTTGAGATACCAAGAACACTTCGCCGCTACCTGAAATATCCAAAAAATATCCGGTGATCTTAATCTGCTTTCCTTGATACGCTTTGATCTTTTCCCCAAATTTGGGCATCAAAAAGTAGACTTCGTACTTCTCGTTATATTCAGGTTCAAAACGGGCATCAGCAAAATCTTCCCAAGTTAATTCCGACTGCGCAAACACACATTGGACCGTACAATACAAAAACAGTACAAGAAAAGGTCTATACATCGGCTAAGGTTTTGGAAATGTTCAACTTAAAAATGGATATCGAGGCTAAAAACACCGCAATCATAGCAATGACCAAAGTTACTCCAAGAAACAGTAATTCCATAAGATCTGGAGGCTTTATTTGTAAAACATACCCATATCCCGATTCCATATAGCTAGAGGCCATCATCAAGGCCAGCCTTCCCAATGACCATCCCAGTAAAAAACCCAAGAATGCCAAGAACAGTCCCTCAAGCAATACCAGGTACAGTAATTTTTGGGTACCCAAACCATAGGTACGCAATAACGCCAATTCTTGCCGTCGCTCACGAATGGTTTTTAATAAGCTTATGAAAATACTAAACCCCGAAACCAGTAAAATGGCTATGGCCACACCATTTATCGTCTTCACCCCTGACCCTAACAAACCCATAAGACGCTGTATTTCAAAACTGGGCAGGGCAGCTTGCATAGTGGTGTTTTCATTGATAAAACGGGGCAACTGTATCAAACCTAACGGACTTTTAAATTTAACTAAAAGGGAGGTAATCTCTAACTCATCATCATGGGCATGGTCGTCGTGATCATCGCCCTCGTCTGTATGTGCTTCATGGTCATCTTCATGGTCGTGCGTTTCATCATGGTCATGCGCTTCATGGTCATGCGCTTCATGGTCATGCGCTTCATGGTCATGCGCTTCATGGTCGTGTGCTTCGTGGTCGTGTGCTTCGTGGTCGTGTTCCCCCTCTTCATGTGCTTCATCGTTTTCATCTTTGTGGTCCCCGTCATTATGGGCATGGGCATCCCAAATACTTTCCAAATTGGAGATAAGCAATTGGTCCAGTACCGTGCCGGTGGGCTCTAAAAGGCCTACAACCGTATATGGATGCTCTTCATGTGCTTCAACATTTTCTGCGACCAGACCATGGGAACTGGTAAAGACATCGCCTATCTTAAGTTGTAATTTTTTTGCTACGCCATTGCCCACAACAGCTTCAAATGATTTTTCAAAATAGCGCCCTTCAGCCAATACTGCTCCATAACTTTCAAAGTAGGCAGGTTCGGTTCCCAAAATACGGTACCCTTTATAATTATCTCCATATGAAACCGGAATGGCCGACCCTACAAAAGGGTGTTTTTTAATGGAATTCGCCTCGTTCAGTTTTATATTTCCTGTTGGAACGTCAATATGTAGCACAGAGGACAATACAAGCTGCAAAGGACTTCCTTTTGCGCCTACAACCATATCTACAGGACCAATGTTCTTGTCTATTTGCCCATTTAACTGCTTGCTGAGCTGGAGTACAAAAGTGACCAGCGAAATGCTCAATACCAAAAGCAATAGGCTCAAAACCAAATTCAACGGTTTTGAAATCATATTGCGATATGCCAAATAGCCTAGGTTCATAATACGATTTGGTTTGAAAAATGTTGACTTACCCGTTGATCGTGCGTAATAATGACCAAACTGCTTTCACTGATATCCGCTTCATCCTTTAAAAGTTGTACCACATTGTTACAGTTATCATCATCTAAATTTGAGGTAGGCTCATCAGCAAACACTACCTTGGGCTGGTGTATGACACCCTGTGCTATGGCAAGTCGCTGTTGCTGCCCCTGGCTGAGTTGTGTGACCTTTTTCTTGAGATGTGCAGTAAGCCCTAAACGTTCAGCAAGGCGATAGCGTCGCTCATTGTCCTTTGTTCTTTTTGGGTAGCTTTGCCTCAATTGCAGGTTCTCATCTACATTTAATGACTTGATGAAATGGTACTGCTGAAAAATCAACCCGATACGCCCCCCTCGAAATTCATCCATGCTTTTTCGATCCAGAGACGTAACCTCAATATTGTCAATGACAATTTTTCCGTCTGATACCGGCAGCATCCCAGAAAGCAGATGGAGCAAAGTGGTCTTTCCCACTCCGGAAGGTCCTAAGACCAGCAAATGTTCCCCAGGTGTTAAATCAATATCCGGAAAGTGGAAACCTTGTTCCCCGGCATATGCAAACTTGAGCCCTATTGTTTTGACCATTCAAATGATTTCTGCAAAAATAAAAGAAATGTAAATGCAACCTAGTTGCATTTAAAATTTTAAGTTATTTTTGCACCCAATTTGAAGGTAAGATAGAACTATGAAGGCTATACAATTCACCTCAAAATCAGACGTAATCGGTGCATGGGCAAGCGGACTCTGCCTAATTCATTGTTTAGCTACTCCGTTCTTGTTTGTGGCACAGGCTGGGTTGATCAGCAACGGAGCGTCACATCCACAATGGTGGGGCATTCTTGATGTAGTCTTTTTGGCCATCTCCCTAAGTGCCATATGGTGGTCCAGTAAAACCACGTCAAAACAATGGATGCGTATTGCACTATGGTCGAGTTGGTCGCTTTTGCTTTTTGTGGTAGTAAACGAAAAAATGGCCATGGTACCACTTGCCGAGCAGGCCATATATGTTCCTGCAATTGGGCTTATTTTCTTCCATTTGTATAACCGTAGGCATTGTCAATGTGGTGAAGTTCATTGTTGTGCCGAAGAATAGTCGACCATCTAAAAATAATCACTTATGCTAGATATTGAAAAAATTGAGGCCTTGGGCGACCAACATATAGCTACTTCATTGAAAACTCCAATGAAGGATAATGCTTTTGCCCTTTCTGACAGTGAGAAAATAGATCTCATACAGCACCATTTCCAGAAAATAATGGAAACCTTGGGGTTAGATCTTACTGATGATAGTCTTTCGGGAACTCCCTATCGTTTTGCCAAAATGTACGTAAAAGAGTTGTTTTATGGTCTAAATCCAAGCAATCGCCCTAAAATATCCACTTTTGAAAATAAATATGGATACCAAAAAATGTTGGTAGAACAAGATATCACTATCGATTCTTCTTGCGAGCACCACTTTTTGCCCATTGTGGGGCATGCGCATGTAGGTTACATTCCGAAGCATAAAGTCGTCGGACTATCAAAAATCAATCGGTTGGTCGATTATTATTCGCATCGCCCCCAAGTTCAGGAACGGCTTTGCCTCCAAATTTTGAGTGACTTGCAAGAAACCTTGGAAACAGAGGACGTTATTGTAATTGTTCATGCGAAGCACCTTTGTGTTTCTTCAAGAGGGATTAAGGACAAAGACAGTTTTACCACGACGGTGGAATACGGGGGACGTTTTAAGGAAGACCAACTAAGAAATGAGTTCTATGGACTGCTCAAAGGCGGTCTCAAAGAATAATCCCATGTTATTTTTTGATTATAGCCGTACTGCTTAAGGTTGAACCAAGCTTTATTTGTCTTTGCCATACTTTAGGTCTTTGGCATATATATCCTTGTTCCACACTTCTTTCCCATCTTTGTCAAAGATGGCCATATTCAGTACACGGTCGGTACGCGGTCCGCTAACGGTCAATATTCCAAAGTTGTGGTCACCGAATAGCGTTTCTTCCAAACGGTATTGGTTCAGTTCTTCCTTATTCGGGTAGGCACCTGCGGTCAATGAAGAACAGGTCAAGTCATAGATTGGATAGACATCAACGCTTTCCTGCATGCGGCTAAGCCCGGTATGGTGCCTGTCCCCATCTAGAAAAATCACCCCCTCTATCTTCGCTTCACGAATCTTATCAAGCAGATATTGTTGCTCTTTTGGAAAAGTAGCGTAATTCTCGTGCATGGCCTCTGTACTGATGACCTGCCCGCCAATCGCTATAAACTTGAAGGGGGCCCTGCTAGAGGCCAAAGCATTAATGAGCCAATCAATTTGTGCCTTTCCCAATATTTCGCGTTCCCCGGTAAAATTGTTGTTCGATGTTCTGAAGTAGCGGTTATCCAATAAAAAGAAATGCAAATCGGCCCATTGAAAAGCACCGGTTATTCCACCTTGACCGGTAACGTCGTAGTTCGGATTTCCCCAAAAAAGTTTGAATATTTCAGCGGCGGTCCCCTTTAACCAAAAGCTACTGTCTGCGTCATTGGGGCCATAATCATGGTCATCCCAAATAGCATAATGGTGCGTTGATGCGAGCAATGGTTGTAGTTCTGAAAGCGACCGCGTATGGGTATACCGATGTAAAAATCCGGTTCGAGTGTTCCAATCAGCCTCTCGCAGATAGGTGTTGTCCCCTAACCAAAGCATGAAATCTGGTTTTTTTTGACAAATCGTCTCAAAAATCACATAATCACTACCATACGGTTTTCCCGGGCGGTCAAAACGCGCTTCGTTCACATAGCTGCAACTACCAATTGCAAATCGTACTTCTGGAGGATCGGTTCGCCATTGCCAAAGTGTCTGTGTTTGAAATTCCATCGGATAGTCGCGTTCAATTTTAGCACCGTCAATGAACAATTCGTAGACATATCTATTTCCGGGGAGCACCTGGTCTGCGATGAGTTTGGCCACATAACCTAGATCAGATTGCGTTTTATAGGTTTTCGTTTCGAATCGGACAGCAGGTTTTTTCCGGTCGAAGTACTCGAAATGAACTTCGGCGGCCTTTGTGGTCTGTACCCAAAGCAGTACCTCACGCATGGTCGAATATCCGACCATTGGACCTGATTGTAGTTGTGCTTGGGCCAAAACACCATAAAAGTTTAATGCCAAGGCAAGTAATAAAAGATATAGCTTGTTCTTCATGGAAATCTATGTTTTCTGCCGATGCTTATTTGATTTCCCCTAAATTAGTCAACCTTGATGGACTGACAGTTGCCTTAACTTAAAGAAAGTGTTTTTTCGTCATGAATTGGGGACATATTCGGTACGGTACACCAAACAATGGGGCATCATTTCCAAAAGAGTATCGAACCATGGAAAGGCAAACGGTAAAAATCCAATAGTGCCACGATTCGCAATGACCAGAAAAAATGAAGTTTGCTCCCATTTTATGGTAATTAACCAATGGTTTTTCTAGCCTTACCTGACAACAGATAGGTATATGCCCACATGATGGTAAAGGTCGGTATCACATCCCATCCGGGAATCAATTCTTCGACAAAAGTAACGATACCTGCAGCTTGGCCAGCCTTGCCCTTATACATTCGGGTCATCAACCAACCCGCCAATGGAGCCCAGAACACATCAAAAAAGTCACCCAAACCGGGCACCAGTAATGACAGCATGCCAATACCATCAAATACTAACCCGATGCATAGATTTCTGTACTTGTTGTCTTGTTCTTTGGCCACGATCGAAAATTAGCAAATAGCGACGACTTTGTGAAATCAACTGTGTAAATCAGAGCTGATCAGTTTTAAAAATTCATTCCGGGTCTCGTGCCGTTCAAAAGCCCCTCGAAATCCTGAAGTTGTCGTGACCGAATTTTGCTTCTGTACCCCACGCATCATCATGCACATGTGGGTCGCCTCAATGACGACGGCCACACCTTGGGGCTTTAAGGTATCATTGATGCAATCCAATACCTGTTCGGTCAATCGCTCTTGTACCTGTAGTCTACGGGCAAATATATCGACTACCCGTGGCAACTTGCTCAACCCCACTATATGTCCGTTGGGGATATAGGCAATATGGGCCTTACCAAAAAAGGGAAGCATATGGTGCTCACAAAGCGAATACAACTCAATATCCTTTACGATGACCATTTCATTGTACGACTCCTTGAACATGGCACTTTTGAGTACCGCCTCTGCATCTTGCTGGTACCCCTGGGTCAAAAACAGCATGGCTTTTGCTGCACGTTCGGGGGTTTTCACAAGACCTTCGCGCTGTACATCCTCCCCTATTCTTTCGATTATTCCTGAGAACCGTTCCTTGACCTCGTTGGTAATGGGGATATTGTATTCCTCTAAATTTTGATATGATGCCATTATTGATTGTTAACCTTGTTAAGTTTATCTGGAAAATGCTTGTTTAGCTTTTTTACCTTGGGAGCTACTACAAATTGACAATAGGGTTGCTTCCTATTGTCATTAAAATAGTTTTGGTGGTCTTCCTCTGCCCTGTAAAAGGGTTTTTCAGGCGAGACTGCCGTCACGATCGGTGCGTTAAAAACCTGTTCCTTTTTCAACGCTGAAATGAACGCTTCCGCCACTTTCTTCTGCTCGTCATTGGTATAAAAAATTTCGCTCCGATACTGGGTACCCACATCATTGCCCTGACGGTTCAAGGTCGTTGGGTCGTGTGTGGTGAAAAAGACTTCCAACAATGCTTCAAAAGTGATTTCTTCGGCATTGAATGTAATTTTAATGGCCTCGGCATGACCTGTCCTTCCAGTACATATTTCCCGGTATGCCGGATTCTTTATAGTACCGCCAGTATACCCCGATACCACCTCGATAACCCCCCGTAACCGTTGAAAAACAGCCTCAGTACACCAAAAACAACCTCCAGCTAGGATCGCAGTTTGTGGGTTATTTGTTTTTTGTTTATCCATTTTTGTGTAAAGTTGAACAAAATTACACAAATTGTAGTTGTAAACTTAGTTTTAACTTACATTTAAGTGAAGTGAAAAATAGTCTAAAACTTTTGAAAACCGCTCTTTTCTGAAAGTTGCGGAATGCTTACTTTCACCAACCAACATATCTTGCATGATCAAAGCTGCAAACATCAAAAAAAGTTATGGGGACCTAACCGTGTTAAAAGGGGTGGATATTGTAGTTGAGCAAGGCGAGATCGTATCCATAGTGGGGCCATCAGGAGCTGGCAAAACAACCTTGCTGCAAATTTTAGGCACCTTAGACGTACCGTCAAACAAGACAAAAAGTACCCTTTTGATCAATGGAACTGATGTTTCGAGCCTGAACGATAGAAATTTGGCAAAGTTTCGTAACGAGCACATCGGGTTCATTTTTCAGTTTCACCAGCTATTGCCCGAGTTCACTGCCTTGGAAAATGTGTGTATCCCTGCATTTATCAAGGGCACACCAAAAAATGAAGCAGAAAGAAAAGCAAAGGAATTGCTCCATTTTTTGGGCCTGTCACAGCGGCACCAACATAAACCCAATGCACTTTCTGGAGGTGAACAACAGCGGGTTGCGGTTGCTAGGTCGTTGATCAACAGGCCATCGGTAATTTTTGCTGATGAGCCCAGTGGCAATTTGGATTCAGAAAGTGCGGATCATTTGCACCATCTTTTTTTCGAATTGCGAAAGACGTTTGGCCAGACTTTTGTCATTGTCACCCACAATTCGATATTGGCCGATATGGCCGATAGAAAACTGACCATGGTCGATGGGTCGATCGCTTCTTGATGTAACCCAATGAACCAGCAACAGCTCAAAGAATTTTTAGATAGCAAGGTCGAGAAATACAATCACCCAAAATTCCTTGAAGGCGACCCATTACAGATTCCCCATCGTTTTACGGTCAAGGAAGATATCGAAATAAGCGGTTTCTTGACAGCCACCATCGCTTGGGGCAATCGAAAGAGCATCATCAAGAATGCATCAACACTTATGCAATTGATCGATAATGCCCCTTATGATTTTATAAAAAACCATACGCCAAAGGATTTGGATGGGCTAGAAAAATTTGTACATCGAACCTTTAATGGGCAAGATCTTCGTTATTTTGTGCAAGGGTTAAACCATATCTATACCCAATATGGTGGGCTTGAGGCTGTTTTCAATAGATTTCACGGTGAATCCACATTACAGCTGGCCATCAGCAAGTTCAAAAATGTATTTTTTGAACTGCCACATCTAAAACGAACCCGAAAACATGTCTCTGATCCCCACGCTGGTTCAGCCGCAAAACGCCTCAATATGTTTCTGAGATGGATGGTACGCGATAACAATACCCGTGTTGATTTTGGGCTGTGGAAAAAAATAGGCCCGAGCCACTTATCGTGTCCCTTAGATGTACATTCGGGCAATGTTGCCCGCAAGCTTCAACTGCTCAACCGCAAGCAAAATGATGCAAAAGCGGTGGAGGAACTGGATACAAACCTAAGAAAACTGGATCCAAAAGATCCCGTGAAATATGATTTTGCCCTGTTTGGATTGGGCGTATTTGAAAAGTTTTAGAATTTGCAATACAAGCCTAAGTATTTGTTTATCATTGTGTTGTAAATGTCCATTTTTTCGATACTGCTAAAAAAGACCAAAAATGGGGCTTCCAATTTTGATGTTTACATCTCAGTCAGACAAAACAGTGGAGGTCATGGAATCTGGTCGTTTTGATATTCAAGATGGTCAAGAAATTTGGTTTCACCTTTCTCGGTTAAAAGCTTGACGTCGTCTACCATACCCAGTCCATTAAAAAAATAGCTGATTTCCATGATTGCACCAATAGAAGCCGTATACGCTGTTGAAAAAACATCTGTTCCGTTCAACTTTAGGTGAACATTTTTGTTGGTTGTGAAGATTTCAAATTCATTCCATTGGTACATATTGACGGTAAGTTCGGTAAGATCTTCGGTTTTACCATTGTGTAATGTATCACCTATCCTAACAGCTAGTTCGCTACCACAACCGCTATTGCCCATCATGATCCAATAGTAGCCCATTGTACCCTGAAGATGAATGTTCATGATAGGGCAATCCACACTTTCAAGAGGGTCCATCTTAAATGAGGCCTTGTAGGTCAGGTTATCGCCATCGACCCCAAAATCCTTGACGTAGTAAAAGGCCAATTGAAATTCTTTGTGCACATCCACTCCTTTCATCCCAAGGGTCTGCTTGGCTATACCCAGATGATCTTTTTTTGACCAAAGGTTCTTGTCAAATGTCATGATTTTAGACATCGGCTGTCTTGCTGCCATAAACCAATCTTCGTATACCACATGAACGGGCATTTCTTTTATAATCTCATCATCAGCGATGAGTTTTGCAGTAAAGTATCCGGGTATATAGTAGATATCGGTACGTGCTTTGGTACCCTTAAAAATTTCTACCCTTCGCGAAGTATCCCAACTCTGTTGTAGAAAAAAATGATCGGCGTCGATTGCCTCTATATCATAGTTAAATACCACGGTGTTCGGCAATTTGTTGTCGAGGGTCTTACTGTAACCAAATGCAACATCGGCCATTGCTTCCTTTTCATGCTGCTTTTGCTGTTTTTTTTGAAATGCCTTTGCACCTATAATCAAGGTCAACACTGCAGGAATTACCAATAGCAATACCAGGGCAACTTTCTTATATTTTACCTTCTCATCAACAAAAGTGCTTTTGTTGGAGCGGCCTTTCTTACCAACCCTATTTGATAGGGAATCAGATTTAAGGTGACGCCAATTTTTATCAAATGCAGTTGCTGACAGGGCATCCAAAGTAGATAAGTGGGGCAGGCGTTGATAGCCATTTGACCAGACCCTTTTTAGAGTGGATACACTTAACCTACAGCCAGTTTTCTCCTCTATGGAATACGAAAGGAATTCAAAGTCTTTTTGTGACCATACCACTGCATCTTGGAGACCGGCATCTTCAGCGATCTTATGTTTGACCTTTTCTAAAAGCAATTGATCTGATGATGGCATTTCGTTGATTTTCAATATTTTGCTATATCGTGTCAAAAATGAACAGAAAATGAATCGAAAAAGACCATGCCCAAAACCACAGTCTCCATAGCTTCGAATTTACATATACCTAAAGACATTCAAAATGAGAATCCGTTACACTAATTTACTATTTATTGCTTCGCTATCAATGATGTTTGTCAACGCCCAGCAATCCATTTTCAAAAAGGGTGAATATGCCATCTATTCAGAAGACAATGAAAAAGTAGCAGTAAAAGATACCATTTTTAAAGGAAAACAAGCCCTGAAATTAGATGGCACAAGCCGTTCCGTTGCCATATTGGATGGCATCACTACCAAAAACTTCAGGGTGGAAATGGATATTGCCGGACAGGTTATGTCAGGGCTTGGATTTCATGCCAAGGACGGAATGAACTACCAATTCATCTATTTTAGACCCGGGATGGGAGGCACTAGAGAGGCCATACAGTACATACCGATCTATAACGGTGCACTGAGTTGGGTCTTCTATAATTATCCAGTGTATGAGACCACTGCCGATGTGCAGTCTATGGAGTGGTTCCATGCTGCTTTCGAAGTGAGGGGTAATAACTTGAAGGTTTTTGTCAACAACGAACCGCAGCCGAAAATGGACATTTCCATTTTAGAGCATCCCTTCGATGGGGGCAAGCTTTTAGTAAGGAGTTTGTTCGGTCCTTCTTACTTTGCAAACATCACACACCAACCGTTGACAGATAACACAGTTGGGAACAAGGCACTGCCCAAAACCGGTTTTTTGACAAAGTGGGAAATATCCAAACAGTTTCCTAGAGATACTACGCAACAGTATTTTACTAACATCGTCGACCAGGCCAACGCCAACGGTGATTGGAAAACCATCAATACTACAGGGGACCCCTATGTAAATTTCTGTCGTTATTTTGAACACCCGCAAGGGGTAGTAGTAGCGAAGACACATCTGGTCAGCGAGAGTGAATCTGTACAAAACCTCGATTTTGACTTTGTAGGGCGAATCAAAATAATCATAAACGGAAACGACCTCTTCGCGTATAAAAAAATAAAATTTGAACGGGTTTTCGATGGTACCTTTTCAATCGGGCTCCCCCTGAAAAAAGGTAAAAATGAACTTGTGGTCATTGCAGAGGGAGATGCCGCTTTTTTTGGAAAGGGTTTTAGGTATTTGGGGAGGGACCAACACACCAATTGGGGTTTCATTGCCAAAATTGATTAACAATGGAATATATGGGAAGGCTATACCTGGCACTACTGCTTTTGGCAATCGCTGTGGGGTGCTCAACAAAGGGTAAGACGAAGGAAGAAAACACTTCGTCCAACAAAACTGAGGACTTCAAGAAAGACAAATATCAATATTTAGACACCCTGGTACCCCAACTATTGACCAAATACAAGGTGCCAAGTATCACGGTGAGCATTATTGAAGATGCGAGCATTGCTTGGTCAGGGGTGTTTGGTGAACAAAGTCCTGCAACACATGCCAATGAGAACACCCTTTACCTGTGTGCCTCTATCACAAAACCATTGACCGCAGAGGTGTTCCTCAGGCTCACAGAACAGGGAAAGGCATCTTTGGATGAACCCATGTATCGCTATTACGTAGATCCTGATATCAAAGATGACCCAAGGGCAAAGCTTTTGACACCGCGCCATGTGCTTACCCATACGACAGGGTTTAAAAACTGGCGCCGTATGACCCAAGGGGTGCTTCGGTTTGTCAACGACCCCGGCGTTGAAATGGGGTATTCTGGAGAGGGGTTTCAGTACTTAGTCCGATTTATAGAGCAGAAATTTGACAAACCCTTCAATGCCATTGCCAATGAAGTACTTTTCACCCCACTAGAAATGCATCATTCGTCGTTGGTGGAACAAGATTGGTATAAGGGGCGCCTTGCCTGGCCCAAATTTCCAGATGGGACATGGGCAGAACCCTTTGTCAGAAAAGAAGCGTTGGGTGCTGGTGGTCTTCATACGAACAGTGTGGATTATGCCAAATTTTTAGTCGGTATCATGAAAAACAAAGGGCTATCTGAAACCATGCGAAAAGAACAGTTTAGAATCACGATGAACCAATACGAACATTGCCTCGGGGCTGTAACGAAAAAAGAGACATGCCCAAAATCCCTTGGTTTTGGTCTGGGATGGTATGTCTATGATTTTGAAAATGGGCGTGTCATTGGCCATACGGGGGCCAACTTGGGCGAAAGGACTTTAGCCGTATTTTCGTTGGAAAAAAAATCAGGATTCGTCGCAATGACCAATGGAGCGAATGGAAATTATGTCATCTATGACATTGCCCGGGAAGTAGGTGTCAACAACGCATTTATTGAGATCGAAAAGCCCAAGAAACCCTACCATTCTGAACAGAAGTAATAATTTGAAACGATAAAAAACGTTATACATTCTATTTGTCCAGATAATTTTGTGCAAAAAAGTAGCTATGGTACGCTATTATTTTGGCCATCGATTTTTTATCGTTGCTATCTGCCCTATATGATTGGTTGAATGTTCCATGGCATGATACCACACCCATTGGTAATTTATTCCTTCATCAATTTGAGATGCAAACCAGTCATCGTCTTTTGTTTTAAGACCTGCCAAGGATCTTTGCCGAACTTCATCCCATAAATCCAAATACTATTGGATTGGTTTTCCCCTTAGCATATTTTTGGTATGTCCGTTCAACTGTCCCCCGATGCCCAACCGTTCTTGTTCTTCCATTGTCCACTGGCGTCCATCAAGTGTTTCCATTTGATAATACGCCTCGCGGTGGAGACCAAATGCATGATAAGCGACCCTACGCTATTGGCATCAGCGTCATACATAAAGTCAGTTTGTGATGTATTCAGGTCTTTGACCTCATTGGTAATTATGGACTTCAGGCCCTCTAGCATGTATACCATAAAGCCAATCTGGGGGGAATAGCCTTCAGCAGCCTTCATTTCATATTGGGCATACGCTGGTGAAAGGGTAAGGCATAGCGCAATTACAACGATACTTTCTTTAAAATAGGTCATACATCCATGTTTAAGATGGAAATCAAACCACTTTATGTCAATTTTTAGTGGAGGCGAAAACCCCAATGCCTAAAATGATGATAAAAAAATTTCATTGGACAGTAATGGTCGTTGCACCCATGTATCAATCACTTTTTTTGGAGGGTAGCTGCTTCATACTTTCCGAAACCGTAACCCGCACTAAAATTCAAGAATTGTTTCTTACCCCCTTCACCAATGGATCGATACATGGCCGCAACTATCATCATATCGCGTTTGCCCATTTCACCGGGGGCCAAATTGGGCGCACCGAACAAAATATGCTTTGCAAAATCGTCCATCTGTAATTTTTGTTGACTTTCCTGTGCAAAGTGGAGTGCACCACGGGAGGTTTTTCCTGCCAGGGGAATATAGGTACTTGCAGGATTCAGTTCATACCATCCGTTATCGCAATTTACCCGGAGCTTATTGGCGTTTTGATTATGCGAGGTGAGCATATCGCCCAAAGCCCCGCTGGCAAACTCAAATTGGGCGGTCACGGTTTCGTCGGTATTCTTAAAATACGCCGGTCTTGTACTGAATTCCTGGGCGGTGATCGCAATGGGGTTTTCGCCACAGCCATAGATCAGCCCCTGTATGGCGTAGCAGCCCATGTTCATCAGTGCTCCCCCACCGGAAAGTGTTTTGTTCAATCGCCATTGATCGGGATTGCCGCCCGAGTAATAGGCAGCTTCTGATACCATATCCTTGACTTTGCCAAACGTCTTTTCCTTGACAAATCGCTTGACCTCTTGGGTATACGGTTCAGAATGCAAGCGATAGCCCATACCCAATTTTACACCAGCCGCCTCACACGCTTTGATGATCTCGTCGCATTCTGCCACGTTCAATGCCATGGGCTTTTCACAAATGACATGTTTTGCTGCATTGGCAGCACGTATAGAAAACTCAGCATGCATCGAATTTGGCAATACGACGTAGACCACATCGATATTTTTGTTCTCTTTAATACGGTCAAAATTGGAATAGTTGTAAATATTTTCATCGGCAATATTGTATCTACGTGCCCATATCCCCTCTTTTCGCGGTGTTCCAGTCACAATTCCGGCAAGATAGCAATGTTCGGTGTCCTGTAATGCAGGGGCCAACTGATAGCTACTGTAGCTGCCCAGCCCCACTAGGGCAACACCCAACTTTTTTTGACCTTGCCGGTTTCCCATGGCTCGGGCCAATGGCATGTGGGCCGCCAAGGCAGCTCCTCCCACTCCCTTTACCAATGTCGCGTTGAATCTTCTTCGTGATAGTTTTCCCATGGTGCCCATTTTCCGATATGTATTTAAAGTTAAAAATAAATACATCCGTAGATTTCATGACATCAGGTTTTACCATTCTTTTAACGCTCTGGGACAAATCACCTGAATTCCCTATTTTTAGGGAAAGACCAATTGTAAAATGAAAAAATCGCTATCGGTATTCCTTGGTATTGTTTTATGGTACGTTTTGCCCACCCATGCCCAAGAACGAAAACTTGCCATTGATACCACAATTACGACACAGCATAGTGTTACCGTAAATGCTGTCAGCTTTGGCTACACTGCCCAAACGGGCACCCAACCCGTTTGGGATGACATGGGAAAACCTATTGCTGCCCTGCATTATACCTATTATACCCGAAACAATATAAAGAACAGGGCCGAGCGGCCACTGTTGATCTCATTCAACGGAGGACCTGGTTCTGGATCGGTATGGATGCATTTGGCCTATACTGGCCCACGGATTTTAAAGATCGATGATGAAGGCTATCCTGTGCAACCCTATGGCGTGAAACAAAACCCCTTTTCTGTGTTGGATGTTACCGATATTGTCTATGTCAATCCTGCCAATACGGGATACTCCCGTACCATCCCAGAAATGGGAAAAGAGGTAGATAGGGATATGTTTTTTGGTATCAATGCCGATATCAAGTATTTGGCCGAATGGCTGAACACCTTTGTCACGCGAAACAATCGCTGGCGTTCCCCAAAATACATTGTGGGCGAAAGTTACGGGGGTACCCGGGTGATGGGATTGTCATTGGCACTGCAGAACCAACAGTGGATGTACTTGAACGGGGTCATTTTGGTGTCCCCCGCTGATTATAAGGTCATTCGGGTCGGCGGACCCGTGTCCAGTGCCCTTAACCTCCCTTACTTTACTGCTGCTGCATGGTACCACAACGCATTACCTGCAACACTCCAAAATAAAGATTTAACAGAGGTGTTGCCTGAATCAGAGGCGTATACCGTCAATACCCTGATTCCGGCCATAGCCAAAGGCGGATTCATTTCAGAGGCAGAACGAAATGCGGTAGCCGAAAAAATGGCCTATTATTCTGGATTGGGGAAAAAAGATATTTTAGACCATAATCTGGACGTACCTACCCGATTCTTTTGGAAAAATCTCTTAAAGGACAAAGGCGGATATACCGTGGGACGGTTAGACAGTCGCTATTTGGGCATTGATCGCCAACTGTTTGGTGACAGTCCAGATTATTCGGCCGAACTGACCTCTTGGTTGCACAGTTTTACCCCGGCCATCAACTATTATCTACAAGAAGAGCTCAACTTCAAGACCGACATCAAATACCATATGTTTGGCCCCGTACGACCATGGAACAATGAAGATGACCATACCCGAGACAATTTGCGACAGGCCATGGCACAAAACCCTTACTTGAACGTACTGGTACAGTCGGGTTATTATGATGGGGCCACTACGTATTTCAATGCCAAATACACCATGTGGCAGGTAGATCCCAGTGGACGCATGAAAGACCGCTTTGAATTCAAGGGCTACCGCTCTGGGCATATGATGTACCTTAGGCGTGAAGACCTGCAAAAGGCCAATGAAGATTTACGGGCCTTTATTCTGCGTACGATGACCCAAGTAAAATCAGCAAAATATTAAACCATGAAACGAGCAACTTGTTTTTTGAGCCTCTTTCTTTCAGCCACGGTATTGGGTATCGCACAACACATACCAGCAACAGCGTGGCAAATCAAAACGGCGGTCATGGCCGCACCGGCAGAATATCGGGATGGTGCCATGGTCTATGGATATGATGAAAAAGGGAATTTTGTGACACTGCGAAAAGGCACCAATACTTATATCTGTCTCGCCGATGATCCCTATGATGAAAAATTTTCGACCGCGGCCTACCATAAAGACCTAGAGCCTTTTATGGCCCGAGGTAGGCAATTAAGGGCCGAAGGAAAAGAATTTCAAGAAATTTTTGACATTCGGGAGTCTGAAGTAAGGTCAGGTCAACTGAAAATGCCCGATAAGGCCACACTATGTGTGTTTAGTGGAACAGTCAATCCACATACCAAGCGTATCGATAACCCTTATGTACGGTATGTATTTTATGTGCCCTTTGCCACAGGTAAAAGTACCGGGCTACCGACCACCCCTACCCCACCGGGGCATGCATGGCTGATGGATCCCGGTACCCATCGCGCCCATATCATGGTCACACCGCCAAAAAACTGATTGTATGGTGCCACATGAGTGCACTTTACATTCCCATGGTCTTTTGGGTTTTTTGCTTATGTGTTACTGCTTGTAGATTTTCCATCGAAGAGGTTTTGGATCTTTTATGTGCTTCTGCTGTGGGCCGTTGCCCTTGGTTCAAGGGAACGGTCATGGCGGCCCATGGGTCATTCTGATTTTGTGTTTGGCTATCTTTGACTTCCGGTGTGCTTAGAACTTCTTGTTGTGCGTCTTGCATATTACCTTCACCATACTTGGCTCCCAAATCTTCTACCGCTCTGGTTTTTTCAGCCAGATAGTCTTCAAAAACAGCCTGGACATCCGCATCGCCCGCCTTGGAGAGCAGCGCACGAAGTGCATTCTTTTGGGCCGTGGTGTCTATGGCGGCTAAAACATTTTCATCATCCATATGCAAGTACAAATCATCATTATCGGCAATAACATCCTGTATTTTACTTTCATATTCTGCGATTACCTGTTCCCTTTCACTGACAATGCCAAGGTCGGCAAGAAAAGGCTCAACAATGGCATTCATCTTGCTTTGGTCAAACTGATAGCATCCCCCCTCTTTCAGCAGTTGACCTTGGTCATCTGTCTTACAGCACAGTGTGGCAAACGCTTGGGCCAAGGGTTCGGTCACCTTTTCAAAGGCATAATCCACATATTGCGTAGTCGAAGGTAGTCGTTCCCTATCCCCAGCTATGGGAGTCTTATTTTTACTATTGTTCTCAGCGTTTTCTAGAAACAGGCTGTTCACCAGCCCTTGCACCTGTTCTATACGCTCTTCTTTCGACAATTGATTTGATAGCGACTTGACAATCTTATCTTCAACTGCCAAACTCGCTATCAGCGGAAGAAGTGATTTGTCATCGGGATGCTTACCGATATGGCTCTGAATTAAATATTTTTTTACTGGTGTTGGGCAATTACCCAAAGAAGTTGCCATCATCTGCAGCCTTCCTTTTTTATCATCTTCGCTTAGATTAGGAGCTAATACTTCGTCTAATTGTTCTTTTGTGGCAACTTGATAAATCTGTGCAGAATTTGGTGCAGTTAAAGGCACTTTTCCCAGAAAATCAGCTACCACTTGATGGGCAGTCATTTCCCTCCCTTCATCATTGATATAACTACCTTGTTCAAGCGATGCCAATTCATCTATCTTTGATTTAGCCTCATCCCCGTATATTGTTTCCAGTTGTTCTTTAACAGCGGTATGCCCTTCGCGATATAATTCCAATAACAAGGCATCGCTCTTGTCCATATCCATTTGAACCTTACCGGACAAATGGGCGGATTGGAGCGAGCTCATAGTCTTTACTGATAATTGGTTATTCGTCAAATCAAATGAGTCTAGGGTCCGATTAAGTTTAAATAAAGTGGAAATGGGAAGATTCGTGATTTTATTCGATGATAGATTTAAGTTTTTAAGGGCGGTGAAATTCTTAATTTCATTTGGAATCTCGGTAAGCTTGTTGTTTGAAAGATCTAATGTGACAACATTCGGAACTTTTTTTTGTATATCAGGCACCAACTGTTTTAACTCTGCAGTTGTTAACTCCAATCCCCTTAGATTCAATTTTTTTGCCCCTGATGCTGATGCCTGTGCTATACGATGTCTTGCCTCGGTTATATTACCCATTATGATATTCTTTTATAACAGTTGTATGCCAGACTTGGCATTTCCCCCCAATTCCATCAAAAAAAGGGGGTATTGACTCGGCATGTATACCATGTGCGCCACCGCGGGAAGTATGCCCTGGTGTACGCCTCACGCATCCT
>JBCDBD010000038.1:0-27896 GCA_039184335.1 Bacteroidota bacterium | reverse complement strand
CGTTTTCATACATTGCTTGAAAGATATCTAAGCCTCCAAGACCGGTGTGCCCATCAGAAGAGAAATATAGTTTCTCGTTATTTACGAAAGGGAACATTTCCCTTTCTCCCGTATTTACCTCTGGACCTAGGTTTCGTGGAGCAGAAAAATTGCCATTTTCCAAGACATCAACAACAAAGATATCGGTTTTTCCCATGCTTCCAGGTCTATCAGAAACAAAGTACAGTAATTTACCATCGGGACTGAGGGCCGGATGGCCAGTCGAATATTCATTACTGTTAAAGGGGAGCTCCATAGCTTCTGACCATTCTCCATTGACCAAGACAGACTTGTAGATTTTTAGGTGATTGACCTTTTTCTCTCCCCATACCACACGTTTTCCATTGCTATTGTTCCTTGTAAAATACATCGTTTGGCCATCTGGGGAAAATGTGACGGATGCTTCGTGATACTTTGTATTTACTTTTTTCGAGAATTTTTTTTGACCTTTTAGATCAAGTGATGTTTTGTTGATTCGGGCAACATAAAGGTCCAAATAGGGCTGGTTGTTCCATTTATACCTTCTAGTGGTCAAAAAACCGGAATCTTTCGCTGAGGCATAGACGATTTTGTCTTGATTGAAGAACATGGGCGAAAATTCAGAATATTTTGAATTGATGGCCATATTTTTGATTTCTGCTTCCTGTGATGTACCCAAGATGGTTTCCAAGACCTTTTCCCTTTTAGAATGACCAGGTGCTACAGCATGTACTTTTCGGTAAAGGCGCATCATTCGCTTTGCTTTTCCATATTTAGAATTTCCTTTGAGCGCATGGGCATACTTAAAAATGTGGTCAGCGGAAAGCTCATTCTTATAATTTTCATACAAAAGGCCATACCAGAAGTGTGCCCTTTCCATATTTGAAGTATAGTATTGCGCATCACCTGCCCTTTGAAGAATATGTTTTGAAGGAATCCCATTGATTTTTTTCAACCCCTGTTCATAGTATTTAGCGGCTTCAGCATACCACATCATATCAAAAAGCTCATCTGCTTTTTTAAGCAGCCTATTGGCCCTGTTCGATAAAATAGCTTTTCTTGAATCTAAAGAAATCGTTTTATCCCGTTCAGTACTGTTGGATTCAAGAACAGTTGATGGCATTGCATCTTCTTCATCTTCAAACGTAGTGTAACTCAATGTTTGTGATGAAGCTGCCAAGGAGATGAATAGGAAACAGCACGAAATTAATTTTTTCATAACGCTTTGCTTGAGCCTATAGTTGTAAGTAATGGTTTGAAATAGAGTTTATAGCCATCATAAATGACACTATGCAAGGCCAAAAATAGACTTTGGGAGGTAGAACCCTTAGTTTTTGTTGTGAAAACAGGCTATTTTGTCGCTTAGGTTAAGAAACCGGAGGTCATGCCATCAATGATTGCCAATGAAAATGAAGGCAGAAGAAAATAAAATGGTGGTGCGTTGGAAGGAAATAAGGAAATTAGGGGTCAACTTCGTTTTTACCTTCAATTTTTTCATCTTCTTTGGAGGCATCTTTGAATTCTTTGATACCACTGCCCAATCCGCGCATCAATTCAGGTATTTTTTTGCCCCCAAAAAGAAGTAATACCACCAAGACAATCAGTACGATTTGCCAAGGACCCAACATGCCAAGAAAAATAGTTTGAATAATCATAAATAGCACTTTGTACAAAATGTAGATAAAAGTAGTAAAAAGAAGCAAGAAAGGCTACTCCGTATTAACGAAAAATATACCTGCAAATTGTGGGCAATCTATTAAAAAAGACCTAATAAAAGGGCCATTACAATTAGAATACCCTTAACAAAATATAAAAATCTAAGATTATCTTTGTATTCATGGCAAAGCAGCAAAAGAAAAGAAAAGAAATCAAGCGGAAGCTTTTGCACAAGTATCGGTTGGTCATTCTCAACGAAAACACATTTGAGGAAAAAATATCCTTCAAGTTGAATAGGCTCAATGTATTTGTGACGGGATCATTGTTTGCTATAGTCTTGATAGGCTTTACGACCCTGCTTATTGCATTTACACCGCTTAGGGAATATATACCAGGGTATTCTTCCACAAAATTGAAAAGACAAGCTACTGAATTGACCTATAGAACGGACTCGTTGGTAACCGTACTAAACTATACCAATAGGTATTTAGATAATGTTCGAATGGTATTGCGAGGTGATGTTGAGAACAACCAGACCAATAGGGACTCCCTGTTTGAAAAATATAAATTAGACCCTTCTACCATTGATCTCACCCCGATACGGGAAGATTTGGCACTCCGTGAAGAAGTCGAGCTGGAAGACAAGTACAGTCTCTTTGATCGAGATATCAACAGAAATAGCATTATCCTTTTTTCACCCTTGAGCGGATCGATTTCGGCAGGGTATGATGCCGATAAAAAACACTATGCCATTGACGTAGTGGCCGTCATCAACTCACCGATTAAATCTGTAGCAGATGGGACGGTCATTTTTTCAGAATGGACTTCAGATACGGGCAATGTAATTATCGTGGAGCACAAAGAAAATCTTATTTCGGTGTATAAGCATTGTGGCTCCCTGAGCAAGTCACAAGGAGAATTGGTAAGGGCAGGTGAAGTAATCGCTTCAGTGGGCAATACAGGAGAATTGACAACCGGCCCCCACTTGCACTTTGAACTTTGGAACAATGGAAAACCTGTCAACCCATTGGATTATGTGGATTTTAATTGAAACCTAATGTCTCTTAAATCAATTGCCGCTAAGGTTTTTGCTAGGGTTGTTGCTATGAAAAATGAAAAATGGATCAACAATCCCGTCAGGGCGCAAGAACAACTTTTTTCTAGATTGATCAAAACAGCCTCTGGCACCCATTTTGGAAAAGCCCACCAATTTGAGCAGATAAAGACACATGCAGATTTTATAAAGCGTGTACCCATTCGCGACTATGAAGAACTTAAGCCTTTTGTCAATTGTATTCTTGAGGGGCAAGAAGATGTGCTATGGCCTGGGAAACCGATTTATTTTGCAAAAACATCAGGCACCACATCGGGTGCAAAATACATACCCATCACTAAAGTTTCCATCAAGCACCAAGTTGAGGCTTCCCGAGATGCCATTCTCAACTACATACATGAAACTGGAACTTCCAAATTTGTGGATGGAAAGATGATTTTTCTGCAAGGAAGTCCCGTTCTTGAAGAAAAAGGGGGCATCCCGTTAGGGAGGCTCTCAGGTATTTCTGCACATTATGTGCCCAACTACCTTCAAAAAAACAGACTCCCATCATGGGAAACGAACTGTATTGAGGATTGGGAAGAAAAAGTCACACAAATTGTCGACGAGACCGAAAAAGAGAACATGACGGTCATTGCAGGTATTCCTTCTTGGGTACAGATGTATTTCGAAAAGCTACAGAAAAAACACCAAAAGAAGATTGGCGAGCTATTCAAAAACTTTCAACTTTTTATTTATGGGGGTGTTAATTATGAACCTTACCGCGCAAGATTTGAAAATTTGATAGGAAAAAAAATGGATAGTATCGAACTTTTTCCTGCGAGCGAAGGCTTTTTTGCCTACCAAAACTCCCAAAAGGAAAAGGGAATGCTCTTACTTTTGAATTCAGGGGTGTTTTATGAATTTGTAAGGGCAGATGACTTTTTTTCAGCCAACCCAAAAAGAGTAACACTCAAAGAAGTGGAACTCGGTGTCAACTATGCCATGATCATTTCGACCAACGCCGGGTTATGGGCCTACAACCTTGGAGATACCGTTCAGTTTATTTCATTGAAGCCCTACAAAATTATCGTCTCAGGTCGCATTAAGCATTTTATATCTGCATTTGGGGAGCATGTCATCGCAAAAGAAGTTGAAGAAGCCATGAAACATGCCATACACGAAACCGATGCCATAGTAAACGAGTTTACAGTGGCCCCTGTTACGACACCTGCCCAAGGTGAACTTCCCTCACATGAATGGTTGATTGAGTTTGAAAACCCACCTTCTGATATAGTCAAATTTTCCAATCTTTTGGAACTTTCGATGCAAAAACAGAATAGTTATTACCTTGACCTGATCGAAGGGAAAATTCTTCAACCATTACGAATCACGATGATTAGGCACAACGGCTTTCAAGAACACATGAAGTCATTGGGAAAATTAGGTGGGCAAAACAAAGTACAGCGACTATCGAATGACAGAAAATTGGCCGATGGCTTAGGGCACTATAAAGTGGCCAAAGCATAGCAGACACATTTCTATTTGGCTTTTTCCATTACTTTTGCCCTTGATTATAACATCTATTTTCAAATTAGAAATTTTAAAACAAAAAGGCTTAGATGAATATTATTGTAACAGGATGTGCTGGATTTATAGGGTTTCATCTATCAAAGAAATTAGCCGCTTTAGGACATGATATCTTGGGAATTGATAATTTAAGTGACTACTATGATGTTAATCTAAAATATGGTAGGCTCCTTGAGCTGGGTGTTGCACAAGATTTGATTTTTGAAAACACGATTGTCAACAGCAATAACTTCGACAATCTGAGATTTGTCAAATTGGATATTGCCGAATATGGTTCGTTAAAGAAAGTTGTCGAGACGAGAAAGTATGATATAATAATACATTTGGCAGCCCAAGCGGGTGTCCGTTATTCTCTTGAACAACCGTTTTCATACGTTCGTTCCAATTTGGTAGGATTTTCCAATATTCTCGAAATATGCAGACAACATAGCGTTGGCCATTTAATATATGCCTCAAGTTCATCTGTTTACGGCAACACCAAAAAAATTCCCTTCAACGAAATTGACAAGGTTGACAATCCTATCAGTTTGTATGCAGCTACAAAGAAAAGTAATGAATTGATGGCTCATGCGTATAGTCATCTCTACGGTTTTCAGACGACAGGTTTGCGCTTTTTCACAGTCTACGGTCCATGGGGCAGGCCAGATATGGCACCAATGTTATTTGCCAAGGCCATATCAGAAGGTGAAAAAATAAATGTCTTCAATAATGGTGAAATGAAAAGGGATTTTACATACGTAGATGATGTCATTGAGGGTATTGTTAAATGTGTTGGTTATAAAAACAAGTCACAACCACCGTATAAGATTTTTAATATAGGCAATTCCCATCCGATCCAACTTATGGATTTCATAAATATCTTGGAAGAAGTACTGCACAAAGAGGCAAAAAAGGAATTTTTGCCGATGCAACCAGGAGACGTCAAGGAAACATATGCAGATACGTCATCTTTAACAAATGAAACAGGGTATGCACCAAAAACTGACTTAAAAGAGGGCCTTATAAACTTTGTCTTATGGTACAAAGAATATTATGGCATTTGATTTCCTTGATACGGTTATAACGAAGCCTTAAAGCAACGGCTATCGCATATCCAAATGAAAGACATTGATATTTCTTTAAATGGAATTCATGTATTTTTGCCCTTAATTATGATAGCGACCAAGATAAAGCAAACAACAAGGGCACAAGAATCAACAAATGCCATAGAGCGCTTATACATTACCATGCGGCATTTGCTCAACCGAGGTTTTTACAAACCATCAGGGGTGTCAGGAAATGCTTTGAAAAGTGCACTGTTACTACTTCGACCAGAGATCTATGGCTCAATTGCAGAAAACAAAACAGAGTTAAACGGGTTAATATATGTTTTGGAAAGGCTGCCTGAAGGCATAGAGGAATGCCGGTACATTAACATGACCTCAGATGAAGGGTTTTCAAAATCGCATTTGAAGCCAATCATACCACCTAAGAGACGAAGAAACTGTTATCGCATAGACGCAGAACAGATGAATATTGAAATCACTAGGGGTCGATCAGACATCTATGATATCTTGACGCACTTGACCTTTCTGTTCATCGAGTCGCAGAAGATATGCGAGCGTGTTTTGATTGAAGAAACCCAAACAACAATTCGAGATTGGGAAAAACTGGAAGAATTTATTCAACAAAAGGAAGAAAAAAATGAAGCTGAGCGAGAAGTAGCCTTAATCCATACGGCCAATATTTTGGGAAGGTCCTTTGATGAGATTACTGAAATCCATCAAAAACTGGCTTCAGGGAAATCACAAGATCGTTTTTTGCACATTATTTTCTGGTTAGGAAAACTCGCGATAGAAGAACACACCACGGGCAATAAACGTACAATTACGTTCAGTCCGTTACTTCGAGAACGTCTTGGCCATCATATTCATGGTGAACGTTGGGCTGAAAACATCAAGAAAATCTTAAAAAAATACGCTCTTTTAAAAAGGCCCATCCACATCATAAGTGCCAACATGCACAGTGTGATGAACTCTTTGTTCGCGAAAAAGATACTCGGCAAAGAGTTTCCGAACTCAAAACCGTTGGAGATTTATGAAGCCTTGAGTTCAAATGAGAATGAAAACCTTCGCGAAAAGGTCTTGAAGACAGCTCAGGAAAATGGCATGACCTTTATCCATGATGCTTCTGGAGCCAATATCGATGTGCAGATTTTTGACACGGCTACATTTGGAAAAGAAGCGTGCTGTTATGAATTCGCGCTTGAACAAAGGGAAGATGGAAAGCCGGTGATTTTGGTGATGGACTATGCTTTTGGAGAACAGGCCTATGAGACCATAGATGAGTTGTTAAAACCTTACCTTTTGAAAGAGGAAAAACACTTTTTGAATGTGAAGTCCATCTCCATCATGGGAAAAGCAGGAATTTTAGAGGGGGGTAAAGGAGATTTGATGATTCCATCAGCCCATATTTTTGAAGGAACGGCTGATAATTATCCATTCGAAAATGAATTTTGTGCCGATGATTTTAAAGGTCATGGACTCAGTATACAAGAAGGAACAATGGTCACGGTTTTAGGAACCTCACTTCAGAACAAAGATATTCTGAAATTTTTCCACCAATCTACTTGGAAGGTCATTGGTTTGGAAATGGAAGGGGTACACTATCAAAAAGCCATTCAATCAGCGTCAAAAATACGAAAGAGCATTGATAGAGAAGTAAAAGTAAGATATGCGTACTATGCTTCTGACAACCCACTTGAATCTGGTAGCACATTGGCCTCAGGGGGTTTGGGGACTACAGGAGTAAAACCAACCTACTTAATAACCGATAAAATTTTAAAGCAAATATTCAATTCATGAGCAATATGGAGAATCTACCACCTAAAAACACCAACATGCCTTCAAATGAAATAGACTTGCGACAGTTGCTTCAATTGATAAGAAGAGGCTTCCAGATACTTTTCGAATCTTTTTTAAGACTTTTCTGGCACTTAAAAAAGAACTCGATTGTCCTAGGAGGATTAATTATATTTGGCGTCTTGCTTGGCTGGGGATTGAACCAGATTATCGAGAAGAAAATAAAAACAGAAGTCATTGTAAAACCAAATCTTGAAAGCAAAGATTTTCTGTACAATACAGTTGACGAAATAAATGCCAATATAAAGGCCAAGGACATCAATTTTTTTAACCAATTAGGTATCCATATAGCTTCTTTTAAAGGCTTAGAGATTACCGTCGAACCTTTAGGGGTCAAATCATACAACTCCAAGGAGAATTTTGAATATTTAGAGCTTTTGGAAAAGTTTCAAAACGCTGGTTTTGTTTCTGATGTTTTGCGAGCTGAGATTTTAAAAAATAGTCCCGTCAATCATAAAATCACTTTTTACTATAAAAATTTAGAAGAAGGCAATCAATTTTGTGAAAAAATAGCAGGCTATATCAACTCCAATAATTACTTCAAGCAATTGGTGGACACCTACAGGCAAAATGCCTTTGATCGAATTGAAAAGAACGAAATTCTTATTGAACAAATAGATGTTCTTATAAATTCCTACTCTAAGAGTTTACAGCAGGATAAGACGGGATTGACCAGCGGACAAATTTTATTGGAAAATGAAGAGCAATTGGATATTACAGGTCTTTTCCAATTAAAGAATAAACTCATAGAAGATATAGAACAAAAAAAATTGGAGATAAAGAGAAGGGAGAATCCTATCACCATTATTAATTTTGGAAAACCACAAGAAGTAGAGGCGAGTTTCTTTGGACAGACAATTGTTCTTATCCCGTTGATTCTTGTTGCGCTGTTCTTTTTGTTTTCATTTGTGAAATACTTAAACAAAAAATCAGCAGCCCTTGTTATACAATAATTAAAACGATCTGGTTTTCTTTTGTTGAATTTGTGACAAGGGGCACATACTAAATAGATAAGTTTTGTTCACAGTACTTCGGAAACACTGACATTAAGGTTGATAAGGAATTTTATTGTTGTAGATTTGCCGAAATTTTACAGGTGTTTTTCGTATGGACAATGAAAAGATGTTAAAAAAGGCTATTGAGGCATCCATAGCAGCAGGGAAGGCAATATTAGGTATTTATGATAAACCAGACCTGGGAATTGAGGTTAAAAATGATGATTCACCGTTGACATTGGCTGACATTGCTTCAAATGATGTAATATCAAAATATTTAAAGGAGACAGCAATACCAATAATAAGCGAAGAGAATAAACAAGTTGATTTTTCGATTCGACAACAATGGAACAGGTGTTGGATTGTAGACCCATTGGATGGAACCAAGGAATTTATTAAACGTAATGGGGAATTTACCGTCAATATCGCTTTGGTCAGTAAAGGTATTCCAACAATTGGTGTCATATATGTACCTGTAAGTAGGGAGCTCTATTTTACTTCTTCTGAAGGGAATAAGGCATATAAGGCCAGCTTAAAAGATGATCATAGTTATGAGGAAGATTTTTTCAGTGACGCAAACGAAATTTCCCCATCACCAAACGCAGACAAAAAAATTAAGGTAGTAGGCAGCCGATCCCATATGAACGAAGAGACGGTGAATTTTGTGGAAGGTCTCAAAAATAACTTTAATGAAGTTGAAATTGTATCAAAAGGGAGCTCTTTGAAATTCTGTTTAGTCGCAGAAGGCAAGGCTGACATATATCCGAGATTTGCTCCTACCATGGAATGGGATACTGCTGCAGGGCATGCCATATGTAGAGCAGTTGGTCTTAAGGTAATCTCAAAGGAAACCAATGAAGAACTTAAGTATAACAAGAAGAACTTATTGAACAGCTATTTTGTGGTCAAACAGTAATGGAGAGAAAAGTCTCATACAAAAGACATTTGGCCAAGACCGTTACTTGGAGGGCAGTAGGCACTTTAGATACCATATTACTTTCTTGGGCCATTACGGGGAACCCTTTTACGGGGCTTAAAATTGGCTTTGCAGAAACCATCACAAAAATGGTCTTTTACTATTTGCATGAGAGGGTTTGGCTCAGTATTGCTGTAAAGGAAAGCCAAAGAAGGCATCTGATCAAGACCGTTACTTGGCGATGTATTGGCACATTGGATACCATTATACTCTCATGGATGATTTCGGGGAACCCCTTAACGGGACTTAAAATTGGTTTCGCTGAGGTTATCACAAAAATGGCACTGTATTATATACATGAAAGAGCGTGGTATAAAATTAATTTCGGATTGGATAAAAGAGCAAGAGCAAAAAAATGGAGAAGAACATCATAGAGCACAAATACAAAATAAGTGTTTCAGACAGAAGAAAATCAAATGGGCACAATTCTTTTTTGATTTTTTTCACTGGGCTGTCGGGATCGGGGAAATCAACTATTGCAAATGCTCTGGAGCAAAAATTATTCAAAAAAGGAATTAAAACGTATGTGTTGGACGGGGATAATGTCAGAAGGGGCATTAATTTTGATTTAACATTTAGTCCAGAGGACAGATCTGAAAACAATAGGAGAATCGGTGAGATTTCAAAACTTTTTGTCGATTCAGGAGTGGTTGTCTTGGCTGCATTTGTGGCACCATATAAAAAGGATAGAACATTCATCAAAAACAAAGTAGGAGCACCAAACTATGTTGAAGTATTTGTGAATGCAAGTCTTGAAGAGTGTGAAAAAAGGGATGTCAAAGGCTTATATAAAAAGGCAAGGGCAGGGGAAATCAAAAACATGACGGGAATTTCGGCACCTTATGAAGCGCCAAGTTCACCAGATGTTACCATAACCCATATGAATTCTATCGAAGAATCTGTTGCGATTATTTACGAAACAATTAAAATAAAACTTGAACTTCAAGATAATGAGTAAATATTATTTAAATTATTTGGATGAATTGGAGTCTGAGGCCATGTACGTGTTAAGAGAAGTTTGGGCCCAATTCCAAAACCCTGTTATTTTATTCTCGGGAGGCAAAGACTCTATTGTTGTTACACATTTGGCAAAGAAGGCATTTTTTCCAAGCAAGATACCCTTCGCATTGATGCATGTTGATACCGGGCATAATTTTTCTGAAACCATTGCGTTTAGGGATAACCTTATTAATTCATTGGGGGTCAGATTAATTGTGGGCTCTGTTCAAGAATCTATCAACACTGGCAGGGTAGCTGAGGAAAAAGGCAAGAATGCAACTAGAAACGCACTTCAAATCACAACGCTTTTAGATGCCATTGAAAGCAATAAAGTTGACTGTGCCATTGGGGGAGGCAGAAGGGATGAAGAAAAGGCAAGGGCTAAAGAGCGGTTCTTTTCACACAGGGATGATTTCGGGCAGTGGGACCCCAAAAATCAACGCCCAGAATTATGGAACTTGTTCAATGGAAAGCATTTTGAAGGCGAACATTTTAGAGCCTTTCCCATAAGTAATTGGACTGAAATGGATGTGTGGAATTACATTAAGCGAGAACATATTCAAATACCATCACTGTACTTTGCCCATGAGCGAGAAGTGGTATGGCGAAACAATTCTTGGATTCCGAATTCCGAATTTCTAGTACTTGACGAAAATGAAAAAATCGAAAAAAAGAAAATCCGATTCAGAACGTTGGGTGACATCACCATTACCGGAGGAATTGAGTCAGACGCTGATACCGTAGCAAAGATTGCTCAAGAGGTAGCCGCAATGCGCCAAACAGAACGGGGTAACCGAAGTGATGACAAACGTTCAGAGACCGCAATGGAGGATCGAAAAAAACAAGGATATTTTTAAGAACTATAGCAATGTTAGATAATAACCAATTACTGAGATTTACTACAGCGGGTAGTGTGGATGATGGAAAGAGCACGCTAATTGGGCGTTTGCTCTATGACTCTAAATCCATTTTTGAAGACCAGTTGGAAGCCATTGAAAATACCAGTAAACAAAAAGGGCATGAAGGGGTTGATTTAGCCCTATTCACTGATGGTTTGCGTGACGAGCGAGAACAGGGGATTACCATTGACGTTGCCTATCGTTATTTCACTACACCCAAGCGAAAATTCATTATTGCAGATACACCAGGCCACATTCAGTACACGCGGAACATGGTCACAGGTGCTTCAACAGCCAATGCGGCGATTATCTTGGTAGATGCACGACACGGTGTGATCGAGCAGACCAAGAGACATGCGTTTATAGCATCATTGCTTCAAATTCCACATATTATTGTTTGCATAAACAAAATGGACTTGGTGAATTTCAGTGAAGAGGCATATAACAAAGTTATTGGCCAATTTGAAGAGTTTTCATCAAAACTCTTGGTAAAGGATGTCCGTTTTATTCCCATAAGTGCATTGTTAGGAGACAATGTAGTAAATAGGTCTGAAAATATGCATTGGTACCAAGGAGCGCCTCTGCTTCATACTTTAGAGACCATGCACATCAGCAGTGATATCAACAAAGTTGACGCTAGGTTTCCAGTTCAGACTGTCTTGAGACCACAAAGAGAAGAATATCGAGATTATCGAGGTTATGCAGGTAGAGTGGTCAGTGGGGTATTTCGAAAAGGAGATGAAATAGCAGTTTTGCCTTCTGGCTTTCATTCTAAGATCAAATCGATAGATACCATTAATGGAGAGCTTGAGGAAGCGTTTGCCCCTATGTCTGTATCAATCACCTTAGAAGATGACATTGACATCAGTAGGGGTGATATGATAGCAAGGCCCAACAATAAACCAGAATCCCTACAAGATTTGGAAGCCATGATATGTTGGTTACATAACGATACGGCCAAACCTCGTGCCAAATATACGATACGGCATACTTCAAATGAACAAAAAGCAATGATCAAGGAGGTTGTCTATAAGATTGATATCAATACCCTTAATAGGAAGCCTGACGACGTAGAACTGAGCATGAATGATATTTGCAAGGTGAAAATTAGAACGACCAAGCCTTTGTTGGTAGATGCTTATCGTGAAAATCGAACAACGGGCAGTTTTATCTTGATAGATGAAAACACCAATGAAACCGTTGCAGCGGGGATGATCGTTTGATTTAAAGTTTGGATAAAACGCTTATATATATTTTAGGAGCGGGACGGAGCGGAACCACTCTTTTGGATATCATACTTGGAAATTCGGAAGATGTTATCAGCTTGGGCGAGGTCAACCGTTTTTTTAAAAGAAGAGGAATTCCTCCAAAAAGAAAAGAAGGAGAAGAAACGTATGTTTTTTGGGAGAAAGTAAAAGAGGGTATTGAAAAGAAAGAAAAAATTGACTACGAAAAGGCAAAAACGATAAGTCATTTCCATGAATACCATAGCAATATACTTAAGGCTTTTTTTGGAAAATACAAAAAAAGCTATAAAACATTGCTGACCAAACAATATGAAGCAATTTTTGAAAATACAACACAGCATGTACTTATTGAATCGTCTAAATATCCTGCTAGGGCATTGAATATTTCTAGAATATTAGGAGAAGAAGTAATTATAAAATATATCTATCTTAAGAAAGACCCTGTCAAGGTAGTACGGGCATTTAATAAAAAGAACATAGAACAGCCCAGAAAAGGGTTTTTGGCATCCAATATGTATTACTTTGTTGTTAACTTATTTTGCTCTTTGACCGTTTTGATTTTGAAGAAAAGAAAACATAGGGTTGCCTGCATAAGGTATGAAGAGTTGGTGGGTCGACCTTTACATGCCTTAGAGGCAATTTCCAATAAACTTGATGAAAATTTCGAGGGATCCAAAGGGAAGATTTCCGAAAACATGCCCCTATCGACTGGTTTTTTGTTTGATGGAAACAGAATACGTTTGCAAAAAGAACTTTTTCTTAGAAGAGAGAGTAGTTCCAAACCCTATACACTAGGGGATTATTTTTCACGAATTTTTAATTATTTAATCTATCATTAATGAATATCAGTGTTTTTGGTCTGGGTTATGTCGGGGTGGTCAGTTGTGCCTGTTTTTCTAGAGAAGGCCATAGGGTCATAGGAGTTGATGTTATCGATAACAAGGTCGATCTTATCAATTCAGGAAAAGCCACAATTATTGAGGAGAATTTGGAAGAGCAAATTGCAGCATCTGTAGCAAAGAACCTGTTAACGGCCACTACGGATTATGAAGAGGCTGTTTTAAATACTGATGTTTCTTTTATCTGTGTGGGCACCCCAAGCCTTCCGAATGGCTCTATTAATTTGGCATACATCTTTCAGGTAGTAAAAAGAATAGCTGAAACTGTCAGGAAGAAGGATAGTTTTCATACCGTTGTCATTAGAAGTACAGTGAAGCCTAGTACCTTAAAGGCTTGTACGGAAATCATGGAGGATATTTCAGGTAAAGAAAACAACAAGGATTTTGCAATGGTGTCTAACCCAGAGTTTTTGAGGGAAGGCACGGCGATGAAAGACTTTGTAGACCCTCCTTATACCATTATTGGTACGGAAAGTGAAAAAGGAAAGGAAATTCTAAACGAAGTGTATTCGAATTTGTCGGCACCAATTTATTTTATCAGACCGGAGGAGGCAGAAATGATCAAGTATGCCAACAATAACTTTCATGCAATGAAAATATCATTTGCTAATGAAATTGGCAACATCTGTAAGGCCTATGAAGTGGATGGACATGTGGTCATGGATATTGTTGCAAAAGACACCAAATTGAACCTTTCTCCCTATTATTTGAAACCAGGGTTTGCGTTTGGGGGATCATGCCTTCCCAAAGATGTTCGGGGGCTTACCCAAATCGCACAGAACAAAGATTTGAAAACCCCACTCCTATCCAGCTTATTGGAAAGTAATGAGTATCAGGTAAACAAAGGATTGCAGCTTGTTATGCAAACAGGCCGAAAAAAAATAGGGTTTTTGGGATTTGCTTTCAAGTCCGGAACCGATGATCTGAGAGAGAGCCCAATTGTAGAATTAATAGAGGCCCTAATAGGGAAGGGATACGAGGTGTTGGTCTATGATAGTAATGTACATCTCTCTTCTTTAATGGGGAAAAACAAGGAGTATATTAACAGCCACATTCCCCATATCTATAAATTGCTTAAAGAGAGCGTTGAAGAAGTGATTAATACGTCAGAGGTGTTGGTGATAGGCAATAACGCAAAAGAGTTCTCAAAAATTTTACCGAACGTTCCAAATGACAAAATAATAATCGATTTGGTTAGGGTAGATAAAGAAAAGGTTTCAAAGGACAATTATGTCGGAATTTGCTGGTAAGCATGTATTGATCATCATCGAAAACCTTCCTGCGCCATTTGATAGAAGGGTTTGGCAAGAGGCCAATACATTGAAAGACAATGGTGCAACGGTGACTATTATATGCCCTAAGATGAAAGGGTATACCAAAGGGCATGAGGTGATCAATGGTATTCACATTTACAGGCACAGATTAAAAGAAGGCAGTGGTGCACTTGGTTATTTCATCGAATATACCCAAGCCATATTCTGGGAGGCTGTATTGAGTTGGAAGATTTTTTTCAAAAAACGATTTCACGTCATTCATGGCTGTAATCCTCCTGATCTTATTTTTCTTACGGCACTTCCATTCAAATTATTCGGGATCCGCTACGTTTTTGACCATCATGACATCAATCCGGAGTTATATATTTCAAAATTTGAAAAAAAAGGACTTTTTTATAAGATGATGCTATGGTTTGAGCGTTTGACCTTTGCCTGTGCGGACTTTTCCATAGCGACCAATGAGTCCTACAAGGAAATTGCTATTTCAAGAGGTAAGATGGAGCCGGATCGGGTTCAGGTGGTCAGAAGTGGACCTAAACTAGACAGACTCAAGATTTTACCTCCCAAACCTGAGCTAAGAAAGGGCAGGAAGTTTTTGATCGGTTATGTAGGAGTGATTGGGGAACAGGAAGGGCTTGACCTTCTATTGGAGTCTGCAGCGTACATCGTCTCAAAAAGAAAAGATGTGCAATTTGGAATTGTTGGTGGAGGCACTTATTTGGAAGAAATACAAAAGCAATGTGCTGATAAGGGATTATCCGGATATTTTGATTTTTATGGGCGGGTAGATGATCAAACCATGATAGCGGTTTTGAATACAGCAGATGTTTGCGTAAACCCCGACAAGCCTACGGCCATGAATGACCTGTCTACAATGAACAAGATCATGGAATACATGGCGTTGAAAAAACCCATAGTACAGTATGATCTTAAAGAAGGAAGGTTTTCAGCCCAGGAAGCCTCTTTATATGCAAAAAACACAGATCCCGAAGATTTTGCTGAAAAGATCATGTATTTATTGGACAATGAAGCTATTCGCATTGAAATGGGTGAAACAGGCTATAAAAGGGTCAAGAACGAACTATCTTGGGACTATGAAAGCCACAAATTGATTAAGATATACACCCAAATCCTTAAAGACTAGAATTTACCATGCTGTTTAATTCAGTTGATTTTGCTCTTTTTTTTCCGGTCGTATTTGTGTTGTACTGGCTCACTGCATCGAACAAAAATATACGAAACGGCTTTCTTTTAGTCTCCAGTTATTTCTTCTATGGCTTTTGGGATTGGCGCTTTCTGTTTCTGATCTTTATTAGTTCGTCGGTAGATTTTGTTGTAGGCCTATTGATCCATGGCACGGACAACAAGCAAAGGCGTAGATTGTATTTATATCTGAGTTTATTGGTAAACCTTGGATTCCTGGTCTATTTCAAGTACACCAATTTCTTTATTCAGTCATTTGTAGATGCATTTCGGTTGTTTGGCAATCCTATTGAACTATCCACGTTAAAGATCATCCTTCCTGTTGGGATAAGTTTTTACACTTTTCAAACCTTAAGCTATACAATTGATATCTACCGAAGAAAGATCGAACCGACACGCGATATTTTGGCATTCTTCACCTTTGTGGCATTTTTTCCTCAGCTTGTTGCCGGTCCTATTGAAAGAGCCTCCCACTTGCTGCCGCAGTTTTTTAGGACCTATAAGTTCAACTATGACATGGTCAAGAATGGCCTGATGTTAATGGCATTCGGACTTTTTAAGAAAATGGTGATCGCAGATCGATTGGCCATATTGGTGAATCAGGTGTATAACAATCCCAGCGAGCATTTTGGACTTGAATTAGTGGTGGCTACCATCTTTTTTGCATTTCAGATCTATTGTGACTTTTCCGGGTATTCTGATATCGCAATAGGTATTGCCCGAACCATGGGATTTGATCTCATGAAAAATTTTGACAGTCCATACTTCTCGAAATCTATTACGGAGTTTTGGAGAAGGTGGCACATCTCTCTGTCAACTTGGTTCAGGGATTACGTCTACATTCCCTTGGGAGGGAGTAGAAGAGGATATTACCGAACGTATTTTAACCTATTTTTGGTTTTTGTTGTTAGTGGTGTTTGGCATGGAGCGGCATGGACGTTTGTGATTTGGGGTGTAATTCATGGGGTTATTATTGTTCTTGAAAAGGCACTTAAAAAACCACGAAACAAAGTCTTCGATTTCATCGGCGTTAACAGAGGTACATTTTCTGAAAGTTTCTTTTTCATTCTCATCACCTTTAGCATCGTTTGCTTTGCCTGGATTTTCTTTAGGGCAAACACCTTAACAGATGCCCTGGTGATAGTTGATAACCTATGGCGTTTTGGGGATGGTTCTTCGGTATATGAATTGGGGCTTGCTCCAATAGAGTTCCATTTGTCGCTGATAGTTATTTTTTTGCTAGTCTTATTCGATTGGTTTCATAATACTCAAAGCGCGTATATATGGCTTAAAAAACAAAACTTTGTATTCAGATGGGCGTCTTATGTAATAATCGTATTTAGTATTATAATATTTGGAGTATATGGGGATCTGGTTCCAAAAGAGTTTATCTATTTCCAGTTTTAGGGAGAAAGGAAAGTTTTTACTGAAAACGGTGATCTTGTTATCACTCGTTTTATTTTTTATTGGATTTTTAGAAGCATGGTTTATCAAAGAGGATCATAATTCCTTTTCCGTTAATTATTCTAAAGACAAAGTTGAGCGGATCGATATAGGAATTTTTGGGACTTCTCACGGATATACGGCATTTGACCCTAGGGTTTTTGAGAAAAACATTGGAGTACCAACCTATAATTTTTCCTTTACAGCACAAAGATTGATTGCAATGTCGCCCTTTATTGACGATGTTACTACCAAATATGATTTCAAACTGGCCGTAATTGACGTTTGTAATCTTTCGAGCGATTCACTACCAAATCCAAAGGCAAAAGGGTTTCAATATCTAACCTTTGACAATACAAGACTTTCATTGAGCAAGGTAGGTAATTTTAATAAAGTATACGGGTATGACAATATGTTTGAGGTTTTTCCGACCATCAGAAATCATACGAAATGGAAAGAATTCCTAGATTCAAAACCAACCTATACCATTCCTTTGGACAGAGATTTCTATAAAGGTTTTAGGTCCTACTTTAGTCATAGTAAAGAAGCCTGGGATGAACATGTTAAAAAGTTCAAATGGCCCAAAAAGAAATACAAGGTGAATAAAGATGGGGAATTGGACGCGGATCAAAAACAAAAGTATCTCGAGGTGATCAGCAAGCTAGAGAAAAAGAACATTGACATATTGTTTACTAGTGCACCTGTTTACCAAAAAGCACTAAAGCCACATTATTGGGCATACTTGTTTTCCGTTCAAAAATTTCTAGACTCTCTGGGCTTCGAGCTTATTGATTATAATTCATTATACGATGAATTAGAATTGAAGAAAAAACACTTTAGGGATCCGAGTCATTTAAACTCTAACGGTGCCGTAATAGTAAGTGAACATTTAGCAAAATATATACGAAACAATTTTGACTTTAAAAAACCTCCCAAGGATAGTTTTGATAAGGAAAACAACAGGTATTTTTTGATTGACAAAAACAAAAAAAATGCACTCTATCATAAACGTTTTGGTAAAAATAGTAAAATAGGTTCCCTGGGGATAAACGGAGCGATTCTCTATAAAGTTTTCGATGATAGATATGAATTGGTCATTCAGGGACGAAAAAGAGTCCTGGATAAAAGTAGATTTAAATTAAGTTTTGACTTTCCTAAAACTGAAGCAAGAAAGGTAGTCGATGAGAAGTACCTACTAGAAGATCAAAATAGATTGGTCTATAATGAAAAGTTTGAAAATTGGATTGATTATAAGGGGAAATCGTTCCATGTTTTTCAGTTTAATGCTCCTTTTAGTGAGCTAAACAATTTTGAACTCAAAGTAGGGTCAGGTAATAAAGTATTTAAAGAAGACACCTTAAAGTTAAAACCATAAAGGAAAATGAGATGTTCTCTATTTTCACTTTTTCGAGCATGATAAGGACAACCAACAGGAATTAGGAGAGTTATTTGAAGACTAAATTTCGAAAATGAAGAAATACGGGCTCTAAAAGAACACTTACAACTAACACCAAAGTTTAATCTGAAAATATCGTTTTTTATGTTTCCTCATTTTTTTAATATTCCCAAAACCGGCAGATATGGAATTTTGCTATTTTTTTTGACCTTGGGATCTTCTTGTGACAGAGCACAGAATACAAATGCGGTAACCAACCAACAAAGCAAGGGTTACATTGAAGAATCAGAAAGTAATGAAGAATACTTCAGTGGCATAAGCAATCAATTTGAGAAATCTTTTATTAACAAACGGGGTATGTTTTTTGACGACTTTGAAAAACTCCCAAAGCATATTGGAGGGGCAAACTTCAAGAAAAAAAGCGTTACGCGATATTCGTATCATTCCCTGGTTGAAAAAGAGAACTGGAAACCAAAGAACAAATCAATCGAACTGGTAAAGGAAGGGGGAAATTCTTACCTAAAATCCACGTTGGCCCCTGGCCAGCTCCACCCTAAGATTAATGGGTATCGTGCGGAACTAACATTGCATGGGGGAAATCCAGATATACGGGAAGAATGGTATGAATGGCGCCTTATGATCCCTACTGACTATGATTTGGATGAAGAAAATATCGGCCGGGAAGTTTCTATTGTACAGTTTCACTATGTGAAACCCAAAAAGGAAAAGAAAGTGATAGCGGGCCCAACTATAAATTTTACCTACATGGAGCAATATTCCAAAAATATCCTTTTGCTGAGGTATGGGATACATGGAGAAAAGGAATCAAAGTACAACGGTTTTAAGTGGCGCCCAATCGCACTTAATGATGAGATAATTAAGGGCAAATGGTATACACTGAGGGTCAACATTAACTGGAGCAAAACCAATCAAGGGTATATAGCCGTTTGGCTCAATGGTAAACCGTTTACACCTTTTAACGGAATAAACAATAAGGTTTATGGCGCAAACCTTTACAACGATATAGAGAACACCCTTAAATTTGGGTATTATCGTTACTGGGACAACTCAAAACCTACAGCAATTTATTTTGATTATCTGGTTAAGGCAAGGACATTTGAGCAGCTTACGGGTAATAAGCCAACTATTGAGGAACTTTATGGTGTTCAGGAAGACTACAGGTATCTAGAAGATAAGATAAAGGCACTAACGGATGTCAGGTCAAGAGAGGATATGAAATAATAACCAATAAGACATTCCGTTTTTGAGATTGATGTCATACGTTTTATGAGCTGGACTTTGATGAGAAGAATATTTTTTTGAAAAATTATTGTATCAACAGTGTTGCATAGAGAATGCACTTCTTAAACAGGTTATTTATGCACCGAATCAACGTGTTGTTTTAATGGGCTTGAAGGTTTTCAAGGATAATGATAAAAAGGAGATTTTGTCCAAAGGAGTTTCCTTTTTGTTCATCAGGGTGCTGGGGCTCTTTGCTGGCTACGCTTTCACCTATTTGGTGGCCCGGTTTTATGGGGCCGAGGTCTATGGGCTGGTCGTGCTTGGTTTTTCCTTGTTTGTTTTTATTGGTGTACTGGGCCGTTTGGGGGTTGATGTCAATTTGGTCAAGTTCTATTCCTCTGAGGAGAAACGTTCAGATAAGGGACTTTTTTATAGGGTTGTCTTAAAATCGTTTTTCTTTTCCAGTACACTTGCATTTATACTCTATTTAACAAGGGGCTTTTTTGCGAATGTTCTTTTTGAAAAGCCAGCGGTTGAAACTTACCTCATTTGGGTGGCACTGGCCATACCATTTTGGTCGTTGACGCTGGTCTGTGCAGGATACCTTAGGGCAATAAAGATGAACCATTGGTTTGCCTTTCTCAACAACTCGGGAAGATTTCTATTTACGATTTTGTTTTTGATGGTACTTTGGAGTATCGTTGATGCTCCCTTAAACGCCATTAAGGCACACACTTTTGGCGTAATAGTACTGGCCATTTTGGGTTTTTTCCTGTGCGTGAGGCATTTTGGAGGAATATCGTTAAAGACAGAGAGCAATTCATGGCATTTTTTGAGAGCCGCTTTTCCTATGATGCTTTCTACCAGCATGCTTGTCTTATTAGGATGGATTGATACCTTCACGCTTGGAATTTATGAGACGGAACGGAATATTGGGATATATAATGTTGCTTTAAAATTGGCCACATTAACAAGCTTCACCTTGCAGGCCATTAATTCTATTTTGGCACCAAAGTTGGCCGATAGTTTCAGAAAAGAAAAAAAAGACCAGTTTTCAAAGCTAATTCGCTTTAGTACCAAACTCAATTTTTTAACAACACTGGTAATTGTAATCCTTATAGTGGTTTCCCACAAATGGATTCTGGCCTTGTTTGGCAGCGAATTTGTAGCAGGAAGTTTGATCTTGTTGGTGCTTTGTGCAGGGCAGTTGGTCAATTCGTTTTCAGGTTCGGTGGGTGTAATTCTTCAAATGACCGGACATCAAAAAACATATCAGAACATTGTACTTGCTGCTCTTTTGTTAAATATAATACTGAACTTTGCCCTGATTCCGGCGTATGGAAATTTAGGAGCGGCTATTGCCACTGCATCAAGTATGGCCTGCCGAAACGTATTAGCTGTTGGCTATTTGAAAAGAAAATTGGGCATCGTTTCCTATTATGATTTTAGGTGACCAAAAACAAATGAAGATGAAACATGTGTTTATAACAGGTTGTCCAAGAAGCGGAACCACAATGTTGGCCAGTATTTTGGGCAACTGTGCGAATAGTGTGGTCACGCCTGAATCGGACTTTTTTTTTGGTTTTATGTTCAAATACCTACAAAACGATTCCGATCAGGCGCAGAAGGAAGATTATATCACTTTTCTAAACAAGAATTACCGCTTTGGGCAATGGGGTTTGGCAGCAGAGGGTATTGAGATACCCGAGGGTGGTTTGGTGTTTTCAAATTATCACACTGTCATAGAAAATACCGTTGAGTATTATGCAAGTGAAAATATGGCGTCGACGATAAACGAAGAAATCACAAGAATAGACCACACCCCCAGTAATATATTGCATTTTGAGGCCTTGAACCGGCTGTTTCCTGAATCCAAATTTGTGTTTATTGTACGAGATCCAAGAGCGGTATATGCTTCAGTAAAGAAGCTGGACTGGGGGGCAAATTCAGCGTTGCGACTTAGCGATTTGTGGTCGCAGTATGTGGTGATGTATTATTCCTTGAAGCAGTTACACCCCAAAAGGGTACTGTTGGTAAAATACGAAGACATTGTTTCTGACCCGGCATCTTTTGTACAGCAGATCTGCATTTTTACCGGGCTGGATTATGAAGAATCGATCTTGAAGGGTGGAGGGTTTAAGCTTCCGAAATACACCGCTGCTCAGCATACGCTTGTAGGAAAAACGCTAACGAAAGATCGCATAGATAAATGGAAACAAAAGATTTCAGAAAAAGAAGTACTGTTAATTGAGTCGAAGTGCAACCTTTTAATGAGTTCTTTTGGATATCATTTTTCCAGAACAAAGCGATACAAGGTAGGTGTTAAAGACAGGATAAAATCGTTGGTCAGGGAAAGCCATTGTTACCTGATCAACAAGGTCAAAAAGAAGAAGAGAGAAAAAATTAGTGCCTGAAAAATGCTTAAAAGCCAACGTTTCGGTTATACTATTATGTCGTTTTTGATAACGCTCCTGCTTTTATCCTGCGCGCTTAAATCGAAGACGGAATTGTACCTGGAAAGGGGATTGGACATACTTAGCAATAAGAAGGAAGTGAACTTCGAGTTACATGACGGAATTAGGATAAATGAAGTAGGTGTAATACGAGACAAAAAGGAGCACAAAAAGATATTAGTGCTCAAGATGGATAACCAGGTTACCGATGCTCTGCTGAGGGACTATACCGTGAGATTACGAGCAAGGATCAAAACAGAAGAAGCGCGAATCGAAAATTGGGATTTTGTACCTTCAATATGTGTGACCAATGGACATACATATCTTACGAAAGAAATTGAGATTCCTGAGGATAAGATCAACAAGCTCGTTATTTATCTTTACAGGCCAGGTGATGAAAAAAAACGAGCTATTGGGAACAGATTAGAACTTAAAAACCTATTTACATATAATGACTGAACAGCCGAATGCAATTGCATTGGTCACCCCATTAAAGGATGAAATAACCAATTTAGAACGGTTTATTAAAAACATAGAGGCCCAGACCGCGCCTATAAAATGCTTGGTAATTGTCGAAAATGACAGTACCGACGGCAGCAAGGAATATTTACAAAAGATTTCTTCCATTAAAAATGTAGAACATTTTAAAGTAATTCACATAAATTTTGAAGATACCACGTATAGAGTGGGAATCAAGTATGCTACCATAATAGATAGGGGCTTGCAGTACCTCAAACAGACAGATTTTTATGGGTCGTTGGATTACATTGGCATCTTGGATTGTGATGTTTTTCCAGAAAAAGAATATTATCAGAAGCTTACCAGGTTTTTGAATAATAATGGCAATACTGGCATAGCCAGTGGGATAACCTATACCGAAGATGGAGTGCCCCATATAGCTGATAAAAACTTTGTAAGAGGTAATTGCCGGCTTTGGAAAAAACAATGCTTGGATGAGGCCGGCTATATGGTTGTGCCAACGGCTGACACCGTTTCCGTTGCCTTGGCGCATTTAAAAGGCTGGCAAACAAAGACACTGAAATCAGCACGTGTAGTTTCGCGGGAGATCAACGTTAGGTTGGCGAACCCCAAAAGCAAAGGGTACCATGCTTATTTTAGGGGCCATACTATTTTTTATGCTGCTTTTAAGTTCATTTATTTGGCCTTGGTGAAAAGACATGCGAAAAGAGGTTACGATTATTTTGCGGGCTACGTGCAAGGCATGTATGGCAAGAAACCTAGAATTGAGGATCAAAGCGTTAAAAAATATTTTAGATACTATTTAATCAATAAATTGACGGGTCGAATAGGAAACACCTGACGCAACCAAAGGAAGACAATTGGTTAATGCACATGATACCTAAAGACTTGGGTGTGTTTTAAGGTCGTTCCCATTATGTTCTCATAGCAAACCTAAGAAGTGAATCTTTTAGTACTGATACTTTTTTTTATTATCGCCGCAATTTTTCATCAGGCGCTTTATGTTTTGATTCCGATCACTTCAGTCGGTTATCTTTTGATACGAAAGACTCCAAAACTAACCTTGGATCCAGTGGTCAAACTGTATTTTAAGGTGGTTGTGGTCGCCACTCTTTTTTTTCTATTGCAATCATTGATGAATTCAGACATTGCCATTTATTCCATAAAAGGCATAGCCCGATATGTTAGTTATTTTTTGTTTGCGGTGTTGGTCTTGTCTCTAGATACCGTTCAGATTAAAAACTTTTTTAAGATTGTGATCACTTTTTTTGCGATTACCTTGCCATTAGGGTTTTACCAAGTATGGGCGTTGGGGCGATATCAAAGTTTTTTTAACCACGCTAATCCTTTTGCCTATGTGCTTTGTATTTGTATTTACTTTTTAATTTTTCACAACCCCTTTAATCGGCTGACAAGAAATGGCCTCCTTTTTCTTTTGTTCTTTTCCTTAGTGCTCACAAAATCATCTGGGGCTATGCTGGTACTACTAGCCCTTTTGGGATTTGAACTTTTCAAATCAAAAAGAATATCCCTTGTTCAAAAATTACTGTTCGTATTTGGGTTCTTGGTCATCTGTGTTGTGGTTTTGCTTTCATCGGAGAAAATCACCAGCCAATTGGATAGTATTAATTACTTGAATTGGGATTTTTTGAAGGACAGGGTGGAACAGTTTAAGACCGGGGGCTACGGATCTTTTATTTGGAGGGTAATTTACTGGATCAAAATTCTTTTTTCGTTTTATGAAGAGTCAGTTGGCAAGATCTTGTTTGGAGTTGGGGTAGATACTATGACTGAGGGTAACATGCCCTATCCGTATATGTACAAAGATCCCCACAACGATTTTCTAAAGGTATTGGTAGAGTTTGGAGTAATCGGTGTATTGCTGTTCTTGTGGTTCTTCAAAAAAATATACGAGCTTACCAACAAGAACTTCAAAATCATAATTTTGGTAATTGTTCCGATTTTTTTTGGTAATACCATTGTTAATTTCCCTTTTAACCTAACGTTGCTTTTATTGTTGGCATATGAGTATAAACAACATTATATCAAGGGCAGCTAATGTCCTTGTCATTTTGTTTATTGGTTTTACAGTATTTCCGGCAAAGCTGAACTATAGCAGTATTGCTATAATAGCTTTAATGGTGCTTGCGGTTATTAACATGTTCATCAACAACGGAAAAGCGGGTAAAAGAAGTTGGCTGTTGTTTCTATTGAGCGCTCCCGTTTTGGTGTATTCGTTTGGCCTGTTGAACACCGCAAATCTGGACTCGGGAGTGAATTTCATCACAAGAAACCTAAGCTTTCTTGCTTTTCCTTTTATATTCTTTAGTCTGGGGGAAAAAATACAGCAGAAAATTGTGCTGTATAGTTTTTTGTGCTCACTTTTTTTGGTAAACCTGTATTTGATTTATCTGTTCATTTACTATTTCAATTTTGGTGAACGATTTTACAAGATTGTTACGATAGATATTTACCATTCCACCTATCTTGGGCTTTACAACTTATCTGGATATTGGGTGGCCATTTATCTATTCGCTAAAAGCAAAAAGAGAAAATACATTTTGCTTTCCATTTTTTTAGTCGCTGCTGCTATGATTACCTCGGCTAGAATAATTTTCTTTCTATCGCTGCTGTCATTGTTTTTTTCAGCTTTAATTTTTCTAAAATCTACGAAACATAGAGTTGTTGCAGTTATTGCAATAGCACTTCTTTCTTTTTTTGTATATAATTACACACCGTCGATTAAGCAAAAGTTTTCGCAATTCAATGAGATTGAGCATGTAGGTTTTGACAAAGGTAATCACCGGGGTGTTTCTTCAAGATTGGGAAACATTCAGGCTTCTTATGAACTTATAAAGAGAAATCCGTTTTTTGGCACTGGAACAGGCGATTTATTGGATGAGTTGCTGGAGGAATACGATAGAATGAAGTTTACTATGGGCTACAAATACAGGTACAACCCCCATAATCAATATCTTAGCTATTTGGTAAGAAATGGATTTATTGGTGGCGGAATATGTATCCTGATCCTATATCTGTTCCCTTTTTATTTTGTACTAAGACGAAACGATGTCTTGTTGTTTGGCTTTATGTTGCTGGTACTGGGGGTTAGCCTTACAGAGTCGTTTCTTGATGTACATAAGGGAATTACTTTCTATGCTTTTTTTATGACCTTTCTGTTAGCAAGATATGATCTTGACTTTTGGGGCAGAACCCAAAAAAAGCTTTGATGTTCTGATGAAAGAACATACAAACTACATCATAACCTTATAAAGTAATTATTGAGTAATAGGTTTTGTCTAGGCCTGATTTTGTGTATTTTCAACCCGTGGTTTAGTCAAGCGCCTATCAAAAACCGATGTTATCGTGAAAACCGTATTAAACTATAAGATTTGGCTTTTGTATGCAGTGGTCTTTACATTGCCAATGTACATGAGACTCAATAATGTTCTTTTAGGGATATTCATAGTGCTTAGCCTCATCGACATCATATTTGTATCAAAGAAATTGGATTTTAAAAAATACCTTACCTATGGTTGGCCTGTCATTGGGTTTTTTGCCTTATCGGTACTTGCCTCTTATAGGAGTTTGGAGATTGATAATATCAAGTATTTGGAAACCCATTGGTCATTGTTGTTTGTGCCCCTTTTAATGTTGTCTGAAAATGAACTCTACCTCTCAAACCGACGTGGAATTTTCATGTCGTTGTTATGGGGCTGTTTAGCAACTTTGGTCATTTGTTATGCCAACCTGGCTTTGGAAATTGTAGAGAGCGGGAAACTATTAAAAGATTGGTTTCAAGACCACTATTTTGCTCATAGCTTTACTGCAATTGCTGATACACATCCGGCCTACCTCAGTTTATTTTTGGTCACATCCATACTCTTTTTGATACAAGATAGACAACTTCGCAAGACCCTTAGGTATACTTTATTGCTATTCTTTTTGTTCGGTCTCTTTCAGTTAGCGAGTAAAATGGCCTTGCTCTTATTCGTGCTGTTCTTGTTTTATATTGCAGTAAGAAATATTAAGCACTACAAACAGCAATTGATTGTGCTGGTTTTTGGTGTTACCTTGTGCACTTCCTTTTTTTGGGCCTTTGAGAACTACTATATGCAAAGCAGGATGTTGTCTGTTGATGCAATATTTGATAATAAAAGAGCACAAAGATGGGAGGTGTCGTACCAAATATTTAAGGAAAACCCATTTATTGGAGTAGGATACCACACTATAGAAGATGTTCGAAAAGAGAAGTATCAAGAAGGTGGCTATTCGTTGGCCGCTGCTAATGAACTGAATGCCCACAACCAATTTCTGGAATATCTAAGTATTAACGGAGCAATAGGAGGGTTTGTTTACGCAATAGCACTGGCTTTTTTGTTTTTATTGAGCATTTATAAAAGAGATCATTTGTTTACATTTATTTTCTTTGCATTCTTTTTGGCGAATCTTACAGAATCAATGATGGTGCGCATCAAGGGTATTGAATATTACGCCATTTTTGGAACACTGTTTTTGTGCTCGCTGGACATAGGACCCCAAAAGGGACCAACTAATACTTCGAAAGAACAGCGTAGGTTTAAAGTGATTGACTGAGCACTACTTTTTTGATGTTAACAGTCGTTCAAAAAAATGATGGAGCTAAAAGGATTTAGAAATTGGAAAAATCTAAAAAATGAATTTGGTCTGACCCAGAAGTAATGTTTTTTATACAGAACAAATATTTTGACCTGATTACCCCGATGTCCTACCTCGTAGACCTGTTGGTTATAAATTTGTTTCCCTACTTTCTTCCAATAAACTTTCAAACCCCGTTGTTGTTCCATGCCTATATATCATTGGGTTGGGCCGCAATTTCAATTCGAAACAAATTTTATAAGGTTCATCGTTACGCAAAGGTGGCATATGTGCTAAGATTGCTCTTCGTTCAGTTCATGTTTTTTTTCTTGGTTCTTTATGCGTTCATTGGTTTTTTCAAGCAGCCTATTATTAGCAGATTGGCTTTGGGTCAATATTTCGTATTTGTTTCTTTAGTAGTTTTCACAATTAAAATGTTGAGCTATGTTCTTTTGATGAGGTATAGGGAAAAAGTCGATGGAAACTCAATAAGTGTTGTGGTCATTGGAAAAAATAGCAAAACTGATCAATTGGTTAAGGTTTTCAAAGAGCGTACAGAGTTTGGCTATCACTTTG
>JBCDBD010000037.1:0-32881 GCA_039184335.1 Bacteroidota bacterium | reverse complement strand
ATGTAAAATAATAAATACATTTGTAACGTTATCGTAAACACGTATTCTATTAAAACCCATATATAATGAAGAAAGCAGTACTATTATTCGCAGTCATGTTTTCGGTTTATATGTATCCACAAGATACAAAACCGACTTTTGAGAAAGTGGGGAAAGTTGTAAAAGCTACATATTTTCACGAAAACGGAGAGGTGGCCCAGACCGGTTACCTAAAGCATGGAAAATTACACGGGCAATGGTTCATGTACGATGTAAATGGCAAAAAAATTGTTTCAGGCAAGTATGTCGAAGGGAAAAAATCTGGAAAATGGCTTTTTTGGGAAGGACAGATTTTAAAGGAGGTCGATTTTGCTGACAATCGAATTTTGCATGTAAAAAAATGGAACCGTTCTGAAATTGTTTCGGTCGATCTTTAGTGTAAGTGTTTTAAAGTAAAAGCCCTGACTTTCGGTCAGGGCTTTTTTTATGCGGCTATGTCCATCCTTTGTTCTTTTTTCTTGGGCTTCGATCTGTTGCCCCGTATCCATAGTTTCAGTCGGTACACGATATTGAACAGGACCGGAACAATGATCAACGTCAAGAAGGTGGCCACAATAAGGCCAAAAATCACGGTCCAAGCCAAAGGACCCCAGAAAATGACGTTGTCACCACCTACATATACCTGTGGGTCAAACCTGCCAAATAGGCTGATAAAGTTGATGTTTAATCCGACAGCCAAAGGGATCAATCCTAAAACGGTTGTAATTGCTGTCAATATTACGGGTCTTAACCTGGCCTTACCTCCTTTGATAGTAGCTTCAGTAACTTCTTCCCGGGTCAAGAGGTCATCATCAGAAATACCAAGCTCAATCTTTTTACGGTCGATCAATATTTGGGTATAGTCCAATAAGACCACACCATTATTGACCACAATTCCGGCCAGTGCAATGATTCCCATCATGGTCATCATAATGACAAAAGGCCAACCAGTTGCCACTAGCCCACCAAAAACCCCAATAAAACTGAGAAAAATGGCCATCATGATGATAGCGGGCTTCGAGATACCCCCAAATTGAAAAATCAAGATCAACATGATCAGTCCGAGTCCAGAAAAAAATGCACCCCCTAAAAAGGCCTGTTGTTTGTTCTGTTCTTCAATTTCTCCGGTATAGTCGATTTTGACCCCTGGAGACAGCCCTTTAAAGTTTTCCATTTCCTTTTGGATCTGGGAAACGATCAAGGTGGCATTGCCACCGGGTTTCAAACCAGAATACACGGTAACGACCCGCTCGCCATTTATGTGCTTGATGGCATTGAATGAAGAGGTGTTTTTTCTGCTCGCCACAGCAGAAATAGGAATTTCTTTGATCTGGCCATTGGCCGGATCCCTGAAAATGATGTTTTGGTTGAAAAGCGCACTGGTATTGTACCTTAGGTCTCGATTAAATCTGATATTGATATCATAATCTTCACCATCTTTCTTGTAGATTCCTGCTTTATCTCCAAAAATGGACCTGCGTAACTGTTGCCCCACCTGTCCGACCGAAACTCCCAATTCACCTGCTTTTTGTCGGTCAACCATGACCTGCATGCCTGGATTTCCCTTGTTTACATCAACTTTCAAGCCTTCCATGCCATCAATGCTTTTTGAGTTGATATAGTTTCGCATACGCTCGGCCACATTGATCAGGGTATCGTAGTTTTTACCGATCAATTCAATGTTTACAGGGTAACCGGCAGGTGGCCCTACAGCATCTTTCTCGACAGAAATCGTAACCCCGGGGTAAACGTCTGCCAGTTCATTTTGAATTCGAAGCCTCAGTTTTTCGGTATCTAACCCTTGTCTAAATTTGAATTCTTGCATAGACAGGGTAATCTTACCGCGATGTGGCATTTCAGCTGAAGACCCAGATTCGGTAAAGGGATTCTCGGCACCTTTACCAACCTGTGATACCCCGGTATCTACCAAAAGGTTGTCGCCGCCGTCATAATATTGTTCGTCTTTAATGATATGGTAGACCCTGTTTTCAATCTCTTTGGTAATGAGATTGGTCTTATCGATATCTGTGCCCTGTGGGTACTCGATATATACATAGACTTCTTTCGGGGTATTGTCGGGAAAGAATTCTATTTTGGTACGTTCGCTTCCGACTGAAACGCCAAACAGCATAAAAGCGCCTATGAGCAAAACGATGGTGATGCCGAAATACCAATATACATTTCTTCCTCGAAGCGCATGCTTCAGACGTTTTTCATACCAGTTTTCCAATCGTACCAAGCTGTTTTTTTGAAAACGGGTAGCCCAAGGTTTCAAAAAATACTTGTACACCCAGAACATGCCTGCAATTACGACCATCAACGTCCCTAGACCGCGTACGGGGCCACCGACCAATAAGATAAACCCCCCGAAACCACCTAAGATCAAGGTTAGCCGAATCAACTGCTTACGGGTCAATGTTTTTTCGCCCAGTTCCATGAATTGTGATACCAGCATGGAGTTCATAAAGATGGCCACAAAAAGCGAAGATCCCAATACGACAGATAGTGTTATGGGGAAATAGATCATGAACTCTCCCATGATACCGGGCCACATGCCCAAGGGCACAAATGCCGCTACCGTGGTAGCAGTCGAAATGATAATGGGAATGGCAATTTCACCGATACCTTTTTTTGCTGCTTCCTTACGTGACATCCCCTCTTGTTCCATCAGGCGGTACACATTTTCAACCACTACGACCCCATTATCGACCAACATTCCCAAGCCCATGATCAATCCGAAAAGAATCATGGTATTTAAGGTATACCCCAATGCTGAAAGGATCATGAACGACATGAACATTGACATTGGAATGGCAAATCCGACAAAAAGGGCATTTCTAAAGCCCAAGAAGAACATCAGTACGGTTACCACCAATATGATACCGAATATGATGTTGTTGACCAGATCGTCTACTTGGTTCAGAGTTGCGCTACTACTATCGTTGGCAAAACTGATGTACAGGTCTTCTGGCAGATAATTTTTCTGGGCTTCTGCGACAATGGCCCTAATTTTTTCCGTGGCCTGAATTTCATTTTTGCCAGAGCGTTTCTTGATATCGAGCATCACCACGCTTTCGCCCATTTCACGCGCGTAGGTCGTTTTATCTTCTTCAGTGAACGATACTTCAGCAATATCTTTTAGAAAAACGGAGCCATCTTCTGATTTGACCACAAAGTCGTACAGTTCAGCTGGCTTTTCAATTTCACCGGTTATACGAATCGTTCTACGTTGCCCGCTAGTGATCAAGTTGCCTGCAGACATGGTTGTGTTGCCGTTGTTGATGGCCTGTATGATATCATCAAAATTGACCTTGGCGGCCATCATTTTGTTGATGTCTACCGCAACTTCTACCTCTTTGTCCTGGGCACCACGTATGTCTACCTGTTTGATCTCATTGAGATTTTCAATTTCATCTTCTAGATATTCGGCATACTCCTTTAATTTCTCTACAGGATAGTCTCCTGTAAGGTTGACATTCAAAATGGGAAACGATTCTGCCAAATTGAGGTCAAAAACGTTCGGCTCAACCTTGGCCCCATTAAAAATGGGCCAATCTTCACTGGCCTTTTCGGCATCTACCTCATCTTTTACTTCTTGTTTCGCCGCTTCCACTGTTATGGATTCATCAAACTCGACCACGACCATCGAATAATCCTCTTGGGAGGTGGAGGTCATTTCAACAAAATTGCTGACATTTTTCAATCGCTCTTCCAGGGGGTCGGTAATCAAGCGTTCGATATCTTCAGCAGTATTACCGGGATATGGGGTGCTGACATATATTTTTGTTTCTACAGCCTCTGGAAATTCTTCTCGGGGCATCGCAAAATAAGATGAAATACCGATGAACAGGAAAATAGCGGTCAACACATAGATGACAGACGGATTTTCGATAGCCCATGAAGAGAGTCGAAATTCTTTATTGGCATTCTTTTTGGCTTTTTCCATAATCTAGTTGTTCACAGTTTTTACGTCATTAAGTACTTTTATCTGTTGCTTGTCACGCACACTTCGGGCACCTTCAACAATAATGTTGTTGCCAGATATGATTCCTGAAATTACTTCTACATAGTCCCCTTGGGTCTTACCTGTTTCAATAATTGCCTTTTGGGCGGTTGCCTTCGACTGTAGCCCCATATTTTCTGCTAGGTATACATATTGTTCACCACTGGCATTCTCTGATACCACACTTTGCGGAATAAGAATGGCATTGTCATTGGAATAGTCGTTGATCTTGGCTATCGCGGTGAGGTTGGGTTTGATGTTGCCTTTTTTATTGGGGACAGGAATTTCAACGGTAAAAGAGCGATTTCCTGGATTGATAAAGTTACCGGTCTGCCGTATTTTGGTAATGACCGTATCGCCTAGGACCGGAAAATATATCTGTACCTTTTTGCCCGGGGTTACATTGGGTAAATGTGATTCGGGCACTTCAACCTCAACATACATATTTGATAGATTAACGATTCTAAACACTTCTGATCCTGCGCCAGGGGCTACCACGGTACCCTGATCTTTAATAACGTCATCGATGATGCCAGAAAATGGGGCCCTTATGGTCGATTTGCCCAATTGGCTCTCCATCTGTTTCACTGCATTTTCTTGCGCTTCATAATTCGTCTTTGCTTCAAGGTACTGAATTTCTGATCCTATATTCTGTTCCCAAAGTCGCTTTTGGCGCTCAAAAGTGGTCTTGGCCAAGGCTGCCTGTGTTTTCATTTGGGCCACTTGGCTTGAAAGTCCACCATCGTCAATGGATGCCAACAGTTGTCCCTCTTTGACATTTTGTCCCTCTTTGACATAGACACGGTAAAGGGTACCTGACATTTCAGGGTAGATCAATACATTTTTTTTGGTCTTGACATCACCTTGCAGTTCAAGGTAATGGTCAAATTTTTCAGACTTGGCCTTTAAGGTGGTCACCAAGGGCAATTTGGCATTCTCATCCAATTTGGCGATGACAGAATCCAATTGCGCGATTTCTTTTTCCAATGCCTTTTGCTGATTTGAAATTTCAGTTCTTTTGGCACGAATGGCGTCAAGGTCATTATTGGCGATGACGCTTTCAATTGAACCTTCACCAGCACTATTGCATGACCCCAACAATACTGAAGCAAAAATGACGAAGTAAATGGTCTTTCCCATGGTATTTTTTTTTGATTATTGATTTAATAATATTTCTAATTCGGTTTTACTGTTGATGACATCAACCATTGATTCCAAATAAATACGTTGTGCATCGTATAACTGTGTCTGTGCATCACGCAATTCAAAGCTTGTGGCCAGACCTTCTGAGTATTTTATTTGGTTTTTGTTTTCGATCCGTTCTGCGAGTTCCAAGTTGAGTTGCGAGGTTCCATATTCTTCGACAGCCAGTACATAGTCACTTTTTGCACTTTCAAGATCGAGTCGAACCTGTTGTTCGGTCTCTACAAGTTCCGTTTTTACCTTTTCATAGGCAATCTTTGCCCTTTGGGTACTTGCACTGCGTCTCAATGAACTGAAGATGGGGATGTTCAGATCAAAACCCAATACAGATGAACCAAACCATTCTTGGCCGCTGCTGAAGAAATTAAAACTGTCGCTGAATGAAGATCCCCCATAATTGACAAAGGCATCCAAAGTGGGCAGTGCCTGGCTTTTTGCAAGTTTTAACTCATAAAACCGTTGCTGGTTCAAATTGTAGGCCAATTTGTAATCAATATTGTTTTCCATATTAAATTCAGTATCCAGAATGCCAAAGCTGATTTGTTTTTTTGTCAAATCATCTAGGTTTTCGGTCAGTTGGGTGTTGGTCTCTATGTCGATACCCATGATCAGGTTCAACATTTGCAATGTTATCTTTTTGAGGCGTCTTTCATTTTTTAGCCGGTTGTCTATAGACAAAAACGTAATCTGTAACTGATCGACACTTTCTTGATCTCCAAGACCGTTCTCATAGATGCGTTTGGTTTCGTAAAGGTTTTTCTCCAGGGTTTCTTTGTTTCGTTCCAATATCTCAACACTCTCATTGGCCAATAGCACATTACCATAAGCTTGTACGACAGCCTTTCGAATGTCCAAATCGGTTTTTTCCTTAGTGTTTTGGCTATACTCGATAAAAACCTCAGCGGCTTGTACGGCGACAACATATGAGCCATCAAAAATTTGCTGGCGTAAGGTTGCTGTGGCATTGATCTGTTGTGCCTGTCCGAAAACAACCTCTTCAAAAGTACCGGGCTCACCGTCAAAAAATTCAGCGGGTATTTGCGAAACAGGTTGTTTGAGTTGATTCTGATAATTGACATCTCCGCTTATTTGAGGCAATCCGTCCGCTATAGTCTCCCATTTCAACTTTTGTGCATCAATAAGGTCACGACTGGCATTGATGGCACTGTAATTATGCTCTAGGGCATAGGCTATGGCTTCATCAAGACTGAAGGCAAAGGTTTCCCCGTCTTGTGCTTTTGCCAACCAAGGCGATAGAAGTATTAGAAATAAAGTGATGTTTCGCATTTATTGTTGATTTGAATTGATGATGGTATTCAGTATTTTTCTTCCTTTTGGCGTAACGATTCCCCTAAGGTGGTATTCTAGATAATTGTCCATCAATTGGGACATGGAAAAAACCTGGGATGGAAAAAGATTATTGTCCTTAATGCAGTTGACCCCAGAAAAATAGATTCGAGACACAAACTCCACATCAAGATTTTCTCTATAAATACCCATCTCGACACCATGTTTGACATTGTCTAAAATGCGTTGCCCCATGAGGTCATAATGCATTTTTTTGATGGTCTCGTGCAGTTTTGGATAATATTTTTGCAACTGGTACTGGGGCGACGATTTTTCATCTTTCAGATGCATCATGACAAATTTTTTGATTTCATAGAGCTCTTCAATTGGGTTTTTTTTCAATGCTATGATGTTGTCAATACCGTTGGAGATGAACCAGAAGAGGTTCATCGTACTTTCTTCTACCAATTTGGTCTTATTCTCGAAATGGGAATAAATGGTCTTTTTTGAAATTCCCATCTCATTGGCCAAATCATCCATGGTAACACTTTTGAAGCCCAGGTTTAAAAATAGTTCAGTGGCCTTATTTAAAATCTTTTCGCGCATAATGGGCGTCAAAAGTAAAGTTGGAAACTCACAAAACAAAAATAGTTTCCAAAGTTTTACAATTTTTTAACGAACCTCCCATTGATTGGCAAACCTCAGTCAGTATGACGAAAAAAGAAGAAAGGATACGACCGAACGGTCATTTTTTTGTTTGAAGCGTTAAAAAAACCCCTCAGCCCGAAATACTTTTTTTCAGCGTAGTGTTGCTTATTCTTTTTCTCCATTTTCCTGGATCTTTTTTATATATGTTCTATAAGCTTGCTCGCCCTCTTCTTCCCAGAAGTCGTTATACAACTTCCATTCTGAAAAATCCTTCCTGAATGAACCACATTTCTCTGGGCCAAACTGTCGTTTTCCGTTTTTTCTTTTTTTGTGCTTACCAGGTCCCCCTCCTGCTCCAAACCCAAAGAATATTTTAGCCAGTAACAGTAGTCCAAAAGCCTGCCAGTAGCTGATCGTTGTTAGTCCGAACACATCAGGCATTAACCAATTCCATAATGCCATGACCAGGTAACTGACCAAAAAGGCCATTGCGATGGCAAAAATGATGAAGAAGAAAATTTTGAAGGCAGATGACACATAGTGTCTCACTTTTCCTTCGATTCTTTTTTCCATGTGATGTTGCTGTTCCATAAGTTTTATGCTTTTGTATTTTCCAATTCCAATTGTTTTGCTAATAGCGATAGGGCGCGATGTCTTTGCGACATAAGGGTGCCTTGCGATATTCCGGTTTTTGAAGCTATTTCGCGATAGGTTAAACCTTCAAGATCAACGGCAATGATGATGTCGCGATAAGCAGGTTTGAGATTGCCGATAGCGCTCTTTAAACGACTCTTTAGGTGCTCGGCATTTTCAAAGCTGGCAGGTTCATAAAAAAGTGCTGCAAACTCTGTCCATAGGTCTTCAACTGTTATCTCATCATATATTTTTTCCTTTTTGGTGCGCATGATATCTATAATTTTATTTCGTATCGAACGGTATACAAAACCGGCTATGTTGTCAATGGGCGTGCTATCGGTTCTCGAGAACAGTTTCACAGCCACGTCTTGAAGAATGTCTTCGGCATCATTTTCAGCTGTGTCATCGATTCTTGATTGCACATAACCTTTGAGTGCATGATACTCTTCTCTAAAGAAGTCTCCTATTTTTTTGTGGTTTTGCTGTTCAGAAGTCATTTTCAAACGTGCCTTCACCTATAATGACGAAAGATTTTTGTGCTATTGCATTTCTATGGAAAAAATCCATTTCAGGAATTTGACGTTCTCTTGAGCCAATTGTAACATTGCGTGTATTTTTGGGGAAAATTGAACGAATGCAATCTGTAGAATTTTACCGGGACAGATTTATTGCCCATCTAGAAAAAAGGATAAGAGTCAAAGAGCCTGTTCGACTCTACGAACCCATTTCTTATATTTTGGAACTGGGCGGTAAACGGCTCAGACCAGTATTGACCTTAATGACCACATCGCTTTTTGGGGGCAATCATGAAAAAGCATTGGACGCGGCCTTGGCCATTGAGGTTTTCCATAATTTTTCACTGATACATGACGATATCATGGATGCCGCCCCACTTCGAAGGGGCAAAACCACAGTACATGAGAAATGGGATGTCAATACTGGTATTTTATCGGGTGATGCCATGTTGATCAAGGCATATCAATTTTTAGAAAGTTATGATGACAGTTTGTCAAGGCGCTTGTTCGGTCTGTTCAGCCATACGGCAATCCAGGTGTGTGAAGGACAGCAATATGACATGGATTTTGAGACAAGCAATAGGGTCACCATTGCCGAGTACCTAAAGATGATTGAATACAAGACAGCGGTTCTTGTGGCGGCCGCCATGAAAATGGGGGCAATCATTGCTGGCACATCACTAGAAAACCAAAATGGGATCTATGAATTTGGAAAGCATTTGGGAATTGCCTTTCAACTTCAAGATGACTATTTGGATGCTTTTGGGGATGCAGATACATTTGGCAAACAAGTAGGGGGCGATATTATCGAGAACAAGAAAACCTTTTTGTATTTAAAGGCGTTGGAATTGGCAAGCCCGGGAGCTAAAAAATCATTGCAAGACCTCTATGCGGTACAGCCCGATGATACCCTGTCAAAAGTTAAGGTGGTCACATCGATTTTTAAGGAAAGTGGCGCGGCCAAAATGACCAAACAAGAAATTGAGGCCTACACCCAAAAGGCGTATCGCATTTTAGAGCACCTTGAAATGCCAACAGCGGCAAAAGAAGTGCTTGCCCAGTTCGGAAAAGATCTAATGTATCGCCAGGTTTAGAAAATTCTACGGAACAAGGCTTTTAAAAAGGGCTTTTTTGGGCAAACATTAATAATTTGAAATTCTTCCCAAAGTGTAGTTTCTTCGTCTAAAAACTTAAAAACGTGTTGTGCTTTTCTTTTCTTAAAAATCGATTCAAAGATGCGACTCCCTAAGGCATTGTCTTGGTGAAGTACATCTAGCAGCAGTAGATCGTAATACCAAAAACGGGTTTTTCTCGAAAACGTTGTAAGGGACTTTTTCCGTTTCAGGTGATCGACAAGTCTTTTGACTTGTTTTGTCGAATTAAAAAAGGTATAGCCAGTGCTCGGTTTTGCCCAGCCCCCAGCAATGCCGATATGTAATACACGTGCGCTATTGTGCGCGGGAAAATCAAAACACGTCATTGGAATCATCCCTTTTTCCTTGGCAATGACCGTATAGTCATGAATGTGCAATCTTTCTTTTAAATACAGCATTATGGCATCTTCATATTCTTTTTCTTCAAGTAGGGTTTCAGAAAAAAGGGTGTACTCTACCAAGGCTTCGGTTTCAGAGAGCGGAAGCACATACATGAAGCGTGTATTTTCTTTCTGATCCACTGAAAAATCCATAAATGTGGCCTCGTTTATCTGAAAAACAGGTTGTTTGGTTTGAACAAACCAACCTATAAAGTGCTGTTGCAATACCGGATATTGATGCTGTTCCATCAGCTTTTTACGCTCGAAGGTACTGTTGAACACTTGTTTTGCAGTATATGACCCCAAATTCGTGGTCACTGTGACAGCATCTTTTTTTTCGTCGATGCGTGTCACCGTTTCAGTGATCAAGGTAAGGTTGTCGTACGCCTTTATCTGGGTTTGGTATTGCTCATAGAAATCAATGCCCCTGAGCATTTTATAGGTATACGGATGGATCGGGGTCGATTGCCTTAACTGTTGGCTGGCAAAGTGGATGTTGGGCCAACTTTTATGAAGGATAGATTCGAAATGGCCCTGTCCCTTTTCCCAAAAACACCAGGTACGGTCATTTTCTTTTTTTTTTGCTTTTTCGAGCAACGCTATCCGTTTATCCTTAAAAAAAGGATCACTGCCCATGGCATCAGCTAAAAGAAGTCCCGATGCACCAGCACCGATGATGATATAATCGTAATCAGGCATTGTCCAAAGGTACACAATGGGATCGAACCATTGGAAGTTGCCCTTCGAAATGAAGTGAATCTGTCTGGTAGAATAATAATCTTGGGTACGGTGTTATTTCGGATTTTTCTTATAGCGATTTGCTGCTGACCAATTTTTTAAAGATAAGTATGTGCAAGAAGATTATGGTGGCAGGGGCAAAAGCCGGAATCCAACTGAAGGGAAATGTTCCGAACTGTTGAACACCCGGGTCATGGCCCACCATAGCCTGTCTGGTAATCAAAATAGCCGTGGTCAGTACGGTAATGATGTCTACAAGTCCGATGATGTTCCACCCCCATGCCATGGCCTTGGCAAAACGGGCTTTCCTTTTTAAAAGGTAGACCGTAGGTATGGCCAACACTGCAGTTACGATATCACCTGCACCACCAACGAGGGCAAATGTGTCTGGTAGCGTTCCATAAGCATTGACCAAAAAAAAGTAGATTCCCACAAAGCGGAAAATATGAATTTGTACCAATTGTTCGGTACGTATCTCTTCATAAACGGATTGAAACCAGGCTTTACGCTGCACGATCAATATATAGAACAGAAACAGGGGCAGGGCTGCAAAGGTGACGATATGGGGTGGTAGGGCATTTACAGAAAATGCACCGAACCATGACAGCACCCCTATCACAACAAAGAATATGGTATAGAATGATACAATGTTTCGCTTTAGATTGCTTCTGTTAGATGGATTTTCTTTACCCAATGCCTTCTTTGCTGCATTTGCAATTAAAATAGGAGGGATTGTTGTAAATGTAATTCCGAAAGAGAGTGAGACCCAGAGGGGCACCTGTGTTACCGATAGTTCCATAACCATTGATTGTTGGCACAAAAAAAGTAAGGGCAAAGGGCATTTGAGTTGCCCTATGGCAACTTCTCAGGCCGAGCGGTCAGAAAGTGTGATTTCTTTTCGTATCCTGCTCAGGGAGTGCTTGGTGACGCCCAAGTAACTGGCAATGTATTTTAGGGGAACCTCTCGAACAATTTCAGGTCTGAGCCTTAACAATTCGATGTAGCGTTGTGTTGCATCATACTTATGAAATGAGACCATTTGTTGGTGCATTGCGACATAGTTCATGGTCAATAGCATTCGTCCCCATTCGCGAAATTCGGGAATGTGGTGAAAGCAATATTGTACGGCCTCAAAGTCAATGGTCCAGGCTTTACAAACGGTAAGGGTTTCATAGTTTTCTTCACTGGGCCGCTGTTGAAAAAAAGAACGGTAATCGTTCAGGTAATCGGGCGCGCTATAGAATCTTGTGGTAATCTCGTTGCCCAAATGGTCGTAAAGGTAACATCGCGCGATACCCTCTTTGATAAAGTATGATTTTTTGCTGGCTTTGCCTTCTTGTATCAATACAGCACCCTTGTCTATAAATTCTTCATTGAAATAGGAAGCGATCAGGTCTGCCTTCGCATTTGAAATGGGGGTCAATTTGATGATAAAGTCTTGGAGTTTCACAAGGGATTTAAAATTTTTTGTTGGTCAATGTTTCAAATAAATCCATAAGCATGCATCTTTTTCAACTGTTTTTGACGCGTTATTTTGCTCTGAAATTTAGCCAAATATCAATTTTTCCAATTCATCATTTGATAAAAAGATATTAATGGACTGTACACAAGCCGATTGTCCATAACATAACGATTGTTATTTGCATACTTCAATGATCTCTATATGTTGAAATAGTTTCCAGACCTCATCGCTGAAATGCTTTGGTGATATATCGAACGAGATTATTTGCTTGTTTGATTGGTCACATAATGTTTCCCGTACCTTGACATTGAGCATGATGTAATTCTTTGTGAAAAAAGAATCAAAAACCCTTATTTTTCCATCAAACCCTTCTTTTGTCCTTATAAACGAACATTGTGTTTTATCTAAATGACCTATAGCTGTACGATCTGATTGTTCTTTTAAGACTGCTTTTGCCAGTCCATCATAATATAGCCCAAAGGTTTTTGTAAGTATAGCTTGGATCATCGCTCCCTGTTTTTCGATATACCATGTAAAATGATAGGTCCAGAATTCTTCACTGGTGGAATCGGACCATCCTGGTGCAAATCGGATATCTTCAAATCCTATAAAGTCAATTTCAGGTACAAATTTCAATGGAAAGGGAATCAATTCACTATTCCAGTTAGCCGGTACAATTAAAACAGTTTTATTTTCTTGCCTTAAAACAAGGGTGGCCCAAACGGTAAATGATAAGAGCAGGAATACACCTTTCTTGTGAGGGGTTCTTTTTTGATAAGACATGTTGGTTTCATTGAACGTTCATTTTTACTTATGGCCGTATCTTGGACCATGCTGGCTTTGTTTATTCACGAAAAACCCAGTTTCATTTTTTCATCAACACAAATTGTAGTCATTGTGTAGTGGGAATCCCCGATATTTTCATTTGGGCCCCGTCTTATAATTCCAAGATTAGGGACATATTACTCAACTGATGGACATCTTGATTTCAACTCGGCCTTGATTTTCTTTACCATACCAATTTGTAGAGGTAGTATTGACCAACACGAACATACCACTGCAAAAAACGCTATAAAGGCTGATATGTTCTCTTTTGTGACCAAGCCATAAATTGCCAACGCCATGAAGAACAATAATGCAACCAACAGTATTAAGGCAATAGCTTTGTTGGTCTTTAAAATCAACTGTAATTGCGCTGTCGTTTTCTGGTTTAAATCAGTGTTCTTCATACGGTCTTCAAAATAGATGCTACTATTGGTGTCCCAATAGTAAAAAATGTTACTTCAACAGTCGCATTGATTACTCGTAACTCGAGGCGTTCAATTTAAAATTCGAACAAATGTGCCCTCATAGAAAAGACCGGTCGGTTCATCGTTTTGTGTATACTGTACGGATTTCATATGGTATGTAGTATCATTTATCCATTTGTAGTTATAGATTCTATAAGTGCCTTCAGGCTCTCCCTCAAAAGACAGTCTTAACGTCACATCCCCGTATTCATTTATGGTTCCTTGGCCATTTCCAGCTCTAATGGTACCGAAACTTGATAAATGGAACACCTCTTTCGTCTTTGGATTATAAGACCAGAATATGTGGCCATTTGGCTCAGGGCCATCTATAATGGACAAAAGACTGTTATCTGTATTGATCGTGCTCGCTATGGTGTGGTGCCTTGGAATTTTAATGGTCTCTGTACCATTTCCCCAATTTTGGGTCCAATCGCCATCTTTAAGGGTCCATTCCCCAATGAATTTCTTGAATGGGTTTTTTGAGACATCGTTGCTGTCACGTCCGTTCAATTCGAAATCGATTGTTGCTGTTTGGGCAAATGCAAGGGTTGCACCAAGAACAAAAACCAGCGAAAGGGAGTTGGTAATTTTTTTCATTATAGCGGTACTTGGCATCGTTGTAAACTATTTTTCATTTTCTTGATATTATGTAGTCCAGGCCATATTTCCCTGGGCCTAGAACAAGGCAATATATGGATATCCACAAAAAATCAACTGCCGGTAGCAAAGGCCAACTACTTGCATACTCCATCGCTTCTGGCCATTTCTGTAAAAAATTGCTGCTAGCATCGTGATCAATAAAAGCCCACCCAAAATGCGTGTGCCGAGTCCAATGGCCAAAAACAATCCACATATGGCCTCAGTGGCCGTAGCAAGCCAGGCAAAGAGTCTTGGGGCCAGGTCAAATGGAAAGCCAAATTTCGAAACGTCTTTAGGAAACCAATCTGCCAACTTGAAACAAGCCCAATTCTTGTGATGTTGACCAAGGCATACCGAACTTGCTTGACCCAAACTCAAAGCATAGCAATAACCCTCCCAATGGTCTTGGGATGGCTATCAGTACGTTTGTATGCCATCTTTCCATGACAATTGGTCTTATGATCCACCTAAAGTCTATTTTAGTGCCCATTGCTACATGGTTTGTAATCATCTGTTTAATCCCGTTTTGGGATTTTTATAGAAATATAGTGAAATCGCACGACTGGGGGCACAAATTTATTGAGTGCTATTTTTTATTTTGATTTACTGGAAGGGTCCATAGCATATGTAGGTGTTTACGGCACTATCACCTGCCAACCAAGTATAAATGTCTTTTTGTTGGTAATGTGCAATGGCAATTAGATCATATTAGATTGAAAATGAGTTAATTGAGTTCAAAAAGATTCTCAGACGTAAACGGGCACTTTTCAAACTGTTCTAAATGCTGTGACCAGGTGACACTTGTTATCTTCCATGTATTATTCACTAAAACCAACGACCAATATTCTGTTCCCCAGTTTTTAATTTTAGCATTTACGCTAAAACTGTAATCAAAGGATACGGTTGCAAATTCGTCGCGCACATCTATTTTGACATCATAAAATTTCTCTTCACTCCCCTCTTTTAGTTTCTCAAAGAAGCTTTTATGGTCTGTAGCAAGAAATGTAAAATCAGGCCTCTTTTTAAGTACCCTTTTTTTTGTTTCTCCCGTTATGATTGCTGCCCAAGTAACGGAATCATGTAAGAATAGATCGGAAAATTTGTCAACATCGGTGTGTTCAATTATTGATACCCTGAATGTTTCAATTACTTGTTTTAGTGCGCTATCGTGATCTTTAGCGGTTTGGGCATGTAAAAAAGGAACAAGGAACAAAGGAACGAGAGAAAATAATTTAAATTTCATCAAGTGTGTATTTAGCTACGAAAGTTTAATGATGATGACGGTTACACTTCGATTTTGTTACAACCTTTAAGAACACAAGACAGTTATCGTAATCTTGATATTGTATAAGGGCGACCAATATTCAGGAGCGGAAATTAGGAGTAACGGTTTTTTATAAATTTCATTTATCGGATTTTGGTCAGTGGTTTTTACCTAAGTACCAATAATGGGAATATTGAATGGATGTGAGCAATTCTTTAACGGATTTGATGGGCAGTCAGTCAGTTTTTTCAAGTTGTTCCAAAATAAATTTTAGCGCAGCATTTTCTCCGTTTAGAAACTGTTCATATGTTGGTATTACTTCGTAATGTGGTATGACACCCCTTCCAAATGGTAGTTTAGGCGTAACGTTCATGACAAACTGTAACGAAGGGATATCTATTGTAATCTTAGAGTTTGGCAATACCAGTTCTTTACTGTAACCACTTGTATTGCCTAAATAGCCCCCACCAGTTTCCTGACCTACAAAAGTTGCCAGATCTCGGGTGTACACCATATTGCTGAATTCACTTCCTCCAGAATATGTAATCGGGCTGATGATAATATAGACCTTTCCAGAAAATTTGTATTTGGGTTCTTTTTTATAGGCCATCAGACCATGTCCGATCCATTCCCTTCTTTCCAACGAACCATCCTCCATTTTTTTGTTCATAAGGGTTTTTTCAAAGAATCCAAATGTCTTTAGGTTAATTGGCGCATCTGTTTCATTGTCAAGAATCGCTTTTTGGGTTTTAGCCCTTACCTTCACATACTTTTGGTAGTTTTCCCCCAAATAGGAAAACAGCAATCCATCATTTCCCTCGGTTCCTCCCCCATTTTTACTGACATCCACTATTAGTGTACTGATTTTATTTTCGTGAATTGACCTGAAGCTATTTTTTAGGAAGGGCTTGATTTTTTTCTCTTTTGATGCTTCCCTGATGTCCGAATTGGAGAACGAATGAATGCCCAAATACGCTATTGAACTATGTAGCATCTTATATTGCAATAGCTCTTTTTTTTCTTCTTTGATTTTGATGTTTGGATATCTTGTTTCCAGATTTTTGTTGATTTCCGGAATCTTTAAAGATTTGAGCAGCAAAGGGTCATCCCGATGTTTTAATTTGATTTCAAATTGATTTATTTGTCCGTAGTAATAGAAATAATATTTAGAAAAATTGAAACAGTTCAAATCGCTAAACTTCACAATCTTTATAAAGCCATCTGAGGCAAATAGAGATCCTATTTTATTGACAATGGCAGTCGGTTTTTCCCCATTTATCAATTCAATTTCCATACCTTCAATAGGAAATTCTTGATGATTAGAACCATTTTTTGCCAAATAGAGCTTTGTCCCCAGAAAGACAACATGCAAAGGCATAAACTGCGATTCAGTATCCAGCTTTTTCATAGTGCTTTCTGGAAGATATATATTGGTATGGTCCTCTCTTGAAAGTGCTACCAAAGGTGCAATCAACCTATTGAATTCGAGAACATTCAAATCGGTGGTAATTTTCTTTTTGACCTCATCAAAAGCAAGGTCAACACTATCTTTGGGTGTATACCAATACATACCCGAATGGTAGTTGTCCAAAGCTTGGTAAAGTATCTCAAGGTCGTTTAATAACTTATCTTTTCTTATTTTCTGATAATCCCCAAAATCTTGGGCAAACACAAACTGATACAACAGAAGATAGGTGCTTATGAAAACTGCATTTCGTTTCATCTGTGGTTTTGCGATTGGTGACAATGACTGGTTTAAACCAGTTCTGGGATTCTAATGGAAATATAGCAAGATTGTGCAATTCTATGGCAAGAAAACAATGGCAATGAACGACACCCTATTATTTCTTCTGAATATCCCTAATAATTGATTTTACCATGTTCATTTTGGATAAATAGCCCATCGATGCTATTTTGACCGGCCAATTTTCTTTTAGCTTCAACTCTTTAAAAATCTGGATGGCCGTATGCCCTTTTTGATGTAGTGCTGATACATTGTCAAACGTTGACTCTAAAAAATCAAGTTTTTTGGCCAATTGTTGTTTGGCATTTTTTAGTTGGGGGTTGTGACTGCAGAACATCACTTTAAAATCGAGGGGTAAGATATGCTTGATAGATGCAATCTGTTCTGCGATACTTTCAGTATCCAAAAAATACCCTATGTATGTGTTTATGAACAGGTCAGCTGCAAATAGCCATTGTTTCTTGGGTTCATACAGAGCAACCATGTCAGGGGCATGCCCAGGTACGGGGATGACATCAAAGGAATGTTTAGGGGTGGTAATAACATGGCCGACCGGAATGATGTCATGGTAAGGTTCCCTGTTGCCCCAGATCAGCTTCTGTACCATACTTAATTTGGGGGGGGCTTTCATTAACTGCATACATGCCTCAGAACCAAGTACCTTGCAACGGTGTTTTTCTTTAATCGGGATTATATTTCCAGTGTGGTCTTCATGGTGGTGCGTAATGAAAATCTGGTCAATCTTCAGGTCATTTGTATCTGATACTATGTTGTTTCTTGCTTTAAACTGCCCAGTATCTATCAAAAGACCGTCTACAAAGAATAGATGGGCAAATAGCTTGGGACTTCCCACAAAACCATACCCATGTTTGAGCACTAATACTTCTTCATATTTGAATTTTTTCGATACGACCATTCAGAATGCCAATCGTGTTCGTTTTAACTAGGGCCTAGAGCCATCCAATGAGGCTGAGAAGGTTATTGTTCTAATTTAAAATCAGGGTTGTAGATTAATCCGATGACATTTCCGAAAGGATCTTTGACCGTGGCCGTCATTAACTTTCCACCGACATTGGTTGGTTTTTCATTTTCGGTTGCTCCAATTTCAATCAGTCGGCCATATGTCTCGTGTATGTTTTTAACGCCCCAATAAGAGACCACACTTTCAATTTTTTCCATCGTCGTTTTTTCTTGGGGCTGAAGTCCTAACTCGAATCCTGATATGTTAAAGCCCACATAGTATGGTGCATCAAAATAGGGTTTGACACTGAATGCCTCTGTGTACCATTCTTTTGCCTTGTTGATATCTTCAACTTTATAAATGGTTGTTCTTAGTCCTAGCATGATTGATTTTGTTGTTTTCGTGATTTTCTTTTCAGATTTGGATGGGTTTTGGGAAAATCCTATTTGAGTGTATACGAGTATGATTCCGATTAAAGTTCCTGTTTTCAGGGGTTGGTTGAAATTGTGGCCAATGGTCTTATGGTTTTTTCCGATTGTCACTGACGAACAGCCTGTAGGTGAAGAGAAACACGTACGAAAGAAAATCATCAGATGTTCAACCACACTTGCAAGGCAGTTCGACAAGCCCAGTACAGCACCTGTCATGGTATGGAAAATCATGTCATTGTTGGTTTAGGGATCAAAGTTAACGGATTTTCCCTTATGAACGGTAGGGCAATCATCAATTATGGAGCCAACATGGGCAGCTTGTTCATTTAGCTGCAGAACAATTTGAATCATAATATTTGGCAATTTCAATAAGTCTGTTTGCTGTCTTGTTTTTGGCTAGTTTAGGGGTATTGGCTACATACATTTTGAAGGCATCACGTGCTATTAGTTCAACAAGTTTGGGGCAGTCACTAAAATATTGTTTCATAAGTTTTTGGGAACTCGGCCCCATAAACCTGTTTGGAAATATCCGAGAAACCTGTTTCTCGTTTTTTTGCACATAATAGTTGTGGGTGTAGCCGGTGGCGGTACCTCCATTGGGTGTGGTGCTGGTCACTAAAGAGCTATGCCGATATAGATTGACATTGCCTTCATACAATAGACTGACGTCTAAAACAATATTTGGGTTTTCTTCCGGTATTTTGAAATAATAGGTCAATGTGCTAGTACCAAAGGCATATTCAATCTTAAAAATTTCAAAGAAATCGTATTCGATAGGGTTTTTATCTTTTTTGTGGGTTTTATACAGCACCTTATCTGTAGTTCTCATGTTGGTAGCAGTTAATTTAGGGCCATACTTCACTAAGCCGGTTTTTTTGGTTCCGTTCTTAAAGTAAATCGTTCCCTGTCCTTTCTGGGCAAGGGAGAGCAAACAAGTGGTGAGGGCAAAAACGACGGCTATATTTTTCATTTTGTGCATCATTGTTATTTCTAAAAATAATGGAATGCGTGATGTAGTTCCAAAATTTTTGTTCTGTTTTCAGCATCTTATCAAGATCATACCATTGATTTGTTGCAATAGGTCGCTTTTTCAAAATCCCTAATGTTAATTGAAATAATCGGGACATCAGGTAACATTGATTTCAATTCAGAAATCATTTTATCGGAAAGCTTCTTTTTTTGGCAGACGGTTCTTCCTTCCATAATATTTGCGAAAATGTGGATGAAATCATCCTTAGTATTTCCGTTGTTGTAATGTTGAAAAGCATTAATTCTCACTTTGATATCCCCTTCGTCGAAAAGACCAGTTGATTCTGCCGTGTTGTACACTTTCTGAATAATTTCTTCAGGAGGCTTTTCTTTTATAATATTTTCAGAACAATCAATTACAAAATGTGGCATAAGTCGTTTTTTTAGTTTTAATTGAAATGTAGGGCGGTGGTTCCGACCAACATTGTGTGGTGTAATTATAAGCAAGATTATTTCGTTGAAATACTGTGGTTTGAGTAGTATTTTTATTTTGATGGGCCACAAAGCCCTAATAAATTATGGCCATTGTTCTATTTGTATCTGTATACTTCATGAATACCAAAATCGAGCAGGTTGACAACTGAATCAAATTTTGCCCCAAGCCGTAATGCTAATTTTTTTGAAGGTCATTGGAGGGGTGTATGTAACTGACCAGCGAATCAAATTTTAATCTTGTCAGAGCAAAATCCATAACGGCAAGACCATCTTCAACACCATATCCTTTACCTTGGGATGAAGGCAAGAGCCAATATCCCAATTCAGGCTCAGGCCAAGGTTGTGATTGCCATAATCCTATGGTTCCTACTAAATTTCCAGATTTCTTTTCGATAATTGCCATGTATGAAAATCCGTTAAGTTCATAATGACCGATATATCTAGCCATTGATCTACAAGATTCTTCGGGAGTCTTTACACCACCAACACAACGTGCATTATCTTCAACAGAATAAAATTCGGCAACTATGGGGTAATCTGAATTTTTCCATTGTCTAAAAAATAATCTCTTTGTTTCTATGCCTATCATACGGATCAACTCTTTTTACTATGTTTTTTCAACTTGTCGCCTCTCGTGTCGCTGATCATATTTCTTTGCTTAAATCAATCTTGATTACTGATAGATCCTGATATAATCAATAACCATCGGACTTTCAACAAAACTGGGGTCGATATCAGGTTCTATAGCAATATTCAATAGTATATAATAGTCAGTATCATAAGGCCAAGTATCAGAATTTTTAGTGGACGGGCTGTATTGAAAATGCACTGCTCCGTCAACGCTGAATACCATTTTATCTTCGGTCCATTCAAGCGTATATATGTGAAATTTATGGGAAACACCATCAATTTTTTGACCGCCAAGATTTTTTACTTTATCCCCATAGCTTGAGGCATTATGTAGGGCACTTGAGACATAATCTTGGTTTTTGCCCCAATGTTCAAGTATGTCTATTTCTCCACATACGGGCCATTTGGTCGTTCCATACCCTTGAGTGTCCCAATACGCACCATCTTCATCAATATTCTTGTTGAGCATCCATATTGCGGGCCATGTTCCAGCCCCAGAAGGCATTTTGGCACGAATTTCTACTCGACCATACGTAAACGCAAATTTTGAATTAAGTCGTGCAGAGGTGTATGCTTTGGTCCAACCCTGATCTTCGAAAGTTTCTTTCTTGGCCACTATATATAAGTTACCATCACTCAAATACGTATTTTCAAGTCTGTCGGTGTAATGCTGAATAATGCCGCCCCACCACTCCCCATGCGGTGGAAGCTGTGTTTGATGAAACCACTTGGTGGGATCAATCACGCCATTACCATCAAATTCATCAGACCATATCAAAGTATCAAACTTTGAATCTAAACCAACTGATTTGCTTTTTTTGACAACGGAATCAGTATGTTTTGACCAATTGAAAATAAAATATGATAGCAAAATGAGCCCTATTATCGATAGTGGGGATGCCTTAAATAGTCCTGTCATAACAATGGAATTCTGTATGGTTTCTGAATTGAACGATATCGGTTTCGAGATGTATTTGTATGGGTATGTACTTGCCAAAATGGGTATCTGTAAATACCTTCAGCAATGCATGATAACCAGATGATACGTATGGCCCATGTTGCGGGTATTTTATTTTTCGATGCTATCGTAATTTTTTAAGGTCTTTAATGTCCACAAGGTCTGTATGCCTGCCCATTCTAACTTTGTTCCAGCACTTATGCCATACCAGGTATCCCATCGTCCATCTTCTTTCTGCCTGCCAATAAGCTCTTTTAAGTCAGATTCAATAGTTGCGCTGTCAAATAATGGGTATAGCATATCTTCAGAAGACGGGGCATAACTCAAACTATGTGGCTTTCCGTAAAGTCCCCAACCCGTATCCGATCTGTCGTTGCAAAGCACTCCGTCAGCCAATATCCAATTTTTTAGGTTATGGATTGTTTTTTCAGCTTTATCTTGATTTATCGTATGCTTTAAGAACGTCAGCCATCTGGGTACACAGAGGTAGCAAAATACATGTTTTTCCCTAATTCGCTCAAATTCACTCCAAACAAATTGTTCTGCATCTTTCATCCAGGGGATGGCTATATTGTGTTTTTCCAAAATGCCCAATAAAGGCGCGGTCGTACTTAAGGCCGCCCATTCTTTAACTGTCTTGAAATGTGCCTCACATGGATATTCGCCTTTGGGCTTAAACATCCATGGAATACCGCCCTTTTCAGTGGTGATACGCTCAAAGTAGGGCATAAAATCCTTAAGTATCAGCTCAGCGTTCAGTAAACCGACCTCATCCAAAATTTCAAGTGCCATAACAGTAAAAAGTGGTTGACTTTCTGGGGATGCCGTATCGGGTTCCATACCATGACCAAAACCACCATCAGCGTTTCGATAGGCATATACTGCATGAAAAACACCTTCTGCATTTCCAGTTTCAAAATAAAAATCAAACAAACGCCTTTCTATCATTCTTGCGTTTGTCAAGATAAAATCCCTGGCTTTATTAAAATTTTGCTTGGTGAGTTGCATAGGTGTTGCTTTACAGCATCTAGTTTTTTGGAAAACCAAAATAGAAATTGTTCATGAAAATCGAGTACATGGTGTTCTTTTATCCATATTGTAAAGTTACTTGGTATAGCGTATGCTTAACTCATTATCTGAATTGATTGAAGGGGTATTTGTACTTTTTAAAAACTACTTGAATTGATCTCGTAAAAATGCCTAAAACTACAAATCTATAGTAATTCATACATTCTAATTTGTCTTTTTTGGTCAATTCAATTGTAAATCGGGAGTTTGGGCATTGCCCCGAAAGGAAATAAACAATGGAATCGGTAAGCTCTGATTTTCACAATTTTTGTTAGCGGTCTTATGTAAGGCATGTTTTGGACTTTTCATGTAAGCTTGGCTTTTCGAAGCCAAGAAAGTATCTTGCCTTGGGTCAAGGGAAACCAAGGCATGAATTTTATGCAAGAAATTGTACCGGTCATTAATTGTATATGTTTATAGGTCACCCCTTTTGGGGAAATCCCCTAAGCAATGGCAATTAATCCCGTTCTTTTGGCCAGTTCCAAGCAAGCGTTACAATTAGTAAAGAAATGATAGCCTCCAATACAGCATACAACACATAAAAACTGTACCATTCGGTCAGGGAAGAACTTCCAACAAGCACAACGACCATGGTTAATAAAATACCGAAGACCATATTCAATACTCTGCAAATTTTCGGTCTTAGAAAAATGTTTACAGAAATCATGGCTGCCGGTATTACCAATACAATTGATGCTATAAATACTTTTATCGGGGTATCCAATAGTCCTGTACCTTTTATGAGACTATCCACTTTATTGGGCACATATAGTTCAAAGTAATCGCCATAGATATAAAGAAACATTAATGAGGTCCATAAAACTGCAAGCTTGATTCGGATGTTTATTTTTGGGTTTTCAAGCATTTTGAATAGCATTTATTGGTGAATATCGGTATTATGAAAGACGTCAAAAATGGTGTGATGGTTGCCCAAAATAATTCGCAGAAAGCCGTTTATCAAATAAGGGGTCAACATTCAACTACAACAACTGGGCGCATCTGCTGCAACGGCCATTGCAACCAAAGGTTGCTATTGTCATGTCAAAGCAGTTGGTATACTGCATTCAGTAGTGTTTGCCATGATTTTCATTCATCCATTGAAACGTACCATATTGCCATACTTTGGGTCAATTTTTCCGTTTAACATATCGGAGTACAATTGTTTCAATCCTTTTGTGCCAATGTGTTCTTTCATTGAGATCTTGGGTTGGATGGCGTTTATAAATTGTTGCCAAGCTACCCCAATACGATGTTGAAATTTTGTCATGCCCCATTCTTTTTGTCGTTTTTCTGCATGTGCTGGGGCGAAGAAAAATTCTCCTTTTTTAGGGAGTGGGTCTTCGCCTTCCAAATTTTGCCAATCAACAAGCCCAACAAGACAATTGTATACCAGGTTGTTGTTGAACAATGTTTGTAACTGAAATTGGATGTTATGGTTGCCGGTAAAGTCTATCACAACGATTTTTTCGTTGGCATTCAATTGGGCAATCGAATCATAGCTTATGGTTTTATCGTACCAGCCTAACCGTCTTACAAATGCTACATTTTTTTTTGACGTGACGCCTAAAATAGGAACGTTCATGGCATTTTCTTTTTTACGATGCGCCAATAGACAAGCTAAGGCTTGTGCCGTTTTGCTTGATGCGCTGGTAATGAGCAGTTGCGTGGCCTGATAGAAATGCTTTGCAGCTAAATGGTCATCAATCAAAAAGGAGGTGACAAACAAAGGACGGAATATGGAAATGAGGTTCTCCGTTTCAGCAGTGAATGCAGGGTCATGTGCTATATTCGTATAAAAATTATAGATAGGGGGCAGGGCTTGTCGGTGTTCGGTAACATCTACAAAACCTGTATTGCCAATATGGTCAATGGTAACCAACAAATGGGAACCCATGGGGTAATACCCATAAAATCGCTGACCTATGTGTACATCGGGGTGGTTGGAAATGACAACATTGGCCAGTCCCCACGCTGGAATGATCCCGTAACCGGATTGTGATGGAAAAAATCTCCAATAATCCATGTGCTCCCCTACCACGCCATAGGTGATGTTATTTGAGGTGAATGAAAAGATATCAATTTCCATAAGCACCTGATTTGCTTGCAGTTTATCAGCATATGTTTTTGCCACAAACTGGGCTTGTTTTAGGTTATCGATCTTCACCGTAAAGTCTAAGCCATTGATTGTTGCCATACGAATTGAATTTTCTGACGCTGTAGCATATGAAATTGACCATAGCACTCTTGGCCATATGCAATTGTATGATGTAACACGGTACTTTGCAAGTACACACCTGCCAAGCGATTATTTTTACATAAAATTGGCAACTAGCTTTTATTCAATCCCGTATTTTATTGTTGATGGTTCATTTTTTGTTCGTTACGCCTAAAGGTTTCAGATTTGATTTCGATGCAGAATTTACACGAGTAGGTACAAGTTTTAAAATTGGGTAGGTTAAAAGTAGAAATTTTATGGGTAGGGGGCGGACGTTACGCATTGTTTTGATACATTTTAATCTTTTTTTGGCCTCTTTCAAACCCGTCATTATGAGACCTATTGAAACAGCCAAAGCATTTTTTTCATACCTTTTTTTTTACAGCTTTCCTTTTTTGTTCGGGGACAACATATATTTTTCTTGAAATTAAGCATAATGACCCAGGCTAAGAAACGTTTAGGTTTTGAAACGCATATTTGTTAACCTGGTGCTGGGTTATCGTTGTTGTTCTGGGTTTCATTGTATCAGTCAGATATTTTATTGGCACTTTTACCACACCGCGTTAATTTTTTCGTATCATTTTTACTGAAAACCATCCGAGTAATACTATTGTTGCCGTCATGACGGCCCACAGCCATGTCTTGTTCTTGAAAAGAGGTTCTGTCACCGGTGCTTGCTCTTTTTTTATCGTTAGTTCATCGCCCAGGTCCAGTGCAATTAGTGTTTCGGGGATATTATCGGTGAAACGGACAATATCGTAATTTGGTCTTGTCGCCCGTTCCTTCCCGTATGTTAGGTGATAGGTGGCTCGATCTGTAAAACGGGCAATTAATTCATGAATGTAGCCCTTCAATTCGATGGTATCGATTGTTAGGGGTCGATTTTCTTGATTTTCAATATAAATTTTGAGTTTTTGAACTGTTGTGCTTATGGAATGAAACTCGTTTTTTTCCAAGGAGTTTATTGTTCCGTTGGTCAGCGTGCTGAAATTGTATTTCCAGCCTTGCTCCGTTTTAAGGCTGTCGGCGAGATATTTTATTGTCACGGGACGGTAATAGTCAAAAGTGTCTGAGATAGCTATATGTATATGACTTATTCGAACAGGCAATTGCAGTTCAACATCAATCTCAGTCTGTTGGGTCTTCGTATTTTCTCTTACGTTGAATTTCTTGACGCCGTATTTTCTGTATGACCCTTCGGTACTATCATTCTGTGTAATACGTACAACACTCAGTTCGGGTTTTTCTTTACTGTCTATGAATACACGATAAAAACGATATTTAGAGCTTGGGAAGGCCAATTTTGTAAACTGAAAATCAGTCTGGTTATTTTTAATTGACAAGATGCGGTAATTCCCAACCACTGTGAACCACTCCTTTTGGTCTTGGCTGCCCTCCAATGTGATTCGCCAGTCAAAGTTTTCTTGCATGAAATCAAGCTTGATTTGATTGATGGGTTCTTTGGCAGGAATTTCAAATGTGAAATAATAGCCTTTGTCGTTATAAGAAACATTGATGGTTTTGGATGCTACCTCTTTACTCGATATTTTTTCTTTTGATGTGCGCAATAGGTAAGGAGCCTCAATAGTATCATTGCCTTCAGTCAGTCCAAAAATTCGTAGGTCTGTCAAATCTTGTGCCGTCTTCCCAAAAAGCGCATTGGGCAAAGTAACCTTATGCCACTGATCTGTAATTCCTTTTAATTCTCGCTGATACAGGTACTCCTTCATCTGGCCATAAGAAAATGAACGAACCATAATGAAGAGCAGCAAACAGGATATGCTAATTGGGTGTTTCATCTGAAATAATGTGTTTGTATTTGTTGTACAAGAATGAAATTATCAGGAGTAAGATACCCAATGATACAAATACAATGGTTTTTGCCAAGGTATTAAGATGTGAGATATCATAGAAAAACAGCTTGATAAGTGTTACTCCGAACAAAGCGATGGCTCCTATTCTCAAGTGCTTTTTCTTTTTCCAGATTCCCAAAACGATTAGAAAGAGAGAATAAATTCCCCAAAGAATGCTCAATCCGAGTTTGTACGATTGTGTTGATTCGGCGATGTCCATCCAATGGATCAACTCACTGCTGGCGATCCATAATATAGCGGTGTGCAGCAAGAAGTCAAAGCCCACCTTGAAATCTCTTTGCATAAATTCTTGCCGAATGTATTTGTAGCAGGTGAAAAGTGTCAGAGCGACAAATGCAATAGAGATGTATCTTATGCCGATATTGAAAATACCTCTTTGATAATACTGCGATAAAGTCTGTTCTAAATAAGTTTCCCTAAGTTCACTGAGCACATAAAGCCCTTGAGTTAAAAATACAATAAGGGTCAAAGTGATCAAGACAAGGTTAATTGTTCCTAACTGCCGACTTTTTAGTTTTCTGAAATTAACGAAAGCAAGTAATGAAACGAACAATAAGGTATAATTGATGATCCAAACTGTCTTGAACTTGCCCAAATCATAATTCCGGTAGTACTTAGGGGATTGTTGTCCATCGGAATGTATTGTAAGTGCAGAATCCGCGTAAAGTTGGTTCCAGTAATTTGCAATCTCTATACGGAAAGCATAGTACATGGCGATAAGCAGTATTGCCGGAATTGAAAGGGAAATGATTTTTGAAATTCCTTTTGGTGATATCAAAACAGCGGTATAGTTTCTATTATGGTTCAGCATGTTGATGAAACCGAAAGCGGTAATAAACAGGATTGAGGTTAGAAAATTGATATTGAGCAACGGGGTTATCCTTGTTGTTGGGTTTTCGGGATAATAACCATCATATACCGTCATCCAGTCATGAACGATACTGAGAAATGCCAAAATCATTAGCGGGTACGATAATTTCTCGTAGGCTGGAATGTTTTTCGTCCGCCCGATCCAAAACAGCAAAGCTGCTTCACCAGCCCATAGCAATGTGACCCAGTTGCCGTTCAGTTGTACTGGGATGGCAATGGTGATAAAAACCAATACCAATCCTGAAACTAGATAGAATAAGCTTCGGTCGGCAAGTTTTTGGTGGTAGATTAGGGTACTGACAAAGAAGTGGACGATGGCATTGCAAAGTGTGAACACACCCAATAATTGCGCTCCTGTCCCGTGATTGCCAAGAATGGTATATCCAATTCCGTAAAAGATAAATGAATTGATAAACAGTAAGATTGTGTCATCAATGTTAAACTTTTGCTTTTGAAGTAGTTTGTACGCGAGAAATGTCAGGTAAAATATGCCAAAAAATATGGAAAGAAATGTTAGGGCCAAACCAAAATGTTCATCAGTTTGATATGTAGACACATACCACAGAAAATACATCAACCATGTCAGCCCGAACGAGGAATAGTAAAGAGGTTTCCAGTATTTTTTAAAGGCAATGACAAGAATTCCGATATTGATAATTGCCGTGTAGGTAAACAAGATGGCCACCTCTCCTGAACCTTCGCTCAGCAAGAACGGAACAGCATAAGCACCTACCAATCCAATATGGGCGATGACCTGTCTGTTATAGTTCATGGCTGCCACTACCGTGAAAGCCGTAAAGACGACCATTAGCGCATAGGCCATGACTTGTGGAATCAAGCCATAAAAGCTATAGGCCGAATATGTGATGAAATACATTATTGCCATTGCGCCACTGACAAGAACTGCACTATAATTTTCATATTTTTCCTTCAACCTTATTCCAAACCCCAAAAGCACTAATCCGGTCAAATACCCTAAGACTATTCTTGTGAGCGGACTTATCAAATCGTGCTCAATGGAATACTTTGCACCGATTGCAACGCCGATGACGGTGATTACAATTCCGATTTTGTTGATTAGGTTTTCACCGATGAATTTTTCAAGGTCAGATTTTACTTTCGGGGGTTTGTTGGCTCGAGGTAAGGTCTGTTGCAGAGGTTCTTGTTTGGGTTGTTGTTGGTATTGTTGCTCGACGACGATATTTTCCATTTTGATTTCAACCTCTGTATCAACCACAGGTCTGTTCGGGTTCCCTGCTTTTTTCTCAGTGTTCCGCTCTGCCTCTTTGGCTTTCAGTCTGTCAATCTCAATGCGTAGATTGTTGATTTCCCTCGAAAAGTCATCCTGTCTTTTCACAAGCGATTCGAGCTTGTCATGGAGCCGATTTATTTTGTCTTGATTGTCAGTCATGCTGTCTTTTTAAATGGGTGGCAACGGTTGTGTATATACAGTGTGCACAGTTTTATTGGGCTAGATCGTCATATGTAATGTAGTTTGGTTCCAATCACGGTTTTCCGCAAAATGTTTTGCAATGGCTCTATAAGGGTAATCTCTATACCTACCATTGGTGGATTGAACGATAATAATATTTTTGTCCGGGTTTACATATAACCTTTGTCTTCTTAAACCTTTCGTAGAAAAATCACCTTTGAGATCTTCTTGAGGTAACCACCAATTATATTGATGGGGGGCTCTTTGAATTCCTTTAGCGGCGTTGGCCCAGTTTTCCGGTTTTATCGCAAAGCTTTTATCAATCCAATCAGATGATATAATTTGTGTAGAAACCTGTGTACCGTTCTTTAACATTAACCTTCCGATTTTTGCCAATAGGAAGTCCAAACGATTTTTGACAACTATATTTTCAGAAAAAACAAAAGGATTTGGGCTTTGTTGCATCTTCCCAAACGGGAAATTTTCGTGTGTCTTTACATCCTGTTTTTGGAACCAAATAAGCTTAAAAATTTGAGGATTTATCAGATATAGTAGCGTTGCCACTGTGGAGAGCAATAAAACAATAAGGATGTGAATTTTCCTCTTCATTTTTTAATGATCACCAACGGTCTGGGCCCGTTATCTGTTCTTGCCTTCGAGGGGCAACCAAAGGTTGCGGGAAGAAGGATACAAGGGAATCGTAAATTCTTCAGCCTTGCCCTGGGGCACTTCGATAAACTCAGTATAACACTTATCTAAGCGTGGCAAATACGGCCGTTGTTGGTTTGTAGGTTCCAAGGTAACGAATTCATGCCTATCGTTAGGCAGGGCAGTTGTAAATTATGGCATTTGTCGTACACCGACTCACTTTTCAATGGCTCAATTCACCATTTTTACCAAATTCTTTGGCCATGGGTCACCAAACTCATGACCGTATTTCCAAAGTTCTATTTCTTCATCAGTAAGAAAACAAGATTTTAGGGCATCTGTAAACCGGTCTACCTGGGTTTTGTCGCCAATAACGGTTAGGTCGCAATGACGATCCCCGAAGCGGCCTGGTTCTTTGGAGAGTCTTTCTTCCAAAAGTTGTATCTCCATTTCTGAAAGGCCGTGATCCTCATCTTCTAGGATACCCGATCGCCAAGATCCGATAATCTCCAAACTAATGCTACCAGCAGCCTGGTTCCACAATAGCGAATGTTTGTCTCGGCTGGCAAGCCAAAAGAATCCCTTGCTACGATAAATACGCTTATCGAGGTACTGGTGGCAGACTTCCCAAAGACGCTGTGGGTGAAATGGTCGGTCATCTTTAATGATCCTTGTGGCCAGATTATAAGGTCTGTCATTTTCTTCTTCAGCCGCCAATATGGGTTGTAGTTCCTCAACCAATTGGGCAACCCTATGGTAATCGTACTCTTGAAGTTCAAATAAAGAGTCAATGTCCAGTTTGCCAAAGTGTACGGAATGGGTGGATGCAAAAGGATTTATGGTTTGAATATAAGATGCGATATGCGGTAGTCTGTCTTTGTCGATACGATCTGCTTTGGTCAGGATAAGATGACTACAAAATAGAATTTGTTCTACCAATAAGTTTACGGTATCCCGTCTGTTTTGCGCCAGATTGTTTTGCATTTTTGGCACTAGACTTTCGCCGTAGCTGTAATCATGGGCCAGCATTAGGCTATCTACAAGCGCAAAGACTCCAGTTAACTTTACTTGGGCATGATCTTTGAAATATGATACAAGGGGCATGGGATGACAACTTCCAGAAGTTTCAATGATGATCAATTCTGGACTTTGGTTTGAAAGCAATTTTTTGAGTGACCTATCAAGTTCCAGTATTCCCTTTTTACTGCTCAACACACAGGAGTGAATGGATTCCAAGATGCTGTTATCTTCCTCAACGATGTCTGTAATGCCCAGTAACTCGCCATCTACATCGAGTTCGCTCATGTCATTGACAATGGCACAGACCCGTATGTTCTTCTTTTTTGATTGTGATAGAAGGTTTCTAAAAAGTGTTGTTTTGCCGGATCCGAGAAATCCGTTGAGAACGACTACGGGAACTTTTCTTAATGCGTTCATTATATAAATAGTTGTTTGAGGTAGAACAGCACCAAAACTACGCCAAAAATAGCACCGACGTACCCAAATAAACGTCTCATACTATGGCGTGGATGATTTTGTTTTCCACTAGTCACCTTATCTTTGAAGTCTTCAAAAAGGGTAAGTCTTCAATTATTGTTAAAATGTTTGCTAACGGCCCGCTAAAGGTAGTTCGGGGATTTTTATGGAAATATAGCGAAATCGATCAACAATGTTATAAGAAGGGGACTTCCTATTTCTCTTGTGACATGGTTTTTCAAGTAGGCCGCGTAGCGGCCGTGACTTATAGATCTAGCAGTATTGGGAATAAAAATTTCGGGGCCAGATTACTTTTAGCCACTGTTGGCGCACCTGGGATTTCTTTAGTTTTCCTCGTGCTTGGTGTTTCCGCGATGTGTAATTAAGGCTAGAATTTGCTTAGGCATTCTTGCCAACTGGTTTTATTTTCCCAAAAGTCTTCCAAAGAATCCTTTTTTCTTTTTCTTGATCACCCAAATCAAATCTTTTGGATGTCTTTTTGTCAAGTTATTAGGTCCAAATTTACCCCAAGCAAAACCATCTTTGTCTTTAGGGTTTCTTAAATCGGCAATTATCCAGTCATCTCCAGCGAACCCACGTAAAAAACCTGAATATGCTTTATTCTCTCTAATGAAGTCAGCTTTGGCAATCAGTTTGCCACCATTTTTCCAAATTTCGAAAACCACATTGTCGTGAATCTCGTTTAAGTAATTTTCCGACGGGGATTCATAAAACTCGGCTAAGCTTCTTAAGAATCCATTTAGATTATCGGAGCATTTTACTAAAACAGCAGGATCATGGCAAGCATAATAAACATGCCCTAATGAACCGCCACTTAATATGTCAAGTATCCAAAAGTTTCCAGATCCATCGTGTCCGAGCGTTATAGAATTTGGTGACAATTCAAGAAATCCAAAATGTCCAATTGCAGAAAAATCAACTTGTTCCAATCCATATCCTTCCCATCCACGGGTTTCTTTAAGAATTTCTTTAATACTTGGATCAATCGTATTATTGGGAAAGGATTGAGACAGTTCTTCTATTTCAGAATCAGTCAGGCCATCCTGAAAATCCAGTGAGTAATCTTCTCCATCTTCATCAGTAAATATCGATTCCCTTAATTTTTTGATAATCTCAATATTTTCCATTTCTGTTTATCTTATACAACTTGTTTCTTAACCTTGCGGGTAAAATGGTCTCATCACTGTGTATCCTTCCCAAAAGGGTAAGACTACAGGCGCACAGCGAAGGTTGTTTTATTTGCCTCGCACTTGGTTTTCCCTCGATGGGTAGCTTTGAGCTGTAATTTGGTTTACCTATGAGCAGTAGTGTATTTTTACGTACTTATTTTTCGGTTAAATACAGACCATTTTTATATTTGTTTACTTTCGTTTTAGCTATTAAACCGCTATTATTTTTTATACATTACTGGCAACTGGCTTTTCTTTCGATTCGTTCAAATAGTCAACTTCCCAAATACTTTTCGACAAGTCAAATAATAATTCTTGACGTTCCATAATGGTAGAACTGTTCCAATTTGCAAATGTCTTTAATCGTTGGTTAATTCTTGTAATTGCTGTATTTGTTCCAACATTTTCAAGTACCGAAATTGACTTTGTTAGATAGATTGAAGATTTAGAATATTCCCCAACTTTATGGTTATAAAAATCACTATTTCCAATTGAAGCATTTATACTTTTTTCGAGCAAAGTCAAGTTTCCTAATTTGATTTTTATTGAGGTGATTTAAACTTTTTTTGGATCGAAAGTTAGGGTTGCAGAGATTTGTGTTGCGAAACATAAGTCAAACCCAAACAACCCTTTATGTACTTTGTACTTGATAAAGATATGATAGAAAAAGAGATTGTGGCCTAT
>JBCDBD010000036.1:0-37235 GCA_039184335.1 Bacteroidota bacterium | reverse complement strand
GTGGCTCTCGTTCGACATACCGTTCACCGAACTGGAGAGCAGTGGCCTTGGGGGCAAGAGCAACATCCAGCAGGTGGTGATCGACCTGATGAACTCGGGAGAGGTATATGTGGACAACATCTATTTCTACAAGCCGGCCGGTGGTGGTGGAACACCAGGGGAATTAGCAGCCAACGGTGATTTCGAAACTGGTGACGATACAGGGTGGTTCTTGTTTCAAAATGGCGGAACTGCGGCTTTGGATAATACCTTAAGCAATGGTGGAACTTGGTCAGGAAGACTAACTGTTGGCGATTCTGGGGGGAATCCTGCCTTCAAGCAAGAAAGGATTGGCGCAGGTACCGTTGCCGCAGGAGATGTCATTCAAATTCAGTTTGATTACATCGGGTCTGTTGTACAACCTGGTGCAGCGGTCAATGTCATTCTTTTTGGGGAAAGCCCAGGCGGAGTATCGTTTACCGAGGTTTTAAGTCCTGGTCCGTCACCTAGTGGTTCATGGATGTCCTATACAGGTACGTATACAATTCCGGGAGGTACAGACGTTTCAGATGGAATCTCTTTCTTAATTGAAACAGTATGTGGTGCAGTAAGTGGTTGTAGTGTGACCATGAACATTGATAATGTTTCCGTTACGTTGAACCCATAGTTTCATACATTTTGGTAGTAAAGGGTATGCCCTATGTGTTACTGTAAAATATTTGTTTACAGCAAGTTGAATACAAGATAAAATACTCTTTGATCATAAGAAAAGGTTAGCACCAAGATTTTCTTTGGCTAGCCTTTTCTAAAGTTTGACCAGGGCAGGGAAAGATGTGATAAAATCCTTTAAACCTCAACCTTTGAAATTAGAGGTTCAGGTTTAAGATAAAAATGGACTTTAAAAATTTGTACAAGTCATTGTTTTAGATCTGATTGTAATCCTACTATATTAAAATCCATGGGAAAGATCAGGAATTAAAATTAAGGTCGGGATATGTTTTCTTCACGATCTTAGAAGAAAAAAAGAATTGGACAACATAGATGCACATTGTAATAATCCAATAAAAATCTTAAATGAGGCAACATAACGCCATAGTAAAAGTGAATAGGTCTTATACCATACCAATAAGCTCCATTATTACTCCTGAAAGTTTGTTGTTGGGGCTTTATAGTGCGACCATATCAGTGACAGAACCGGGATTGCCATTTATTTTAGCAGTATAACCTACGAATCTATTTAAATGCAAGACGTTAAAATAATAGATGATAATAAGATTGAAAATGTTGTCATAGGGGGCGAAAGCTATTTTAAGATAGCAAATAGTGATGCGTTGCGTCCCTTTTTTATGAGTATTGTGAGCAACTCAAACCATTGGATGTTCATATCTAGCAATGGGGGGCTCAGTGCCGGAAGAAAAAATGCAGAATATGCGCTGTTTCCCTATTACACAGATGACAAGATTACCGAATCAGTTGAAGTCACGGGGAGTAAAACCCTGTTTCTAGTAGGCTCCGATGACAGATCCAACATCTGGGAACCATTCTCCTATAGGTATGATGGCAGGTATGTGATAACACGAAACCTCTACAAGAACGTTTATGGAAACAAAATACGATTTGAAGAGGTCAACCACGATCTTGGCTTGACCTTTAGCTATCAATGGAGCTCTAGTGACACCTATGGTTTTGTAAGAAAAGCAACACTGGTGAACAACACTACGGATGATGTTAGGGTAAATGTGTTGGATGGCATTCAGAATATCTTGCCCTTTGGGGTGGGCAGTGACCTCCAGAACAGATCGAGTAACCTTGTTGATGCCTACAAAAGAAGTGAACTTATTAAAGATTCAGGGCTGGGGATCTATGCACTGAGTGCCATAATCGTTGACAAGGCAGAACCTAGCGAAGCCTTGAAAGCCAATATGGTATGGTCATTGGGCCTTGAGAATCCCACTCATCTCTTGTCATCTTTGCAGCTTAAAAATTATAGAAGAAGAATTCCCTTGAAGGAAGAAGTTGATGTAAAGGCAGAAAAAGGAGCCTATTTTGTCAATACTGAATTCGTATTGGCACCTAAGGCAGAAAAAGAATGGATGATCATTGCAGATGTGAACCAAGATCATTCTTCCATAATCAAGATTTCTAAAGAGATAAAGCATGAAAAAAAACTACAGCTCAAGATAGAACAGGATATCGCATTGGGTACTGAAGGTCTGGTGAGGTTGACCAGTGCTTCAGATGGGTTGCAATTGACCAGTGATGGGTTAAGGGATACACGCCATTTCTCCAATACCCTTTTCAATGTCATGCGCGGTGGAATTTTCGATGACGGCTATCAAATTGAGAAAACCGATTTTGGCAACTATGTATCAAAAGCCAATAACGAGGTGTTCGTAAATGCTGAAAGTACAATTGAAAAACTTCCGAGTATTTTTTCGCTTTTCGAACTTAAGAAAATTGCTCATCAAAGTGATGATAAAAACTTTGCAAGGCTATGTCTAGAATACCTACCCCTTAAATTCAGCAGAAGGCATGGTGATCCAAGTAGGCCTTGGAATAGATTCTCCATTAATACCCGTAGTGAAGTCGATGGTTCAAAAATCTTGGATTATGAAGGCAACTGGAGGGATATTTTCCAAAACTGGGAGGCTCTGGCCCATTCATATCCTGAGTTTGCAGAAAGTATGATCCACAAGTTCTTGAACGCCACTACTTTTGATGGTTATAACCCTTACCGGATCACAAAAGATGGTTTAGATTGGGAAACGATTGAACCTGACGATCCATGGTCTTACATCGGATATTGGGGAGATCATCAAATCATCTATTTGTTGAAGTTTTTAGAATTTATACAAGATTATGCCCCAGGTAAACTGGATCGCTACTTCGACAATGACATCTTTGTTTATGCGAATGTCCCATATAAAATCAAAGACTATGTCGACATTCTTAAAAATCCTAAGGATACGATTCTATTTGACGGCGAATTAGATCTTCATATACGTCAGAAGCGGATTGCACTGGGGGCGGATGGTGCTTTGCTCAGAAACAAAGAAATGGTTGTCCATAAAGTAAACTTCATTGAAAAGTTATTGGCAACGGTGCTGGCCAAATTGTCCAATCTCATTCCTGAAGGCGGTATTTGGATGAATACGCAACGTCCGGAATGGAATGATGCCAACAATGCTTTGGTCGGTAACGGTGTTTCTATGGTAACACTTTATTATTTAAGGCGGTTTCTGAAATTCTTTAGGGAACTGGTTGCTAATTCAGCAATCAAACAAGTCAAGGTTTCAAAAGAATTGGTCGAATTTTTTGACGAAATCATCCAAACCTTTGAAAAGCACCAAAACCTTTTATCAGGTAGAATCGATGATAAAGACCGCAAGCTAATTTTAGATGGTTTGGGAACTGCTGGTAGCAATTTTAGGATGGCTATCTATAAAAAGGCTTTTTCTGGCGAAAAGAAATTGATATCCTCAGAAGAATTAACGCGGTTTGTTGATTTGGGGCTCATGTATTTGGAGCATTCGATAAAAGCGAACAAACGACATGATGATCTATACCATGCCTATAATCTAATGACTGTGGAAAACGACACTGAAGTCGCAATTTCATATTTGAGTGAGATGTTGGAAGGTCAAGTGGCGGTATTGAGTTCGGGCTATTTGTCATCAGAAAAAGCGTTGGAGGTACTTGACGCTCTCAAGAGCAGCAAACTTTTTCGGGAAGATCAATACAGTTATCTGCTCTATCCGAATAAGGACTTGCCGTTGTTTATGGAAAAGAATAATGTTCCAAGGCAAGCCGTCCAAAAATCAGGGTTGCTTTTAGAGTTGGAGAGTAAAGGCAACACCCAGATCATAGAAAAGGATAGCTATGGCAACTACCATTTTAATGGTAATTTTAAGAATGCCAATGACCTCGATGCTGCTTTGAAACAGCTTTCCCAAACGGAATACGCAGCATTGGTAGCGACCGATAGGCTGCTCGTGCTACAGATCTTTGAAGAGGTTTTCAACCATAAGGCCTTTACGGGAAGATCAGGTACTTTTTTTGGTTATGAGGGGTTAGGGTCAATTTATTGGCATATGGTCTCAAAATTACAATTGGCTGTGCAAGAGTGTTGTTTAAATGCTATCGAAGAGCACAAGAGTGACGAAATTATCGGTAGGTTGTTGCAACATTATTATGAAATAAGTGAAGGAATTGGGGTACATAAATCCCCCTCGCTTTACGGAGCGTTCCCAACAGATCCCTATTCACATACACCAGCCGGAAAGGGTGCCCAGCAACCCGGAATGACTGGCCAGGTAAAGGAGGATATATTGAGTAGATTTGGCGAATTGGGCATCTTCATCAGTAATGGAATGCTCTACTTCAAACCATGTCTACTCAAAAAAGAAGAATTTTTGAAAGCGCCCAATACGTTTAAATACGTAGATGTCGGGTCAGCGCAAAAACAGATTCAGTTACATGAGGGTTCCCTTTGTTTTACATACTGCCAAATACCCATTATCTACAAGCTCGCTGATGATGAGGGTGTAGAAGTGGTTTATAAAGACAAGGATCCTGCAGTTTTTGAAGGGCACAGTCTGGATAGTACTGCGAGCAAAATGATTTTTGAAAGAACAGGTGAGATTGTCCAGATCAACGTTAAGGTGAATGCAGCAGGTTTAAGGTGAAAATGCTACTATCAAAACGTTTCACAAAGTTGTTGTTGGTCTATCAGTTTCATTTTATCGTGCAAAACGGAAAAGATGGACGAAGAAAATAAATAGTACAGGTTTGTTGATAGAACAAAAAATAGATACACTACTGGCCTCGATGACCTTGGAAGAAAAAATCGGTCAGATGACACAGGTCAGACATTTTGAGGATATCCCTGAAGATGATATCGCAACAAAATTCATCGGATCGGTTATTCATACCCAAGGGCCATTACCTGGTGAGAATGCTGCAGAATGGCAAGCAAAGTTCATTAGATTGCAAAAGATAGCCCTTTCCACAAGATTGGGTATTCCCTTGGTGTTTGGTGTTGATGCCGTACATGGTCAAAACACCTATGAAGGGGCTACTATTTTTCCGCATAACATTGGCTTGGGCGCTTCACGTAACATAGATTTGGTAGAGAAAGCGGCCAAGATTACGGCCATTGAGACACAGGCCACCGGTTTTCAGTGGGTATTTTCTCCCTGCATTGCAATACCATACAATGAAAAATGGGGCAGGGTATACGAGGCGTTTTCAGAAAGTACCGAGGTGACCGAAAAAATGGCCAGGGCCTCTGTTCGGGGTCATCAAGGAGATGATCTTTCAGATTCGCAAACGGTTATGGCAACGGCCAAACATTATATAGGTGATGGGGCCACCGATTTTGGTCTGGAAGGTGGTAATACGACTTTGGTCATGGATGAGGTAATACAACGATTGCTTCCACCATATAGAGCAGCAGTGGATGAAGGTATAGGCGCAGTGATGGCATCCTTCAATGCAATGTCTGAAACACCTATGCATGCCCATAAAGAACTGATTACCAATACCTTGAAAAGAAATTTAAACTTTAATGGTATTGTTGTTTCAGATTGGAAAGGCTATTCACGCTTTGGTGAGAACGAGGTCATCAATGCAGGTGTAGACATGGTGATGGCCGTGGAAGGGGATTTTGAGATGTACCAAGAAGGATTGCGAGGTGGTGTGGAGAGTGGTCAAGTGTCCATAGCGCGAATTGACGATGCCGTGCGTCGAATCTTGCGTCAAAAATACAGACTTGGGCTTTTTGAGAACCCATTTCCAGATCCAAGTCTAATTGCAAAAATCGGTATTCCAGCACACCGCGATATTGCAAGGCAAGCGGTTCGTGAATCACTGGTGTTACTTAAAAATGATGAAAACATACTCCCGCTGAAAAAAGATCTGCAAAAGATTGTTGTAGTCGGTGAACATGCCAATAACTCAGGGCTGCAATCTGGGGGTTGGACCGTAAATTGGCAAGGCGCTACCGAAAATTATGCAGGTGCCACTACCATTTTACAAGGAATTGAAAGACTGGCAGAAGGCACAGTCATTTATGACGCTGATGCAAGTGGTCATGACGAAGATGTTGATGTTGCCATTGTTGTGGTTGGTGAAACCCCCTATGCTGAGTTGTTTGGAGATATTGGCGGTGAAATTGATGCCTATCAATTGACACTGACCGAAACCCATCAAAACTATATTAACACCTACGTGCAAAAAGGTATAAAAGTGGTGGTCTTACTTGTTTCGGGCCGCCCTTTGGTAACCACACAACAGATTGAACAATCGAGTGCCTTTGTGGCTACTTGGTTGCCCGGCTCTGAGGGTGATGGTGTTGCAGAGGTTTTATTTGGAGATTATGATTTTGTCGGAAAACTTCCGCATTCATGGCCAAGTGCGGTAGAAGATTACCAAGGCAAGTACGGCCCGAATTTTTGGGACGATTCCATAACACCACTATTTCCGTTTGGGTATGGTCTGCAGTATTGATATGATTTTAGAAAAAGAAAAACAAGAAAAGAACAAAGGCATGACCGTTCGTAACTGTAAAACCCAGGTACTATGAGATCAATAGCTAAAATAGCAGTATTGTTTACGGTATTGGTGATGAACGATTCATGTAATCAAAGCAAGACCCAAAAAGAAGAAGATCAATCTAAAACGAGAGAAGAAGTGACAGCGAAAGATATTTTAGGAAACCCAGATTATTTGGCGATATCCTATGGCGGCTATCGGGAAGTGACACGTGACGTTCAGCCCAGTATTGCTGACTTAAAAGAAGATATGAAGATTCTTTCAGCAATGGGAATCAAGGTTTTGCGAACCTACAATGTACAATTGCAGCAGGCATCAAACCTTTTAAAGGCCATACGCCAGTTGAAGCAAGAAGATTCTGGCTTTGAAATGTATGTCATGCTTGGGGCATGGATTGATTGTAAGAATGCATGGACAGGTAAAGCACCCGACCACAAAGTTGAAAGTAAGCAAAACAAAGGAGAAATTGCCCGTGCGGTAGCATTGGCAAACCAGTACCCCGATATAGTAAAGGTCATTGCCGTGGGCAATGAAGCTATGGTGAAATGGGCCGAGAGCTATTATGTACAGCCGAGCGTTATTTTAAAATGGGTAAACCACCTTCAAAAACTGAAGAAGAAAGGGAAGCTGTCACAAAGCCTATGGATCACAAGTTCAGATGATTTCTCATCTTGGGGTGGCGGTGATGAAAGCTACCATACCGAAGACTTGGAAGCGCTTGTAAAAGCGGTGGATTACATTTCAATGCATACCTATCCCTACCATAATTCCCATTACAATCCTGATTTTTGGGGTGTTCCACAAGATGAGGAAAGCTTAACGGATATTGAAAAAGTGGAAGCGGCCATGTTACGGGCCAAAGGCTTTGCCATGAACCAATATAAGGCGGTAAAGGATTATGTGAAAAGTTTGGGTGTTGACAAACCCGTCCATATCGGTGAAACTGGTTGGGCCACCATTTCAGATGGCTTTTATGGGCCTGAGGGTTCCAAGGCTACTGATGAGTACAAAGAAGCACTATACCATAGGCATATGCGGGATTGGACGAACCAAGCTGGTATTTCATGTTTCTACTTTGAGGCATTCAATGAACAATGGAAAGATGCACATAACCCGCAAGGTTCAGAGAATCATTTCGGATTGTTCACCATAGATGGAAGAGCAAAATACGCGCTGTGGCCATTGGTGGACAAAGGAATTTTTAATGGATTGACCCGAGGAGGCAATCCCATAACGAAAACGTATGATGGAGATAGGGAAGCATTGATGAAAGATGTCTTGACTCCTCCACTAAAAAAGGAACAAGCGGTGACGCATTAACACAAAAGAGAACAACACCATGAAAAAAAAACAATACCATGAAAACCTTTAACGCATTTAATATCATATTGACATTGACCGTGATACTTAGTGGATGTACCGTAGAGAACAAATTGGAAGTAGAAGTTTATGAAACTTCTGCGGCAGGAGATAAATTGAACCCAGTAATGGAGTTTTCAGAAGAAACGAATGCTTTGCAGATCAAGCTGTTACCAGAACAAAAATTTCAGACCATCACAGGGTTTGGAGGTTCGTTTACAGAGGCATCTGCCTATTTGTTGAACAAATTGAGTAAAGAAAATCGCAAAAAGGTCATTGATGCCTATTTTGGTGAAGATGGAGCGAAATATTCGTTGACACGTACGCATATGAATTCGTGCGATTTCTCTGTGAGCAATTATTCTTATGCACCTGTGGAGGGAGACAAGGCATTGGAACATTTTTCCATAGAAGAAGACCAAGATGATATTGTTCCATTCATCAAAGAGGCCATGGCGACATCAAAGGATGGGTTTAAGATTGTGGCCTCACCTTGGACCGCCCCACCATGGATGAAAGACAATAATGATTGGAGAGGTGGAAAACTATTGCCCGAGTATTATGACACATGGGCATTGTTCTTTTCAAAGTACCTCGATGCCTATAAAGCAGAGGGCATTGATATTTGGGGCTTTACAGTTGAAAACGAACCTTTGGGCAATGACAATAACTGGGAAAGCATGCACTTTTCCCCAGAAGAGATGACCCAATTTGTACAAAACCATTTAGGACCAAAATTGGAAGCAGATGGTAAACGTGATGTAAAGATTTTGGGCTATGACCAAAACCGAGAACATTTAGAGCACTGGGTAGACGAAATGTACAAGAACGAAGCAACATCGAAGTACTATGATGGTACTGCAATACATTGGTATGCAAGTACTTATGAAATATTTCCTGATGCATTACAGTATGCACACCATAAAGCTCCTGACAAGCATTTGATACAATCAGAGGCATGTGTTGATGCTGAGGTGCCCAAATGGAAAGATGATGTGTGGTATTGGAGCAAAGAGGCCACCGATTGGGGATGGGATTGGGCACCGGAGCAAGACAAGCACTTACATCCAAAATATGCCCCGGTCTATCGTTATGCAAGAGATATCATCGGATGTCTTAACAATTGGGTTGATGGGTGGATTGATTGGAACATGGTACTGGATACCCAAGGCGGGCCCAATTGGTTTAAAAATTGGTGCGTGGCACCGGTAATCGTGGATCCCGTAAAAGATGAGGTATACTTTACGCCCATCTATTACACTATGTCACATTTTAGCAAATATATTCGACCCGGTGCCAAACGTATAGGGTTTGAAAACCCGGATGATTCCTTGCTGCTCACGGCAGCTCAAAATCTAGATGGATCGATTGCGGTTGTGGTGTTCAATCCTGCCGAATCGCCAAAGCATTTTAACCTTGATTTAGGTGAACGCTCACGCCAACTATCTATTAACGCACAGGCGATACAGACTATTTTAATCAAATAATGACCGATCAACCAACAAATTATGAGTGACTCAGTTACTGTAACCCAAAATAAAGTTCCCTTTGGCAGTAAGATTGCCTTTGGTATTGGTATGCTTGCCAATCAAATGTTCCCTGCCGCACTCGGAATTTTCATGGTTGTGCTTGTACAAGATCTTGGATTTCCAGGATGGATGTGGGGTGTCTTGTTCTTTTTACCAAGAGTTTTCGATTCCATTACCGACCCTATCATGGGTTTTATCTCTGACAATACGAAATCACGTTGGGGTAGGCGTAGGCACTATGTGTTCTTGGGAGCCGTTATCATGGGTATTTCCTTTGTGGTGATGTGGCAGCTGTATCGCGAAAATGGAGTGGATTACAATTTCACCTATTTTCTCCTTTGGTCTTTTGTATTTTATTTAGGATTGACCATCTTTAGTGTTCCATACGTGGCCATGGGCTATGAAATGAGCAATGATTTTCACGAACGCACCGATATTATGGCCATAGCACAATGGATTGGGCAATGGGCTTGGGTAATCGCACCCTGGTTTTGGGTGTTTATGTATGATCAAGGGTGGTTTGAAACCGCTGAGGTGGCAACCCGTGAACTGGCCATTTGGGTAGGTATCACCTGTATGATTTTTGCCATGGTACCCGCTATTTTCATAAAAAGTGAATCTACAAAAGATGCTGATTATGCTCCCTTGAATTTAAAGACCATTGGAGGCAGCTTAAAAAAGATTCTTGATGGATTTAAAGAGGCATTTAAATCGAGACCCTTTAGACAACTCTGTGTTGCCACATTTTTTATCTACAATACGTTTTATACGATTGCCAGTTTTTCATTCTTTATCGTGGTATACTATTTGTTTGGGGGTGATGCCGGTGCTGCAGGTATTTGGCCAACCTTGTTTGGAAGTATCGGTGCATTGGCGACTACATTTATAGTGATACCCATAATTGCCAAAATGTCTAAAAAAATGGGTAAGAAAAAGGCATTTATTATTTCACAGGCAATTTCTATTTTGGGGTATATTATGCTCTGGTTTCTCTTTATTCCAGGTAAGCCCTATATGTTCATCATCGCTTTGCCCTTCTTCTCATTTGGAATAGGGAGTCTGTTTACATTGATGATGTCGATGACCGCTGATGTCATTGATTTAGATGAACTCAATACCGGAGAGCGCCGCGAGGGCGTGTTCGGGGCTATTTATTGGTGGATGGTCAAGTTTGGTTTTGCCATAGCAGGGTTGTTGACCGGAACGATTATGACACTTGTGGGCTTTAATCCAGATGCAGCCACTCAGCCTGAAGGAGCCATAACAGGCTTGCGTATCTTTTATTCCGGTTTCCCAGTTCTAGGAACGCTTATCGCCATCTACGTGATGCGAAATTATGATATTACCGAAACTCGTGCCAATGAAATTCAAGCGGAGTTGGAAAGACGAAAAAAACCCACATTAAAGAAAAGCTCTTCATATTACCAAACCGAAAAACTTCTTTCACTGGCGAACCTAAATTTGAATACAGACCTGAAGGCTAGTATTGATTTTACAGCAAAGAGTACAGCAGAAATAAAAGCAATGTTCGCCACTTCTTTGCACAATGGATTGTACGGTATTTGCTTTAGTCCTTATTTAGAAGGTCAAGATATAGGCGATTTGTTGACTGAATCACAGATACGCCGGCGTATGGATATCATTGCACCACATACCCAGTGGGTGCGGTCCTTTTCGTGTACCGATGGTAACGAGTTCATTCCCAAAGTAGCACACGAGAAAGGAATCAAAACAATGGTAGGTGCCTGGATAAGTGACGATGACGTGCAAAATGAAAAAGAGATAGCGGCTCTAATTGACCTTGCCAATGCTGGTGCCGTTGATATAGCCGTCATTGGTAATGAAGTATTGCTTCGTGAAGAGTTGACGGAAAAAGAGGTGCTTGCCTATATAAGTAAGGTGAAAAAAGCATTACCAAATATTCCTGTTGGTTATGTGGACGCCTACTATCAATTTCACGAAAGACCAGCTCTTGTCGATGCTTGTGATGTGATTCTGGCGAACTGTTACCCCTTTTGGGAAGGTAGTAGCATTGACCATGCCCCACTTTACATCCAGCAAATGTATGAAGTGGTAAAACAGGCGGCCAAAGGAAAACCAGTAATCATAACTGAAACAGGTTGGCCAAATAAAGGGGATTATGTACATGGTGCGATACCCTCAGAAGACAATGCCATGAAATATTTCATCACTACAGCCGATTGGGCACATGAAGAACAAATAAAAATGTTTTATTTTTCGTCATTCGATGAGTCTTGGAAAGTACGTCATGAAGGGGACGTCGGTGCTCGTTGGGGACTTTGGAACAATAATGAACAACTCAAATACTAATACATATGTCATCAAGTAGGTCAGAGAAATTTCTAGCTCTAGCCGCGCTAGATTATGAAGGAAAATCTGTTGAGGAATTAAAAAAACTGTGCGGGGAATTTATTGGAGAAGGCATGCATGGTTTGTGCTTTTGCCCTTATTTGGAAGGGCAAAAACCAGGAGACCAGATTTCAGAGCAACAGATACGGCGAAGAATGGAAATCATTAAACCTTACACCAGTTGGATACGTTCTTTTTCATGTACTGAAGGCAATGAGGCGATTCCAAGAATAGCACGCGAATATGGAATTAAGACCATGGTCGGCGCATGGTTGGGTGATGATCCTGATATCAATAGGGGGGAAATTGAAAATCTTATTGAGTTGGCGAAAGAAGGCTTTGTGGGTATTGCTGCAGTGGGCAATGAAGTAATGTTACGAGGCGATTTGACCGAAGATGAGCTGTTGAATTTTATGCATCAAGTCAAAAAAGCAGTTCCCGATGTGCCCGTTGGTTATGTTGATGCGTATTATGAGTTTGCCGAACGACCAAGAATAGCTGATGCCTGCGATATCATTTTGGCCAATTGCTATCCCTTTTGGGAAGGTTGCGATCTTGATTATTCCATACTGTATATGAAAGATATGTACCAAAAAGCACTTCGGGCAGGAAACGGTAAAAAAGTCATTATATCAGAAACAGGTTGGCCGAGTCAGGGGACCAACCTTGAGGGAGCATTCCCATCCCATGAGAACCTACTGAAATATTATATGAGTACCCAAAAATGGGCTAAAGAAGATAATATTGAAATTTTTTATTTTTCCTCATTTGACGAATCATGGAAGGTAGGTGCTGAAGGAGATGTTGGAGCCTATTGGGGCCTATGGGACAAGGATGAGAAACCTAAATTTGTGATGTAGTAATATATAGAGGGTTTCAATGTGAACCATATCTTTGCGTGTATGACGTACCACAATCATTTTTTCAGATAATAGAAGTGATCCCCCCATCATTTTAAGTGTTGAGATCAACCATAATGTTTCTCATCATCGCGTTATGATGAGCTCTTTGCGGGTTCGTCAGAATTGATAATTTTTTTACAATATTTTTTTTTCTCTAGCTGGGCCAAGCTTTGTTTTAAAGTAAATTTACGATTGTAAAAATGATATCAAACCCTTTATGAATTTGGCTGGGCAATGAGTGAATTTTTTAAGGCGGAACTAAAGGACAGATTTCTCAGATATGCTTCAGAACGTGATGACTATTTTGAGACCCAATTGCTTTATGACGAATTTTTACGGCCAAACTATACGTTGCAATATGTTGAGAAATTGATCAGGGAAATCATTGACCACGATACTGAACTTCTTGACATCATGAGTGGCAATGGGGTAAAAATTTTCATGTTGTCATCAACGGCCTATACTGAAGATTTTCTTGAAGAAGGTGGGTTTACAGACCTATACATCAAAGAAGAGGAAAAATGGGATGCTTTTTTAGATCAGCTCTCCAATACACGAAAACTCTCCTCTAAAGAAAAAGCCATTTTAGGGGAAACGGATAAACTGACCCATAAAAAAGAACGGATATTGCTTTTCTTTCTTATTACAGCCGTTGCCATCAGTTTCTTATATACGATATTCAGCATCATAAAAAGTTCATTTACTGAAGAAGAATACATAACCCGAAGAGAATTTGAACGAAAACTAGAACAGGTAAGATCATATTACGACAAAGAAAACACATCTTTGAAAACCAACATCGAGGAGGATGAAGAGCTTTTGGTAAGTGATAAAAAAGATAGTATTTGGTGATATTTTACCTTCATTTTGATAGCATCAATGGTTTAGGTCCGCACTGTCTTTTCATAAACTGGACTTTTTGATTTCAGGTAAAACAAGTTTGTACGAAGTGCGCTTGCCATGTAATGGCAATATTCATGTTTTATTTTCTTAAGATATGGCTGATTTTCCTGTTCTCGTTCATGCCCTACATCACTTATGAAAGACGGACTGATTTCAAAACACTTTAATTAGGGATATATGGTAGTCTCTTTATCAATAATTATGGGATGAAAAAAAAAGCGGTTTTTGGTAATGGTCTGTTTTTCATTAAATTGAATGGAGAATAGTTGTCTATTTATAATCATTTCTTTAATCTGTACGAAATGCGTGACATTACTGTACTTGGTCTTTTTTTAATCGGAATAGTTGTCCATTCACAAGAAAAAGCCATTGAAAATCAGACTTATTTTGAAGAAAGGCATAGGTTATATGAAATAAATGTCAACGCGAATATTGAAAGTGAAAGCCAATACCTTGATAGTCTCAAAACCTTGGCAGAATACCCTAACAACATGCTTGCAAAGTACTACTACCATTTTGCGAAAGGCTATTATTACTTCTTGGCCCATGATTTGGACAGCTCTGAGGAACACTATCATAAAGCATCAAAACTGGCAAAGTCAAATGGCTTGGAAAAGCTGGACATCAGTGCGATTATCTGGTTGGGTAATTTGGCGTACTTCACCAAAAGAAATGAGTTGGCCAAACAATACTATATGCATGTGCAATCTGAAGCTATTGCCATGGATTATACCGATGCGTTGGCCATTTCTTATTTTGGAATGTCGACCCTGACCATGGATCAAGGAAAAAAAATGGGACTTTTGGTGAAAATCGATTCCATTTATCGATCGAAAGATACGATAAGTGCCATTTTGGCAAATACTTATGATGGAATCGGTGAGATATATCTGACGTCGATAGGTGACACTACAGTGGCCAAACACTATTTTCAAAAATGTTTTGAGATATCAAAAAAGGTGAACTATGCCCCTGGGGTGCAACAAGCGACCAAACAAATGGGAAACATTGCCTTGAGTACGAAAAAGTATTCAATGGCCAACCGTTATTTTGGACAATTATTTGACCATGCCTTAAAAACAAAAGACACTACAGAAATGGCTTCATGTCTTGTTTTGATGGCAGAAAGTGATATGGGTCTTTCAAAAATTGAACATGCAGCAAAAAAATTGAGTAGGGCTATTTTTTTGTATGCTAAAAAACAGGACAGTATTGCATTGACAAACGCCCACCTAATGTCGGCAAGGGCCAACCTTAAGTTAAACAAGTTGTTCTTGGCTGAGAAAGAACTGAATACTGCTAAGTCATATAACAGTAGTCTTGAGCCTTTAAAGCTAGAGCTTCAATTTGCCACAACAGAATTTTTGATAGCAGATGCAAAGGGAGATTATAGAAAAGCTCTTGATCTGAAAAAAGAAGAAGGGGAGTTGATCAAAAAATGGCAAGAAAAAAGAAACTTAAGTAGTTTTTTAAAGATCAAGAAAGCGTATGAAGACCGAGAAAAAAAGCGGGAGATAAGCTTGTTAAAGAGTAAGCATGCCCTTGCTGAACAACAGAAAATCAACGAACGTAACCTATTCATTGCCGGAGGCTCCCTGCTTACATTAGGTCTAGTCGGTCTCTTTATGTTGTATCGGAACAAGCAAAGAACCAATAGAAAGCTAAAAGAGCTAGATACCTTAAAAGGTAAACTTTTTACCAATATTTCCCATGAATTCCGAACACCACTGACCCTAATTTCAGGTCCCATTGAAAAGAAATTGGAAAGCTTACGGATTTCTGGGGCCGAGAGGGCAGAACTCGAAATGGTGAAGCGTAATAAAGATCGATTGCTCAACCTGGTAAACCAGCTTTTGGACCTGTCAAGAATTGATGCAGGTAATATGCAATTGCAGGTTGAAAAAACATCGGTACTGCCACTGATAGGCACATTGATCGACCCGTTCAATTATATGGGCCAACAAAAGAACATCACTTTTCAGAAAGTCATGCCTAAAGATTCCGTTACCATGTGGCTTGATGTTGAGGCACTTTCGAAGATAATGGTTAACCTACTTTCCAATGCGTTTAAATACACCCCAAAAAATGGTGTTGTATCCATAATGGTTTCGTTAAGCACTCCAAAACATTTGCTGCTTGAAATACGAAACACCAATACTACACTCACTGCCAACGATTTAACGAAGGTATTTGACCGTTTTTATCGCGGTACTGCTGAAACAGCGGGAACGGGTATCGGATTGGCATTGGTAAAAGAGTTGGTGCATATGCATAAAGGCATAATAACAGCTTTAAAAGCAGGGGGAGATGTAGTTTTCAAAGTTGATCTGCCCGTGGGAAAAAATTCGTTCAAGCATGATGAGTTCAAGGTTTTCACAACTTCAAAAAATACACTGCCGGCTGTTGTTCCTGAAACAATTCCCCAGAAAGATGAATCGAATCAGGGAGACTTGCCTATTCTTCTCATAGTGGAAGACAATGCCGATGTACAACAATTGCTGAAATCAACCTTTGAAAAACAATATACCATTCTAACCGCTTTTGATGGTGATGAAGGTTTTCAGAAAGCTATCGGGCATATTCCCAATATCATTATTGCTGATGTGATGATGCCCAAAAAAGATGGTATTCAACTGACCAACGAACTCAAGAATGATGAACTGACAAGCCATATACCTATTGTGCTGTTGACCGCTAGGGCTGGGGAAGAAAATATTGTAAAGGGTATAGATGCTGGAGCCGACGATTATATGGTAAAACCCTTCAGCACAAAAATTCTTAAATCAAAGGTCAACAAACTTATTGCGCTGCGAAAAGTGCTTCAAGAAAGGTATAGCCAAGAAGTTATTTTAAAACCGTCTGATATCGCTGTAAATTCGATTGACGAGCAGTTCTTACTAAAAGTGCAGCAGGTATTGGATGCCTCATTGATAGAACCTATCTTCAACACCGAAGCGTTCAGTAGGGCGGTAGGCATGAGTCGCATGCAACTGCACAGAAAATTAAAAGCACTTACCGGACTCTCCACATCTGAATTTATACGCTCCCAGCGATTGAAACTGGCCGCCAATATGTTAAGAAATTCAGATATCAATGTTTCTCAAATAGGTTATGCTGTGGGTTTCAATGACCATTCCTATTTTTCCAAATGTTTTAAGGAAGCTTATGGTATGACACCTTCAGATTTTTCAAAAAAAGAAGTAAATTCTTAAAGGGTGTAGCATCTTTTGTTACAAGGCCACCAGTTATTGTTACATATTTTTTAAGTAGCCGCTGGATCCAACAATACCTTTGCAACAGAACGCGTTTACAGTCAATTTACCCAATGTCAAAGTCACAGAAACCCAGAAAGTACCATGGGACGTTAAGAGCGGTTCAGAGGTATCATATCTATCTCAATATCAATAGACTGAAAATGGGGAGGTATACCTTAAAAATTGTGCACAAGAATAAAATAATAAAGAGGGTCACTTTTTATAAAGATGTACCTTAGCATATTATCACTAATAATGCAATCTTAAAGCATACCGATACAAGTGAAGGAAGAGCACCATACATCAGAAAGAATGACTGCATGACCGTAAAGAAACCATGTCGGATAAATGGTTATGATGTTACATATTTTATAGGTAAAGTGACAAGGGTTATAGATTTTGTATAGGGGTATGTCGAGCTTTACTTCATAAAAATCATAGTGTTTTTTTGTTAACCTCATCCAATTCTTGTGCATTAAGATGATGAAATCAAATACTCATGGTTCAAATCGTTTAAAACCCATTTTATGAAAATTGAAAAAACAGTGGTGTCACTCACCTTGGTGTTGGGGCTTTTCTTCAATGCTTTCCATACCAGTGCACAAAAAGTAGACCTTTCAAAGGAGTCCATTATCGTGGAGTCCGATTTGCATGCATCTTACATAAAAGATGAATTAACGGCTATCGAAAAATCCAGATCTGAACTGTTAGAGCAGTTAAAAGCTGGGGATAAAAAGGCCGAACTGGCCCTGAAAGAACTTGATGCAGAAAAAGAGGACTTGAACAAGTCCATTTCTGGACTCACTGATTTTAAGGAAAGATTTCGTGATGTAAGGCCGCCAAGACCCAATCCGTGTCCACGACCTAAAAATTGTTTTGAACTGGTTGGCAATACGTTCTATCTTCTATCTGGCGAGAAACTCAGGTCATTGAAAATAAGTGTTTATACTGAAAATGGCCAATTGTTGGGTAAAAACGAAGCCCCTTTGAAAACCCTGGTGAAAAATAAACCCTATAGCGGAACCATGGTTAAACTGAAGGACTATAGTGGTCCGGTAACCTTAAAAGTAGCCAAAACAGGTGCCGCTGGAAAAACAACAACATATTCGGTACCTGCTTACTTAAAGAAGTGAAAATTCTGATTGACATCTTTAATGGTTTTCATTTGAAAAAAAAGGGGACACTTTTCTTTTGGAGCTTCTTTGCGGTGTTCTTATCGGTAGGAATCAAGGCAAATGTAAGGGCAAATGATTCACTGATCACAAAATGTAGTTCCCACATCTTCAATGATAAGTCAGTTGCGTACCAATGCTTTGAAAACCTTTACAAGCAATCTATTAGGGCCAAAGATTATGAAACGGCCATACTTTGTCTTCAATATATCAATTACATAAGCGGTTACTATTATGACTTGCAACGCTATAAATCCACTTTGGATCGAACCGATTCACTTTTTGGGGTATTGAAGGGGTTTTTAGATTCCATTCCTGATGGGGATGGGTATCGCATCTCACATAAGTACGATAAAGGCAATTATTATTTTAAGACCCATGACTATGACAAGTCGCGTGAAATGTTCAATGCCATAATAGCTGCATTGAAGGATAAAGCACATGAGCTTCCCGATTATTCAAAATTGGAGTTGGCACAGGCATATAACTTTTTGGCCACGATGTACCATGATGAAAAAAAGTACGCCTTGGCCAAAGCATTTTACTTTAAAAACCTGCGAATTATCTCCAATGAATTCAATGAGGTTGACAAAGAAAGGGTACAGAGTACCAATAATCTTTTGGCAGCGGTCTATAGTGCAGAGGGCAATTATGAAAAGGCCAACAGTTATCTTTCCAAATCACTGGAATTCTATTTGAAAAATAGAACTGAAAGCCGTTTTAAAAACAATAGGGTCACAACCCTGTTTTTGATGGCACAAAATTACCAACATCTCCAAAAAATGGACAGTGCACAGATTTGTTTGGAACTTTCTAAGGAAATGCTGTCTGAAAAAGACGCTTTTCTACCTGAATTTTATCAACTGACAGCAGAAATCCATCAGCGAAATGAAGATTTTGAATTAGCCTTGGCTTTTTTTCAAAAGCAATTTGAGCTCAGTGAAAAAAAACGGATAGATAGGGCCAGGGTATTGGATAAGATGGGGCAGTTATATGTGCATTTTGACCAACCAAAAGCTGCATTACCCTATTATCAAAGGGCACTTGGGGCATTGGCGAAAAATTTTTCAGGAGTAGATGCAGCCATATATGAGCATCCGAACCCATCACAAGTACAGTATCCGGCAGAATTTATTGCCCTATTGCGAAATAAAGGAGTTGCGTTAAATCGCTTACAGACAGTGCCCGGGTATGAAAGCAGCTTACAGGCCACGCAAATTGCCGTTACCATCTTAGATAGTTTGCGAACCAGTTTTCGAAGTGATGAAGATAAGTTGGCCTTGATAGAAGATAGTTTTTTGGTTTTTGATACAGGAATGGAAGCAGCTTTTCAGTTGTACGATAAAACGGGAGATAGCAAATATCTGGAAAAAGCATTTTTTATTTCTGAAAAGAGCAAGGGAAACCTTTTAATGGAAGCCATGCTCAATGCAAGGGCAACAGCTTTTGCAAACTTGCCCAAGGCGATATTGGAAAAGGAAAAACAGTACAAATCAAAAATTTCCTTTTTAGAAAGATTATTGCGTGCCGATGCTGGGAACCATATCTTACAGGACCGACTTTTTCAAACTAAACTGGACTATCGACTGGTATTGGATTCGTTGGAAAGTACCTATCCAGAATATTATGATCTAAAATATGACACCCATGTGACCGATCTTTCGACAATACAGAAAGTTTTGAAAGCGGATCAAATGGCACTCACCTATTTTTATGGGGAGAATGCTATTTATGCTATGGCCATTTCGAAGACCGATGTAGAATTTAAACGGATTTTACGAAACACGGTTCTTGATGATAAGCTGATACGGCTGGTACGACAGTTGGGGGATAACCGTTCAGATCTTCTTCAGCTTCAAGAACTATCTTTGGAATTGTACCCCCTTTTTTTGCCCCCTTTGGCCATGGGGGGGGGCTATTCGCAATTGATTGTCGTGCCGGATGGTCTTTTAAGTTACGTTCCCTTTGGTAGCTTTAGAACATCTGATACTACTTATTTGATTGCGAAAACTGCTGTGTCGCATGTCAATTCCCTTACCCTTTGGACTACATTAAGGCAAAAGACATATGCCAATAGTGAACCTCTGGTCTTTGCCCCAACGTTTATTGGAAAAAGTGATGGGCAATCTATTGTTCGAGCACCTGAACTGCTTCCCTTGCCCCATAATAGAACGGAAGCAGCCTATGTGCTGTCTCATTTTAATGGAGCCCTTTTTGAAGGGGTTGAGGGCACGTTGCACAATTTTTTGGAAAAAAATAACCAATATGGAATCGTACATTTGGCTACCCATGCCGTAGTGGATGATGAAACCCCTGAATATTCTTATCTGGCATTTACCAATGCAGGGGAAAATGATTTTCTACTATTTGTAAACGACCTCTATAACCTTTCTGTTCAAGCCAATTTAGTAACCCTCAGTGCTTGCGAGACCGGAATTGGAAATTTGCGAAAAGGGGAAGGTATGTTGAGTCTCACAAGGGCATTCTTTTTTGCGGGGGCTTCCAGCATTGTGAATAGTCTTTGGAAGATCAATGACAATTCCACCGCCATATTGATGGATGATTTTTATAAATATCTGGCTGCAGGCCATTCAAAGGATATAGCGCTTAGAAAAGCAAAGCTCACTTTTTTGGACAACAATGCTGAAAACAACTTGTCACATCCTTATTACTGGTCTGGTATCGTATTGAATGGAAATACGGCTCCACTTGAAACAAGGTATTCACCCAAGGCTTGGTTTTATATACTGTTTTTGGTTTTTGCATTAGCAGTGATTGTTTGGTATCGCTACAAGCATTAATCTAAAAGTTTTACCAACAACTGGGCCTCTTTCTTTTTATAGGTACCCAATTCGCAAAGCTGTTGTAAATAGCCCTTGGCCCTTTCCTTATCCTTTATACGAATATAGGCCAATCCTAAATACCAAAGGCTTTCGGCTTTTAACTCTTGGCTTTCCGATAGCAGCTCTTCTAAAATAGAAACTGCCTCTTCGGTACGATTGGCACCTAAATAGGATTGCGATAGGTAAAATTTATGGTAACTTGTATTTTTCTCTATGGTCAAATCTTCAAACAGTGTTATGGCCCTTTCATAGTCTTTGGTTTCATAAGCAACAAAGGCCTTTCGCTCTAGGGTATCATCCGAATCTGATCGTGTAATCGAAAAGAAGGTATTGGGATATGGAGAGAACCTTTCTTTATAAAGTGCCCCGTAATCCGTTGTATTCATAAGCCCTAAAATCCACCCCAACCCAAATAGCAAGATCACACTGGCTGCAATCGCAATAGCCGGCCAATACCTTCTTTTCCAAGTGTGCTGTGCTTCATAAGGAAAATCCCTTTCATATCCTTCCAGCTTTGCTTTTAAAGCATGATGTCGGTTTGAAGCAATGGCCTTCTGTACATCTCTTTGAAAGTTGAATTCCTCTGCAAAGGAATCATTGGATGACAATAGTTCTTGAAGTAGTTTTTCTTCGGTCTTGGTCAAACTACTGGTAAAATATTTTTCTATTAAGTGGGTATGCTTCATAGTTTCTTCTACAATTGCTTAATGACTTCCCTTAAACTTTTCAAGCATCTGCTTTTCTGGCTTTTTACCACATTTTGGTTGCTGTAATCCGTACTGGCCACAATCTCATCAATGGTCAAGCCATCATAATAGAAAAGTGTCAACAGTTCTTGACATTTTTTGCCTAGGTGCTGAAATTGTTTTTTTAAAAGCAACTGTCTTTCGTTCAGGGTTTCTTTTTCAAAGTCCAGCGAAAGGTCTTCGGCCTCTTCTTTGGCCAGCGATAGTATTTTCTCTGAGGGTACCATTTTTTCAGATGTTCTCAAGTGGTCAAAGATCATGTACTTGCCAATAGCAATAAGATATGTTCCGATACTACTGGTCATTTTTGTAAGCTTTCCTTTTCTGATATTCTCGAAGAACACGATATAGGCATCTTGGTAAATATCTAACAGCACCGTATCCGCAAGTCCATATTGCCTACCAAATCCGACAAAAGTAGCCCTATGGTCTAGATATATCTTTTTAAAAGTGTTCTCATCCCCTTTTTTAAGGGCATCGATTACGGTGTCTGTCATTAATGGTTTACCCTTTAAAAAAGTTAACATGATAAAGATAGAAATTCCCATTGCACAATATTTAGATATAATTCGGTACTGTCATGTAAGAAAAATTTGTAATCACATTGAATTCCCACGCTGTGTTACATATCTCTCAAGAGTTGTTACATAGTTTGTAGCACATTGTGGCAATACGGTCTAGTTTTCGAATATCATAGTGCTGGGGGCTCATAACATCATGGGGATGGCTCGTTTTCTAAAAAAATCAAGACTGGTGTTAACCTTTTTTGAAGAAACACATAAATGGGAGAACTAAAAATTTAGACCGATGAAAAAAGAGATCAGAATTATAGCAGTTGCTTTTTTTTGTTTTTCTATAGCTTTTGCCCAAGACACCTTTATCATTCAAAGTGCCCTTAACAACAATTTGGTGCTGACCCCTGAAGGTAACAACAATGGCATCAGAAAGGAAATCAAGATAAAGAAGTACTACAGGGGAAGAAGAACCCAGCACTGGAAAGTTGAATATTCTGGTGATGGTGAATATTTCTATCTAAAGTCTGAAGCTTCAGCTTATGTGCTTGACGTGAAGGGTGGGAGCTGTGATATCAGGACACCTATTTGGACCTATGCCAAAAATCGGGGTAATGCCCAAAAATGGAAAAAAGTAAATGCAGGCCAAGGCTATTTTTACCTCCAATCTAAACTGGGACATTATTTAGACGTCAAGGGTGGCCAAAATAAGGATGGTACCCCGGTCTGGACCTATGCCCTCAACCGGGGCAATGCACAGCGCTGGAAATTTGTACCATCAGATCCAAGTTTCATTCCTCCAGATGAATGTACAGCAAGGCCAGAATGCAATTATTTGAGGAGTGGTACCAGTTATAGGGTAGTCAGTGATGCAGGGGAGTATGCCCTTGAATATCGAACCAGGGATGGATTGCCCGCAAGAATTTTTAAAGGGGAACGGAGAGTGGATGTGGAAAAGATGAAAAGTATCATGATCGATCAATACAATATTGATGGCTTTTGTAAAGTGGGGAATGTCATAATTCCGGGTAGGGGAGGACAATTGCCCCAATATGGAGCCAGAGGAGAAAAATGTGAACGATTCAATCTTTTCGATTTGCACATTCGAAAAGCTTCCAGAACCTGGAATGTTTATGCCGGTACCAAAAATTTGTTTACAACCCAGACCAAGGAAGATGCGCTCAGATTGATCTGCACCATAAGAATCAATGCCGCGCTCAGAACCTGCGAGGTAGGGAGTTCTTTTTCACCGGCTTTCACCTACATAAGAGAATAATTAATTCTAAAGAAATATCATGAAAAATATATTAAGTCTTTTACTAGCAGTTCTTTTTTTATCCCTTGTGGCTTGTTCAAATGACGATGATGGAGCTGTAATGGATATGGAGGAGGAAGTTAATACGCTTCAACTGCCATCCAACATAACGGTAACCAACAGCGATATTCAACTAGTGGTCGGTTTGGAAGTACGATATGATACTGAAAATAGACCAGTGTCTATTGATGTCAGCACTGAAACAGGTGTGCTACAGTCCACCATATCCATCAACTACAACCAAGACACAGGACTTATAAGCACAATTTCGCTGAATGAAATAGATCCTTCTCCCTTCTCGACCACATTTAACTTTAGTTACGAAGAAAGTGTTTTGACTACGATACAATCCCAAGTGGATGATAGCAGTTTTTTCAACATTCTTCCTGTGGAGTTTGATGCAGCTACCAATACCTATACCATTTCCGATGGCGGTTCCCAAGTATATCAATTTGATGATGAAAACAACTTGGTCTCTTATACCGCTTCCGACCTGTCCGTTTGGGATATTGTACACGGTGCCACCAATCCTGGTTTGTTTAAGGGGGTCGATAACCAGGTGGCCCTTGGTATCATATTGCCATTGTTAAACTTTAATGTTTCCGTTGGGCTGTATTTGCTGAGCACAAAGCAAATAAATGCCTTTTCATTCGGTTCTAGTGGTATGGATGAGGTAAATACGCTGGTCGATGAAGATGGACTGATCACAGGGATTGAAGTAAGTGCCTTTGGATCAGTTTTCCTGCGGACAGAAATTACATACCAAACCATTGAGTTATAATGGGGCATATAATGTTAAGGGCAGATATGAAATTAATTTGGAGCTTTTTTACCATCTATTCTTAACAAAATATCGTGAAAGCAATCATCATCTCAATTTTCATGGTTTTCGCATTGCACATCAATTTGATGAAACCACAAACAACTTTGGATAAAATGTTCATACATATAAGAAAAACTTTTGAAAGTAGCATTTCCCTGTTATTGGTAATCGTGTCGTTTCTTGCAGCGCAGGCCATAAGTGCACAACATCATCTAACGAAAGATTACCTGCCAGGGACCATTGTCTGCAGCAATCCCAACCATAATGTCAAAGATACCATACGCCTTGAATACGATTGGGCCAAGCGAATAACACGTATTACCTCTAAGGTGGGTGGCCATACTGGAAAGGAGAACAGATTTGATACCAGAATTTTCTATAATGAAGATGGACAAATGGCGACCCTTATCGAGACCCCTATAGGTGACAGTTCCTTTCCTCGACAAGAATATCGGTTCGAGTATGACGGAGTTTTCTTGGAGAAAATCCGATTTGACCAAGGCGAAGGTGAAGAGTCCGTCGGAGTACAGTACAGCGCCCCGACCAATACCTACAATATTGATTACAAAGGCACCTGGCAAAACTTTGTGTTTGAAGGTGATGACGTGCTGGCCCATAGGATCAAGGGGTATGAGGTGTTTGCCGTTCATAGTGACAAAGAGGTCAAACCAGGGGTGCTCTACTATGTCAGGGACCGACTGCCGCTGTCCATAGTCTCCCAGACCATGGGGGGATCGCAATTGGCATGGTACGTATTGGGAAATTACCAGGTAGACCTATTGGTGTATAATGACCAAAATATTTTTATCACCACAAAGCGTGACGAATATGGCAGGATTGCCCAGCTAGACTTTTCCACTGACGAACTGGGGACTTATCAGACCACTACGATAGACTACAAACCTTTAAAATAAAACACAATGAAATTGATACGAATATTAGCTTTTTGCCCCTTTTTATTGCTTGTACAACCAGCGGAAGCACAGTTTTGGAAAAAATTGAAGAAACGTGCCGAACAAGCTGCTGAAGAGACCGTGTATCGAAAGGCAGAAGAAAAGACAGCCGAAAAAACAGAACAGGCCATGGATACCATTCTTGAAGCCCCGAGCAAGGTAGGAAAGAAAAAGAAAGGGAAGGAGGGTGGAGCGGTCACCGTTGAAAATAATACTGCCTCCGAATCATATGAAGGGTACAATGAAGATATAGTGGTGGACGAATCCATCCCAAACTTTTCTGCCTACTCCAAATTTGACTTTGAGGCAGGTGAGAACATTATCGCCTTTGAAGATTTTTCTGAGGATGAAGTTGGGGATCTGCCTGCACGATGGAACACCTCTAACAGTGCTGAGGTAGTCACCTTATCTACTATGGAAGGAAAATGGATGAAAATAGGTAAAGGCAAGGGTGCTTTTGTCCCGGAGTTCATTACCGACTTTCCGGAGAACTTTACGTTGGAGTATGATGTCATTTTTGACTTCGACGTGAGCAGATACATATTTCTCCGCTTCCTGCTGGTGAACTTCTCTGACCTTGAAAACCCCAACTACGATATGAACCAATGGCGTCCCGGTAAAAATGGGGTGACCTTTAGGATGGAAGGGGGAATAAGCGGCGGTGGTAAGATATCGTTCAAAAAGTATGTGCCAGACCATCAACTGAACCTGCAAAGTGAAAAGAAGGCCACCCAATTTTCCCGAGACAACAGCGGGCGGGGAAAAGTAATGCATGTTGCGGTCTGGAAACAAGGAAAACGGCTCAGGGTGTATTTGGATGAGGATAAAGTTTTTGACATCCCAAGAGCGTTTGAAGATGCGAAATTGCTGAAGAGCATGCGTTTTTTCTCTGAAATCTCCGATGATGACAACTACTATTTTTTAAGCAACATCCGATATGCCATTGGCAAGGCCGATACACGTAGCAAGTTGCTCAACGAAGGGAAACTGGTCACTTATGGCATCACGTTTAGCTCGGGTTCCGCTTCCATCCAACCGGAATCGTATGGGGTACTTAAAAAAATAGCTACGGTCATCACGGAAAATAATATCTCGGTAAACATCATTGGCCATACCGATGGCGATGGCGGTGAGGAAAACAACCTGGCACTGTCCCAACAACGTTCCGATGCAGTCAAAATGGCACTCACTACTGAATTTGGTGTGGATGCTTCCCAACTCAAGACCGAGGGCAAAGGCGAAGGCGAGCCCGTGGCAGACAACACTTCCCCAGAAGGGAAAGCAAAGAACAGAAGAGTTGAATTTGTAAAACTGTAATGATGAAAAATTACATTTTGATAGGCTTCTTTCTTCTTGGTATTTGCGCCCAAAGTGCAGCACAGATGGCTTTGGCATATCGCGATAAACTAGGAAATGCCGCCAAAACAGCATATGCTTTTAAAGTGCAAAAAACGCTGGACAGATCCGTCAAGGATAAGTATCAAGCCATATGGGCCAAAAGCCCACAGAAGGTGCAGCAATGGGCGAAAAAAGAAGCACAAAAAGCAGATACGAAATCCATCAAGATTGGATATTCCCCTTCAGGAAAGCGCTTTACAGCATTATCTGTAAAACAGCAGCGACTATTACGCTTTTTAGTGATCATGGAAAGCTATGAACTTTTGAGCTGTAAGTTGGCTAAATATAGTTCCAAGGAGATTCAGGAAGCCAACAGGCGGTTATATCATGAGTTGGTTCAACTACGAGATGAAAGAGTGGCGCAGGCCGAGGATGAGAATGGCCAAATCTCCAAGAAAGATGCAGATGCATCCAATTCCATTCTTAGTAAACTGTAATGGAGCCTTTGTAGAAAAGAGAAAAGGAAGAAAATGATACAAGCCAGATTGGTCGAATTGGCGATAAAATAAAGAAATGTATTCAAAAAACCTTATAAAAATGGTCAAACTACAATTTGCGACACCAATGGTATTCATTATTATGCTTTTATGCTTTGGTATGAAGGCCCAATGTATCGGTCCTTTGGCCAATGCCACTGAAATACGGGCAAATCCTAATGACATCAACGGAAATTTTCGATTCAACTATCGCATTGAATCCCACATCAACTATGAAATCCCTGATGAGGTTGGACAACTTAGAGGAGATTATTTTGTAAACACCACCGACGGCTCCCTTTTTTTTCACAAGGGTTTTCTCCTTAACAACTTTAAACGTATGTACAGTGGTGACAATCGTCTTGATGCCGCCATCATGATGCCCAATGGCAAAATTGTGCTTTACGTATATGATATTGCCAACGATCAAAAAAGAGCTTTGGAACTGGCCACCAACCTCACCGCTGGGGATCGGGCTCTGGAGCAGTTTTTTGGCCTGCAACGGTTTTATAACGAAAGCCTCGAATTAAGGGCAGTACCGGCCAGAAAACCAAGCAGTGTTCGGTGGAAGACCCGGGCCTATGCCGTTGATATCCCCCAACCCGGTAGGAGGGCCGACAAATTCACGGTACATTTTGCCGAAAACCCGAGCATAGGCACTATCAAGACCAGCGTGCCCATGGTCGGGCTCTTTGTGGGAATCTTCAAGGACTTTGCCTACCGGAACTGCAACCGATTGGCCGTACACACGGAATATGAGAGCTCTAAAGGACTTTTGCAGGCTGAATTGAAAGGTGTTGAAAAAAAATCCCGAACCTTTGACGCATCGGAGTATAAAAGAATGACCTTGAGTCATGATATCCTAGTACCCGATGCCAGCGGAATGACTAAAGAAGAATCCGAGGAGATGTTGCGCGATATCGACGATTTTCAGACTTCCTTTAACCAGTTGATGGAGGAGGCCAAACGTTGCGGTGATGATGAGGCCTGCCAAAACCGGATTGGAAAAAAAATCACCCAACTACAAATGAAGTTCCAGGGCGATGTGTTCGGGGCACCTGGCAGTGCCGGATCGGGACGGGAAGGATCTGATTTTGCGAGAAGACGATTGGATGTTCAAGAGCAAATCGACTTGTTGACCATGCAGAGCTTGGAGCAACAGGAAGAATGCGAAGAGCTCAATCAGCGGAGATTGGACTGCCGGGGAGGATGTGAAGCTGAAAAACAGGCCTTGAAAGTTTGTCAGGAGAAAGTAGAAGATATGTCCGATCAGATGAATCATTTGCATTGCCAAATGGGCCGTTTGATGGGCGTTGAAGATTTTATGGAAGATTGTAAATGATGACACTACCATTATGAAACATGCAACAGTCACCTTATTTTTAATAATGGCTACCATACTTATAGGGCAGGTATCACCAAAAATAAATACCAAGTTCAAGACGGATGTCGGTTTTGATCGCAAAATGAAACTTCAAGCCATCAAGGTTCCGGTTGACGTATATCGAAGTTTAGACGACAAAAAATGGGTAAAAGGCTTGAAAAAGCCACAAAGTAAGGCCATGGTACTGACCTCTACACTGCACAAATTGCCGAGTTCAAAACATTGGAAAATCACTCCGATAAAACCGTATATCCAAGGATTGCAAATTGCTTTCAATGGCTATTTTCACAAAGAGGCCTTTATATTTAAGACCCCGAACGAGCTTTGCACTTCATGTGTGGACACCTACCCCATAGCCGCTAAAGTACAGTTCAATGTGCAACGTAATAAGGTCTACCGTTTTACGATGGCCACTTCAAAAAAGTATAGTGTCGGCAATAAGCCAAAAAAGGTATTGGTGGGCCTAGGCGACCAAGTATTTGTGTTAGCGACAGATAAAGACCAAAGGGCACATCTTGGCTTTTTGTTCGAAAGTAAACAAGCGGGCCCGATTGTCTTCGCTCTTACTGGAGATATTAACCATCCATCAGATAAACGGCTCGAGGTTCATCAAATAGAAATAGCTCTTGTCAATTGACATACCCTTTGGGCAACAAGCAATATTAAGTTGTTTTTTGAAATGAAATACAATTACAGTACCGAAACATATTGCAGTTATGGTCTGATAATTTTTCTGCCACTGTTAGTGTGCATAATCCCTCAGACTCTTAAGTTGATTTGGAATATTATGATATTGGGTTTAGGTTTATGTTGTAATGAATACATCCCATTTTTGTAGGGCTATATATAATCGTGATTTTTGGATTTAGTGTTGGTTTGACTTGGGCCATGTAATCCAAGTTATCATGAAACCCAAGTCACCCTCGGTCGAGGATCCAACAAACAAATCAAAACACCCACCTAAGAAGTAATGGGTTTTACGGTGTATCAAAACATGCCTTTTTAAAATTAAGTTTTTAAACCTTTGCAGATTGCTAAAAAGTTCTTTCGATAAAAAACAGTTATAATAAAAATGAACAACTATTCCAGAGATTTTTCTTCTAAAGCAATTGTATCATTACGATCTTCAAATTTTTCGGCCTCTATTGCTGCTGATATTGCTTCAGCGATTGCTATTTCAGTTCTTTCTATGGTAGTATCCACCAATTTTAAAAATGCCAAGGCATGGGGTTCTGCACATTCGACTCTTCTTCTTACCATTTCAAGGGTTTTTTCCTCAGAAAAATTTGCAATACTTTCCTTTAGGGAAGCGTGAGTTTTTTTCAGTTTTGTTTTCACCTTGAGGAAAGAATTTTTTCCTTTTTTGATTTTTTTCCAAAACCGGACTTGATTTCTTCAAAGCCTTCTTCTGGTTCAAAAGCAATTTCCTTTGCCAAGACAATTTTAGCTGTTGTCTTATTGAGCTTACTTCGTAGCTTTGACCCTAGGGCATCAACTTTTTCACTCATATTTGGGGGACTCATTCCATGTGAACTAAGGTAAGAAGTCCAATGAAAATAAGAATTGAACTAATTCAATAGTTGGTGATTATTATTATCAAAATGGAAGATTTTATGTTTTTTTAAAGTTGGGATAACTTCCTCGTCACTGTTTGATATCGGCCCTTTGTACATATTTTGTATGGTACTGCTTCTTTAGGCAATGACATTTTTTGACAATAGGTTTTTTACCAACTTTTCTATGGTCAGGCCCTGTACAAGAATTGAGAATACAACAATGATATAAGTAATTACCAAAAACATTTCTCGGTGCATCTCGTTTGAGAGGGTCAATGCCAATGCGATTGAAATACCTCCCCGCAATCCACCCCAGGTCATTATCAAATTGGTATTGGGAACAAAATCCAATTTTTTTTCAAAAACCTTAATGGGTGGCCATAGCGAAAGGTAACGACAAAAGAGTACAATTGGTATGGCCAATAGCCCAGCCATTACATAATTTTTTTCAAAGTCCAAAAGAAGCATCTCCATACCGATGAGGACAAATAAAATGGCATTTAAAAGAATATCAACGAGTTCCCAAAATTTATCCACATACAGTTCAGTGGCTTCGGACATTGCTACATTCCTTACCGTATCATTACCTACAACCAAACCTGCTGCAACCATGGCCAAAGGAGCAGATAAATGAAATTTTTGCGCTGTTACGGTACCCATCATGACCGCAGCCAAAGTAATAATGACCTCTATGCTAAAATCATTGATTGATTTGAGTAATTTATAGGTGACCCATCCGATGAACAAACCCAATAACAGGCCACCCATTACTTCTTGCACAAACAATTGTATGATGTCCATGGGGTTGACGGGTTCACCTCCTGTGGAAGCGATTTGAAGTATGGTCAAAAAGACCACTACCCCTACGCCATCATTGAAAAGGGATTCCCCCACAATTTTGGTTTCCAACTTTTTTGGAACGTTTGCCTTTTTTAGAATTCCGAGTACTGCAATGGGGTCTGTTGGTGATATCAACGCCCCAAATAGCAGGAAATAGATATATGAAATCTGGAGCCCCAACAATTGCAGCACATAAAACATTACCGTGCCAATAAGAAATGTAGACACGATTACCCCTATGGTAGCAAATAAGATGATGGGCCAACGCTGTACCTTAAGCTGTTGAAAGTTAGTGTGCAATGCACCGGCGAAAAGTAGAAAGCTCAGCATGTAATCCATCAAAACGGTCTCAAAATCTATTTGCCTGATCAGCATGGATTCTGCTTTCAATAAGGTGTCATCAAAATAGCTTAATGCCAGTACGGCCAATGTGTACAAAATGGTGATGAGCATTAAGCCTATAGTGGTGGGCAGCTTGAAAAAGCGAATGTTGATATAACCGAAAATAGCCGCTAAAAAAACCAAGGCCGATATGATAACATAATAGTCCATTTTAGATGGTATATTTTAAAGGTTATGTTTATGCCATAGTTATTCTGATGTATGGCGTATGTATTTCTCTATGACAATTGCCGTTACAATGACCATATAAAATTGCCCGGCCAAACCAATTAAGATGGCCGCTTTTTGGGCCATGGGTACAATTGGAACAATTTCACCATAGCCTATGGTCAGCAGCGTGATAAAGGAATAATACATAATGCCATCTGCCTTGATTTCAAAATTTTCAGATTCTATTAAGGCCCCCTGAAAAGCACCAGGATAGATCAACTCTATGGCCATAAAGAAAAAAAAGCCCAAGAACCCTAAACTGATATAGCCACTCATCAGGCCTATCACCACATTCTTGCTTACGACCTTCGCCCTGAAAACTTGTTTGATAATTTCTACGGTAACGAAGACATAGAAAATAAAATAGATTCCTAGACGTGTTAACATATTGCCATCCCCGGTCCTCGTAAAAATACTGGAACCAAAGATGATCAAGGAAATTATGAAATGGAAAATGAAAAACCACATCAATACCTTTTTCTTTGACAGCAAATTGATTCCGCCAACAATACTCAATAAAAAGAGAACGGGCAGTAATATGTTCTCATGAAAATCACTTGGTACCAATAGCGAACCAAAAAGTATGAGCAGTTGAATGGTCAGGAATATTTCAAAACGAAGGTTGTATAGTTTTTTTAGCATTCATCAAGATTTTTTCCATAAATCAAACAATAATGGCGAGTATGTTTCATTGTATTTTTTGAGGGTATTGGACTAAAACCCAAACCCAATGCCAAATGAAAAACGGATACCATCATCACTACTAAATATAGCGGCACGCGCACTTATCATGTTGACTGCGTTGACAAAGAAACCACCTCCATAAGAAGTATTCCAAGTATTGGAATCATCATCTTCAACCCATACACGCCCATAATCAAACCCGCCATAAAGTCCCATAGTTAGAGGAAGAAAGCTTGTTCTCACTCTTTTAAGGCTTGCCCTTAGGTCAGTGCTTTGGTAAAATGAGGATTTACCAGTAAAGCGTTGGAATCTATACCCTCGAAGACCATCTTCGGCACCTATCGTTGCTGCTTGGTAAAATTGAAAATCATCCCCAAAATTGATTTGGCTTTTTAATTTGGAAGCCAAGACCAATGCGCCTGATGGTACCAGCTTGTAATCAACCGATAGGCTTGGAATTAAATACCCATACCCTTCATCACTTTCATTGATGTTGCCCGTATAGCCAACGTGAATGGATGCGGCCAAACCTAAAGTGGGAAAGGCATTGTTGTCTGCATTTTCAAATGAATATTCAGCGTCTACACCCCAAAAGGAGTTTTCATTGTCCAATTCTGGATTCGCATCATAAAAGGTTTCAATAAACCTACCTTCGGTCTCTTCGACCTTAAAGTTTTCAATTGAGGCTCCCAGTCTAAATTTTGAACCAAATCTTCCTCTCCATAAGAGGGAGGGGGCGAAGCTCAGTTCCTCGATTTTTACCCGGTTAAAATCAAAATCAAGGTCATCATCAAAATTTGGGGTCTCATTACCAAAACCAAAAAAGTTGATCGCAAAGTTGGGGCTGGTATATTTGGCCTCCAATTGTAGTGCGGCATTGCCAATAGTTCTTGCAAATTCACCTCTGTATGAAAAATCATAACCACTTGTGGCAAAATAAAAGTTGGCACCGAATGTATGCTGACTGGTAAACGGATCATGTATAAATCCATTATGGGTGTATGTGTCACTTATCCCAATTCTAAACCCATCGTCTGGGTTAGACCCAATCGTGGGTATCAGTTGATTGGTGCTGGCCTTTACCTTAAAGGGGTTGTATGTGTTGATTTCATAATTGTTGGTCAGTTTTACGATGCCCCCTTTGTTTTTAAAGGTGTTGTTTTGGGTCTTATAATCATACACGCGTGTCTTTCTTCGTCTTGAAATGTCGTAGATATCATTGTTTTGACCGCCGATCAAACGTAGTTTTGGGCCTACCCTTGTATCACTCTTCACCTCAAAATAGTCATCATCATCCAATCCATAGAGCCAAATTTCCTTGGTTGTTTTCTTGTCAAATTCCTTTGTAAAAAAGATATCATCTTTTTTGCCTTTTTTTATTCTGTAGGCGGTCACCTTGGTCTTGCCATCACCGCTATCCTCGATAAGAAAGTAATCGTCTTTATCAGTGCCCACCACCACGGCTTTTTTATTTAATATTTCATAATATGTTTGTGCCGTTTGCTGCAGATTGTCCTTTCTTGACAATAATTTTCTTTTGATTTCACCTACTGTTTCATCTTGTACTTCTACAGGAAATTCTGCCAACGCGGCATCTATGATGTCACCATTGATGTTTTGTTGTATAAATTGGGCCTGTGCAAGCCATTGGTCAAGGGTAGATTCGGGAAGAATATATTTGTCAAGCGAGAATGTTTTGGGGGAAGAATTAAAACCTTTGACACTTTTGATTTCGTCATCAAATCCTACCATGAGACGTAGTGACGGTATTGCTTTTGTGGCAAAAGACATTAGGGCACCATCCCCCATGATGGAATATGCTTGATCCCGATCTCTTGGTACGGGTCTGTAGACCACATTGCCCGTTTCTTTGTCTTCAAATTCTGCCCATCGCCATTGATCATTGTGCCTGTCCCAATCACCGATCAACATGTCGAACAACCTTGCCCTAATGTACGCATCCACATCGACGCTGTATTTTTCATCCGATGCTATGTTGGCCATGAGGTCATAGGTACTGATTAGGTTATTGGAATAGCCAAAGCTTTTTTGGTCTCCGTGCCCTCCTGTTGCACGTTCTTCGATCATGTATAGCTTATCGGCAAATTCATCATTGTATATCCCAAGAACCTCTTGTCGGGGAATGTAGTATAAAACGGGGTTGGTATGGTAGATTCCAACCGCATCAGAGAGTGTGCCAATGGTGAAAGGCGCATAGGGATGGTCACCAGTATAAAAATCCATTAAAACCCTATTGGGGGCACTACCTTCCGTTTTTCCTATGATAAACTCTTCCTTAGCGACCATAGCCTGAAGATAGGCTTCTGCACTCTTCTCCAAAGCACGCATCACGTATTGTTTTCCTTCTTTATTTTCCAATCGTAATGATTTGGATTGGTGCCCACCCCCTTTTCGAAGTACTTTCAATCCACCAAAAAGTGTATCCAAATCAACTGTAGGGGCGCTTACTTTTGTACCATAATATTTTCTATAGCGTTCGCCCCACCAAAATTTATGAAAACCGCTTTTGTCGGTATCTGTAGAATCATAGACCGAAGCTGAGATTCTCTTTGGAAAATTTTTGCTGTACGAAGTTGCACGGAATTTTTGGTCTGCGGGGAGCAGTTGGTTTTGATACGCAATACTACCGTCATCTGCATCAAAAAAACGTACGTGCGATGAACCATCAGTAAAAATGTCAACACGCGCATAACCTTGTTTACCATAGGAGAAGCGCCCTTTTCCAATATTTCTGGTCGCGGTTTGTTTTGCACCTGCCCCACTGATGACCTGGTGTACATTGTTGGAAAAAATATATTGCATACTATGTTCGTGGCCAGATAGAAAAATGACCTTATTGTTGTATTGCGCAAGTGTGGTCAATCGTTTTCTAAAGCTTCGATATTCAGAATTCTGTAAGCTATTGCTACTTAGACCACCTGTTTTTTTAATCACATTCTTTGCGGTTCCCAAAACGGGAAGTGGCGTCATGCTTTGGCCAAATGAATATTGGCCACCATTGGGGCCATTACTGAACATAGGATGGTGCACCGCAATCAGCATGGTTTTTCCTACATTCTTTTTTACCAAACTTTCTATCTCCTCGAAAAATGATTCCCTATCCCTTATATCACAGTTATCATTTATCTTGGGGTGTTTGTTCCAGTCGGAAAGGTACCATTGACTGTCAATGGTGATTAATATAATATCATCCCCTATTTTAACATCTTCTATAGGGCAGCCTCTTTCTGGCAGAAATGAATTTTTGCCCAACTTATCATCTACATACTTTTCAATGGTCCTGAGTTGTTCAACACCACCGCTCCATTCTGATTTTCCAGGGATGAATATACTGTTGCCCTTGAATTCCTGTACGGCTTGTATTTGTCGGTCCAGTATAGGCATGCCAGCTACTTTTTGTCCGGTTTGGTCCGTGGGTTTTTGTGATAGCGTAGAATTGCCCAGAAAGACTACTGTACTGTTTTCGTCAGCATCTTTGAGATGGGCTTGAAGTTGTTGCAATGCGGCAGATGCCGTTCCATTATCCGCAGCTCCTACATCGCCTAGTACAAAGAAGCTATGTTGTACTTCTTTTTCTTCTGGAAACATATTGGTTTCCAATTCTTCACTGAATTGTTGGTTGTACGTTGCGCATCCTATCAGAACAACGAATGATAGGAAAATGGGGAATAATTTTTTCATAATGTTTGCTTTATAATTTTGGTACTTGCTTAGTTGCTTTTGAATTGATATTTTAATATTTTTCCATTTGCTTTTTTGCCTTCTGTGGCTATATATAGGTTTGCTTTGTCATCAAAGCAAATTCCTTCAGGTTGTGGAGCTTTCTTCTTATTTAGAAAAATTTGGGACTGGAGTTCAAGGTTTTTGTTGAAAATGGCCAATAGGCTTCCTCTGGCCGAAATGATATAGATGTCGTCGCTTAAAGGATGAATCGCAATTCCAGATGGTGAAAATTCTTTGATACGGGATTTGTGTTTCTTAAAATCATCTTCTGACATTTTTTTGAACCTCGGTTCCATGTTGTCCATCAATTGCTTTCGGGTAATCTGTAAATAGGGTTTGGGGAGCACTTCTTTTTTTGCAATGTTATAGGCATAAATCTCCTTGGTCGACTTTTTTTCGAGATCTTCATTCAATATCTCGCCCTTACAGGCCATGAGCAATAATTTCCCATCGCTGTTCAAACAAAGTCCTTCCACATTGTTTTTTTTTGAAAGCAAGGTATTTACAATTTCAGTCTTATTTTTTTTTGGGTCATAGAAATGGAGGGTACCATTATTCTGGGTAATGACAATATTTTTACCTACGGTGGCAATACCTTCGTAATCATGGCTTTCACCGAACTTGAAGTCATTTTGTATATGGCCATCGGTTTTATTGATTTCATAGACATGGCCTTTTTCATCATTATGGGTAAAAATGGTATTTGATTCCGGATTGTAGCTCAACCCTGAAACCTCTCTTAGCTTTGGATCGAGTTGTATTATTTTTGGGGTAAGAAAATCATAAGATAACAATGACAAAACCGACTCTGATGTGTTTCTATGGTGTTCACTAAAAATGGCATGATCCCGGTTGTCGTCTTTTTCAAAAATTACCATGGCCTTGGTGATAAAAGTCAAGAATAAAGCAAAAGCGAGGAGTGCTATTTTCAAGATAAATTTCATTGAAATGATTTGATCAACAAGTTTAGTCAACATTTATTTGTTGTGTTCAAGGCTAAACCCAATGCCTTTGAATATAGTTTGATTCATGTCGGGCAATCGATAAAAAACAATTTTGTTATGTTCTTTCATGATATAATTGGTGTTAAATTGGCCAGCATAAACACGAGAACTGTAAAAACAAAACCAATGATAAAAGCATTGTATGAAATCTCCAACATTCTAAACCCTTTATAAACAGCCGTTTCAAAAATATAATGGGTTTAGAATGTTGGAGATTTCATACAATGCTTTTATCATTGGTTTTGTTTTTACAGTTCTCGTGTTTATGCTGGCCAATTTAACACCAATTATATCATGAAAGAACATAACAAAATTGTTTTTTATC
>JBCDBD010000035.1:0-38231 GCA_039184335.1 Bacteroidota bacterium | reverse complement strand
TTTTCCCAACATATTCTGCAAGGTTTTAAAGGAAAGTCACCAATATCCCTGCAAAACAAGGACATGGAAAACACACTTTTCGATCAAATGTACCATTGATTGTCAAGCTATTGACCCTGTTCTTAAGGAACGACTAATTATTACTTGGAGTTTGGTAGGATATAGTTATACTGGAGATAAAAAATTAAGGATTCCTGTAAAAAAATGACTGTTAAGAAACGGATAATAAAAAAACAGTGGCTAAGTTGGCTATAATCCATATCGGTAGGTAGGGAACCTTTTATAAAGGGGGATATGCCTCTTCACCGCTAGCCCAAGGCTCAAAATGTTGTTGGAACAATGACAGGACTGTACCTGATTTGGTATTGGGGTAAATAGTGGTATTTGCAAGAGTATGTGATCAACATCGAGAATGTTCGCCCCTTGCAATCGTTTTCTTGAAATTATTTAGGAGGTTGTTGTTGAGCAATAAATTAAGAATGTTCATCAACGACCAAGGTATTTGAAATGTTGTATGCGAAATAACGTATCCATGGGCTTGGTAGCCATGAGGTAGAGATCTGTTTTAAAGCTGCTGCTGAAATAAAAAAACCCACGTGAATACACGTGGGCTTGAAGTATATTACAAGCAAGTGGTATTACTGCTAAGGTCTCCAAGGTCTGCGTTTAGCCTGCTTAGCGCTCTTCTTCCCTGGCGGCCTCATGGTATGTGGCCTCTCCTCGGTGCCTCCTTGGTGTATAGGCGATGCGGCCAATGCTGCAAAAGGAGAAGCGGCTTGAACCGGTTCTTGTGCTACCGGGGCGGCTTCTTGTGGTACCGGTATCGGGGCGGTTTCTTGTGCTACCGGGGCTGTTTCTTGTGCTACCGGGGCTGTTTCTTGTACCACCGGGGCTGTTTCTTGTACCACTGGAGCGGCTTCCTCCCTATCTTCGAAATAGACGCCTTGTCGCATATCACGGAACATATCCGTCATTGTCTTTGCGGTCGCCCTTGCCTCGGTAGGTTCGCCTTCCATTACTGTAGTAGCTATTTTCCCAAAGTCACCCTCGGCCGCAGGAATGACATCTGAAATGGTCTGTAGTTCCGTCAAAGCCGTTTTAAGTGGTACATCTGTTTCTTGCAGGTTTTGATGGGCTTGATGCAGTGCTCTGGTAAACTCTTCCGGTGTCGGTTGCACCATCTGCAATCGATTCGGAGCGTTTTCTCCCAATTGGTCCAAGTCCCTTGCCAGTCCCACATTGTCGCTTATGATCAACTGTGGGTTGTAGTAAAGTGGTGTTGTTTCCTCTCCCCTTTCGGCTTTTTTATCTTGTTCCTCTAATTGTCTTTCAGCATAGGCAATCTGTGATTCCAGTATTTCCGGACCAGCGATCACATAGCCGTCGGCCACGGAACTTACCAACAAGATGTCGCTGGCGGCATTGGCAATCGGTAGTTCCGGATTGGGGATACCTGCCTTGAAGTGGTACAAGGCCCCGGGAAATTCCTCCTTGATCTCGGCCATGAGTTTTTTGGCCTTCTTCTCGTACTGGGTGTACTCATGCACTTGGTCCCCCGACCTACCAGCACCGGTAATCAGGTTGAACTGAAAATTCTTCCACGGTTCATCTCCGGTTTTTTTCCCTTGTGCTTTTAAGTCCCTTAAGAACTGCTGATAGCCCAGAAGAAACTCTTCGATCCCTTTGGTATAATCGAACCGCTGTACCGAATTGATATGGGTCTTTTTCGGATCGAAATATACTTGTTCGCTAACGGTCATTTTATCATATGGTGTGGCTCCTCCATTCATCATCCTATTGATGATTCCTGGGCCCTGTTTGACCAACTGCTGTTCCTGAGGCGTAAGGTCTTTCTTTTGACCAAGGGCAGTGACCAATTTCCTGAAATCGGCCACCTCTTGGAAAGTCTTGTCCCTAAATTCCATGGCGTCTCTATCAACTGCCATTTGGGCCGATGAAGTGGTTCCCTCCGAGTTTGCTTGAGGTGTACCCAATTGTTGGTTCAAGGTGCTATCTGAGGCAAAACCCTCTTGAAGGAAGGGCATCCGGATATCCGCGTTCTGGCGGATATTGGATTTGGGCGAACCTATAGGGTCAACAAAAACCCTTTTTTCAAGATCTTGCGATGTTATACCAAAGTGTTCTACCGTGGCCAGAAAGCCCTTGGCATCGCCCTCGGTATGGAAACCAAGGGTATCGGCCTGCACCAAATTTTCGAGTATTGCCTTAAACTCCGCTTTTTCAGTATCGTTAAAGTCGGCGTACACAACGCCATCTTTCACCTCTTTTTTACCATCGGGAGATGCCTCTGGACTTATCGCGGGCCAAGGCTCATGATGGAAAAAGGACACATTTGGAGTTCCCTTCAAATCGGATTCTCTTGCCAAATCTTTAATCATCCCCGGAACATTGAACACATGGTAGTCGTGTGCCCATATCGTCACATCGTCAAGGGTCTTTTGATCCGATTCCGGTTTGCCCTGGTTTTCTTCTTTAAGGTCTTGTACTATTTTTGCGAAGAGTTTTTCGGAATATGCCTGGTCAACCGATTTCAATGCCTCGAAGTCGGTGGTCCTTCCCCTTTTTTCGGGCATGTCATGAATCAACGGCCAAACTGTACCATTGGTGGCGTTCACGTAAAATTCAAAGAACACGTTTTCGTCAACATATTCATTCTGAAAGGTCTGTGTCTCGGAGTCTTTTGAATCAAAACCCTGTTTGACGCCGAATTCCTTTAGGGCCTCTTCCGATTTGGTGTCAACTTCTTTGCCCTTACTTTTTACGATTCCCCTCCAGCCCTTTAATTTGTACTCTGCAGGTAGGGAATTAAGAATCCCGGGGGCCACACCTCCCGATTTTGGTTCTGCGAAATACTTTCCATTGTTTTCCTTCACACCTACGGTCATTGCACTAGTGGCAATGTAGATGTTTTTTGATGCGGGTTTTAGTTTTTCTTCGGATTGTGATTTTTCTTCTTCCACTTTCGTATCTTTTAGCTGTTCTAATTAAAATTGATTGATCCTGATACCAGGTTCAACCTTCCTTGCCGTTGGCATCATTTTCTTGTTCATTATATGTAGGTATTGCCAATGGCGAAATACCCCTAATTATGTTCCTTTTTTTAAACATCCTGTGACCCCTTCTGTCTTCATGTAGAGCTCATTTAAACTTTTTTGGATTTGATTTCCCATAGCAACAACACTATGAAAGACAGGTGGTTGAATCCCTTCCAGCTTGTAATAGTGGTATCGAACGCATTGAACAATCAACAGAAGCTGCCAATCAAAGCATTGGTGCGTTCCACCGCATACCTTTCATCAAACAGTTTTTGGTCAAAGTACCTTTGCCTGTCCCTCCATGGCCCCGTTTCACTTATCGAAACATCCCGTTTGCATTGACCTCCCTTGCTGCACAGGCAGCTCTGAAATCCCTGTAATAAAAGCCTGCATCGGCATTGAGGAACACTGCGTCAGTTTTCTTATGTGGGTGCCACGGGTCGCTGTGATCAGCTCAAATGGCACTTCGATGTCAAAAGGCCGTTGTGATCGCCTGCCCACCTTCAAATCATTGGCAAATACCTTATGTGTTCCCAAAAAATGGCAACTAACGTGCAAGGAGGTCTTTGAAACGTCAATGCGCACAGCTTCTTCGTAATTTTTCATAATTTTAAAAGTGACAGTTAAGTAGTTGCATAAACTATTTCCTTTATCAGGTGCCGACACACCTGGTATTTCGATTGGCCCCACACAACTATATAGTAGAAAAGAGGACAGACACGTCAAACAAGGCTTCCACTTAGAGACCGCTGGAGCACATTTTTGTTATATTAGTTTTGTGAAAAATATTCTTGTCCTTTTTGGCATTCTCTTTATTTTATCATGTTCTTCTGATGAAATTATTCCATAAAATTTTGAAAATGAAGATATTGAAATCGTTTACAATCCTTCAGGGACCTACAGTATTTTTCACGGAGGCCGAAATCGAACCTATTACCATTATCATCCCTTAAATCTCTCGAAAAACTCTGCTTTGATTTTCGTTCTGTACCGTTATAACGTAAATGCTGAAGAATTATGGCCTGGCTTCCTATGAAGCAATTGGCCGAAGAACATGGTTTTGTAGTTGTCTATCCCCAGGGGTTAGATGACAATTCTGGTCAGACACATTGTAATGCAAATCTTACCATAAGTAATGTCGATGATGTTGGATTTCTTAGCAAACTAGCACTTCACCTTCATGACACTTATAAGCTCAATCCCGAGCAGACCTTCATTAGCGGCTTTTCAAACGGCAGATTTATGAGCTATGGGATGATTGTTGAAAGACCCGAGGTCTTTAAAGCAGGAGCACGCATTCTAGGAACCATGGGTTTAGAAACATGGAACAACCGTTCTTTGGCAAAACCGATTTCTATTTTTACAGCTTTCTGGTGGACTTTACAGAATTGTACCCATCCATGGATTGAACAGTGCTTATGGAGGTTGGGAGGGGGGGCACCCCAATAATAATATATTATGGAGTTTTCGGCAGAATTGAACCAAGCGGATACTCAAGAAATGATTGAACAAGACGAAACAAAAATCACTAAATATATCACCCCAGAAAATGGTAATGAAGTTTGGTATTTTTTGATGGAAAACTTAGAGCATGAAATTCCTTTGGGTGAAAACTACAATATTCATACCCCAACTTTAATTTGGGAATTTTTTGGTCATCACTAATTATTGGCTAGTTGGAATTTCTTAGCTGTAATGCGACAGGTTCTAACAAGGGTTATGATTTATAGCTGCTTCGCCGGCAAGCAGGGCCAGCATTCATTTAATATCTAATTGGACATAATCTTGAACAGCTATTTTTGGATTTTCCATGTTAGAGTGCCCTGCTACGTTTTCATTCTTATATTCAAGCCCCTTAATATTGAAAATACCACAGGTACACTTTACGAATATCTGCTGTTGTTTTCTGCAGGTATACTTTTTTCATCCATTTTTAATTAAATTCAGCACGTAACACAAAAGATCCGGTCGAATGGAATGTAAAAACTGTGGAAATCATTTTGAAGGGCAATTTTGCAATCTATGCGGACAAAACATTCGAGTCGACAAATTAACCCTACAAAATTTCTTGGAAGAGCTTTCAGACAGTATTTTTCAGGTAAACCATGGACTTTTTTACACCATCAAGTGCCTGTTTGTTAGGCCAGGGCATTCCATTAGGGCGTTTCTTGATGGGCAAAGAAAGAAACACGTCAAACCAATTGCCTTTGTACTGACGTTATCCACGGTATATTTTTTGGTCTCCCAACTGTCTGACAGCCCCACACTGATAGATGATTTTCTCGCTGGCTATACCGATCGTGGGGAAGAACAGGGTTTTTTTGCTGAAAAATCACCTATTCTACACTGGTTATCCGATAATTATGCCTACGCAACCCTATTGATGATACCTGTTTTTTCCTTTGCGTCTTACATCGCGTTTTTAGACCTTAAAAAAAACTATCTAGAACATATCGTTATCAATTCATTCATAACCGGACAACAGGCCCTGTTTTACTCATTTTTTATGGTGGTTGGGGTTGTATCCAAAAAAGAGGATATCACGGTATTGATTGCAGTGATAGCTTCAATATCGTACAATTACTGGGCATATGTCCAATGCTTTATGGAGCAAAAGAAGGGCTCGGTGATGCTACGCTTGTTCTTGGCCTATTTTTTGTCCGCTGTTTTCTTCTCGGTTGCATTGTTCGTGGCAGTAGTGCCCAGCCTAAAATTCTGAATCAAGTCAGCGGGCACAACACTGGCGATCATCAATTATAATTACCAATCGAAAAAATTCATACCTTCAAGATAACTTAAGAACAAATCAAAAAGCTGATGCCGTACAAGAAATGCGTACTTTTTGCCAGATTGCTACGGAACCATGGACGAAACCGAAACCAACAAAAAGGGAGATGCATATAAGGATAAGAACAGTGGCATTGGTGTTCTCGATATTTTTAGTATCGTGTGAAGAAAACGATGATAAAAGCGAAAACATATTTCAATTCAATCTCAGCAACAGTTATCGAATTGAAAACACAGGTGAACAATTTGAAACCCCAAATGGATTTGGAATTCAAGACCCAAATCCATTTGCCATGGTAATCACTGATGGGGATATAGATGGTGAACTGACCACTCCTTGCTGTAATTCAGTTTGGGGATATAAAATCAATCCGAGTACCATAGTTTCCATAGTTTTTCAAGAAAGCAAAAACGATCTATCTTCTGGAATTTATACCTACAATAGAGATTCCGTTGAGAATGACTTTGAACTGAGAATTTTTAATGAGATGCATTTCAACGATAAAAATGAACTGATTTCCCAACAGACCATCGCTTACGAACACGCTACCCTAAACGAAGAAGGAATCATTCAAAATGCACAATTGGAACTTTTACTTGGGGAAGTTGTTGTTGAACTGAACTATGTCATCGAAACGATTACCAACGAAAGAATTGCAGGATCATATCTAGGCCCACTGGAAAATTTTACTTATAGTTTCTGTAATGCCGACTGCGATTAATGCTTGTTGGCGGCAATGGTTCTGCTCCATTGCACCCCATGACCCAATCCTTTTAAAATGAAGTACTTCTAGAGAACTGGGTTTTCTGTGACGTATTTCGCTACTTGACCCTGGTTCCAATAACAACCGATACACCAATTACAAAAAAATGATTGCACGAATTTGGAAAGGAAAGACAAAAATTGAACATGCCGAAGCATATACAGCATTTATGAAAAATCGTGCGGTGCCCGATTACGAAGCCACGGAAGGATTCGTCAAGTTGATCTTTTTAAAGCGGGTGGATGGAGACTGCGCTTATTTTGAGCTGATTACCTTTTGGGAACATATGGAAGCCATCAAAAATTTTGCCGGAGATGCGGTCGAAAAGGCAAAATATTATCCAGAAGACAAGCATTTTCTTTTGAATTTCCCGGAAACTGTCACGCATTTTGACGTATTTGCAGAAGAATGCCCCACACGGTCATAATTTTCAAAAAATGCACCATACTGTACTACTGCCTCTCTTAGTGTTTCTCATTTTCAGTTCGTGTTCCAACGAACCCCATTATCACTTCGTTAAAATAAGGGGCAAGCAACAGCATGTACTGACTTGGGGAAAAGGCGAGCCTGTCGTGGTATTTCTCAGTGGTGGTGGAAGTGGATTAAAGGATTTTAAGCCTGTACAACAAGTAATCTGCAAGACCACAAAAACCATTTCATATGACAAATTCGGACTTGGTAAATCGGAACTGATCGACACGCCAAGAACACTTGAAAATATTACAGAGGAACTACAAGAACTTTTGGAAAAAGAAGAGAGCATTGACATGCCCCTGATTTTAGTGGGGCATTCAATGGGTGGTTATGTAGCACGGTATTACCTGCATCGCTATCCAGAAAACGTGATAGGAATCATATTAATAGACCCAGGCAGCGAGTTTCTCCATGAAGAATATCGAAAAACACGAACGGAAAAAGAACTACAAGAAGAAGATAGCTTGCTTTCAGCACAAATAAAACGAATCCCCAAAGGATTTCAAATGGAGGTCAACGCCTACAACCAACATGATTCCTTATTGCAAACATTTGCCATGGAGACAACTATTCCAATCACATTGCTCGAATCGAACAGCATTGATGAAAACGACCCCTCTGAAAAAAAATTGATTGAAATTCAAAAAAGACTGTATCGGGAGTTTCAGAAAAAAGTACCCCAAACAAAAATCATTTCAACTTCAAAAAGTGGGCACTTCATTCAATTGGACGAACCCAATTTGGTCATTGGGGCAATCCATGAAATGCTGGTCAAAGTGCAATAAAACATACGCCTGCAACGTGCCCAAAGCCATTACGGAATACATTTCAACCCCCATGGCGTAACAAAAGGGCAAGACCGCTATCTTTTACCTACAATCGACAAACATTATCCCATGAAACGCCACGCCTTTCTGACAATTGCCCTTTTGGCCATGTCAGCCATTCCGATCCATTCACAAAACCTGCCCAGCTTGCTGGCCGACAAAAACATCAACGCTACCTTTTCCATTGTGGCCTATGATGAAAATACCGAAGAATGGGGAATCGCTGTGGCAACCAACAATATTTATGTCGGTAATTCGACCATTTACATCCGACCGGGCCTTGGGGCATTTTCGGTCATTGCAGAAACCGAACCCAACTATGCCCTCCAAGGTTTTGAAAAACTAAAACAGGGCAAAACCATTGAAACAGCCCTTTTAGAAGTAAAACGCAATGACCCTGGGGCCCACTACCGACAAGTTGCCGGTATCGATGCCAAAGGCAATGGCCATGCCTTTACGGGGGAGGCCCTAAAATACTGGAAAGGGGAGGCCCAGGCCCGATTGGGCCATCATTTTGTGGTAATGGGCAACCAACTGGCCCAAGGTGTGCTTGAGGCCATGGCCACCGCCTATGAAAACTCAAAGGGGTCCTTGGCCGAACGCCTCTTGCACAGCTTGACTGCCGGACAACAAGCAGGTGGGCAAATTTCAGGCAAACAATCTGCAGCGGTCGTGGTCAAGGGCACGAACAATGCATGGTACGATCAAATTGACCTTCGTGTCGACCATTCCCAAACCCCTTTAAAAGATTTAAGGCAATTGATGGACTACCACTATGGTAGAATACGGCTCAACCAAGCTTTGTATGCCCAAAGAGCGGGCAATCTGCAACGGGCAATACAAAAACTGGGCGAAGCGGCTCCCATGCTTGAGGGTTGGACGGGAATGTATCCTAAAATCGCACGTGCCCATATTATCATGGGCAATGAAAATGCAGCGGTAACTTGGATACAGAAGGGCCTTGCTGAAAATCCAAATTGGGAGGTATACCTGCCCGCTTTTTATGTGCTCAAAGACCATCCTGAAATGAAATCCATCATTCGATCCGATTCCTTTACCATCAGGGATTGGGAGAGTGCCATGGGCCTATTGGGCAATTTAGGCCGCGAACCCGATGTCATTGCATTGGGGGAAGCACTCCTTCAAAAGGGGGTGGAGTCTTCTTACCTCATTTTTTTATTGGCACGAAGCCTTTACCGTGAAAACGAAATGGACAAAGCCCTTGCGCATTTGAAAAAGGCGTTACAATTGGATGCCCAAAACGTTGAAGCACAACAATTACTCGCCAAGATCAAAGCCTAGAAAAAGATTAGGGGGTACTACTGCTTACTTGCAACAGTTTACCATTATAAAACTGATGCGCGTTTAAGGCAAACCCCTTAATGTATCTGGCCATTTCCAAAGCTGTCAAAGGTGCTTGATAACCTGGAAAAGCCTCCGCCAGCATTTCGGTCTGAACGGCACCAATGGCGAGTACATTGAATGAAGGACCTGTTTCCTTAAACTCCTCGGCCCATAGTTCCGTTAAGGTAATCACCGCCCCTTTGCTCGAACTATAGGCTGATAGCCCCGGGAATTTCACGCTGCCCTGTACCCCACCCATAGAGCTGATGGTCACCACATGGCCATCTTTCCCCATTTTTGGGAGTACCGCCTTGGTCAATTCGGCTACCCCAAAAACATTGACCCGGTATACCGCCTCAAATTCCGCTGCAGTAGTCTCCAAAAAAGGTTTGTTCAAAAGGCTACCCGCATTGTTGATGAGCACATCGACCTGGCTCCATTCCGCAATGAACCCACTCACCTTTTCGTAATCGGTCGTCAGTGACAGGTCAAACGGAAAGGTGGCAATATTAGCATGTTGCAGGGCCAAAATCGGCTGGGGGTTTCTAGAAAGTGCCAACACTTTATGGTCTTCATCAGCCAGCAATTGTGCCAACTCAAAACCAATGCCCCTACTTGTGCCGGTAATAATAATGTTTGCCATATACTTCTATTAAATCATCGTTCTTGATTAATCTTTACCTGCTGGCCCATCTGATGGCATGTTGAAAAACAAACACTGTACCCAGGGGCATAGGTTATGGTGAAAGCCATGATCAATCATCTTGTCGCCTGATATACTGAGGTCTGAAACAACAGCAATCTCAATTCATCTCAACTTCTTGCTCGGGAGCGTTACTAATGCCTACTACCACCGGTATCATCTTATTGATGACCTTGGTCATATAGTCTAAATCAAGCTCACCTACTTCATCGCCGGGCTTGTGGTAATACTCATAATTGGTAAAATCAAAGCTACAGTAGGTATGCGAGGGCACCCCAAATTCTTTATGGAATGGATAATTATCAGACCTTTTAAAGAGCTGGTAGGTTTTAGAGGCAGGTAAGTACCCAATCAACTTTTCTTGGGCATACGCATTGCTCACCTCGGCTAGGTTCGACAATTGATAGCCTGTAATGTACAACAGATAGCTTTCGTGGGCCATGGGCACACCCGTCATTTCAAAATTAAGCATGGTATACAGGTTCAACTGCTGCTGCTTTAGTTTCTTGGCCAAATGCTTAGAACCCAACAACCCCCGCTCCTCAGCGCTAAAAAGGGCAAAAACCAAACTGCGCCTGTTTGTCCGATTTTTACCAAAATACCGGGCCAATTCCAATACAGTGGCGGTACCCGAAGCATTATCATTGGCCCCATTGGCGATGGCATCGCTGTACACTGCCGCTACAATGCCGATATGGTCGTAATGCGCCCCAATCAAAATATACTCTTCTTTTAATTGGGGATCATTGCCCGGCACCCAGCCCACAATATTATATGATATGGGCTTGACATGGGCAAGGGTGTCCCGGTATGTCTCAAAATAAGGCACAACGCCACTGCTGGTAAAATGGTTCTCAATAAACTGCGCTGCCTTCTCAATACCCTTACTCCCAGAATCACGTCCTTCCAATTCGTCAGAGGCCAGATAATTCATGATTTGTTCCACTTCTTTGACAGCCGAAAAACCCGATACGGTACCCCCATCGCCGCCCATCACAATTTTCCCCTTGACCCCTTCGGGCCCTTGAGGTACGGGAGTTGACGGTGCAGTGGTCGGTTGTTGGGTACCACAGCCCCAAAACAAGAGTAGGCCTAATAGCCCCCAAATCCTATTCATCGCAAAACGGTTATGATCAAGACTAAAGATAAAAAAAGCATCCTGTTCTGGATGCTTTCTTAACTGTCTATTTTACATATGCCTATGCCAGCATGGTCACCGGATTTTCCAAATAAGCCCGCAAGGTTTGCAGAAATTGCGCACCCGTGGCGCCATCGACCGTTCTGTGATCATTGGCCAATGTGATCTTCATGGTACTTCCAATGACGATTTCGCCATTTTTGACCACAGGTTTTTCCACGATGGCCCCTACGGAAAGAATAGCGGAGTTGGGTTGGTTGATGATTGAGGTAAATTCCAAAATACCGAACATGCCCAAATTTGAGACCGTAAAGGTGCTGCCTTCCATCTCATCGGGCTTGATTTTTTTGTTCCGCGCCCTGCCCGCCAAATCCTTGACAGATGCCCCTATTTGGGTCAAGCCCATTTGATCGGCAAATTTGAGTACCGGCACCACCAGTCCGTCATCTACTGCCACGGCCACACCAATATGTATGTGGTGGTTGTATCTTGTGGTATCGCCGTTCCAAGTGGTGTTCACTTGGGGATGTTTTTTCAGAGCCATCGCACAGGCCTTCAATACCATATCGTTGAACGATACCTTAGTATCAGGCAGGTTGTTGATCTGTGCCCGTGAGGCCTTGGCATTGTCCATATCGACCTCAATGGTCAAATAGTAGTGTGGTGCAGTAAATTTCGATTCACTCAAACGCTTGGCAATCACCTTGCGCATCTGTGAATTTTTGATCTCTTCGCTGCTTTCCTGGCCTACCGGCAGGTTTATTGGAGTGCTAGGGGCTACCGCTGTCGTGGGTGACGCGACTGCCTCGACAGCCACAGTTGGGGCTACCTTTGCTGCAGGTTCGTAATGCTCAACATCCCTTTTCACTATTCGTCCATGGTCACCTGAACCAGTAACCGAGGCCAAGTCAATGCCTTTCTCAGAGGCAATCCTTTTGGCCAATGGCGATGCGAAAATACGTCCGTTTTGACTTGCGGGAGCAGCTACAGCTGTTGTATCGGCTTCTTTTGCTGTAGTGGAAGGTGCCGCTGTTATTTCTGTGCCTTCCATTTTTTCTGGTGCTGCTACCGCTCCATTGGATTGCGTGCTCAATACTGCGGCTACATCGGTGCCTGCCGGACCAATAACGGCCAATACTTCATCAACGGGTGCAGACTCCCCTTCTTGAATACCAATATGCAAGAGCGTGCCCGAATAGAACGATTCAAACTCCATGGTTGCCTTATCGGTCTCGATTTCGGCAAGAATATCACCTTCTTCTACTTCATCGCCCACTTTTTTGAGCCATGAAGCAACGGTACCTTCTTCCATCGTATCGCTCAATCGGGGCATTTTAACAATCTCAACACCTGCCGGCACAGCCATGGCGGCTGTAACCTGTTGCGCAGCAGGAACTTCAGCAGCTGCCGGTGTTTCTGTCTGTGGCACTTCAGACGGGGGTGCTTCTGATAGACTACCACTTAACAGTGGTGAAATGTCTTCCCCATCCTCACCTATGATGGCCAATAGTGAATCTACAGGTGCCCCATCACCTTCTTCAATGCCAATATGCAAGAGTGTGCCTTCATGAAAAGATTCAAACTCCATGGTTGCCTTATCGGTCTCGATCTCGGCAAGAATATCACCTTCTTCTACCTTGTCTCCCACTTTCTTGAGCCATTTTGCCACGGTACCTTCTTCCATGGTGTCACTCAACCGGGGCATGTTGATCACTTCTGCCATTTACTTATAGTTTATGTTGTAAAAATGGATAATTTTCCTGCTCATAGACCATATCGTACAATTGTTGTACGGGGGGGTAATCAGATTCTTCTGCGAATTTTTCACATTCAGCCACCAAATCCTTTACCCTTTGATCGACCACCTTGAGCTCGTCTTCGGTCGCATAGCCCTTTTCCAATATCACATCTTTCACTTGGGTGATCGGATCGATCTTTTTATACTCTTCGACCTCTTCTTTGGTGCGGTAGTGCTGCGCATCTGACATGGAATGTCCTCGATAGCGATAGGTCTTCATTTCTAAGAAGGTAGGTCCTCCACCGGTTCGGGCACGTTCAATCGCAAGATCCACCTCTTTGGCCACATTGGCGGGATCCATACCGTCAACATCGGTACAGGGCATTTCATACCCGAGGCCCAATTTCCAGATTTCGGTCGAATATGAGGTACGGGCCACTGAGGTACCCATCGCATAACCGTTGTTCTCACAGATAAAAACCACGGGCAATTGCCAGAGCATTGCCAAATTGAAGGTCTCGTGCAGCGATCCCTGCCGTACGGCACCATCGCCCATATAACAAAGGGTAACAGCATCTCGCTTGAAGTATTTGTCTGCAAATGCCAGACCTGCACCTAGGGGAATTTGCCCCCCCACAATACCGTGGCCCCCATAAAACCGATGTTCTTTTGAAAAGATGTGCATCGATCCGCCCATTCCTTTTGAGGTACCTGTGACCCTACCGTACAGTTCGGCCATTACCTTTCTGGGGTCAACCCCCATACCTATTGGTTGTACATGGTTCCTGTAGGCTGTGATCATGCGGTCCTTGGTCAAGTCCATCGCATGCAATGAACCCGCCAACACCGCTTCTTGGCCGTTATATAAATGGAGAAATCCCCGAACTTTTTGCTGAATGTACACTGCCGCTAGCTTGTCCTCGAACTTTCTCCAGAACAACATGTCTTCGTACCATTTTAGGTAGACCTCCTTTGTGATTTTTTTCATCTATATCGATATGTTAAATGAAGCTCCCCCCAACAGGGGAAAACAAAAATACATATATATCCGATTCGAAAAAAAATTGATTCAAGAATCCCCCAAAAAAGAGTTGTTGAAAGCCAAGGGAAGTAGGTCGGCCATAGAATTGCACTTAAAGACCGGCCCTTGCTCACCAGCAAAGAGCAATGCGATCGGCTCTTTCTGTTTTTGTTCATATTCAGCAATGGACTGCCTGCAATTGCCACACGGTGCTGCTGGCAGCTTAACTGTATAATCTTTTGAAGAGGCACTTATGGCAATGGCCTTGACAACAACGTCAGGAAACTGTGCCCCAGCATAAAAGATGGCCACCCGCTCAGCACAGAGCCCCGAAGGATACGAGGCATTTTCTTGGTTGTTTCCCGTGACCACCTCACCATTTTCCAACAGCACAGCTGCCCCGACAGCAAAATTGGAATAGGGGGCATATGCCCGTTTTCTTGCATCGACCGCCTGTTGGAGCAACTCTTGGTCTTGCTTGGGCAAATCGTCTGTTGTATCAAAAACAGTAAGCGCGAAGCTGATATGCTTTTTCTCCATTCGCTGATATGGATTTTGTCAAAAATAAAAAAACCTGTCTTTTCAACAGGTTTTTTTATGGTATCGAAATAGTGTACTCTAATCGTTAAAAAATTCTTCCCCTAAATTAAAGGTAAGGGAAAAACGCAAGGTATTCTCCAACGGATTCTGCACTTCTGATGTCGAGAACAGGTATGAAATATCGATTTGGGTCGATTTAAACTGAAAACCGGCACCCAACGTAAAGAACTGCCGAGATCCCTTTTCTTCATTCTCGTTGAAGAATCCGGAGCGCAACATAAAGATTTCACGAAAACGGTATTCAGCACCCAAGGCCCAGGTGATTTCCTTGAGCTCTTCACTAAAACCATCCGGCGCATCCCCAAACGACTCAAAAACCCCATCAAAAAAGCTGATCTGTTGGTATTCGTCATTATCTTCTGAATCGATGTCTCCATCCCCATCAAAATCCCTAGGTGTGGGAACCAATAACTTGTTGAACTCGGTATACACCCCCAGGGTATTATCTGCATCAAAAATGAAATCGAAACCGGCACCAAACTTCAGGTTGGTGGGCAAAAAGTTTTCCTGTCCACCTTCATCGTACTGTAATTTTCCACCCAGGTTTGAAATATTGAAGCCTGCCCTCCATCGCCCGTCAAAACTATTGTACGCAATTTCACGGGAACGGTAAAATCCTGCGATATCGACCGCGAACGCATTTGCTGCCTGCGAATCCACATTTTGGATTTCTTGAAAGTCAAGGTTCGAACTGATGAAACGGCCACCGACCGCCATGGAAAAGGTCTCACTCAATTTTAGGGCATACGAACCATCGATGGCAAACTCATTGGGTTCTACCAAAGTGGCCTCTTCATCAATGGTCTGTCTCAACTCGACCTCACCGAGCCCAAAGTACCGTAAACTGACCGCAAAAGCACTTCTGTCGTTCAGCTTATTGTAAAAATTGGCATTTAAGAGCGAAACATCATTGACAATACTTTCCAGATAAGGGGTATAACTGACGCCGATGCCTATCTTTCGTTTGGCAAAAGCAAACTTGGCCGGATTCCACTGTTGCGAAAAAACATCTGCCGAAGTGGCAACTCCCATATCACCCATACCAGAGGCCCTGGCATCGGCTGCTATGGTCAAAAACGGAACCGCTGTGGTGATAGCCCTTTCCTGTTGTCCGTAAGAGTGGGCAACAAAGACCAATAACAGCAATATCGGTAATCTTCTCATCTTTTTCATTTAACGTTAAAATGATCTCAAAAGTCTAAAATACCCCCGAAAAGGGAAAATAAATTAGACGTATTACCAGTTAACGGTCATTTTACGAAATTCTTGTACCATTTTCATTCTTTTTTAACAGATCTTCCTACAAAAGGCCAAGGCCCCATTGTCGCCCACGGCCTTTCTTTGTTAAAAAACCTCTGGAAACAGGGCCCAGCCATACTATTCTTCGCGAATTTTCGTTATGGACACATGTTGTTTGGCCAACGGATCGTACTGAAATATTTTACCCTATAAAATATATCGTGCAATACACCGTTGTTATAGCCGAAATGGATTTTAAAATCAAATGAAATTAAAGTGACCCATGGCCTACGACCATAGGTCAACCGAACTCAAGCCTAAATTATGAAAAAACACTTTATCAAAGTTTTACTTTCTTGCGCCTTGGTTGCTGGAGGTTTTTCAAGCTGTAAAAATTCTTCATCTTCATCTTCGAAAAACGTATCGCGGGCTACAGGATGGAAAATAAATGCAAAAGAGGGGGGATTTCAGTACAACTCTGAGTTCAAGGAACAGGAAACCCCACCCGGTACCGTATTCATTGAAGGGGGCACGTTCACCAAGGGTAAAGTACAGGATGACATCATGCACGATTGGAACAATACACCAACACAACAACATGTACAGTCTTTTTACATGGATGAAACCGAGGTGACCAATAAAATGTACATGGAGTACCTCGATTACCTGAAAGCGGTCTATCCACCTGAAAATCCAATGTACAAGAATATCTATACCGGAGCATTGCCTGACACATTGGTATGGAGAAACAGGCTTGGCTTCAATGAGACCATGACCAACAATTACCTTCGCCATCCTGCCTACGCAGAATATCCTGTCGTTGGGGTCAATTGGATCCAAGCGACCCAATTTGCAGAGTGGAGAACCGATCGGGTCAATGAAATTATGTTGTCAAGAGAAGGGTATATTCAAGAAGATGCCCTCTACGGCGTTGTCAACGGTGAGGTGGACGGCACATTTAGTACCGAAGCCTACTTGAACAACCCAGAATCTGTCTATGGGGGTGAAATCGACTCTTTGCAGGGAAAACAAAAAAGGGATTCCATTTCAGTATTTGCGAAGCGAAGCAGTGGGATCATCATGCCCGAATATCGATTGCCTACCGAAACGGAATGGGAGTATGCTGCCCAAGCCCTTATCGGCAGTCGGGAATACAACAATTACCGCGGCAGAAAGAAATATCCGTGGGAAGGTGATTATACCCGAAATGGCCAGCGAGTGGGCCGCGGAGACCAATTGGCCAACTTCAAGCAAGGTAAAGGTGATTATGGCGGAATCGCTGGGTGGTCAGACGATGGTGCAGACATTACCGCACAGGCAAAATCATACAAACCCAATGATTTCGGACTATATGACATGGCGGGCAATGTATCGGAATGGGTTGCCGATGTGTACCGTCCCATTGTTGATGACGAGATCAGTGACTTCAATTACTATCGTGGAAACATCTATTTGAAAAAGGCCATCGGTGAAGACGGAAAGGTTGACGTACTGCGCGAAGAAATCGTGTATGACACCTTACCCAACGGCCGTATTGTTGCCGTTAACCTGCCGGGTGAGATCAAGGAAGTTCCCGTCGGGGATGAAGAAACCTACCTCAGAACCAATTTCTCTTCAAGTGACAATAGGGGTTACCGTGATGGCGATCCGGGATCATCGCGATTTTACGAACGCTTCAGTGATGCTAATGAAGACGACCAGCGAAAAATGTATGATTCCCCAAAGCATAAAGTGGAACGGGACTCAACAGGCAAGATCCTTCGGCAATACGATACCTCAAACTATAGAACCTCTTTGATCAATGATGAAGTACGGGTCTATAAAGGGGGATCATGGAGAGATAGGGCTTTTTGGCTCGATCCTGCACAACGCAGGTACTTGCCCGAATATATGGCCACTGATGATATCGGGTTCCGATGTGCCATGTCGCGGGTCGGTTCGAAATCAAAAACAAAAAACAAGACCGTACGTCATAAAAAAACACGCTAAAAAAAAGTGTTTGAGCAATACAAGGACCCTGACCTTAGCGTCAGGGTTTTTTTTATCTTCGACGTATGACAATACCTGAATTGCACCGCTTTTTTTTAGCGCACCAAACGGTATCGACAGATACCCGTAAAATTACTGAAAACTGTATTTTTTTTGCCCTAAAGGGACCCAACTTCAATGGAAACGCATTCGCCAAGGAGGCCATTGATAAAGGGGCTGCCTTGGCCATCATCGATGAGGGGGAATTCGATACCGACCAAACCGTTCTGGTCGACAATGTACTGGAAACACTGCAAGCACTTGCGCTGTACCACCGAAACCAGTGCAAGGCCAAAGTGCTCGCACTTACCGGAAGCAATGGAAAGACAACGACCAAAGAGCTCATACACATAGTACTGGCGACAACCTATCGTACCATTGCCACAACAGGCAATCTCAACAACCATATCGGGGTGCCACTGACCTTACTGTCCATTACCAAAGAGACCGAAGTGGCCATTGTTGAAATGGGGGCCAACCACCAAAAAGAGATTGAATTTCTTTCTGGTCTCTCTCAGCCCGATTTTGGCTGTATCACCAATTTTGGCAAGGCCCATTTAGAAGGTTTTGGAGGGGTAGAAGGGGTGATAAAAGGTAAAAGTGAGCTGTATGACCACTTACTAGCCAACAATCGCCATGTTTTTTTAAACGCCGACGATCCCATTCAAAGAGAAAAGCTTTCCACCTACGATAAAAAGTTTGGTTTCAGCCAAGAGGGCCATGGGTTTTACCGCATCACCTTTTTAGGAGCCAATCCCTTCGTGGAAATCCAGTTTGAAGGGACCAAGGTAAAAACCCAACTAACGGGTGCCTACAATTTTCCCAATTGTGCCGTTGCCATTTTAATAGGTAACTATTTCAACATTGACCCTGTCACCATCAAAGGGGCACTGGAGTCTTACATTCCTGAGAACAATCGCTCACAAATATTGAAAAGGAAAGGCCATCACATCGTTCTTGATGCCTATAATGCCAATCCTACCAGTATGCAGGTAGCACTGGAAAGCTTTTCTAAAATTGATGGGGATCAAAAAAACATTTTTCTAGGTGACATGTTTGAATTGGGCGAAGATACAGCAAGGGAACATCAATATATCGCAAACCTCGCCTTAACCCTCGAATTCAAGAATGTATACTTGGTCGGGGAAAATTTCGCCAAAACAAAAACTGATTTTCAACAGTTCAATTCTTTTGACACCCTAAAAAACTCCTTTGATTTCACCTCGCTCCCTAAAGGCCCAATGTTGATAAAAGGTTCAAGGGGCATGGCCATGGAGCGTATCTTGGAGCTTCTTTGATTTACTAAACTTTTCCTAAAAATCGGCCTGTTTTGAAATGAACAGCGTTTCAGAACGAACTAAACTGCCACACAACCGATTAAAAAATGGAAAAGAACATCATTATTTTCGACGGGGAATGCAACCTCTGCAATGGAGTCGTGGGGTGGCTATTGCAACTTGCCCCAGTCGATCTATTCCAATTTGTCCCTTTTCAATCCCCAGTGGGTCAAAAATTGCTACGGGAACACGGCTTTCCAACCCGAGAATTGACTACGGTTATCCTTTTTGATGAAAATGGACCGCATACCCATTCTGATGGTTTCTTGGAAATAGTGTCCAAAATCCCAAAATGGCGTTTGGTTGCTGCACTTCTTGCCTTTATCCCCAAAATCATTCGGGATACCGTGTATAACATCGCATCAATAAACCGAGTTCGTTGGTTTGGCAAGTCTACTGCCTGCACCATAGTTTATAAGAGATAAAGTGGGATATACTGGATTCGAACCAGTGACCTCTGCCCTGTCAAGGCAGCGCTCTAAACCAACTGAGCTAATATCCCTTTAGGGGGTGCAATATCGTAAATTTGTTACCAATCTCCATATTCAGCCGCATTCTTTTGTGTTTCGTGCAATGTAATGTGCAGCAATTGCCCTTCTTCAAGCTTGGGCTTCAAAATATCATAGATGATTTTGACAAAGTGCTCTGTCGAGGGAAGCAGGTCTTTAAACTCAGGGCAGTCTTCGTTCAGGTTTTTATGGTCAAAGCGTACTTCTATTTCGTTTTTGACAAGTATGCCCAATTCTGACAGATCCATGACAAATCCCGTATCAGGGTTTACCTCGCCCCTGACCCTGACCTCCAATTCAAAGTTGTGCCCATGATAGTTCGGGCTGTTGCATATGCCGAACACCTCTCTATTTCGCTCATCGCTCCAATTGGAATTGTGCAAGCGATGTGCTGCATTAAAGTGGGCCTTTCTGCAAATTGTTACCATCATGGCGATAAATATAAAAAAAGTAACCCTTAAAAAAGAGGGCCCTCAAAAGAAGGCCCTCTTTTCTGTGGGATAGTTCTGCAAAATGACCTTAATTGATACAGGGGTCAGGATTTGGTCCAAATGGGCCCCTAACATCCCCATCAGGGGTTTCTATGGTATAAATATGTTCTTCTTCAAAAGCCCCACTGGTATACGATATCACCAGACTTGATGTCCCCTCGGGAACCTCAACTTCAAATGTGGCCGCTGAACCAGAGGTAAAGGTGTAATCGGTGCCCACCCCATCAATTTCAAAGGTAACAAAGGCCCCGTCCCACCCATCGCCAAAAAGGTCGGTCATCTCGATGATCCAAGTACCGGCCAAAGTGGCATCACTGATGGGAGAGCATTTCACCAAAACAATGAAGTTGAATGCCTGTAATTGTTCTGGTTGCCCCGTGACATTGGGGCTAAAATTGTCAACAGTGAATACCGCACCGTCGGTACCGGTCGATGTTCCTAAAAAGCGAATGAAATCGCCCCCAAGAATATCATCTGTGGTGATGCCCAGGGCCGATGCAATATCGGTATATGGAATAGCAATATCACTGGGAAAACTGGTAATGGTGGTCAAAGAAACCGTGTCACTGGCCACGCCTGCCGATTCGCGGCTCACGCTCAACTCCCACGAGGCGACATTGTCACTCACATCATCGACCGTTGCTGTAAACGAAGATGTGGCCAAGTCGCCTTGGGCTACCACCGTTTCATCGATAACTATACGTACGTAAGGCGATTGTGAATCTTCGATCTCAAGAAGATTCAACGGATTTTTATCATCATCCTCGCAACTCCCGACCACAACGATAAGTATAAGGAGCAGCAAGCTACTGATAGTGGATTTTAGTATATTTTTCATTATCTTTTTATTAACCGTTATCATATTTGATCTATTCTACAAAACCTTCAGGATTGGTGTCCCAAAATACGGGGGTGTCAGGTGCCGCTTTTTGCGTAATGTTCGTGTTACTGTCTGACGCGGTCTGTGAATACCACATCGATCGGAGAAACGTTCCTGGATCTTGCAGGGCAAAAGCCGGGGTAACATTATCGGGCTGGCCCGTTCTGCGATAGGTATTGTACGCTTCGATACCGTTGCCCCAGAGTGCAATAAAGTATTGCTCTGCAATGATCCGCAACTTATCGGTATCACTGCCTGCATCATATGCCGTCAAAATATCGTTCACATGGGCATCGATCGCAGCAGCATCGGGCACAAAGCCAGAGCCTGCTGCCAAGGAGGTCCCAAAATTGACTACCGTACCGATGGATTGCCGTATGCCGGTTTCCAAATAGGTTCGGGCATTGCCCGTGGTACTTAAGGTAAGAGAGGCTTCTGCCAACATGAAATAGGTGTACGAAGACATCAACAAAGGAGAGATCCCTGCCCCCGCAAGCCCTTCGTTCACTGCAGCCGATCCCGAGACATTTCGAAACGAATCGTCATCAAATGGCCCACCTACGGGGTAAACGCCATGCAAGGTCCTGAAAGCATCATCTGGTGGAATACCATCATCATCCAAATGGTTTCTTCCCCAATAGCCATCCAATCCATTGATGTTGGGTACGGTACAGTAAGGCTGGCTGGAATCCCACCAAGAAGGCAGGGAGACCTCGGTCACACATTCTTTTGTGACCACATCGGCCCCAGAGAAATCACTGACCTGTCTGTAAAAATAATACCGGATCCTCGGATCAGGTTCATTGTACTGGTTGGCCATGAGGTCCATATAATAGTTACAGGTATAAAAATCTGAACTGGGGCCTGCGCCATCATAATTGGCATCAAACCACGGATGCCGGCTATCGGGGGCCGCATTGTTGGTGCCCCATTGAAAGAAAAGGTCATCACTTGCATCCAAGATCAATCGATTGTCTGCAATAAGGGAATTGATGGTTGACGCTGAGACAGAAGCCCCAAAGCCTCCCTCGTTGGCCAATCGGGTCTGAAGATAGAGTTTGAGGCGCATCGTATTGGCTGCCCGCAACCACTGGCCTTCATCACCATTGTAGAACAGGTCATTGGCAGGCAACGAAATTTCATTTCGGTTCAAGTTCGCGATAGCATCCAACAACAACTGGTCCAAAGCCGCATAAATGGACGAACCCGAATCCAAAGCAGGATTCAGGATGGCCTCACCACCACTCGCTGCCTCAGAATAGGGTACATCGCCGAAAAAATCGACCATGGTCATCATCATATAGGCCTCCAATATTTGGCCTATGGCAATATGGGTATATTGCCCTTCTTCTTCAGCCAATGGGGTCATCGTTCTGATATCGATCAATGCGCGGGCATACACATTGTCCCAAACCCTATCATAATCTGAGGGGTCATACGACTCTCTGTAAGTGGGCCCAAAACCATGTTGCATGCGAACGGGCTCCATGCCAAATTGGCTTAGACCGTTCTCGGCACGCCCTTCTTCACCGCTGTGCACCTGTGCGACCATGATCTGTATCTGATTCAAGAAAAAGTCAACACTTGCCTGTGACGGGTTCAGTGCATTCGGACTCTCAACGACCCCAAGTTCCACAGTCTCGCATCCTACCATATAAAGCAGAAACAAACCGCTGAGCACCAAATTGATTTTTCGAATTGTATTTTTCATAATATGTGTATTAAATTTTCTTTACCGCTTCACAATTTTTAAAAAGTAGCTTTTATGGTTAACCCATATCTTCGCACAGATGGCCCTGTGAAGAAATCGATTCCCTGACCATTGCCCACACCGGTACTTGATGCATTGGTATCATACTTGACATTATCAGGAAAGTTGACCGCTTTGTACCAAAGGTTGGTACCCGATAGGGTAAGTGACATACTGCCAAAAGGCGTTTTGTCCAACAATTTCTTGGGAAGTGAATACCCCAATGAAGCTTCTTGAAGCCTGATGGTAGATCCATCAAAAATGTTGAGTTCATTGATATTGCCTGCAAAAAAGGTATTGAAACCCAACTCTGTAGAGGTGATGGCCACATTGTTCGGGGTACCATCGGCGAAAACACCCGGCAACACATAATTGGCTTCACGATCTATGGCATTGTCGGCATCTACTACCCCACGGCCGATCAATGCCGCCGTGGTCACTGAATACACATCGCCCCCATGACGGTACTGCAGGTTTGCGGAAAGTGTAAAGTTTTTATAGGTGAACGTCGGTATCCACGTAGTGGTCCAATCTGGATTGGGATCACCGATCTCTGTAATATTGTTATCGACCAAATACCTTCCGTTGCTCCCTACGACCCTGTTTCCATTTTCGTCACGTTGAATGGTCGATCCCAACAGTACTCCAAATGGCCTATTCTCAACCGCATAGTTTGCCGCTTCACCTGCCACGGCAAAAGTCAAGAGAATATTGTTGGTCCCTTCTGCCAGATCGGTTACCGTGGTTTCATTGGCCGTAAAATTACCAGAGATGTTAAATCCAAAATTATCACCGCTCCCCTTGAAAACATCGACACCGTAGTCTACCTCAATACCTTTGGTCTGTATCTCACCAATGTTCACAAAAGTGCTGGTAAAACCGGTAGAACTGTCCAAGGTCTGTTGGGTAATCAAATCAGATGTCGTCTTCTGAAAAACACTCACATTCAGGTTAAGCCTATTAAAGAGTCGGGTATCCAAACCGATCTCAAACTCTTCTACACGTTCAGGTTCCAGGTCACGGTTACCCAAGACGTCAGATACCGTGTTGCCCGAAATGACATTGCCATTTAGGTCGACCAAGGCCCGAGAATCCAAGGTCAGTACATCTCGGGTGTTAAAGGGCGTAGGAAAACCTGCTGAAGATCCATACCCGACCCGCAATTTCGCATAGTTGAGCACATCGCCCTGTAATTCAGGAAATGCCGAAGTCGGAATGAACGAAACACTTGCCCCAGGATAAAACAATGAGTTGTTCTCACGTTCCAGGGTCGATGACCAATCGTTACGCCCTACCGCATTCAAATACAGAAAGTCTTTGTACCCCAACGTGGCATCTAAATAGACCCCTACCAAATTTTCCTCGAAATTTTGGTTTAGGCTCAGGCCCGAAAACGAGTTGGTGGAAGAAGGTGTGGTGAAATTGAAATGCTCCAATACCCCAAACACCAATTGCCCTTGGCTTTCTATACCATCTTGGGCATAGGTATCCCTTCTGCTATTGGCCCCCAAAGTGACCTTAAGGTTCAAATCTTCGCTCAAATCCTTATCAGCACTCAATATCAGGTCATGGTTCCAGATCGTGTTCCTTACCGAAGTGGTTCTGAGAATACCCAGTACAGGTCCGTCGACCCCTCCCTTGTTCTGGCCATACGAATTGAGTTCGGTATAGGTATCCAACCCCAATCGATAGGTCAGGTTCAACCAGTCGTTGAACTGATAGCTCAATGAGGCATTGCCCAAGAACCGATCGGTGTTCTGCGAGGTCTTTGCATTTTCTATGGTCCAGTATGGGTTTTGTATGTCATTGCCTGAACGGTAGTACAGACTTCGGCCATCTGCCGCCTGAAAAGGCAAATTGGTCAAATCAACACTCCGGGGGGTATAGAGTACATCGCCGAAAATCGCCGATCCATCAAAAGCGGCCCCACTACCGGTACTTACCGCATTGGGTGGAGAATTGAAATCTGTGGTAATGAAGTTAAAGACTCCAGATACGGTGAAATTGTTCGCCAATCTGGCATTACCGCCAATGCTGAAATTATTGCGCAATACCCGATTTCCCCGTGTAACCCCAATATCTTCTGTTCGGCCATAGTTGGCATTAAAGTTCACCTTTTCTGAACCGCCACGTATGTTTACCGAGGTACTGTAAATGTTACCGGTTCTGAAGAACTCTTCCACGCCGTTGTAGGGTTGGTAAGGGTAAGGATCGTCCAACAGGTCTTCAAAGCCAGCTATTAGGGTAGGATCGGCTATAAAGTTAAACGGGTGTTGTAAAATGGCAGGCCCTGACCCCCCTACAAATTGCCCTGCATTGGAGATTCCATCATCATCGCTTCGGTCAAACCGGGGTCCCCAGTTGCTAAAGAAGTATCCGAAGCCTTGGTGAAAGCCCCCCCCATAATTGTTCTGGTAATTGGGAAGAATGGCGTCCGCAAAAAAAACGGACTGGCTTACGGTCACTTCGGTCTTACTTTTGGCAGAGCCAGAAGAAGCACCCTTGGTAGTGATCAATATAACCCCATTTCTACCCCGATTACCATAAAGTACCGTGGCACTCAACCCTTTAAGCACACTTATATTTTCGATATTGTTGGGGTCAATGTCCAAAAACCTGCTTGATTCGGTGTTGCCATCGAGAAAATTGGTCTGCGTATTTGTACCGGAATCAAAGGGAATACCATCGACAATGAACAACGGCTGGTTCGACTGCGTCGCAGAAGAATAGCCCCTAATGATAATGTTTGTCCCCGAACCGGACAGTCCGTTGTTCGCGGTAATGTTCACCCCAGCTACTTTTCCGTTCAGTACCCTAGCGATATCGGCTTCAGGCCTCGATTCGACCGCATCAGATTCTACCGTGGTCACCGCATACCCCAGGGCACGCCGTTCCCTGACGATACCTTGGGCCGTGACCACCACTTCTTCAAGGGCTTGTGCATCTTCTTGCATCTGTACATTTATGACATTTTGGGCACCTATGGTCCTTCGCTCATCTTTTTGGCCGATATAGGTAAACAACAAAGATTGCCCTACACTGGCACTAATGGCATAAACACCGTCGAAATCTGTCTGTGTACCATTGGTGGTACCCTCAACAACAATGTTTACACCAGGTAGCGGAATACCGGTATCATCGGTAACCACCCCTGTAATTGTTTTTTCTTGGGACAGTACTGATGCGCAGCACAAGAACACCACTATAAATGCCCCAAACAGTTTCTTTACTTTCATAGAGTTAAAGTTTTGTTAGTAAATGAATGAGTTAGTGCAACTGAGAAAGGCAGGCGGAAGAAGTGTTTGATAGCTAATTCAAATAATACCTCTGTACATGAAAAACAAAACTTAATGGAATTCTTTTGTTATTAAGAAGTAAGGCCTCTCACCGCCTTACCTTTACAATTGCATTAACAAAACAATTGTAAGTGCACATTCAAAAAGTACTTCTAAAACGGCAAGTACCTCAAAAAAAGTGAATCCCAACGGGAAGTACCCTTTTTAACACGAAAATGGGTCAGCTGTTGCCAAAATGTGGTTTTGCCGTTTCACATGTATTTCACCTTATGGCAAGCGACATTCTTGAATGGCATTGGTCTTGGGCTGTATAGCAAAAATGGGGGAACGATATGGGTGGGCTGCACCCAATGCCGTATGGCCAACTTATCTCAAGCATCGTCAGCAAAACAAAAAAGATGCCCTCAATATGAAAGGGCACCCATGTTTATGGAATTTCTTCAATATATCTGCCCGGTGATAGAAAGACCGTCGACCCCAATGGGAAGGGAAAGAAAATTTACTGTAGTTGAAGCGAAGACGCCTGAACGGGGTCCATATAGGCCCACATGCTCCGGTAGTCATTGGGGCTCAGTCCGGTATTTTTTCGAAATGCGGTATAAAAACTGTTCTTGCTGTTGAACCCAACTTCATACATAACAGACTTTACGCTCATAAAAGGCTTTGAGAGCAGCAGCATTTTTGCCTCTTCTATTCTGTAGTGGTTGAGCAGGGCATAGAAATTCATTGCAAAATAACAGTTCAACACCTCTGACACCTTGTAACGATCGTGTGAAATGTATTCAGAGAGCTGCATGAGGCCAATATCATTTTGCCTGTAGATCTTGTCTTGCTCAAAAGCCAATTTCACCTTGCCCTTTATCTCTTCTGCCTGGTACGCCGTCAAACCCGATTTTCGGTATTTGGCACTATGGGTCGGCCCATTACCGTCAGGTTCAGCATGTAACTTAGGGAGTATGTACTTTAAGAGGCCGTGCATGTGCAATCAACTTATTTCATACCCTAGTTAGCAAGAAATCGATGGTTCACGGTTTTTCCCGATAAGAATTTACAGCGATGGTACAGGCTCCCGATGGGGGTTTACCATACTTGGGCATACGGCCATCCTTTCCTTTTCATGATAATCGGTATTGCCATATATCGATATGGGCGACCAAAGCCGCTTATCATGGCTTATCTACAATGCTACTGTTACCGATATGCTTGAAAATATCCGCTACCCCAACACACTGCTCAATTTGAACATGGGCAGATAAATGGACACTAAGATGACACCCACGAAAAGGCCAATGACAACAATGATCAAGGGTTCCATCACCGTAGTGAGCATTTTTGATTTTTGTTGTACCTCAAGACGGTATTGTTGGCTGAGCCTGTCAAAGATATATTCGGTTTGATTGGTTTCTTCAGCGACCTTGATCAACGAAGCCATCTTATGGTCAAATATGGGGTTGTCTTTGATACTCCCATGAAGACTGGCCCCTTTTATGATTTCACTCTCCATGGCAACCAATGCATCGTACAAAGGGTAAAAACCAATCATGCGCCTTACCATCTGCAAGCTCTGCAGTACAGGTACTTTAGAGGCGGTGAGCAGTGCCACCGCTTGGGTAAACTGTGCCAAATAGACCGATCTGATAAAATGACCGATGTAGGGCAGTTTCAACAATGCCCTGTCCCTAAAACGTTTCATGCCCGCTCTCTTAAAGATCGGCCTTCGAAAAACGATCAAGGCCACAAAGAGCCCCATGATCCCCCACCCGTAACCTTTGATAAAATTTGATACCGCAATGATGCCTTTGGTGATCTGTGGTAGGTCGACCCCATTCTGCCTGAAAATATCCTCAAACATGGGTACGATCACCCGAAGCATAAAAACGACCACCAATAGCGCAGTGGACAAAATGATCAATGGATAGGTCATGGCATTGACCAGGTTACGCCGCTGTTCGTTCTTACGTGAATAGAAATTGCCCAACTCTTCGGCAATCTGCACCAAGTTGCCACTTTCTTCCCCGATTTGAACGGAATAGTATTCGTATTCGGTAAATTCCTTTCTTGCCCTGAGAATTTCGTAAAAACCATGCCCAAGGTCAAGATCTTCGAGCATGCTGGCATAAAATTGCCGTAGTTTTTCCTTTTTTTGGTTATTGCCCAAAAGTTCCAGGGCTTCCCTTAGGTGCACCCCCGCCTTTAAGAGCACTGCCAGTTCGGTATAAAAATCCTCTTTCTTCTTGCTGTTGAAAAAGGTGCCAAAAAGCACGATATCCCTTTTCAACAAGCTTTCAATATCACCTTGTTGCTGAGAAGAATCCGTTTTGGCGGTCAGGGCCTGTTCAAGTTTAAATCCCACTTTAATCGTTTATATAGCTTGTTGCTGCATTCTTTTTGTATACAAAAAGCGCTTTAGAACCGTTCTTTTTTGACAAGGCAAAGCGTAGGGCATCTATTTCACCCGAAGGTTGCTGTAGGCCCTTAAAGAAAAAATGTTGGCTGGCCACCTCGATTCGAAAAGTATCCTTTTCCTTGGCAATAAAACCATCATGTAGACGGTACACCGTTTCTTTTAGGCCATTGGCAAAAATCAATTGGTTTGCCTTTTGGTCGTACCAGGCCCCATCGCATTGGTTAAAGTCGATCCATAGCCCCTGTCGCAGTATGTTGAACGCTGTATTTCGTTCATAGTTGCCATCAATGCCGTGCATTTGCCGTTGCACCAAATGAAGCACTGCAAAGGCCATACCTACCACGATGGTCGTGATCATTAAGGTGACGAGCATTTCACTCAAGGTAAAAGCCTTCAATTTCATTGTTCCCCTCATTTTTTGAACACAATTTTCTTTTCTCCCGATTGATGGGTCGCCTCAAAATAGGTCTGTAGGGCCCATTTTTCTTCCATTTCACTTACAGTTACCGTCCACTGGCCCAATTCGGTGTGGTAAGGAAGCTGCAACTGTCCATGTTCGTGTTGGTACTGCAATTGCAGCAGTTCTTGCCGTATGAGGTTGTCATTGAAATGCATGCTCGAGGCAAACAACTGGTTCAATACCATACTGGCCCCCATGAACACTACGACGATCAATACGGTAGCCACTAAGGTCTCCATCAAGGTAGATGCCCTTATTTTTTTTAGTACAGCCATTTCAACACTTGGTTTACCGGGGCGTTACCATAGGTCAAGCCTGCATATTCTTCAGGCAATACCGTACGGTCAATGCTACCGTTGTACAAATGGTTTTGATAGACATTACCGTTTTCAAGTGCAACGAATGCGCCTGTGGTCACACTCCCGTTCACACGGCCCTTCAATTCTAAATTACCGGCACAAAAGACTTCGCCCACTACCTTGGCGTTACCGTTGATATGTATTTGGGGCGTAACAACATTGGCCGCTCCATTATCGCCACAATAGATGACCATACCGCGAACAGTTGCATACGCATCAATAGTGATATTGGGGCTGTTTTCGGGTATTTCTGAAAGGGTTTGGTTCTTCTGGTGCACCAACAATACGGATGGATATGCCAGCTCACAGCCCTTGCCTACAGAAATTGACCGACTTGCCAAAGCCTGAAGGTTGCCTTTTGTCCAGTTGGCAATCTCAATCTCAGGAGCAACAAGTAAGATGTCGTGGAGTTTGGTGAACGCCCCCACTTCAATTTTTTCTGTGGCCCATACGATAATGTTTCCTGACAGTTCGACTTTCCCTAAGCTGATATGGGAGCCTTTGATCACCTTTACCGGTGCTTTAAAACTATTTTTGGCCACCATTCCATTTTCATACAAAAGGGGCTCCCCCTCTGGTTCATTTGTGTGACTTGTCCATTTTTCCATTTGTTGCCCAAGCTCACGATGAAAAAGGGGCAGTTGGGCACTGCTCCGTTTTTCTTCGCCATAGATCAATTGCGGGGCGTAATAGCTGTGCCCGTAGATATTGCCCATTTTGACCCCCTGTTCAGGAAGATGTGCATCGCCCGTGATCTTGGTCTTTCCGGCCAGTACCAGTGGGCGTTGGTTGTCTTGTAGGTACAAGGCATGGCCCTCTTTGCTGGCGGTACCCACAAAGGCCCACTTTTCAAAGGCCAGTTGTTCTTTGGTCGCCTTGGTGTGTCGCATCTCTAAAATGCCCCAGTAGCTTTTTCGGGTAACCGTTGTGATATTGAGGTCATCAGAAAAGGGTACGGCCATGGTCTCGCCCAATCGCATGCCCTTGGCAAAAGAGGCCGTTAGGCCAAAGTCTGTTGCCTGTATGACCTGTACCAATATATCGGTCTTTTTACGGAACAGGTTGTGTGAGTAAGATACCAGCACAAATGAAAACAGTAAGATGGCAATGATCGCCCCTATAAAAAGAACGAACTGTAATGCCCCGGCCTGTATTTTTTGAATACTTTTCATTGCTGTAATGGTACTGTTGTAGTGTGCCCCCCATACCGTACGGTGATGGATGTTGAACTGCCCCGGACCAGTTGTACCTCTTGGACCCTGTCATGTTTCCCCAAAATATGCTGCTGCCCATCGATCGAGACAAAATACATGCGCTCTTGGGTACCGTTCTGGGCTATCGAACCCAGATAGGCAACATCTTTTTTGGGCGGTAAGATACGCTTCACGGCCTTTTTTGGTTTTTGTGGGGGCACTTTGGCCCTGGGCAGTGTACCCAAGAAGGGATCCCTGTAATTGGCAGCGATGACAAACGTATCTTTTTTTGTAGTCACGGTATCAGGTGTGAACCGCTCGTTCAACACCACCACATCGGCTGGGTGCCCACTTGGGTGGATCGCACTGACGATTTTCATGCCCAGTATGCCCCAAATACCAAGTACAACGACCAAAAGCACATATGTCTTTTTGTTCTTTTTCATGATTGCGGCGGTTAGTTGGGCGGTACCGCAACACTGAAGCTGTTTGCAGAAAAAACAGTTTCAAAATCACTGTTCTGCGCCCTTACACGCCATTCGTAGGCATTGTTGCCGAGTTCTTTTGAGATACGTGTGCCAATAAATGTCGAGTCGATGACGACAACACTGTCCAACACCAACTGTACGGCATTTTCAAAATCGGGGGTTGCAATCTGTACAAGGTACGATTCTGCATCGTCGACCCCGTTCCAGTTAAAGTTGACCAAACTATCGGTCACCACACTGCCCTGGGTCGGTGCCAAGAGTTCTACCTGTTGGTTTGAAATATCGGGCACTTCGATAATATCTTCACAGCTTGCGAAAAAAAAGACGGCCCATATCGAAATAAGTAAAATTTTCTGCATTGCTAGAATTTTAAATATGCATTGATCTCGTTCAATTTTTGGGGATCCCGCTCGGTATCACCCGGGCATGACCTACCATCGGTCAAAAAGGCAGCTATCTGGTGGGTGCCAAACCGGTTCTTCGTCCAACATATGCCTGCGGTGCCAAAATCAAATACCTGTAATTCGGCCATACCCAATGTGTACCGGCCCATGGGCCCATGGGCCTCGAGCACCAGCCCTTGCTTTGAACCACTGATATCGTAATGCCGGGCAGCTACCATGACTTCTTGAACATCAGCCGCTACCACGAACGAAATCTCATTCAATATGCGCAAATCCTTATCCGTGGCCATATAGGTGAGCAAGTTCCCATTCTGTTCATGGTTCAACTGGGAGCGCAGGCTGACCAGGTCTGATATCTTCAAGGTATAGTATCGAGGACCCGGCCGTATGGTATCGTTATAGGCCACCATAGGCTTTTTTCCCAATTTTTGGGCATACTTTGCATACTTTGTATAACTGGCCTTGTCAAAGGCATACGAGTTCAACGTAACGCCGATAGGTACGGTCAAGATAGGCTCGCCCACCTTTACGAACTCTTTTTTGAACAGTGCGGAACGGTCTTCACCAATGGCCCCGATACAGGGTATGTGTGATGCCACACTTTGCAATCGTGGTACCGTGGCGCAAGCGCCCAATAGCAATACCGCGATGAGCAGCACATAGTCAGTAGGTTTCATTTGGTTCTGTTTTTGCAAATCGCCAAAAGTAATGGCTGTAAGATTTTACACTATACACATGCCTCACTTTTGTGGTCAAGATTCTTACATGGGTTAACGTATTTTTACCAAAAGTGTTGTACAACTATCGATGAAGCGCACTAGAACACTGCTGTTTTGGGGTAAAATGGCCGTATGTAGGGGCTCGCCACCATAAAAGGCACTTTGTCAGAAAGGTAGGGCACAGCCTTATCCCCAAAAATAGATCCGAAGATGTGCTTCTAAGTATTTCTTCTTTTTAGAGAAGCATATCGTCTTTCTCGAAAGTCTCTTGATATGGGTACGTAAGGTGAGGTTCTTTCGCTCGATATGGTTGGTACTGTATCGAAAAAATCGATGGATAGTCTTTGGCACGAGGGCCGGATAAATGTTCAACCGGTCGGTATAGATATGCTTGGGGTTGCGCAGCAACAAATTGTTCACCAAGGGCCTAATGTTCGCCTTGGTCTTGCTACCGACAAAGAAACCCACGGTTCCCCTGGTCTCCCTTTCAATCGCATAGGTTATCCATACCGTATTCGCCTTACTGCCGATGTAGCTCCACAGTTCATCCATCTCATAGTTGGCATAAGGGTGACCAAGCCTGTGTGCCTTGAGTTTGTGGCTGATCTTGAGCATTCGCGACAAGATGGTCTTGGTCGAAATGCCCATGATCCTTGAAATACTCCGTACCCCACAACCTTCTTTCAACAAGCTTTTTAGCAGTGCATCGGCATGGGGGGCATAGGCTTGGTACACATACTGTAGTTGAAAGGTCTTCAGGCATTTTTTGCATTTATAGCGCTGTTTGCCCCTTTGCCTTCCATTTTTGGTGCAAGGCCCTTTACAGTAGGGGCATTGTCTCTTTTCCATCAACTAATTTACTACACTAAGGTGAAAGAGAGCCCCGTTTTATGCCCCCTGCCGCGTTTTCTACTGCCACCAAATACCTTGTGGCAACAAAAACCAGGGATTGGCCGAAACCGTTGCCACTGGCTTTCAACAGCTTACAATGCCGTTTTAAAAAACCAACTCGTTTACTACACTACCGGTCGAGACTGTGGCGTATTATGTTTTCGTGCTTCTGTTTTTGGATACTCAATGTGATTCGTAGGCTGTCCAGTTTGGCGGTCCGTAGCCCTCCGAGGATGTGGATTTCCAGCTTCTCCGTTTCATATTTATAGTTATGGGGTGTTGTGGTATCCAGTTTGTTCATAAGTTTTGCCTAAGCGTTTTCACTTACAAACATAGCGTATTTGGTTTATTAAACTAATCCTATTTGGTTATGTTTTTTAACAACATTGGTATTATTTGCTGTGTTATGCCTAGTTTTGTAGAGTGTTTGGGCGTTTTGTTCGCTGTTGATAAGTTAAAAGACTATGAGTGATTTTGGTTCGATTTTAAAGGATTTGCGCAGTAAAAGGGGTTTTTCGCAAGAAGCCTTCTCTAAAGAGGTGGGCGTTCATGTGACCAACCTGTCAAAGTACGAGCGCAATATCTCAGTACCTTCTTTGGAGGTTGCCAAGCGCATGGCCGAAGTACTGGAAGTTTCATTAGATAGACTGGTGCATGGTGACAATAAGGCTGAAGCGACCATCGACGACAGTGACCTGCTCAACCTCTTTTCAAAGGCACAAAAACTCTCCGACAAACAAAAGGAGACCGTAAAGGATTTTCTATCCGCATTTGTCCTTAAAGCTGACCTTGCTCAGAAGTTGGCCGGGTAGAACAAAAAAGCCACCGCAATGGGTGGCTTGATATTTTAGGGTGCACAATCTGATTTTGAATATTGCCCGTTAAGGACACGTTGTCAAAGGATTTCCACATTGCATTTCAGGTTTTAACCAACCTTTGCTTGACTTTTGGTCTTCAAAAGTCTCCACATAAGCCCAATCATTGCAAACCTCCAATATTTTGACAATTTGTACTTCCTCAAAGGTATGTGAAACGGAACTGTTAAGAGATGGTTGTGAATATAGTTTTACTGCTTGTCCATCATAATTCCTTGTTACCAAACCAAGAGTTCCTTTCTTTACCCAACCGTATTTGTTTTTTAAACTAGTTTCTTCAGGAAAGGAAAACTCTATTCTAAAAAACATCCCTTCCGAATCTATTATATTAATAATATGACCTGTTTCTTCGGCAGGAGGCAAATTTCCAATTACATTGCCATTCGGTTTGTCATAAATCTGTAACAGGTAATCCTCATCTTCTGGATTTAAAAGTCCGATACCAAATTTATAATGGGTAAAAGCTCTAACATTGAAAGTCTTGCATTCTTGTTTTTTAACTCCGCAATTGAACAACATTAGACTCAAAAAATATATTGTGAATTGAATCTTTATCATAATCTTAATTATCGTCAGGTTTTGAGGTTATTGTTGAAACACTATTATTTGCTTTTTTTGTAGGTGTTCTTTTGACCTCGATTAAGAAAGAGTTTAACTTACCTAATTGACCTTCTACCTTTCTCCACTGCCTTGCGTCAATAATCAAACACCCTTCTGATACTGGGGCACTTGCTTTCCCGCTCCAGTTAGTTCTATGCAAAAATATTTGGGTCATAAATGTTCCGTTATCAGGATGAGCTTTGTTTACTTCATTTCCTTGTGTAGGTATACGAAGGTTACCATCAAGTTGACTTATTCTATAGGTCAAGGCATTTTTACCAAACGGACTACTTCCCATTTGTTGCCATGCTCCATAATAATAACCTTCTGCTATCATAGAGTATTGATCAGGGTCTGAAGACGTTGAGATACCTCTATAGGTTGCTACATCGTCCGCTCCTCCAGGACCATAAATGGTAACTTCTGCAGGATTCGCTCCCTCACCCGTCATAGTACCATCTTCTCCAATACTCTCTCCATCGGTTCCATCAAAAACAGCGACCGCTTTAACACCTTGTAAAGTCATTGTATCGGTGTGTTCGGTACCATCAAAATCCGTATACGTGTATGAATGTTCGTATTCGCTTCCATCATGCCAGTTCCAAGAAGCTTCTTCTTCTCCATCTTTCCTATAGTAAAACCAATCCATACCATCAGGATCAATGAAAATTAAAGGGTTATTTGCAACAAAATGATAAGGGGTCATACTAAAGCTATTCTCTGCCAATGGGTCAACACCAAACCATCTTCCTAACCACGGATCATAGTTCCTTGCCCCGAAGTCATATGTTTCAAACCCTAAACTTTCTTCATACTCCTTTCCGTTGAACTTCCATTTTTGGGCAAGATCATTGCCAAGGGCATTGTCTCCTCCAGTATTGTATCCTTTATGAAGCCCTCCAAAGGGGTAGTAGTTGTTTTCCTCAATGATTGTTGGTGTACCAGGGTTAGACGGGTCATCCGTGTAGCTCATACGTACATTTCCGAGGTGATCTTTGTATTGGTAGACATAATCATAGCCCCCTGTGCCGTTGGGCTGAACATATCCCTCGGGATGGCTAAAGAACTGTAGGTTATCGTTTTCATAGATGTAGCCCCCATTATAATCCGTAGTGGTAGTTGCCCCACCCTCGACCTTTATCTTTCGGAGCTTGGTGCCAGTGGCGGTATACACATAATCCAATGTGCCATTGTCACTACCGTTGTCGACCGTTATCCTAACGGGCAGGTTCAAGTGGTTATACTCGATGCCATCAACCGTTGCCGTGCCGATGCCCTTGTTCCTGTCCATAACGAGGTTACCGTTTTGATCATAACGGTAATCGTCTCCCGTGGTCACAGGTTCCTTAAAACCATAGTCCCTGTTCCCCGTATCGGTAATCTTTGAAAGTTTGTTACTGTTATTCTGGTAGGCGTAGCCCAAAACGTCCATATCCGTAAAGCTGGAACCGTTCTGCCAACCGTTCCTTTTTAGGCTTTGGATATTGCCCATCTTGTCATAAGTAATACCTGACACATTGTAATTGCCCGTGTTATCGGTAGCGGAAACAATCCTGTTCAGCGCATCATAGCCGAACGAGTAACGCTCACTTACGGGATTGCCCGATGTATTGGAACTTGCCGTCTTCCATTGTACCTGCGATATGTTTCCATTGAAAAGCGGGGTCGGGTTTTCGTTTGCACCAAAGTTGGTCGGGTCATTGTAATTTATATTGAACGCCCAAAGATCTGACCCCAAATTGGAAGGGTCATTTATCGAGGTGAGCCATCCCCTGATGTTATAGGCATAGTCCACCGTCTGCAGTCCGTTGCCCGTAGGGTCGCCCCCCACCTGTTTGCTTGCCAACTGGCCGATCTCGTCATAACTGTTCGCCACGATCAACGCTTCTTGCCCCCCGATACCGCCCGTGCCCCCGGTGCCCGCTTCACAACTGTCGCCCAGGGTGGCATCGCCGATACACTGGGTCTGTGCCAGCAGCCGCCCGGCATGGTCATAGGTGAAATTGTCCACCGTCACCACCGTACTGCCATTGCGCACGTGCGTGGTCCTCACCCTTTCGGGCCGCCCCACAAAGTCCAATGCCGATGCTACCTCGTCCACCGTACCAAGATACGCATTTTCTGAACGGGTCAGGATCGTCCGCCCCTTGGCATCGTAATAGGTCGCCGTGGTGATCCAGTCGTTGCTCCCGGCCACGTCCAGCACCTTCACCTGGGCCACTGTGGGCAGCCCCTGTACGTTGGCGCTGCTGCCCGTGCCCAGGGCGGTCACCGAAACGGGCATGCCGTCACGGGCAGGGTCGTAGCCGTCATAATAGGTAATGGTGTGCAGTGCCTTGTAGCCCGATACGGGATGGCCTTCGTTGCTGTAGTACACGTTCTTCCCGGCCAGGGTGCTGTAGCTGCCCTGGGTGGGGGTCACCCACGATGGCCCGGTACTGCTGTCCACGGTATGCTGCAGTGCGGTCCGCGAGGCCCCGTTCTCCACCATGCCGGTGTACGCCACCCGGCCATGGGCATCGTACTTGGTGAACAGCCATTCATCGACCGAAAGTGCGGTATTGTTGGCCGCCCGCCGGTTGCCGTCCTGGGTCATGACCGGCTGGTCTAGCTTGTTGTAGACTATATACTCCCAGTCCTTGCCCGGCAGTTTTTTCTCGACCAGGCGGTTGCGGTGGTCGTACACATATTGGTAGCCCAGCCCGTCAAGCTCCGCCTGCGATACGCCGTCGCCAACATCCACCTTGGGGGGCAGTACGTAGCCCAGGTTGCCAAAGTCGTCATAGACATAATAGGTGTCGTGCGCTGTTCCCTGGCCATAGGTACGTTTGAGCACTGTCCGCCCCTGGGCATCGGTAAACTCCTCGGTCGTGTGGTCGCTGCCATCGCCGGGGCCATGGTTCTCATCATAGGTGGTGTTCTTGTACAGTTCCCCGGCAGAATAGGTCCCTTCGTCCACCAATGTGGGGGTATAGGTGACCACGTTGTTGCCGGTGGTCGCCTGGGTGGTCGCCGTGAACTTCTTGACGGCATCGCCACTGTTGTTGGCCCCGTACCCGAACTCGATCTCATGGCCCGATCCCATGGCCCAATCGTTGCCGGGAGCCGCCTGTTTCAATACCCGGTCCAGGGGCGAGGGCTCAAAGGCCTTCTCGGCATGGGCAACGGTGGTACCGTAGGTACTGCTGTAGTATGCTGCCGTGCCCGCTTGGGCATCGGGCCGGTACCCGGCCACCACCTGGTCCGTCGTCGGGTAGGGCAACCATTCCCTGTCCATACGGCCAAGGGCATCATAGCCCATATGGGCAACGATATCTTTTTTGGCAGGGCTCTGCGCAACGGCTACCTGTTGTACGGGCCGTCCCAGCCCATCGACATAGGTCACCTCTTGCAGCAGCACATCGTTCTGGGTGAAGAACCCGGCGTCAAGGGTCACCACGCTTGCGGTCTGGTAGGTACGGGTGTACACATAGTTCTGGTCCAGGGGATCGACCGTACCGCAGGTATTGGCCGTATCGTACACCGTGTCGTCACAGTCATCTTCGGGGATGGCCGCAATGGTATAGTCGGTATAGTTTTGGCCCGGCGGGGCACAGCCCTGCTGTGTCGCCCCGGGAACGGCATGGCCGTCGCCGTCGGCATCGAGCCGCCAGAGCGTATCGGGGTTGACCTGGGCATTGCCGTCGTCACAGTCGCCCAGGGGCAGTACGTTGGTGGTATGGCCGGTGCCCGGGTCGCTACAGGAGAGCAGCGTAGAGACGGCAAAGCCGTCGCCATCGCCGTCAAGGTAATAGGTCAGCTGGTCCAACAGCCCCACCTGCACGGGCTCGCGTGCGGATGACTCGCACTGGGG
>JBCDBD010000034.1:0-39778 GCA_039184335.1 Bacteroidota bacterium | reverse complement strand
GAACTTCTTGACCAACCTGTTCTCTGCTTTGATAGCCTACAATTTCACCGAAAGAAAACCTTCCCTTAAAAAGAAATTCACCGATACCAAACAGCTCTATTTAGCTTTGTAGTTACATCGAACTCACGTTAAAATAGCAATAGGTTCACCTCTTATATTTGTTTGTAAGGTTCAAAAATTTGATTTTCGAATCCAAATATCTGTCGCAACATAAGAGGGTATTTCTAAAGAAAAACACCATTGGGCAACGGGTTACTCATTGGCAAATAGTTCTTCCATTTTGTTGTGGATCTCTTCTAAACACAAATTTCCCAAACTACCTTTATGGGTATGTTGAATATCTTTTTTAGGTTTAAAGTTTCCATTTTCTATAGCCTTACCCATGGTTTTATAGGCATCACGAAAGGGCATGCCATTTTTGACCAGTTCGTTAAGGGTGTCCACACTAAAAAGATAATCGTATTTGGGGTTTTCTAAAATCTTCTCGTTCACCTGTATTTCCTTCAAGCTAAAGGTCATCATTCCTATACAGGCCTTCATGTCCTGTAGGGCAGGTAAGATGATTTCCTTGACCAATTGTAGGTCACGGTGATAGCCACTGGGCAGGTTGTTGGTCACCAAGGTCAACTGATTGGGTACCGCTTGGATCTTGTTGCATTTGGCCCGTATCAATTCAAACACATCGGGATTTTTTTTATGGGGCATAATGCTGCTGCCAGTGGTCAATTCATTGGGGAATGATATAAAATCGAAATTTTGGCTCATATAGAGCGTGATGTCCATGGCCAGTTTGGAAAGGGTAGCTGCTACACTCGAAATGCCAAAAGCAGCTGCCTTTTCCACTTTACCGCGTCCCATTTGTGCGGCGATCACATTATACTTTAAGGTGGCAAACCCTAGTTCCTTTGTGGTCAAGGCCCTATCAATGGGAAAGGAACTGCCATAGCCTGCCGCGCTCCCCAAGGGGTTTTGGTCCGCAATCTTATAAGCGGCCTGTATGAGATGCAGGTCATCGACCAAGCTTTCGGCATAAGCTGAAAACCAAAGCCCAAAAGATGAGGGCATGGCAATTTGCAAATGGGTATAGCCAGGCAACAGGACTTTCCCATGTTTTTTGGCCAATTGCAATAACAGGTCAAAAAGTACCCTTACCTGATTTTTGATATCTTTCATTTCGTCTTTCAGGTACAATTGCATGGCCACCAACACCTGATCGTTCCGTGATCGGGCAGTATGGATTTTTTTCCCGGTATCCCCTAGCTTTTGGGTCAATAAATACTCGATTTTTGAGTGCATATCCTCAAAATCATCTTCTATTGTAAAAGATTCCTTAACGATACTTTTCGCAATGACATCTAGCTGCTTTTGCAAAGCTTGGGATTCTTCATGGGTGATCAGTCCGACTTTTCCCAACATTTGGGCATGTGCTTTTGAGGCGATGACATCATACTTTGCCAAGATTAAATCCAGTTCACGATCATTGCCCACGGTAAATAGGTCGATTTTTTTATCAGTGCTAAAGCCTTTGTCCCAGAGTTTCATGATGGTTAGATATTAGATTTAGAAAACGAATGGATAAAAGGGTATATCATTTTTTGCACTTCATTGCCAAGTTTTTGATAGGTATTTATAGATTTTAAGTCTGTGGCCCCAACACTGATACCTCATATCTGTCTGGTCAAAAATCCTTCAAGAAGGGCGATGTATATGCCAACGCCTTCCAATACTTCATTGACATAGATAAATTCGTTGGCAGAGTGCGAACGAACACTGTCTCCCGGACCCATTTTCAATGACTGGCAACTCAGTTCTGCCTGATCGGAGAGGGTAGGGGAACCATAGGTTTCCCGTCCTAGGGCAATCCCAGACCGTACCAAGGGATGTTCGATGGCGATCGAAGAACTGCTCAAATTCAATGACCTGGGAGTCAGGGTACAAGGAGCCTCCTTTTGAAGGATTTCGTTGATTTCTTCATTGGTATAGCAATCGTTCACCCGGGTGTCGATGACCAGGTCCACATGGCCAGGCACGACATTGTGCTGACTGCCCGCGTTGATTTGGGTCACCGTCATCTTTACGGGCCCTAAAACATCAGATACCTTTTCAAAGGTATAATCCTTAAACCATTCAAGCACTTTGATGGTATTGTAAATGGAATTGTTGTCGTTCGGATGTGCGGCATGTGAGGGGGTACCTTCTACTTTACCTTCAAATACGACCAACCCTTTTTCGGCAATCGCCAATTGCATTTGGGTAGGTTCCCCGACTATGGCAACATCAATTGCTGGTAGTATGGGTAAAAGCGCAGAAATGCTCTTATCACCTGCGTCTTCCTCCTCAGCGGTTGCACTCATGATAATATTGTAGCTGAGGTCATCGCGTTCATAAAAGTGGATGAAAGTGGCCAGCAGACAGCATAGTGCCCCGCCAGCATCATTGCTTCCCAAACCATATAGTTTGCCATCTTCTACATGAGGATGAAAAGGGTCTTTGGTATAGGCCGAATTGGGCTTGACCGTATCATGGTGGGAGTTCAGCAACAGATTGGGCTTGTTTTCATCAAAATGCTTGTTGAAGGCATAGATGTTATTGTATTGGCGTTGGGTATCGACCCCAAACTTTTTTAGCCAATGCATTATAGTGGTTGCTGTTTCATCTTCCTCTTCTGAAAATGAAGGAATGGAAATCAATTGCTTCAACAATGCAAGTGCCTCTTGGGCCAAGGTTTCTTGATCAATAGTCATAACATCAGGGTTGTGTATACGTTACTTTCTTTTTCGAACAGTGCTAAATTACCGATTCGCACCTGTTTTACCCCATTTTGAAGTGCATGAAAACCATTGTCCAATTTAGGGAGCATACCATCATTGATGATGCCTTCTGACAACAGCTTTTGGTAGGTGGTGGAATCAATATTCTTGATGACTGAATTGCTGTCGGAAACATCGCGCAATACTCCCTCCATTTCAAAACAGTAATAGAGGGTGGTCTCAAATTTTTCACTTAAACCCATGGCCAGTGTCGAAGCTATGGTATCTGCATTGGTGTTCAACAATTGCCCTTTTTGGTCATGGGTCAGTGCGCAGAAGACAGGGGTAAGGCCAGAATTTATAAGTGTGGCAATGGTTATGGCGTTGATTTTGTCAATATCGCCCGCAAAGCCATAGTCTATTTCTTTGACAGGTCTTTTGTGGGCCCTGATCGTGTTGCCATCAGCACCACTCATACCGATAGCATTACAGCCTATCGACTGTAACTGTGCCACTATCTTTTTGTTGGTCAGACCACCGTAGACCATAATGGCCACATCTAGGCTTTCAACATCCGTAATACGTCTGCCTTGCACCATTTTGGGTTCAATACCCAGCTGTTGAAGGACTTGGTTTGCTTTTTTTCCACCTCCATGCACCAAAATTTTCAATCCCTCCAGTTTTTGGAACAGGTACAGAAACTTTGATAGCAGTATCTTATCTTCAATGATATTACCCCCTATTTTGACAATACGTAGTTTTTCCATTTTTCAAATTGACTCCCCGACTCAATAGAGAGAGGGAATGAACCCCGACCTAATATCGGGAAAAAAGGGGGTGTTTTTCAATCTCCACGGTGTTCCGTTTTACAGGTTCAGCCCCTTCTTTAACCGAGCATAGGTACAGTTCGTTTAGTTTTCCAATATCTTTTTCAGCACCAACTGCGCTGCGTATGTTCTATTGTTTGCCTGCTCGATGACCAGACTTTGCCCACCGTCAAGAACACCATCTGCCACGACCACGTTTCTTCTAACGGGCAGACAGTGCATAAAATAGGCATCACCCAATTTTGCCTTGGTCATCGTCCAATTCGGGTCTTGATGCGCTACACGCCCATATTCGGCATAACCGCTCCAGTTCTTAACATACACAAAATTCGCATTTTTCAACGCTTTTTCTTGGTCATACACAATTTGGGTTCCTTTTGTGATTTCTGGATTCAGTTCATATCCTTTGGGGTGGGTAATCACAAAATCTGCATCTTGCAAATGCATCATGTTTATGAACGAATTGGCCACCGCATGTGGCAGTGCCTTAGGGTGTGGTGCCCATGATAGCACGACCTTTGGCCTTTCCATTCTTCTGTATTCTTCGATGGTAATGGCATCTGCCAAGGCCTGTAAAGGGTGGGCCACCGAACTTTCCATATTGACAATGGGTACCGTGGCATGGTTGACAAATCCGTTCAACACCGTTTCGGCCTCATCTTTTTCTTTATCCATTAAGCCAGCAAATGCACGAATGGCAATGATATCTGCATATTGCGATACGACCTGTGCTGCTTCCTTGATATGTTCGGCTTTACTTCCATCCATCATAGTGCCGTCTGCAAATTCAAGCTGCCAGCCTTCAGTGCCAAAGTTCATCACCATAACTTCCATACCCAAGTTTAGGGCTGCTTTTTGTGTACTTAGGCGTGTGCGCAAACTATTGTTGAAGAACAAAAGGCAAATGGTTTTTTGTTTGCCTAGGCTTTTAAATAAAAGGGGCTCCTTTTTTAAGGCAATGGCTTCTTGCACCCCCTCGTGCAAGTTTTTTAGGTCATGTATGGAGCAATAATGTTTCATGGTCAATGGTTCATTTTTATTGAGGACAATAACTTTCGATTACCGTTTTGCTATTCTTTTTTAGTAGTGCCCGGTCAGTTCTTTTCTCAATGCTGTAAAAAAAAGCACGATATGTTCTTCAGTGATATTCAGTGCCGGTAAAAAGCGGAGCAACTTTTTGTTGGCCGATCCCCCTGTAAACAGGTGTTGTCGGTAAATCAAATTTTTGCGGAGCTCGCCAACCTCGAAATCGAACTCGAGTCCTAACATTAAGCCTCGGCCTTTTATCATTTGTGCCTGTGTGACTTGACTCGCCATTTCTTTAAAATACAGGCCCATTTGGGCAGCATTTGCCATCAAGTCTTCTTTTTCAATAACCTCTAAAACCGCAAGTGTGGCAACACATGCCAAATGGTTGCCCCCAAAGGTGGTGCCCAGAAGACCATATGAGGCCTTGAGTTTTTCATGAATGAGCACTCCCCCAACGGGAAAACCATTGCCCATACCTTTGGCCATGGAAATAATATCGGGTTGTATTGCGTGATGTTGAAACCCGAAGAACTTACCACTTCTACCAAAACCACTCTGTACTTCATCGGCAATCAAGAGCATTTGGTGCTCTTTGCACTTTTGGGCCAAGAATTGATAGAATTCCGTAGTGGGTTCGTCCAATCCACCAACACCTTGAATGGCTTCAAGAATAACGGCACAATAAGCCTCTTTTTGAATGGCCTGTTCGAAAGCATGGATATCATTGAGAGGTAGAAAAGTAACCTTTTGCTGTTGGTTGATGGGCGCTACGATTTTTGGATTGTCCGTTACCGCCACTGCTGCAGATGTGCGACCATGAAAACTGTTCTTAAAGGCAATGACCTTTGATTTGCCTGAATGGAAAGAGGCCAGTTTTAATGCATTTTCATTGGCTTCGGCACCTGAGTTGCACAAGAACAATTGGTAGTTTTCACAATTGGAAAGTTGCCCCAGCTTAATGCCCAATTCTTCTTGTAATGGATTTTTGACAGCGTTACTGTAAAATGCCATTTTTTCCAATTGTGCTTTCAGCCGATCCAGATAATGTGGATGCGAATGTCCTATGGAAATAACCGCGTGGCCACCATAAAAGTCCCAATAGGTTTCCCCTTTGGCATCAACAACTTCTATGCCCTTGGCTGAAACAGGGGTAACATTGTAAAGTGGATATACGTCAAACAGTTTCATTTCTCTTTTTTTATCGTATTCTTACCTCGAGTATGGTCGAAGGAAAAGTAACAGTTTCATTGTTTGGGTCTTGACTCGGCCCAACTTGGTCATCATCCTTTTCTGATTTCACTTATTTTTCGGTATGAGGTAACAATGCCCTGTATCAGGGAAGAACTCAGCCCTTGGTGTTCCATTTCATTCAAACCTTCAATGGTGCAGCCCTTTGGGGTGGTAACCCTATCAATCTCTTCTTCGGGGTGGTTGCCAGATTCAATCAAAAGATTGGCCGCCCCATTACAGGTGTGCATCGCCAGTTCCTGGGCTTCCTTGGCATCGAAACCAAGTTGGATGGCCCCTTGCGTAGTGGCCCGAATCAAGCGCATCCAGAATGCGATGCCACTTGCGCAAACCACCGTTGCCGCTTGCATTTGTTCTTCTGGAATTTCAAGCGAATGCCCCATTCGATTGAAAATCGCCTTGGCCAGATCAATACGCTTTTTACCCATGCCGTTGCTACAGATACAGGTCATGGATTTACCAACTGATATCGCTGTGTTGGGCATGCTTCTAATAATGTACTTTTCTACCCCAACAATAGACTCGATTTTTTCGATGCCAAAACCGGTTATGGTACTGATGATGATATGATTTTCACTGAGTTGGTCTTTGATTTCGTGTAGGATAGCCTCAAAATGGCCGGGCTGTACGGCAAAAATGAGGATATCTGACTGAAGAACAGCTTCCACATTGTCTATGGTGACTGTTACATTGCCGTATTTTTCATATTTCTTGATTTCACTGATATTTCGTTTGGTAAGGTACATGGTCGTGGCTCCGTTGCTGTGCAATATGCCTTTGGCAATGGCCAATCCTAAATTTCCAGCTCCTATAATTGCTATTTTCATCTTGCTATTTTTTTTGGTTGGATCAAATCCCATAGATTGTCATACAAATCTTGAAATACAGCAACAGTACCATAGGGTTCTTCCCTTGGATCTTCGTTGAATTGTACTCCTTTTTTCTTCATGTTTTTAAAGTCTATCCAGAAATTATCGGTATTCTGAAAGAGAAATACCCCGCCACCGGTCTGGTTTACTATGCATGTTGTTTGTGCCTTACCCTTGGCTTTCGCGAGTAGTAATCGACAGTTTCCATTACCTTTTGGCGCGATGATCATCCATCTTTTTTTATCGTCCAACTTAATGTCTTCGATAAGTTCAGAACCCATCTTTTTAGTATAAGAGGAAATGGCTTCATCATATTCCTCGACCACTGATGTTATATGTGCAATGTGTTGGTTCATGTTTAAAATGCATTTGCCTTTAACTGTAGTCCTTGGGTCTCTTCAAAACCAAACATAAGGTTCATGTTCTGTACTGCTTGGCCAGAAGCGCCTTTCAGCAGGTTGTCAATGGCAGAGGTTATAAGCAATATATCGTTATGCTTGTGCAGGTGAATATGGCAATTGTTGGTATTGACCACTTGTTTTAAATGGATGGGTGTGTCTGTGACATGGGTAAAAACAGCATCTTTATAAAAGGACTTGAACAGTCTCTCGGCCACTGCAAGACTTTCATGGAATCTTGTATAGGCAGTAGCGAAAATACCTCTCGAAAAGTTACCCCGATTGGGCAAGAAATAGAGCTCACCAGTAGAATGACCAAAAGTACCTAGACTTTCATTGATTTCACCCAAGTGTTGATGGGTAAAGGGTTTGTACCAACTCACATTGTTGTTTCGCCAACTGAAATGTGTGGTGTCTGAAGGTCTGATTCCTGCACCGGTACTTCCCGTAACGGCATTGACATGTATTTGGGCTTTTAACTTTTCGGCTTTTGCCAATGGCAAGAGGGCCAGTTGTATGGCCGTTGCAAAACACCCCGGGTTGGCTAGCAACCGTGAACTTTGAATTTTCTTCTTGTTTAATTCTGGAAGACCATATACAAAATGCTCCCCATTGAATCGACTGTCTTTTTTCAGTCGAAAATCATGGCTCAAATCTATAACTAGGGTATTGGTGGAGAAGGGATGCTCCTTTAAGAATTGAATTGAATTGCCATGCCCAAGACAAAGAAAAACCACGTCAACCCTACGATTCACTTTATCAGAAAATTCAATGGTAGTTTGACCCCAAAGATCAGCATGGGCAGTCGTCAATTTTTGGCCTGCTTTGGTTGTACTGTACACAAAGTCAATGGCTACTTCTGGGTGCTTTAGCAATAAGCGAATCAATTCGCCACCGGTATAACCTGAACCTCCTATAACGCCTACCCTAATCATGGTTTTGATTTATGTGATGGGCAATTTTTCCTGGATTTGACAAGATTTTGATAAAACCCTTGGCATCTTCAGCGGTCCATTTTCGGTTTACTTCACCATAACTGCCGAAGGAAGCGTTCATCAAATCATGGGATGATGAAATTCCGTTTAGTTCAAATCGATATGGGTGTAGGGTGAGCAACACGTCACCACTGACATTTTTTTGCGTGTCCGTTAAAAAAGCTTCAATATTTCGCATCACCTCATCCAAGTAGTTGCCTTCATGTAAGAGCATGCCATAGAAATTGGCCAATTGTTCTTTTTGGTATTGCTGCCATTTGCTCAAAACATGCTTTTCTAGCAGATGGTGGGCCTTTATGATGATCAGGGGAGCTGCTGCCTCAAAACCAACCCTTCCTTTGATTCCAATAATAGTGTCACCTACATGAATATCCCTGCCTATGGCGTATTGCGAGGCTATTTCATGGAGCTGTTCAATAATGGTAACGGGGGTAGCAGATTGGCCGTCAAGGGCAATCAGTTCTCCTCTCTTAAAGGTGAGTTTGAGTTCTTTTGCTGTTTTTTTGTTGAGCTGGCTTGGGTATGCAGCTTCGGGAAGGGGCAGGTTAGAGCTCAATGTCTCATCACCACCAACCGAGGTACCCCACAACCCTTTATTGATGGAATATTTTGCTTGCTCCCAAGCATAGGGCACACCGTTTTTTTGTAGGAATGCGATTTCTTCTTCCCTTGACAATTTGTTGTCCCTTATCGGGGTGATGATCTCAATATTTGGCGCCAAGGTCTGAAAGATCATATCGAACCTTACTTGATCATTACCTGCACCCGTACTACCATGGGCAATATGCGTTGCCCCTATTTCTTTGGCCTTATTGACGATTTCAACGGCCTGTACGATACGTTCGGCACTGACTGAGAGCGGGTAGGTATTGTTTCGCAGTACGTTGCCGAATATCAAATACTTTACCACCTTGTCGTAAAAAGACTGTGTGGCTTCTATTGAAGTGTAGCTACGGGCTCCCAATGCAATGGCCTTTTCTTTGATTTCCTTGATTTCCTTAGGAGAAAATCCGCCGGTATTCACGCTTACCGCATGCACTTCGAACCCTTCTTTAGAAAGGTATTTGGCACAAAAGGAGGTATCCAATCCGCCACTGTAGGCTAAAACGAGCTTTTTCATTTTGCTTTCTTTTTTAAGAAGAGGTTTTCTTTGATACTTTTCAATCTTTGAAAGGCCCTTCCATTCAACTTTTCTTTTTTGATATCATGTTTTGAGGTTTTGGGATCATATAGCATTCCGGTACACAAACACATATTTCGTTCGGTTCGGGTCAAGATGTCAAAGTTCTTACAAGTTTGACAGCCTTTCCAAAAGTCGGGATCATCGGTAAGTTCAGAAAAGGTTACGGGCTTATAGCCTAATTCATAGTTCATTTTCATAACCGCCAATCCGGTTGTAATGCCAAAAATCTTGGCATTGGGGAATTTTTTTCGAGACAGTTCGAAAATTGACTGTTTGATTTTTTTGGCAAGGCCCCGACCACGGTAATCAGGATGTACGATCAAACCTGAATTGGCCACAAAATTCTTGTCTCCCCAAACCTCAATGTAACAGAATCCAGCAAAATTCGCTCCATCCAAAGCAATGACCGCATTGCCGTTTTGCAACCTTTTGACGATATATTCAGGACTGCGTTGGGCTATTCCCGTTCCTCGAACCTTGGCAGATTTTGAAATGGTATCACTGATGATTTGGGCGTACTTAAAATGTGATTCGTCAGCAACTACAATTTCCATTGTTGCTTCTTTAGTTAAATTTTTTTAAAAGGTTTTTTGGATTTTTGCGGAAATGGACTCACCTATTTCCATGACAGATGTGCACCCTTACGGGCGACGGCGTGGGGCAAATGGACGAACGGGGGCCGGGATGCTCAAATCATTTAAGATGTTCCTTTCTTCGTACATAACAGCGTTAAAAGTACAAATTAAATTTAACGCTCTTATTTTGGCAATAGATTTTTAAGAAAAATCAAATTATAGCCCTTAAATTTTAAAAATTCATAAATCAAAGCCGCGAATACAGCAAAATATTCAAGGCCAATCCACCACAAGTTCTCATCAAAACCAGGGTTGGCATAGGCTGAATAGCTCAAGATGACGACCGCAGACCATAGCAAAGCAAAGCGATAATCAGTGAACAACACCAATAACAACAAGAATATCGTATACCATGGGTGTACTGTTGTCGACAAGAGGTAATAGAAAGTCAATAGAAAGAGCATAGAAACAATCAGGGTATTCAAGTTTTGGTTTTTTCGTAAAAAAGTGAGCAAAAGTGCTGCAATGAGTATTAATTTAGGCACCAAGCCTCCATAGGCTTTGATCAACACCCAAGGCTTTGCTTCAAAATGACTTACGGCTATTTTTTTTACCAGATTGTAGGGTCCCGCATTGAATTCAAAATTTGAGAACCAAAGCCCAACGGTTTCAGCATAGTTGTCAAAAAAACTTGTTGAGTAAAACGGGAGTAGTAGCGCAACACAGCTTATGGCCACGAGGAGGTAAAATACGATACTCTTTTTAAACCCAAAATGTTTCACAAAGAATGGTAGAAACAATAAGGGCACCAATTTTAGCATAATGGCACAGGCATAAAGTGGGGCAGCCCATTTTCGCTGATGTTTTGAAATCAAATAGATGGCCCAAACAAAAAAGAAGAGCATAAGGCCTTCGAAATGTAGATTTCCGGTAAGTTCGATGATAACCAAGGGATTCAGAAAATACCAGAAAGCCATATGGTTCGAGCGGTTGAGGTTTCGCAACAGCTTTCTCGCAAAATATAGGATGCCAATATCTGCAAGAACAAGGGTCAGCCGCATGCAGATTATTGAACCTATGATCGTGCTTCCGCCCAACAAGGTAACACATGCAAACACAACTTGGCTCAATGGGGGATAATTACTGTAGTGTTTTGCACTCAGACTCCCCATTGATTGGTGTAGCTCATGCGCATTGGGTATTGCAAAGCCCTCACTGACAATGAGTTCGTCAGGGGTGAAACTATAAGGGTTGATACCATTTTTGATGAGTTCACCGTCCCAAATAAATCGATAAAAATCTTGTGAAAGATTGGGCTCGGCGAACAAAAAGACCAAACGGAAAAGAATACCAATGACCCATAAGAATTTAAAGTTCCATTTTTCAAATTGGATCAGTTTTATGCTAAAGAAGAACAGGGCAACAAAAAGGGCAAGCAGCTTAAAGAAGTCTTCCCGTTCAAGATTGTAGGCGAAAACTGCATAAAAGATAAGACTGCCTATAGAAAGAAGAATGGGGATGTAATGTAACTGCCAATACCTGATGAATTGATGGGGCATTTTTTGAAAAAATTAGAAACGCTTTCAAAAAATAGGAAAATAAATTGGATTAAAAACAGTGCAATACAAAGCGTGTAAGAATCAAGCCATTCGTTAGAAGGGACGATTTTAACTCTTACACGCCGATACGATATTTAGAATGATGCTATGGCGACCAATATTTCAGCTTCACCATTGGTGGGATCTATGGCTTTTTCACCATAGATTTCGATATCCGTAGTGTACGCCCTTTGCAGGTCAGTACTCCAGATTTCCCTCCAGGTATCGATTACGGCATCTTTGGTCAGATTACCTTTTGATATGAATTTGGCATAAGTTGCTGTGGGAACCATTTTTACGGTCATATCTTCTGGAATATTATTAAGGCTTGACACTTCACAGCCTATGGTCAAGGAATAGGGCTGTGTATGGTCACCCTCATAATCTGTGTATAGGGCATAAACGGTACCATTCACTTTATTGGGCACTCGATTTGCAATGTTTTCTGACATAAAGCGATTCCAAAGTGTAGGGATGTCTGTAGCCGCCCTATCATTTTCATTGGATGTTCTCGTGGTGATGCCCACAACCATAAACTCATTTTTTTTTGTATGTTCCATTGTCTTGGGTTTTACGTTATGCCCAAAAGTAATGGCCGATTGTGACAAGGGTATGTCAGGGGTGGTCCTGTATTTTTCGCTATATTTTTTATAGTATTCTTCCAAGGTCATATCATGAGACTCAAAATGCTCAGCCGTGAAGGTGATATTTTGAATATGATCTATTCGAAATGCCCTAAATTCTTCACGTAGCCTACAATATGCGATAAGAATCCAGTTTTCTTGGGTACTGTAAAGTGCAAAAGGTTCGATTGCTCTCTTTGTATGTATCTGGTTCAGTGACAGGTATTCAATTTTCAACACTCGAAAATCAGTAATCGCTGTTTGAATACGCATCAAGTAGTTACTCGTCGTTTGATTGGTGTAATTCGCAGTGAAATAGATCCTGTTCTTTAACAGGTCTATTTTTTCTTTCTGTGGGCCTTTTAGTATGGCCTTTATTTTTAGTATGGCTTCTTTATAGTGCTCGACAAAAGAGGCATCCTTATTTTTGAGGATCAATTGTTCTGCAGTAATCAACGCATTTGCCTCATCTTCGGTAAACATTACAGGAGGCAGCTTGTAACCGTCTATCATAGAGTATCCAATTCCCACTTCGGTGATAACGGGAATTCCCGATTTTTCGAGGGTTCGAATATCCCTATAAATGGTTCTAACGCTTACCCCGTGTTTTCTGGCGAGCATTTGCGCTGTCACAATCTTTGAAGACTGCAATTGGGTGAGTATGGAAGTCAGTCTTGACAATCTTGGTTTTTCCATACCCGTTCCTTCTATTGTTTAGTTGGACAGCCTCTAAAATAAAAGGAAAATATGAAAAATGTAAGGCAATGTTATGCTTTTGCAGTCAATGACTTAAAGAATACGAAACCAAAGCCTAAAAACAACATCAAGTGAAATGGGAACAGCCCGTAATCGTTAAAAGGAACTGCAATGTACATGCCAAACAAAAAATAAATCATCAAGATAAATTCAAAGAACATGTTTGGCGATAGTTTTTTTGCCAGATACTTGTTTCCTTTCCAACTATCGGTAATATTGTTGATATTGAATTTCGGGGTACGCACAAATTCACTTCGTTTGCCCATATGGCCCTCTATGACTGCAATGGCATTGTGCAATGAGAGCCCTAGTGCCACTGAGAAGAAGGTAAAGAAGAGTTTGATGTAGTCTACAAACTTGTCGAACCCACTACCCTGTATGCTTTTATAGGTAAACCAATAACAGAAGAAGAGGATGATGGTGCTCACAATAAAAAAACTGGTCACTTCGAATACCCATGCCAAGTGTCCGTATGTATTTTTTATATACAGCATTGGCACGCTCAACACAGCAACTAAGAACACGCAAAGAAACATAGAACTGTTCAGTAAGTGCATCACACCATGGAATTTGGTCTTAAAGTTGATATTTTTTGCAGTGATGACACTCCAAACCGTTTTTCTGAAGTTTTCGGCTCCACCCTTGTTCCAACGAAATTGTTGAGATCGTGCTGCACTCATGACCACGGGTAATTCGGCAGGGGTCTCAACATCTTCCAAATACTTGAACTTCCAATTCTTCAATTGGGCGCGATAGCTTAGGTCCAAATCCTCCGTGAGCGTATCACCTTCCCAATTCCCAGCATCTAAAATGCATTCTTTTCTCCAAATACCGGCTGTTCCATTAAAATTGATGAAGTGTCCTTTTGAATTTCGCCCCACTTGTTCTAAAGTGAAGTGTGCATCCAAGGCAAAGGCCTGTATTCTGGTCAAGGTGGAGTAGTCACGGTTGATATGGCCCCATCGTGTTTGTACAACACCGATTTCTTCGTCTTTAAAATAGGGTACGGTCTTTTTCAACCAATCACTTTCTGGCAGAAAATCGGCATCAAATATGGCCACGAACTCACCTTTGGCAATTTCTAGGCCCTCTTTAAGGGCACCGGCCTTGAAACCCTGACGGTTTTCACGGCGTATATGCTGAATATCCAATCCTGTTTTTTGCAATTCAGCTATTCGAGCCGAAGTCTCTACTATGGAGTCATCGGTAGAATCATCAAGAACCTGAATTTCCAATTTACTCTTGGGGTATTCGATTTTGGCTATATTTTCTAAAAGGCGTTCCATGACATACTCTTCATTATAAATGGGCAACTGTATGGTCACATGTGGAATTTCTTTTGGATCCAGTAAATTGAACTTGGGGGCTTCGTCATTTTGCTTTTTGTAGCTTAAATAGTTGATAAGCAAATTCAGTTGTGCCAAACTGTATCCAAAAATCAAGATCAAGGCCGTGCTATAAATAGCAATGATGATAAAAGCAAGAGTTAGTCCCATATCATTTTTTAATACTGTACTTAAAAATCCAACCAAGAATTTTTACGCCAGCAAATATAGCACCTTTTATGGTTCCTGAAACTTTTGAGACGCCAATTCTCTTTCTGTAACGTACTGGAACCTCGGTATATGCCAGTTTTTTCTTAAGGGCTTTCAATTGCATTTCAACCGTCCAGCCATACGTTTTGTCTTCCATCTGCAATTCTTTGAGCTTTTCATATTTTATGGCTCGAAAAGGCCCTAAATCGGTAAATTTCGCCCCAAAAAACAAGCGCATCAAAAAAGTGGCAAGTTCATTGCCAAAAACTTGGGGAAAAGTCATCGACCCTTTTTCCCTAAGCTCTTTTTTACGTGTGCCAATCACAAAATCCATATTTTTTTTTAAAATGGGTGCAATTATGCGATCCAATTCTTCTGGATGATCAGAATAATCTCCATCAATAAATACGACAATATCTGGGGGATCGGATTGTTTTTCGATGTAGTGCATGCCTTTTAAGCAGGCGTGGCCATATCCTTTTTGTGATTCATTAAGAACAGTGGCTCCTGCTTTTTCAGCATTTTCAAAAGTATCATCTGAGGAGTCGTTGTTGACGACAATGATCTCTGATACAGATTTGGGGATGTCGGCAATTACTTTGCCAATGGAATCAGCTTCGTTGAAAGCTGGGATAATGACTTTGATGGTTGCCATTATTTTAAATCTGAAAGTTTGTTTTCTTTTTTAAAACTTCCAAAGCTAAACCATTCCTTTATTTTTTTGCCATTTTTGTATTTTTCAGCTGATTTCAGTTCTTCATCCGTATATTTTAGGCAATAGCCATTTTTAATTCCATTCTGAAGTTGGCACTTGTGGTCGATTTTTTCATTTTCATCATAAAAAAGCCACCATTTTACCCTGTTCCCATTTTCATAATGTCCCTCCATTTTCAATTTTCCGTTGGCATTGTAAAAGTACCAATAGCCTACCTGTAGATTCATCTTATAATGCCCCTGTTGTTTAACATTGCCATTTGAAAAATAGTATGTCCAGAATTTTTCTTTTGAATTATCAATTTTCCACCCTTGCGCCCTGAGTTTTCCATTGTCGTCATATTCGCGATGGTATTTTTCATTGGTTATGAGCACAGACAAAAGGGCAACCATGAAAAATCGTAGCATCTTATTTTTGGTTTACCAATTGCATGAGGTCCACATCATTTCCCAGCAATACCTGATTGCTATCGATTCGGAGCTTTAATGGGCCGTTTTCCAATTTCAACACGCCACGGGGGCATACTGCAGAACAGATGCCACAGCCCACACAGCTCGAGCGTACAATGTTTTCGCCTTTTTGCGCGTAGGCCCGAACGTCGATGCCCATTTCACAATAGGTAGAACAATTACCACAAGAAATACATTGGCCACCGTTCGTGGTGATTCGAAACCTTGAAAACAACCGTTGCTGGAATCCCATCATAGCGGCCATCGGGCAACCGAACCTGCACCACACCCTATTTCCAAAAATTGGGTAAAAGCCAGTGCCGATCACTCCTGAAAAAATACTGCCTATCAGAAAGGAATATGATTTGCGAAGTGTTTCCGATTTGAAGAGAAATACATTTCCATCTCCACTAAAAAAGTGAATGCCGATCAAAACCATAATGATGATGAAATAGCCTACGGCACCATATTGCGCGTCTTTTTGAAGCTGTGCACGCTTAAATAACATCACCCAACCGAATACCAGGGTCAACAGGGTGGCGACCCCGATCAAGAAGGTGCTTTTTGTCAACCAGTATTTACTGTTATCCGTGCCCAAATATGAGTAGATAACAGCAGTGGTCATTAGGGTTACAAAAACCACTACGCTATGTACCACCCAGCGCTCTATCTTCCACGCTCGAACAGTTTTGTCGCTGAGCTGGCGAAAGGCATCGCCTGCGGTTTCCGCTAGGCCACCACACCCACACACCCAAGAACAGTACCAACGTTTTCCGTAACGATAGGTCAAGATTGGGGTAATGACAAAAACCGAAAGAATGCCAAAAACCAACAAGGCAAAACCGATATCCCCTGAACTAAGGAATCCTTTAATACGGTATCCTTCAAAATTGTAATAGTTTAAGGGCCAAACGTTTTTAAGGTCATAGTAGGGAAGGCTGCCACCATTCAAGATTTTATCGCCATTCAAACGGGCCATCAATTCGGGAATGATAAACGCGAAGGCGGTCTGGAAAAACATAACGCTACTGGTTCGAATGATTTCATAGCGGTTATGCCGGTATTTCCAGATGAACTTTACACCAAATGCCAAAATAGCTGTCGTATACAAGGTTCCATATACAAACCATTGACTTGCTGAGTTGCCACTCAGCATTTTGCTCAAGGGATCGAACAGCGCAATGACCCCTTTGTTTTCACCACCTTGCACCAAACCGAGATATTCGGGAAAGAAATACAAGATGATATAGAATCCGGTCAATGCAATACCTGCTATCCATCCCCAAAACCCTTTGCTGGATATCGATTTGAACCAAACCCCATCATTTTTGATGCCGGCCTCCTTTTTGGCATAGGCTTCCCAAGAAAACCAGATGGTTCCGATGGTAATGGCCAATAAAGACAAAGTCAGCCAAAAGCCCTTATTCGGAAATGTGACATTAAAAGCTGCCAAAAGCATTATGGAAAGTCCTGCCATGCCCAATAGGGTGGCCATTTTTTGGTTCCGGCTTAAACTAATAGGGGGTTGGCCCGTTAAAGCCATACTTCTATCGTAAGTGCTCATTAGAGGTCAATTGAGGTGAAAGATTCTTTTGATACTTTTCTTTTTTGGCCGTATTGATTTTCCAAAATCGGTATTGTATTTCGACACGATCTGGGATTCATGGTTTTTATAAAACTCTGGGTCAAAATTGGCGTCTATAAGGTGCGCCATGACGTAATCCACATTCCGTGCTTCGGTCAGCCATCGATCAAAGATTTCATGGCGCATACGAATGCCAAAAGTGTTGATGCCCAAAAACAGGTTGCTTTCTTTATGGAAAGCTACGGTAACACATAGTTTCTCCTTTGGATGTCTCCAATGAAAATGTACTTCATGGTCTTTTTTTCCACGTTCGCCAAACACCCAACCATAGGTTTGGTACTCGATATCCAAGAACTTCGCTGAATTGAACCAATGTCCGGGCTTGTATTCGAGGCGATGGCCACATATGGTCTGCGCTACGGTCTCCCCCATCATTCTACCGGTATACCATACAGCTTCTATGGGTCGTCGGTTGCCTATGGGGTCATGCTGTTCGGCACAATCGCCAATCGCATAAATATCTTGGATGTTGGTCTCTAAAAATCGGTTTACCTTGACCCCCCTGCCCAATTCAATTCCGGAATCTTTCAAGAAATCGACATTAGGGGAAACCCCTGCGGTGAGACCAACAACATCACATGGGACTTCTTCTCCTGTTTCTTGTATAACCACAGCCTTGGCATGACCATTTTTATCAGCAATGATTTCTTTGAGGTTGGTGCTTAACCGTAAATCGATATGATGTTCTTTAATATGTTCGTTGATCATTTGTGATTCTCCTATAGGCAATACCCCATTCCAAAAGCTGCTTTCGCGAACGAGGAAGGTCACTGGAATATCACGACTGCGCAACATCTCGGCCAATTCTATACCTATAAGGCCACCCCCTACAATGACCGCTCTTTTGCAGACTTCTTTGTTGGGGGCATTTATTTCGAGCAAATCAAGGTCTTGTTTTGAATATAAACCTTGAACTCCATGCAAATCCTGTCCAGGCCACCCAAATTTGTTCGGTTTGGATCCGGTGGCAATAATCAACTTGTCATAATGAAAAGCACGAGATTCGTCAACCAGTAGCTTCTTTTGCCCGGCATTTATTTTTGTCACATAGCCTCGTACCAATTCAATTCGATTTTTTCCCCAAAACCAATTTTCGTAAGGCTGAATATGCTCAAATTGCATATGGCCCATGTATACGTACATCAGGGCCGTTCGGGAAAAGAAATAATCGGTTTCTGCAGAAATAATGATAATGCGTTTGTCAGAAAGCTTTCGAATGTGCCTTGCAGCAGATACCCCCGCAATACCGTTTCCTATGATGACAACATTTTCCATTTGTTTCAATTGGTTGTATGGTTGTGTCGTTCTTAAATATAGGAACTTATCATAGGATTTTAATTTAGAAAGAATTTAAATTCCACTTCTTCTGTAAGGTTGAAGATGTTATTTCGTACATGTAACACTTTGGTTTTTAAAATCTTAAATTATTCATAAAAAGCACGCTTTCCTGTAGGAAGTTGTAAATGGGTACGACTGATGCCCCAGATTTTAAACAACTAAGCAAATTAATAATGAAAACAAGAGCCGTACAGATTGCATTGCTGATACTTATGGTATTTCAATTTGGATTTGCTCAAAGTACCCAAGAATTTTTTGATAAAGCAGATGTGTTCTTTAAGACCTACATTAAGGATGGGCGCATAACCTATGCAGCAATCAAGGAAGATGAAAGCACTTTGAACGAACTCATCGAAATGGCCAAAATTATTACGGTATCGAAAGATGCCCCTGAAATCTATCAGGCATTTTGGATCAATGGTTATAACCTTTCTGTTATTAAAGGAATCATTGATAACTATCCAATCAAATCTCCTTTGGACAGGCCTGGATTTTTCGATACGACCATATACGATATTGGGCGAATGAGCATTACCTTAAACGCTATTGAAAATAAACTGCTGCGAGCCAATTTTCCGAAAGAGGCCCGTTTTCATTTTGTTCTGGTATGCGCGGGCCTAGGATGCCCCCCCATCATTGACCGTGCGTATTTGCCCTCAACCCTTGAAACCCAGTTGCAGCAGCAAACCGAACTTTCACTGAACGACCCGAATTTTATCAAAGTGAAGGGAAATAGCGTAAAACTATCACAGATTTTTGAATGGTACAAGGGCGATTTTGCCCGGGATGGAAATAATGAAATCGAGTTTATCAACCGATTCAGAAAAGAAAAATTGGATATTGGGGCAAAGGTTGGTTATTATCCCTATGACTGGAGGCTCAACGATACCAAATAAAACAATCACTTAAAAACAACGCTATGAAATTTTTTAGAAACCATATGCTTATGGCTGTTATGCTCGTGTCTTCAATTGTTGGGCTTGCACAGGTAGATGCTGATGCCAATCAGGAAGATACAGATCAAAGGCGTAGCAATATTCAAGAATTTACACCATCAAAGCTCATAGGAAAAGGGCAGTGGGATTTTAAATGGTTCAACAACCTCTATACACAGACCGAAAGTACTTTTACTGAAGGTGATGAGCCCAGACAGACTTTTTTCACCTCGACCTTGGAGGCGTTTACTGGGGTATCAGCGAACAAAAGAGTGAACGTAGGGCTTATTTTGGAGTTTAGGTCCAGTGTGGTCGCCGATAGGGGAGCACTTGAAGTATTTCAGTTTGATGGGGAGTTCGGTACAGCACGCTCTGGTTTTACGAGTATAGCACCTTCTATAAAATTTACGCCCTTTCGCAATGTTGGAAATTTTTCGATCCAGAGCGCATTCTTTATTCCGTTGGTCGATAATGAGACTGAAGACTTTGATATTGATATCAATGGTGGCAATGGTGTCTTTTTAGATCAAGATGGGTTTATCTGGCAAAACCGTTTCTTCTATGACTATACTTTTCCCGGTGATAAATGGCAAATCTTCACCGAATTGAACGCAGAATTCAGTTTCGGTGATGAGGCAGATAGTTTTGCCAACAATAGCCTGAATTTGACCCCGGGAATCTTTTTGAGCTATTTTCCAAGTTCCAAGTTTACTGTTTTGATCCTGGCCCAACACGCGCAGCGATTGGATTTGGGAAATGATTTTGAACAGGATTTTACTGCACTGGGGGGCGGGGTCAAATACCAATTGACCAAGGTATTGAACATTGAGGGGCTTTACACCAATTTCGTAAGAGGAAACAATACCGGCTTGGGTGAAACATTTAACATAGGATTACGAGCCATCTTTTAACATTGCAGCCATAAAAAGCTATTTTAGAAGTCTTAACAGCTGAACTATGAAAAGATTGGGACTTCTTTTGTTATGGCTATTACAGTTTTCATGCGAAAGCCAGATGGGCGAAAAAATAAATGGAATCAGTTTTGTGGGTTCTCGGGATAAAGTGTCACAAATCAACGTAGATCCGGTGGTTGCCGTAAATGCGAATTATGCAGCGGTAATGCCCTTCGGGTTTGCCAGAAGCCTAAGTTCACCAGAGATTGTTTTCGATACTGATAGACAATGGTATGGAGAGACCAAAAAGGGGGCAAGGCAATATATCGAATTGCTGCAGAAGAACAACATTAAGGTGATGCTAAAACCCCAGATATGGATTTGGCGCGGAGAATTCACCGGGGATATGAAAATGGAATCGGAAGAAGATTGGAAGGCCCTTGAAGCATCGTACAGCAAGTTTGCACTTGCCTATGCAGAACTTGCTGAAGCTACAAATGCCGACATTTATTGTATTGGTACCGAATTGGAGGAATTTGTAAAGAACCGACCCAAGTTCTGGATGAAATTGATAGAGGACATCAAAAAAATTTATAATGGAAAATTAACATATGCTGCCAATTGGGACGAGTACCCAAGAACGCCATTTTGGAAAAACTTGGATTTTATTGGGGTTGACGCCTACTTTCCTTTATCCGAAGAAAAATTTCCGACCCTTGAAGAACTGAAATCTGGCTGGCAACCTTGGAAGTCAAAATTGGCGGAGCTTTCAAGTACGGTAGGAGCCCCTATACTATTTACTGAATTTGGCTATCGTAGTATGGATTACACTGCAAAGAAACCTTGGTTGGTGGATCGCAATGAAATGGATGTCAATCTCGAAGCCCAGGCAGATGCGACTCAGGCCATTTTTGAAGAATTTTGGCAAGAACGTTGGTTTGCTGGGGGTTTTGTCTGGAAGTGGTTCATTCACCATGACCGTTCGGGCGGGGCTGCAGATAATCGGTTTACACCGCAGAACAAACCTGCAGAAACAGTCATCCGAAATTATTACGGAGCGCTATAATCTGGTTGAATGGAATTATGCCCAAACAATTTTCACTACTTTTTTTAGGTTTTCTGACAGGTATTGCAAATGCACAGCATTACATATCGGATGTAAAGATTCAGGGCAACCGAAATACCAAAGCGGTTTTTCTGAAAAAGATTGCCAAGTTAAAGCCGGGAATGGAGTTGGATTCTACCCTGATGGAAGAGGACATTTATCGTATACTCCGTCTTCCCTCGGTTGCACATGCGTATTATCAGGTCTTTCCAGCAGTTGAGGAAGGACGGTATAATGTTTTTTATAACATTGAAGAAAACTTTACGTTGATTCCATTCGCTAATGTGTACACCTCAAACAATGATGAGTTCGCATTTCGAATCGGATTGCAGGAGTTCAATCTATTGGGGAGGAACATTACCTTGGGAGGTTTTTATCAACGGGATATTTTTGATTCTTATGGATTGCACATAAGAGCACCTTATTTGTTCAGCAACCGATTGGGACTGGCCTTGACCTATCAAGATTTGACCACCCAAGAACCTGTTTTTTTAGATAGTGGTACTGCCGAATACAAGTACAACAATGAATCTTACGAGGCATTGGTACTGTATGAGTTCAATTTTAAGCACCGTATAGAGTTTGGCCTCAACCTTTTCACCGAAGATTACCAATATTTATCTGGAAGCACAGATCCCGATGTGCCCCAAGAACTTAACGTGGACAAGTATTTGTTCAAGTTGATTTACAATTTTGACAATATTACTTATTATTACCAATACCTATCTGGGTTCAAGAGTACGCTGAACTTACAATACGTCAATACCACGGATGAACAATTACCTGCATTTGCCATAGGGTTCAACGATTTTTCATACTACAAAAGAATCGGCGTAAAGGGTAATTGGGCGAACAGGCTGCGGTTAGGGCTTGCCAGTAATCTAGATACCCCGTTTGCACCTTTTTCGGTAGACAACAATTTAAATATCAGGGGTGTGGGCAATACTATCGATAGGGGAACTGCTGCAATTGTCTTGAACACCGAATACCGCCATACCTTGATTGACAAAGCGTGGTTTGTACTTCAGGGCAATGTTTTTATCGATGGTGGAAGTTGGCGAAATCCAGGAGGGGATTTTGGTGATTTTGCTGATGACCAGAACCTTAGGGTTTATCCGGGTATGGGAATCCGTTTCATGCACAAGCGAATCTTCAATGCCATTTTTAGAATTGATTATGGCCACGGAATTACAAATAATGCATCAAGGGGAATTGTTTTTGGCATAGGTCAATATTTTTGATGAACTTTGTAGTGCATCCCGCACAAAACAAAAATTTATGAAACGGATACTTGTTTTTCCCGTTGGGGTGTTCCTTACCATATCTTTAGTGCACGGGCAGCATGATTTCGATGTTGTGATAGCGCAACCGGGAGATGGAATTTTTTCCATATTGAGAAAGCAAGGGCTAGATCCTGCCAAATACTACCAAGATTTCGTCGAGCTCAATATAGACGATATCAGAAATGGGAGTGAGCTGCATGTCGGCAAGACTTACAAGGTGCCCAATGCGCCGGATTCCTTTAAAAATATGGCTCGATATGTGCTGCTTACTGACCAAACCGAAGTGCCCATTTTTGACGCGGAGTTGGCCTCACTCACCCTTAAGAGCGACAAGTTGGGAAATGCAGTGTACTATTTGATCTCTGAAGACGGTCAAGCGGGCAATAAGTTTACAGCGCAAGTCGTCATCAACCTAGCAAAAGAACTAATGGTCAACGGTGCAAAAGTGTATGTGCTGACCAAAGCAAAAGTGGCGGGTAATTTGTCCAACTTTCCAAATGGGCAAAATACTTTGTCAAAAGCCGAAGAAATGCCGTTGGACAACATAAACAACTTGCAACAGTATGTTGATGCAGTTAATAAGCGATATTTGAAGAACAGGGGCAGTTATCAACGTTTACTGGTCATAAGGGCGAATGGGTTGACCACTAGTAAAACCCTTAACGTCTCGGTCTATCACCACAAAAGTAGCAGTTCGGGTGAAAAGTTTGCAGAAAATATCAAGAATGCATTTCAAGGCTATCGCATACAACAAGACATACAAAAAAGCCCCCAAGTCTTTGCGCATAAAAACAACTTGTTCTTGGCAAAAAATGCGCTACCTACCTTGACCCTAGTTGAGGTTGCTGACAGTTCAAGAAGAACACAATCTAAAATTTCTGTCAAATCTGATAAAAAAGCCATTACCGATTGGTTGGCCAATGGCATGCTGAAAGATTATGCCGATCTACAGATTAATGAAGATTGATATTACAATCCCTCCAAAATCTTGGCTTCTTCAGGTATGGCAAAATAGTTTTCCTTCAACCCAGGTAAAAATACTACATTGCTTAAATCGATGGTTGTGATGTGTTCTCCGGCAGTTTCGTCTTCTAAAAGCCAATGTGTCTTATAGCTTTTGGGAAATAGGATTCCGTTAATGGTTTGTGAACTAAGCAAGACCATCAATTTTTCTGGGAGGTGTTTTCCCTTTTCAAAATATCCGGGATAGGAGACGATATAGCGGATGACCGATAATCGGTGTGTTTCTGAATCAAAATATAGGATGTAATAATCATCAGGGGCATCACCTGTTCCTTCATCGAAGGTTACCTTTACAACATCTTGTAGTTTGTCTTGATGCGTTTTTTGTGGAAGTAGCTCAAGATTGACCCCTTTACCATCCAATACAAATGGTTGTGCCATGAAAAAGTAGGGGGTTAATGACCAGAATCTTGTATTATAGGTAAATGTGGTACTGTCTTTTGCGATGACCCATGCTTGTTGACCGTTCCAACCGTATTGTGAAGTGGAGTCACCAACTTGGTAATGGCGCGCTTTACTGCCCCAAGTGTCAATGGTTTGATAGGTGTCCCTTGGGGTGCCGCCATCTAAGGGTTGGTAGTTGAACCGAAAAGAGACAGGCCCGTTCTCGTACCAATTTTGCAGACCTCCGTGTGCTTCCATGGCCTGCCAGATAACCATGCCCGCTTCGTTGGCTTTTAATCTGGCTTCTGCCTTGGAAACACGGTTTTTGATCCAAGTTAATGGGGCTTTGGCAGTTTTATATGCCAACACCTCCTCTTTAACCTCTGTTACAGGTGGTTTGCTTTCTTTTTTGCATCCTGTACCGAATAGGATGGTGGTTAGCAATAGTGCGCAGATAATTTTCTTCTCCATGGTGTTTTTATGTCAATAAGTTTTTGTGATAATACCGATATAATTCTTCTGGTTTGGCTCCCAGATGATTTTTCAAGTGGATCATGCCAAAATGGTACTGTACCTTGAGCCATCCTTTTTGGCGGTACTTGCGGGCCGAGGTGATCACATAATCAGGAATCACCTTAAATGCAGTGTCTTTGTACAATCTTCCTATAAATTCACTGTCTTCATAAATCAAATAGGCTTCATTAAAGCCTTTATTCCTTTGAAAGGCATTTTGGGTGATAAAAAGCGATTGATCTCCGCCCCTGCACAACGTATGGTTGATACGTGACAACCAGGCAAAGAACCTCAAAAAAATATTTTTGGTATCAAATTTCATCCGAAAGCAACCAGATTCAGCACCATTTTCAATGGCTTGTGTAATGAGGTGGTCAAATTTTCTTGGGGGCAAGGTATCTGCATGTAAAAAATACAATACATTTCCTTTTGCATGCGACGCGCCAAAATTCATTTGTTTGGCACGTCCCTTCTTCGTACTCAAAAAGCGTACATTGAACTGACCGACAATTGTGGGGGTCATGTCAGAACTACCGCCATCCACTACGATGATTTCCTTGCTTGAAGTGTTTTCTGCCAGATAGGCCAATAGGCCACCAATCTGTGATGCCTCGTTTAAAACGGGAATGATTATACTGATATCGAGAATGCCTTTTTGGGCCATTCGCCTAAGAAATTTTCTTAAACTATTAGGATGTCTGCTGGAAACCTTACGGTACCAATCAAATTTTGATCAGCAACACCCCCCACCGTTATAGTGCCAAGTACTCTCACTGATATGAATCTCATCACTGGCCTTGGCCAAGGCAGCAGCGGTTTTGTCGCAAACGGCAAGTGGCTGGTTTTGGAGCAAAACATGTCCTTTTCCATCATCAAGGTATTCTTCATTACCATAATAAATGGCTGTTTTACCAGTGAAGACGCATGGGCCATCTTCGGGCATCGGGTCTTTAATGGCTGCAATCTCAATGGATTCAATGTAGATCAATTCGTCAGTGGGGTAATGGTTTGGTGATAGTACCCGGTACGATTTTCGGGCACGGATTTCAATAGTGCCAAATCCGGCATCGGTAAGTACTTTTACATATTCTTTTAAGGGAATGCTTCCGCTTAGGCAAAGTGCACGCAGTCTATCGTCATTCCGCAATTCATCGCTCATAGGTTGTTCACAAATGGGATCGCTCATCACCAAACGGCCATGTGGTTTTAAAACACGATACATTTCAGCAACTGCTTTTTTCAGGTCTTCCATTTTAAAAATGTTGAACAAACAGTTCTGTGCTGCAACGTCAATACTTTCATCTTCGACAGGAAGGTTCAGGGCATCGCCTTTGACCAAGTTGACAAAATCACTTTGGAACCAGTCATTTTCTTTCTCTGCAGTTTTGAAATTGTTTCGAGATGCTTCCAGCATTTCACCAACGGAATCCACTCCGGTAACACCACCTATTTGTCTTGAGAAATAGGCAAATTGGAGTAGTTCCATACCTCCGCCAACACCCACATAAAGTACTTTAGGGCTGTCGATCAGGTCTTGGGCCGAAACCGTACTTCCGCAGCCATAGTTCATTTCTTGCATAATTTTTGGAATCGAAAGTCCGGGAAACTGCCATATGGGATTGGTGGTACAGCACAAGCCAACATCTGGGGTCAATGCGGCTTCTTTATACAACTCTTGGGTAGCATTTAAATAACTCATATCTGCTTTATTAATTCTTTGAACAATTGGATCATTTTCGGTTCTGTTGCTCCAGCGATTTCAATAATCTCTTGAATATCAATAGGTTGTAAATTATCAGGGTCGCATTCATCGGTCAATACAGAAACCGCTACAATAGGTAGTCGTAAATGGTTGGCAACAATTACTTCAGGTACCGTGCTCATACCTACGGCATCGGCACCCAATACTTTGAGCATTCGGTATTCAGCCTTTGTCTCCAATTGCGGGCCGACCACAGAGGCATACACTCCTTTTTGTAATGCAATGGCTTCTTTTTTAGCAATTTTTTCAATTTTCAAACGCATTTCTTTATCATAAGGCTCGCTCATGTCAACAAACCGTTCACCAAAGTCCCCCACATTTTTAAAGGCCAAGGGAGATCCCCCTTGGAGATTGATGTGGTCTTCAATGAGCATGATATCCCCTTTTTTAAAGTTGAGATTGATGGCTCCGGCTGCATTTGAAATAAATAACCTTTTAATGCCAAGCATGTGCATCACCCTGATAGGGTAGGTAATGTCTAAAAAGTCATACCCTTCATAAAGATGAAAACGCCCCTGCATGACGACTACTTTTTTTCCTTCTATGGTCCCATAGATCAATTTGCCAGAGTGAAACTCTACAGTGGCCAAGGGAAAGTGTGGAATATGGTTGTAATGGGCCTCTACCTTATCATCGATATGGGCAACGAGCTGCCCCAATCCCGTACCCAATACGATTCCTATCTCAGGGGCATCAAACCCTTTGTTTCTCAAATGGGTTACTGATTGCTGTAGTTGCTTCTGTGTCATTTTTTTAGGTGCTTTAAAAAAGGTTGAAATGCATCGATATTCATAATGTCTTCATACAAATCAACGTCATTTCTGGTTTCAAGCAAAGCATAATCCTCATTTTTCAGGTCGAGGAGCGTGTGTTTCAGTACATTTCCAGTTCCCCAAGCCTTATCTCGAAACAATTCGGGCTTTAGAACACTCATGCCCAATAAATAGTATCCGCCGTCTTCAGCTGGGCCTACCACAAAATCATGCGAGTTCAAGCCTTCAAATGCCATTTCGATATCATTTTGTGATAGATCATACAAATCGCTTCCGATAATGACAATTTTTTGAAAACCGCCAGCGAAACCTGCTGCGAAGGCATTGGCCATTCGTTCCCCCAGATCAATTCCTTTTTGGAGCTTTTTTGTGAAAATTTTTGAATCCCATATATCGTTTTCCCAGATTTCCTCTGAATAGCAGACATATTTTTTCAATCTCAGGTTTTTGGTGATCGAAGCCGTATGTTGCAATAGAAATTCGTAGATAGCCAAGGCTGCCCTATCGCCTATGGTTGCCGCTAATCGGGTCTTGCATTTGCCCAACTCAGGATTTCTGGTAAAGATCAAAAGCAGTTCAGTGGACTGTTTTTTCAAGCTTTTTTGATTTGGTCGTATAGATATTCTGGGCATTGGTCAACAATTTGCCCCAATGCTTACTAAAGGCATGTACTTTTTCTGTTTTGTTGCCATTTGCATCAAAAACAGGATTGCCTTGGTTCTTCCATGCAAAGATACCCCCATACAGATTTTTTACATTTGTATAACTTGCTTGTATCAGTTTTTCACCGATGTCTTCTGAGCGTACCCCTACAGAGCAATACACGACAATTGGGGTGTCTTTGTCCGGAATGTTGGAAATCGTCTGATCGATATCAAACTTTTGGTATCCTACCCAGTGGGCATTTTGAAGATGGCTGACTTCAAATTCTTCCTTTTTTCGGGTGTCAAGCAGAACAGCAGTACTATCTACCAAAAGGGCGGCAACTGAAATATACCCAACAGTGTTCTTATTGAATTTTTTTAAGGTGGCTTCAATGGTATTTTGTGCATATACCGTACCTTGAAAAAGGTAGAAAACAATTATGGTGATGTAGGTTCTCATGTATTTGATCAAGACCAAATATACCATATTTGGTCATGGACCCATAAATATCATTATCTTGTTCGGTGTTTTGAGCATTAAAAATATGTCGGGAATACAGACGTTTTTGGTTGTTGTTTTTCTTTTTGCCGCATGTAGGGATGCTGTTGAAAAGTCAGAGGATGCCGATAGTATCGGTATCGTAAGATATCAAGAACCCTATCGCCCACAATTTCATTTTTCACCCCAAGAAAAGTGGATGAACGATCCGAATGGATTGTTCTATCATGAAGGGGTCTATCACTTGTTCTATCAATATTATCCAGAAGATATCGTTTGGGGCCCGATGCATTGGGGCCATGCCATAAGTACCGATATGGTACATTGGCAGCATAGGCCTATTGCACTTTATCCCGATGAACATGGACTTATTTTTTCGGGAAGTGCAGTAGTCGACAAGAACAATACTTCAGGATTTGGAGTGGGGGATAAGATACCTTTAGTGGCCATTTTTACCTATCATTCGATGGAAGGGGAAAAAGCAGGGCGAAAAGATTTTCAGACCCAGGGTATTGCTTACAGTTTGGATAATGGCAACACTTGGACAAAGTATGGGAGGAATCCTGTAATTGAAAATACTGGAATCAAGGATTTTCGTGACCCCAAGGTTTTCTGGCATGAAGCCACTAAAACCTGGATCATGGTGCTGGTGGCTGGTGACCGTGCAAAATTATATCGTTCAAATGATTTGAGGGAATGGCAGTACCTGAGTGATTTTGGTGAAAACCAAGGTGCTCATGGTGGTGTTTGGGAGTGTCCTGATTTATTTCCGATAAAGGTAGTTGGAATGGACGAAGAAAAATGGGTGTTGATCATCAGTATTAACCCAGGAGCACCCAATGGGGGCAGTGGAACACAATATTTCGTTGGCGATTTTGATGGCAAACGGTTCGAGTCCAATCAAAAAGAACCCAAATGGTTGGATTGGGGCACGGACAATTATGCAGGGGTGACCTACAATAATGCACCAGATGACGAACGTATTTTTATTGGCTGGATGAGCAATTGGGATTATGCCCGAAACACGCCGACCAAAGTATGGCGAAGCGCAATGACAGTACCTAGGGTATTGTCCTTAACAAAAAGCAATGGCGATTACGTGTTGAAAAACTTCCCTATCGCTGCCATCGATAAGTTGTCAAGGCTACAAGTTGAAAAAGATGTCGACATTCCGTCTAAAGGCTCCGAGACCCTTTCGTTTGATCATTTCAATCAAGCTGAAATCATGTTCAAGACCAAGGATAAGGATTTTAGGCTAATGTTTAAGAATGGCCAGGGCGAGGCGTTGATCTTGACCATGGACTCGAAGAAAGAAGCATTTTTTCTGAATCGGATGCATTCGGGAAGAACAGATTTTCAGGCAGAGTTTGGAAATAAGGTACACCATATGCCCATAAATGATATAGGGACCGATGAGGTTAGGGTTCGAATTTTGTTGGATTGGTCTTCAATCGAGGTTTTTTTCAATGAAGGTCGTTTTGTCATGACCGATCAGATTTTTCCCTTAGAACCGTATCGAGAACTTATCATTACCAATGCCTCAAATAAGACAATTCAACTAAATGATTTTAAAATAAGCCATATGCAATCGGTATGGTAATGGCCAAGATGTAGAATTAAGGTGACCAAGGCCTATATCGATGTTCGTTTTCGTCGAAGGCAATTGTCAATTGATATACCGGTACAAACTGGTAATCAACAAGAAAATGGAGCAAGAAACCACAAGGTACCAGAGTACGTAGCCAATCTTTTTGTCTAAAGTGTTCATCGGTTTTAATGCAATTAGCTTGTTAGCGTATAAACCAAAATTACCGAAAGCTACTTAACGGCAAGGCAAAAGTTTGTTGCTAGTAGCAAAGAACTTATAATTGGTAAAGATATCTTGATAACTGGTTTAAAGCATGACTTGGATTTTGGGCAAAATCAAACTGGCACCGTATTTTTGTAAGGGACCAATGATACGCTGAATGGACTATACAACGATTGACCAGAAAATAGCGAAGCGAATGCGGATGTGGGGCATGCCCTCGGTTCGTATTTCTTTCGCTATTATCTTTTTTTGGTTTGGTATTCTCAAGCCGTTTGGATGGTCTGCTGCTGAGGGCCTTTTAAAGGCTACAGTCGCTTGGTTGCCTTTTGGTAGCCCCGATGCATGGCTTACGGTCATCGGGTGGTGGGAGGTTGTCATCGGATTGACCTTCCTATTTCATAAAACGACCAGAATTGCCATCGCACTGCTCTTTTTTCAGATGGTAGGCACATTTATGCCCTTGTTTTTTTTGCCTGGGGTGACCTTTCAAAATGGTAATTATTTGATGCCAACCTTAGAGGGGCAGTACATTATAAAAAATGTGATGATTATTTCAGCGGCATTGTTTGTGGGAGGCACTTTTTATAAGTCAAAAAATACGTGAAACATTATTGGAGTGGATTGCCTTTCAACCGTTTTTCAATCTTCCTTTTCTTTTCGGTCAGCCGTTTCATAATATCCATCAAATTTGCATCCTTGGTCTCTTTATAGATTTCGTTGATAGATAAAATGAGTTTTTTAGCCTCTCTCGAGGCAGCTACCCTATCGCTTGTAGACATGTGGCTCAGAGTTCTTTTTTCAAACTCAAGTGCTTTTGCGATTAATTCCATAAGTGATTTTTCTTAAAAATACGGTTACAACAGATAATCCGCAATAGTACATCATATTAAATGCTTATGCAATAATCGGATTTATGTATTTATGAAATCGTTAAGAATATGGTAAAAAAGTCATTTCGGCACAATCTATCGTAGTGGCTGAATATCAAGTTAACCTACCCTTAATTTGAATGTATGATTAAAAAAGTATTTCAATGAATAAAGAGGATTGCTTAAAATGGAAATAAAACAAAAAACCAGACTCAAGAGTCTGGTTTTTTGTGGTACCTCCAGGAATCGAACCAGGGACACACGGATTTTCAGTCCGTTGCTCTACCAACTGAGCTAAGGTACCGCCTTATGTAAGCCTTTGAACGGGCTGCCCGCCGAAGCGAAACCCAGGTTTTGCGAAGGCGGGTGCAAATATAATTTCAAAATTAGGATATACAAACAAAAACAAGAAAAAAGGTGTTCGTTTTTTTGCATTTCTCCATCTTTGTAAGATGAACTTGGTGGTTGACATTGGTAATACCTTTACAAAGTTTGCCGTTTTTGATGGCAACAAGCTAAGGTTCGATGAAAACTTTGGCTCCGCATTGTTTTTGTCAAAATTAAAAACGCTTTTTGAAACATATCCAAAAATTGGTCATGCCATCATAGCTTCCGTGGGTGAGGCCCATAAAAAGCAATGTGACATTGTTTCCCTATTTTGTAAGGTACATGTCTTATCGCGCACTTCTAAAATTCCTTTCAAAAACAGCTATGCAACCCCACATACCTTAGGAATGGATCGGCTGGCGTTGGCCGCTGCGGCTTTCTATAAAAACCCCAGACAGAATACCTTGGTCATCGATGCGGGTACCTGTATCACCTACGATATCATAAATGATTATGGGGAGTATCTGGGGGGTGCCATATCACCCGGATTGGCCATGAGGTACAGGTCGATGCACAGGCAGACTGCAAATCTTCCATTGTTGCAACCTGAAGATATCATCGATTTTATAGGCAACTCCACAGAAACAAGCATGCATAGCGGAGTTATCAACGGAATGGTTCAAGAGATAGATGGGGTTATCGATCAATACCGACAACGCTTTAGATATTTAACAGTTATTTTAACAGGTGGCGATGTGCATTTTTTTGCTAAACGGTTAAAAAATACCATATTTGCGAATTCTAAATTTCTGCTGGAGGGGCTTAATTACTTATTGGAATACAATAAACGCTAGATGATAAAGAAATTTCTGACTACCTTTTTTTGCCTTGCTTTTTTTGGTATTTATGCGCAAAACGGTACAATATCACCGTATTCGTTTTTTGGTATAGGCGAGTCAAGGGATAGGGGAACGGTAGACAACCAAATGATGGGAGGGCTTAGTATGCATGGCGACAGCATACATGTAAATTTACGTAACCCTGCCGCTTATGGAAAACTCAGGTTGACCGCGTATACTGCAGGATTATCACATCGAGAATTTCGTCTAAAGGATTTTACCGAAGAGCAGAGCACATCGGTGACCAATCTTGATTATTTGGCCATCGGATTTCCCGTGGCCAAAAAAATTGGTGTCGGTTTCGGCTTGATGCCATATTCTTCAGTGGGATATGACGTGGTATCAGAAACGACAAATACAGCCCAAGATACCGTGCTGAATACGTTCTCTGGTGAAGGGGGTATCAATCGCGTATACGTCTCCATTGGGGCTGAACTAACAAAGGATCTCAGTGTTGGGGGTACGGCCAATTTCAATTTTGGAACCTTGGAAAATGTAAGAATCCAAAGCATCGATAATGTACAGTTCGGTACTATTGACAGCAGGGAGTCGCGAGTCAACGGATTTGATCTCAACTTTTCTGCCATGTACACTCCCACTATAAAAAACAAATACACGCTGTACACCTATGCAGGTTTAGATACCCAAGTCAATCTCACTTCAGAAAATACACGCCGGGTAGGCTCTTTTTCATTGACCACAGGGCAAGAGATTGAAGTGATAGATGTTGATTTAGATGCCCAAAATTTGCGAAATACAGAATTGAAGATACCGACAAAAACTACTTTGGGCCTTGGTTTTGGCGAAAGCAAGAAATGGTTTTTAGGGGCAGAATACAGCTTTCAGCAACTGAGCTCTTTTGAAAACAGTTTTCTTGGTGTTGAAAATGTGAGGTACGATGATGCGCAAAGTTTCGCGTTTGGAGGGTATGTGATTCCCCAATACAGTTCATTCACCAGCTATCTTAAAAGGATGGTCTATCGGGCAGGGTTACGATATGATGTCACGGGCCTAGTGGTCAATGACAAAGCCGTAAATAATTTTGGCATAACTTTTGGAATTGGATTGCCAATGGGCAATGCCTTTTCCAATTTAAACCTTGGTTTTGAGCTGGGACGAAGGGGAACAACAGACGCTAGCCTTGTTGAAGAAAGTTATTTGAAGTTGAATTTAGGACTTTCATTAAATGATAGGTGGTTTATAAAAAGAAAAATAAATTAACAAAATGTTTTTTTAAAAAATCATAAAATAACCCACTTGATCAAGGGCTTTTGAGCATTGGTTTTATAAAAATTTGTACATTAACCGCTTTAAAATAAACAAGATGAAGAAGAAACTCTACTTAACAATGATAGCTGCAATCATGGCGATGGGTATAGGGATGTCTCAGGCACAAAACCCTGAGTGCATGACCAATCTTTCGATTTATGCAGAACATGCCAAAGTAAAGAATTATGATGCCGCCTATGAGCCATGGAAAATGGTCTATGAAAGTTGCCCAGATATCAACAAGGCAAACTTTACATATGGTGAACGAATTCTAAAGTATAAGATTCAAAACTCGTCCGGTTCAGATAAAGACGGGTATATTCAAGAGTTGTTGGCAGTATATGACAACAGCCAAAAATATTTTCCAACAAAGTTCACCGTGGGTGAGGTAATCATCGATAAGTCATTATTGATGTATGACAATAAAATGGCTTCTGATGAAGAACTATATAATATGTTGGGAAAAGCATTTAAAGAAGACCGAGAGAACTTTAAGAATCCCAAAGCACTTTACCTGTATTTCTCAACGCTGGTCGATTTACACAATGCTGGTAAAAAAGATTTGCAGGAAGTTTTTGATGTATACGATGACGTTACTGAAAAGATAACCGAAGAAAACAAAAAATTGACAGATATCATCACCCGATTGCTTCCAAAAGAAGATGCAGGTACCTTGACCTCGAAGGAAGGGAGGCAATTAAATGCGGCCACGACCAATTCAAAATCCTACGGTAAAATAGCGGGCAGTATCGATTCAAAATTAGGGGCTCTTGCCGATTGCGATAACTTGATTCCGTTGTATGAAAAAAGTTTTGAAGCCAAGAAAAATGATGTGGATTGGGTAAAGCGTGCGGTAGGCCGTATGTTCGGAAAAGAATGTACAGACGATCCGATGTTTAGAAAATTGTTTGAAGCACAACTCACATTGGATCCATCAGCTGATGCCTATCTTTACGGTGGTACCCTTAAACAAAAAGCAGGTGACAGTAAAGGGGCCATAGCTGACTTCAACAAAGCTGTGGAATTGGAGACAGACTCATACCGAAAGTCCAATATTCTATATAAAATCGCCACTACGGTGCGAAGAAGTAGCAAATCACAGGCAAGGAGTTATGCCCAAAAGGCTATCGATGCCAATTCATCAAACGGTAAGGCATATCTTTTGATTGCCAATCTGTATGCGACAAGTGCAAACGCATGTGGAAATACCCCATTTGAAAAGCGTGCCATTTATTGGAAGGCAGCTGACATGGCTCGAAAAGCGGCAAGGGTAGACCCCTCATTAAGTTCAAGAGCGAATCAATCCGCAGCAAGTTACGCTGCAAAGGCACCATCCAAGGAGATGATTTTCAGTTCTGGTAAAGCAGGGCAAACCGTAACCTTTAGTTGTTGGGTCGGCGGTAGCGTAAAGGTGCCAAGTCTATAAGTTTGAAATACATCCGAAGATATGATCTCATAGGTTTTGCCACGGTAGTTTCCGTGGCAATCCTTTTTTTGATGGGCTGTGGAGACAATTACCAGCGCGTGGGTGAAGAAGCTGCGGTACGTATCTTTCCACAAGGGGTGGCAAAGGACTTTACGCTTACCTATACCGAAACACGTAAGGAATTGTCGACCAAAGATTCCTCTGCTTCTAGGATAATTGCCATCTTAGAGAGTCCACTCAATGAAAATTATGACAATCTGGGCTTTAAGCACCAAATTTTTCCAAATGGGCTTCAAGTTGATTTTTTTGACGAAGCCAATAGAAAGAGTATCATCAAGGCCGATTATGGCATTATTTATTCACAGACCAATATTATTGACCTGCAGGGCAACGTGGTCATTGAAAGCCATGACGGAAAAAAATTAGAGACGACACAATTGTACTGGGACCGTGCCAATAAATGGATTTTTACAGAAAACGAGTTTACCTATACGAATCCTGAAGATGGAACGGTAATGGATGGGGAAGGAATGGACTTTAATAGGGACTTCACCTTTTTTAATGCCCATAAGACATTTGGTCTGATGACCATCAAAGAAGAATAGTTATGATCAAAATATTAAAGTATACCGAATACCTCTATTTGGCGGTAGCATTGATTTCAATATATAAGATTGTCACTTTGTGGCAAGTGGCGCCCAAAGACACATACATTTTCATTTTTTTTGCCGTTGTTTCAACAGCAATGTTCTTCTTTAGGAGAAATTACCGCAAGCGTTTTGAAAAAAGACAACGCGAAAAAAAGCAATGATTTTGGATACTTCGCTTATTATCATCATTGTATCACTACTGTTTTCTGCTTTTTTTTCAGGAATGGAAATTGCTTTTGTCTCAGCAAATAGAATCCATATCGAAATTGAAAAAAAGCAAGAAGGCTTTCTGGCAAGCGTACTTTCATGGTTGACCGAAAAACCTTCAAAGTTTATTGCGACCATGCTTATTGGTAACAACATCGCATTGGTCGTCTATGGTTTTTTTATGGGGGATCGATTGATGCAATGGTTTGCAGAGGTATTGCCCACATCCTCGAATTTTGTCAATTCCCTATTGACAGATTTCAATCTTTTGTCGAAAACTGTGATTTCGACCTTGGTCATTCTTTTGACCGCAGAATTTTTGCCTAAAGTCCTTTTTCAGATTTACTCAAATACCCTGTTGAAAGTATTGGCGCTGCCCGCATATTTTTTTTACCTCTTGTTCTCTTTGATCTCATCATTTGTCATCAAGGTATCTGATTTTATTCTAAAGACTTTTTTCAAAACAGAAGGAGATGAGGTACAACTGGCCTTCACAAAATTGGAAATAGGGGACTACATCACTGAACAAATGGAAGCTGTTGAAGAAAAGGATGAAGTGGACTCAGAAATTCAGATATTTCAAAACGCCTTGGAATTTTCTGAGGTAAAAGCAAGGGAGGTCATGGTGCCCAGAACCGAAATCACTGCGGTCGAATTGCACGAAACACCAAAAAAACTGGCCAAACTATTTACAAAGACAGGGTATTCAAAGATTTTGGTATATAAAGAGACCATCGATGATATTATTGGCTATGTACATTCGTACGAACTTTTTAAAAAGCCAAAAACCATCAAAAGTGTACTCTTGCCAGTAGAGTTTGTTCCTGAGACCATGTTCATCCATGACATTCTGAACGTTTTGACAAAAAAGAGAAAGAGTATTGCAGTGGTATTGGATGAATATGGGGGCACCTCAGGTATTATGACCGTTGAGGATATCGTGGAAGAACTTTTTGGGGAAATAGAAGATGAACACGATACTACCGATTTGCATGAAGAACAATTGAATGCAAAGACATTTACATTCTCTGCCCGTTTGGAAGTTGATTACATCAATGAGCAGTACAAACTCGAATTGCCCGATAGTGATGAGTACGAGACACTTGGTGGACTGATCATGAATGAAACGGGTGAAATACCAGAACAGGATGCAGAAATAAGGATGGATGGGTTTTTGTTCCGCATCTTAGAGGTGTCGAATACCAAAATAGATCTGGTAAGCGTACATATATTGGAAAATGACTGATGCCAAGTCACAAAATAGCTTTCGATTTTGAAAAGAAAATGGTACTTTCGCGCACTGTATTTTACGGAAAAAAGATAATGAAATGGCGATATTAGAGAATATTAGAAAACGCACTACCGTACTGATTTTGATTATCGGTATGGCCTTGTTTGCATTTGTAATTTCAGGTGTTTTTACAAGTAGTGATTTTGGTGGCGGCAAAGTGGGATCTGCTGTTGCTGAAGTAAATGACGAGAGCATTTCCATTGATGACTTTAGGCAGCAGGTAGAAAACGCCTCAAGGAGGTATGGGGCTAACTTTTCTTCAACCCAATTGGTGAATACGGTCTATGATCAAGAGATCAGAAAGACAATTTTGAACCAGCAGTTCGAAGATTTGGGCATAGCAATTGAAAGTGACCAGATAGTTGAGTTTGTCAAAAATTCTGGGTATGCACAAATACCCGATTTTCAAGATGAAAACGGAATTTTCAATGCAGAACTGTTCAGAACTGCGATTGCCGATTGGAAAGTGAACGACCCATTGCGTTACGATGCTTGGTTGCAAGATGAACAGGCCATTATGCAATCTGCAAAAGAGCAGATGTATTTTAACCTTGTCAAGGCAGGTGTGGGCGCGACCCTCGCCGAAGGGGAGTTTGATTACAAACTGGCCAACAGTAAAATCGACGTTCAATATGTTCGGGTGCCTTATTCCTCCATTCCTGATAGTACCCTCCAGATATCCAAAGCCGAGATAGAAGCATATGTAAAAGCACATGAAGCAGATTACAAACAAGAAAGAGCACGGGATATACGCTTTGTGTTTTTCGAGGAAAAACCGTCCTTGGACGACGAGAATGCGGTTAAGGGAGCCATAGCAAAACTATTGGACGATACGGTGGAGTATTTTGAAGAAAGAGATGTGACCGACACCATCGCTGGGTTTAAAAACACCGATGATTTCGCAGTTTTTTTAGATCGAAACTCTGATATGAAGTTCGATACCATCTATAAAGCCAAGAAAGATTTGCCTGCTGTGGCAGCTGATAGTCTTCAAAAATTGGATATAGGTGAAATTTATGGCCCTTATCGTGATGGCGATTTTTTCAAGATTTCAAGAATGTTAGACAGAAAACCAAACGGTACGGTCAAGGCCAGCCATATCTTGTTTGCCTACGAGGGTGCTACTAGAGCTAATCCAGAGATTACAAGAACCAAGGAAGAAGCTGAGGCTGAGGCCCAAAAAATATTTGCTGAGGCCCAAAAAGAAGGTACGGTATTTACCACCTTGGCCCGTGACCATTCCGATGGTCCTTCAGCGACGCGTGGGGGCGATTTAGGATATTTTCAAGAAGGGGTCATGGCTGATGCGTTCAATGATTTTTGTTTCGCGAACCCAGTTGGTGAAATAGGGTTGGTCGAAACAGAATTTGGGTTTCATATCATTAAGGTCGACGACAAACAAGATGTTGTGCAAGTCGCGACCTTGGCACGTGAAATCGAACCCTCTGAAGAAACCATCAACACCCTTTTTACAGATGCCACGAAATTTGAAATGGCTGCTATCGATGCTGAGTCAGAACAATTCGCCGATATTGCAAAAGAAAGTGAATACACCGTTAGGCCTGTGAACAAGATCAAGGAAATGGATGAAAACCTACCGGGGCTTTCTTCACAGCGAAGTATAGTACAGTGGGCATTCAATGAAGATACCAAAGTCGGTGCTATCAAGCGATTTGATTTGACCAATGGCTATGCAGTGGTGCAATTGACCAAAAAATACAAAGAAGGATTGATGGCACCTGAAGACGCCTCGGCGACGGTTCTCCCCAAAATTCGAAAAGAGCGAAAGGCAACACAGCTTATTGCAGCCAATCAATCAAAGACCATGGAAGATTTGGCAAAAGACAACAATGTGACCATATCAACAGCTTCTGCTTTGACCAGAAAATCACCTACGCTCCCCGGAGCTGGCCGTGAACCTTTGGTTGTGGGCACAGCATTCGCTTTGGGCCAGGACCAAGAGTCAGGATTGATAAAAGGAGACACAGGAATCTTCAAGGTAAAGGTTACAAAAACAGATGAGGCAATGCAATTGTCGAATTTCAGCCCCTATGCAAAAACACTGACCACTTCATCTGTAAACCAGGTCAATAGCGCTGTTTATAATGCATTGAAAGAAGATGCAGAAATAGAGGACAAACGGTCTACCTTTTACTAGGGTCAAAAAAACCTAGAGCACCATTTCATCATACGACAGAATAGTCTCAAACCCCTTGGACCTGAAATACCCAGGGGTTTTTTCATTTCCAGTGGCCAGGATAAAATCCCCACCCCATGCCCCAAGGCTCTTTATGGCACCAAAGTAGTCTACAAATAATGATGCTTTGATAGGTTTGATTCCCAATATCACAGATAACAGTTCTTCATGCTGTTCCAATAGGGAATCAAATTCAGTTATGGTCATGGCATTGGGCATATTTCGGGTAATTTCAGAAATTTTTTGAATGATGCCCTCTTTGTTAAAGGTTCTGCTTTGATAGGCTTTAATGGCATCCCTACTGTTCCGTTTTTCGTTGAGATGCACAAAATAAAGGTGTTTTTTGAATGTGGGATCGAACGTAGCTTTCGCCACGATTGGAGCTCTTTTTTTCAATTGATAGAAAATGGGATGGCTATGTTGTGCACATGAAATATCATAGCCACTTCCTGAAAAGGAGTTCCATAAGAGTTCGTGGGCATCAAT
>JBCDBD010000033.1:0-41309 GCA_039184335.1 Bacteroidota bacterium | reverse complement strand
GTGACAATTGTTTACAAATGTAAATAATTCTTAAGGGTTATCTTTCCCCGAAAAAAGTATTGAACTGTACAGAATCAATGTTGCACCGTCAAAAATGAAATTGTAAGAAAGATGAAACGAAATGTTGAAAATGAATAAACGCCCATGTACAATATTCTAATAAAGACTATCTCTTAAAAAAACCACTTAAATTGCGGTTTTTTTAAAAAAAAATCCTTTTTTTTAAATTTTATTTCTTAATTAATTATTTTCGCTGAAAATATAATTACTATGACCAAGGTAAAATTAGATGAAATAGACCACCAGATTCTTGACATGCTCATTGACAATACGCGTACTCCTTTTACAGATATCGCAAAGAAACTACTGATTTCAGCTGGTACAGTACACGTTAGGGTAAAAAAAATGGAGGAAGCAGGCATCATTAAAGGATCATCATTGACATTGGATTATGTGAAACTGGGCTATTCCTTTATTGCTTATGTAGGTGTTTTTTTAGAAAAAACCCACCAAACGAAATTTGTTTTGGAAAGGCTTACCCAAATACCATATGTAACGGTAGCTCATATTACTACAGGCAAGTTTAATATTTTCTGTAAAATTCGTGCTCGGGATACTACCCATGCCAAAAATATCATCTTTAAGATTGATGATATTGACGGTATCAGTAGAACCGAAACCATGATCTCGTTGGAAGAAAGCATTAATGATAAGAAAAGGTTGATGCACACCATTTTTAATGAACTCTGATCATGTCCAAGCCGGTAAAGACATCTGATATTGCGTCGGATGAATACCACCCCTATTATGCGCCTTATATCGAGTGCCTTGGAGATGTCGATTTACATACTACACTGGTATTATCGAAACACGATTTTATTGATTTTATCGCTTCCATAGACGACAATAAGCTAGCCTATGCCTATAAAGAGGGGAAATGGACCTTGGCAGAAGTACTGGTACATCTTTTAGACGCAGAACGGATTTTTCAGTATAGAGCGTTGCGATTTGCACGAAATGATCAAACAGAATTGCCAGGATTTGACCAAGACAGTTATGTGCCTGAATCATTGGCCCATAAAAAATCAAAAAATGAAATTGCCGAGGAGTATGCGGCTGTTCGAAATGCAAGCGTGTCTTTATTTAACGCTTTAGACGACGTGCAGTTGTCACAGAGTGGTATTGCAAGTGGTGTGCGAATGAGTGTTCGAGCCCTCGGGTTTGTAATCTGCGGACACCAAAAACATCACCTGAACATTGTTCGTGAGCGGTACCTTTGAATATCTACTGAAGCTTAGTAGGCTTTTTCTTCAGTGTCGGTATCGTTGTCAATATCCGATTCCAGGTTCAAACCGTTAACAACATTAGACTCCATTTGGGCAATTGAAGTCTTATGATTGTTGTTTTCCAGTTCACGCTCTAGGTTTTCATCAAAATTTGAAATAAAATTTGAAAGGCTTTTGCTGATCTTTACCAAATAGATAGTATCTGCTGTCTTTACCTCAACAGCTTCAATGATTTCACCACTTGGTTTTTTCAAGGTAATGATATCATCATCACCATATCCGTGTGGATAACGATCAATGAGCAAGGCCGCAGTTTGATGGCCAAGTTTTCTATAGTCAATAAGTACACGTTTCATCGTAGGCTATTACGCTATGGTTACAAGACCTAAACTATGAATTTTTTTACCCGGATAGGGTAAAGAGTTGTCAATGTTTATTTTTAGTATACGTACCTATAGTTCGCTGTAGTATGCAAAAGCCTCTTCAAATAAATGATCTTTTACTTTGATATCAAAAACACCTTTTCCGATACGTTGCAACAGTACAAAATTGATATTGCCGTATGAGTTCTTTTTATCATACTTCAATAGACTTAGAATATTTTCGATATCTGTTTTTGTAAAATGGACTTTTTTGAAAACAGCTAGAAAAGTGGTCTTGATTTCCTGAAGCTCCACCTTTGAAAGGCCGGTAAGCCTGTGTGAAAGATAGCCCTCCAAAATCATTCCTATGGCAATGGCTTCACCATGCAATAGCATTTCTTTTTCAGATGCCGCCAAAAAATAGGATTCGATGGCATGACCCAGGGTATGGCCAAAATTTAAGATTTTTCGCAACCCTTTTTCTGCAGGATCTTGAAGTACAATCTCATTCTTGATGGCGATTGACTTTTTGATATGGCCTAGTGTTTCAAAATTTTTCAATGAGCGAAGATCTTCCCAGTAGCGCTCATCTTTGATCAATCCATGCTTAAGCATCTCTGCATAACCACTGAAAACCTGCCTGTCTTCAAGCGTATTTAAAAAACGAGGGAAAATCAGTACCATTTCTGGCTGATTGATGACCCCAACCTGGTTTTTGAGCGGCCCAAGATCTACTCCCGTTTTTCCCCCAATAGATGCATCGACCATGGCCAATAGGGTAGTGGGCACATTGATAAAATCGATACCCCGCTTAAAGGTAGATGCCACGAATCCGCCTAGGTCGGTTACCACCCCACCACCCAAATTGATCAGCAGACTGCGACGGTCACCGCCATAATTTGAGAGCATTTCCCAAACTTCTGAACAAGTAGGTATTGTTTTGTGTTCCTCACCGGGCTTGATCTCGAATACAGCGTCAATGTCCCTATCCAATATGCCGCTAAATAGAGGCAGGCAGTGCTGCTTGGTATTGGTATCGGTCAAGACAAAGATTTTTGAGTATGCTTTTTGAGCTAAGTACTGTTTTAGTGAGGCTTCGCCCAGTTCATCGAAATGAACATCATGGGCATGAGATTTTACAGATTCCATGTTGTATTTTAACAGCACTAAATAAAGACTAATTTTGATGATAAGGATATCATAATGCTCCTTATATTTGATTCTTTGAAAAATCATTAGAAATGACGCCAGATTTTGAGAATACTTCAATCGCCTTTCAGCTCAAAACCGATTCTGAACTTGAAAGGGCGTATTTTCTTTTTCGGCTCATTGCCAACGAGCCCTTGGTCCGAATTGGCACAGCGGTTACCAACTTCGCTGTCAAGGCCCATTTGCCTGTAGAAGGGCTGATCAGGGCAACGGTGTTCGATCAGTTTTGTGGGGGAGTCAATGAGGAGGACTGTCTGCCTATCATCGATAGGATGTATGGCAAGGGAGTGTGTTCAATTTTAGACTATTCTGTTGAGGGAAAAGAGGTTGAAGACCAATTTGACTTTGCACTAAAAAAAACATTGGCGGTATTGGATTTTGTAAAGGAGAAAGATGCCATACCCTTTGCCGTCTTTAAGCCGACGGGCTTTGGCCGTTTTGAACTTTACGAAAAAAAAGGAAACAACGCTTGCTTGTCTGGGGCTGAGGAAAAAGAATGGCAACGAATTGTGGACCGCTATGACCAGGTCTGCAAAAAGGCGCATGACCTCGATGTACGCTTGTTGGTTGATGCAGAAGAGAGCTGGATGCAAGATGCAGCAGATGCCTTAGTGCTTGAAATGATGCGACACTACAATAAAAAAAAAGCCATTGTTTTCAATACGGCGCAGATGTACCGATGGGATCGATTGCCCTACTTAAAAGAGTTAAGTGAAATCGCCTTCAATGAAGGGTTTCAGCTTGGCATTAAAGTGGTCAGAGGGGCGTATATGGAAAAAGAAAATAACAGGGCACAGGAAATGGGCTATGAAAGCCCAATTTGTACATCAAAAGAAATAACGGATAAAAATTTTGATGACGCCATCAATTTCATGCTACAACATTTAGAGGTATTTTCGATTTTTGCGGGCACACACAATGAAAACAGCCATTATAAACTTATTGCACAACAACAGCTCAAGAAAATTGGAATCGACGATGACCGTATATGGTTTGGTCAATTGTACGGTATGAGCGACCACATCTCTTATAATTTGGCAGAAACTGGATATAATGTGGCGAAATATGTGCCCTATGGCCCAGTACGCGATGTGATGCCCTACTTGATCAGACGTGCAGAAGAAAACACCTCGGTAGCCGGTCAGACCACACGGGAATTGGCACTATTAAAAAAAGAAAAAGCACGAAGAAAGATATAGGTCATTGAACAAGGTCAATTTGTTCAATAATGGTATTTGATTTGCAATTTTTTACTTTGAGTGACCATTTTTTGTTGTCGAATCCATTCTTGATCACGTAGGTTTTGCATGATGTTGATTTTGTATCACTTTGTGAGAAATCAACGACACCTTCCCAAAAGAAGTTTTTTATTGCCAAAGAATCCAATTGAAATTGGTTCATTTGAACCAGCACCCCTTTATCATATAGCAATGGCTTTGTCCTTAAGTCCTTCAAAACCCTGCAATTTGGTAGGTAACAGAATTCCGTTCCTGTCCCATCTGATTTCTTTTTGAGAAAGAAGACCAAAAAAACCAGTCCGATAGAGAGCCCCAAAAGGTACCAGCCGAGCCTGCGTAAAAAATACATATGAAACTAGAAAATTAAAAAATTAATGTCACTGTAGGTGAGTCCGAACCAATCACCGACAGTTTTATTGGTAAGAATACCATGGTACATGTATAGTCCATTACGCAGTCCTTTATCAAACCGCAATGAATGTTCCAAACCGCCATCTTCACCTATTTTCAATAAGTAGGGCGTAAAAATGTTACTGATTGAAATAGAGGCTGTTCTTGGGTATCTTGAAGGAATATTGGGAACCCCGTAATGCAGTACCCCAAATCTCTCGATTGTCGGCTTGTCATGTGAGGTGATTTCAGAAGTTTCAAAACATCCGCCCATATCGATACTTACGTCAATGACAACGGCACCCTTTTTCATGTTCTCGACCATGGCACTGGAAACAAGAACCGGCGAACGGTCTTTTCCGCGCACTGCACCGATGGCAACATCACAACGTTTTAAGGCTTTCAACAAGTTTTTGGGCTGTATGGTAGAGGTATAGACTGTTCGGTTGAGATTCGTTTGAATGTTGCGCAGTTTTGTAATGGAATTATCAAAAACCTTGATGTTGGCCCCCAACCCCAAAGCGGACCTTGCAGCAAACTCACCGACCGTTCCAGCACCAATGATCACAACTTCAACAGGAGGCACTCCACTGATGTTGCCAAACATAAGCCCATTGCCCTTGTTGATGGTAGCCATTAGCTCAGCAGCAATAAGGACCGCAGAAATACCGGCAATCTCGCTTAATGAACGCACTGCTGGATATTTGCCGTCATCATCGCGGATGTATTCAAAAGCAATGGCCGTAAGCCGTTTTTTGGCTAACTCTTCAAAGTATTGTTTGGCCTGTGTCTTGATTTGAAGCGCAGAGATAATGATGGTCTGTGGGTTCAACAGTGCAATTTCTTCGAGGGTAGGGGGTTCTACCTTTAAAATTAAGGGGCAGCTAAAGACTTTTTTAGTGTCGCGGGTAATCTCAGCTCCTGCTTCGGTATAGTCAGCATCAGCGTAATTGGCGCCCTCACCAGCACCCGATTCTACCATGACCCGGTGCCCATGCGCCGTGATGGCATTGACCGCATCTGGGGTAAGGCAAATCCGTTTTTCTTGATATTGGTTCTCTTTGGGAAGTCCAATGAACAGTTCTCCTTTTTGTTTTAAAATTTCAAGGGTCTCTTCTTGTGGCAGTAATTGTTGCTTGCTAAAAGGTGAAGCGGGTTGGTTCATAAACTGTAAACAAAAGGCCTATACTATAGGCCCAAATCATCTTTTGAAAACGAAGTTACAACTTTTTTGCAAGGGTTTCTTTTCGCTGTTCAAGCTTTTCACGCTCTTTACGAAGCTCTTCTTTCTCCCTAAGAATTCGTAATTCCTCATCCATGGATTTTAAATCGATGCCGTGTACGTGTTTATCTATTAGTTTGACCCTAATAAAGTAGACAATAGGAACCACGACCATAGTTACAGCGATTACATACATTATTTCATTCTCATCCAAGTCGGACTCAGAATTGGTAACTGCTGTAAAAAGGGAGAAACTGTACATCGAAATTGGAATCAAAATTGCATAGTACCACCACTCTTTGCACGTAATAAACCAAATAACAAGCAATAATAATGGAATGGCTTTCCCTAAATAAAACCAATATGCAGTCCTCGCATCTAAAAATCCATTGGAAGTTATATCAAATAGAATGAAATTTAGACTCTGAGTATCATTCGGAAAATACTTGTAAGAATAAAAAAAGATGGGGGAAAGCGCAATAAGCAAAGTGATTATTCCTTCGATGATTAGTCGCTTACTAATTTTCTTTTTGGACGCCATAACATGATAACATCATAAAAGAAGATTTATTGTCCAAAAAAAAACCCCTCAAAACTTGAGGGGTGCTTTAATAAAGTTTCAACATTACATTTTCCCGAACTTCCTCTTGACACTCGGAGCGTCTTTTTCAGAGGAGTCTTTGTCAATAGCTGCTGTTGATACCGTAGCAGTAGCTAAAAAAGCTAAAGCTAAAAACCCAAAAAATACTTTCTTAGTGTTCATCGTACATTTTTTTGGTTAATAAATGAATTCATTCAGACACAAATGTAGGAAAATAATTCATCCTACAGTACACTTTATCGAAAAAAAATGCTTTTCATCCAAGAAAAATAACATTTCAACGACAAATCATAAATGAATCTTTAATATACAACAATCTGTAAAAGCTGAATATTGCGGGTCTTAAAACTCGATTGAACGGGTAGTTTCATCGATAAAATGCAGTTTGACCGATGTATGTTTTGGCGGTAATAAGTTTGCAATTTTCTCTGGCCATTCTATGAATATCCAAACATTGGATGCAAAATAATCTTCGAGACCGAGGTCAAGAGCTTCTTCTTCACTTTCGACACGGTAAAAATCGAAGTGATAGGCCAAAACCTCTCCTTTTCGGTCATGATATTCATTGACTATACCAAAAGTGGGACTGTTCCCTATATCGATTGCCTCCAATTCTTGGATCAGTTTTCGAATTAAGGTCGTTTTGCCCACCCCCATGCTGCCATAAAAGCATACTATCTTTGTCGACGTGTTTTTTAACACTCTTTTTGCGAGCTCTTCAAGATATTCGATGTCATACGATAGCTTCACAACCGGATTATTTCGGGTCTAAAACAACAAAGGGAACGATCATTTCTTCCATTGAGACGCCACCATGCTGATACGTGTTGCGATAATACCCCACATAATGGTTATAGTTATTAGGGTAGGCAAAGAACAGATCATTCTTTGCAAAAATGAATGAATTGCTCAGATTGATGTTGGGCAGGTGTATTTTGTGGGGATTCTTGGCCGCCAGAACATCCTTTTCGTCATAGGTAAGGCTACGCCCCGTCTTGTACCGTAGGTTCAAACTTGTATCCCGGTCACCGATGACCTTTGAGGGCTGTTTGACATTGATGGTGCCATGGTCTGTGGTAATGATGAGTTTCAACCCCAATAGCTGTGCCTGCTGCACGATATCGAGCAAAGGGGAGTTTTTGAACCAGCTCAGGGTCAATGAACGATACGCCTTATCATCTGAGGCCAATTCTTTGATTACCTCCATTTCGGTTTTGGCATGCGATAGCATGTCTACAAAGTTATATACGATTACGGTGAGGTCGTTATCTTTTTGCGAGTGAAAGTTTTGGGCCAGTTGCCGGCCTTGTCTTAAGCTGCTTATTTTATGGTACTCCCATTTGAAATCGAGACCTAGACGTTGTAGTTGTGCGCTTAAAAACTCAGCTTCAAACAAATTTTTACCACCTTGGTCAGTATCGTTTCGCCACCATTTTGGATATTGCTTTTCCATATCAAGCGGTGTAAGTCCTGAAAAAATGGCATTACGTGCATATTGGGTAGCTGTGGGCAAGATACTGTAATAAGGTATTTCCTTTTTCTTTTTGTAAAAGCTCGAGAGAATATCCTCAAACGCGAGCCATTGATCGTAGCGTAGGTTGTCAATCACGACCAATAGGGTTGATGCTTGGTCAACTTCAGGCTTGATGAGTTTTTTAAAAAGTGTATGTGACATGATGGGGCCATTGCCCGCTTCAAACCAAGACATATAATTTTTATCGATGAATTTACCGAACTGGATGCCTGCCTCGGTTTTTTGTGATTCCAAGATTTCGAACATGCCAGAGTCTTCAATTTCTTCAAGCTGCAGTTCCCAGTAGATTAGTTTTTTATAAAGTTCGACCCATTCTTCATGGGTGTTGACCATAGAAAGATCCATTGCAATTTTTCGAAACTCTTGCTGATAGTTGGCGGTGGTACGCTCTGAAACCAATCTCGAATTGTCGAGGCTTTTTTTGAGTGATAATAAAATTTGGTTTGGATTGACCGGTTTGATAAGGTAATCTGCAATTTTAGACCCTATCGCCTCGTCCATAATGTATTCTTCCTCACTTTTCGTAATCATGACCACCGGTAACGAGGCATCCGACTTTTTGATTTCATTCAAGGTTTCCAATCCTGAGATTCCTGGCATGTTCTCATCCAAAAAAACGATATCAAAGGCAGATTTTTTGATTTCCTCCAAGGCATCCTGACCACTTTGGCAGGTACAGACATCGTAGTTTTTCTTTTCAAGAAAGAGAATATGGGGCTTTAGAAGATCGATTTCATCATCGACCCACAGAATCGAAATCTTGTTCATATAGTGACTATCTTTGCTAGGTTCTAAATTGATTTTTTTTGGCGAAGACCAACAAACTCAAAATATTTAACGATCCAATTTACGGTTTTATTGGAACACCGGACCAACTTATTTTTGACCTCATTGCACACCCATACGTTCAGCGTTTGCGGCGTATTTCACAAATGGGACTGTCGTATTTGGTCTACCCTGGTGCCCATCATACACGCTTTCACCATGCCCTGGGCTGCATGCATTTAATGCAACGTGCCATTCAGGTATTACGATTTAAGAATGTGCCTATTACAAAAAAGGAAGAAGAGGGTCTTTTGTGTGCCATTTTATTGCATGACATTGGCCATGGGCCGTTTTCACACGCACTTGAGCATGAGATTATTGCCGGTGTGGAGCATGAGAAACTTTCGCTTCAGTTTATGCAGCGCATCAATCAGGAGTTTAATGGAGCTCTTGAAGTGGGCATCATGATCTTTCAGGGGCAGTACCCTAAAGTATTCATGAACCAGTTGGTATCCAGTCAATTGGATATGGATCGTTTGGATTACCTAAAGCGTGATAGCTTTTACACTGGAGTTACCGAGGGAAATATCAATTCAGAGCGCCTGATCACCATGCTCAATGTGGTTGACAACCAATTGGTCGTTGAAGAAAAAGGCATATATGCGGTGGAAAAATTCTTAATGGCCCGTAGGTTCATGTATTGGCAGGTCTATCTACACAAGACCAGTCTGGTCGCAGAGCTTTTATTGGTACGAATCTTTAAAAGGGCCAGAGAAATTTTTGAGGCCACCCCAACAGCAGATGAAGATCCACTTTTGTTCTTTTTGTTGAATCAAGAACAGCAAAAAAAAGCCTCGTTTGATCTATTGGGTGCCTTTGCACAGCTTGATGATGTTGATGTATTGCATGCACTGAAAAAATGGCAATTTCATGATGATATCATTTTGGCAAAACTATCTTCAATGCTCTTGAACAGAAAGCTATTGAAAATAAAAATCAAAGACGCACCGATAGATGGGCATAAACTGGAGATGAAGCGTAATTGGGTACAAGATCATTTTCAGTTGGCAGAAGATCAAGTGGATTATTTTGTATTCACCGGAGAAGTTGCGAACAGGGCCTATGACGAAGAACATCAGAGCATCAGTATTTTAAAAAAGAATGGAAAATTGGTTGATGTGGCCAGGGCGTCTGACAATTTGGGCCTCAGGGCCTTTTCAAAAAAGGTCACTAAGTTTTATGTCTGTTATCCCAAAGAAAGCGTTTAACAAATTTTCTTACTTTTGCAGCAATGAAATTTACGGCCACCCAAATTGCTGGAATTCTTGAAGGAGAAGTTGAGGGTAATCCTCAGACAGCCGTTCATAAACTGTCTAAAATTGAAGAGGGGGAAAAGGGTTCATTGACTTTTTTGGCCAACCCAAAATACACATCATACATTTACTCCACAAAAGCCTCGATTACCATTGTCAACAGAGACTTTGTACCCGAACAGTCTGTTTCCACAACACTGATCAAGGTAGAGGATGCCTATAAGTCATTTTCAAAGCTTTTGGAGTATTACAATCAGGTAAAGAACAATAAAATCGGTATAGAAAGCCCATCTTATATTTCTGACACCGCAAACTATGGAGAAGGTTTTTATTTAGGTGCATTCTCCTATTTGGGCAATAATGTCAAGATTGGTAATAATGTGAAGGTTTTTCCCAATGTCTACATTGGTGACAATGTTTCAATTGGTAATGATGTGACCATCTTCGCGGGGTCAAAAATATATTCTGAATCCATTATCGGTAACAACTGTGTCGTTCACAGTGGGGCGATTATCGGTGCTGATGGTTTTGGATTCACTCCAAATCAAAATGGGGAATACAGTAAAGTGCCGCAAACAGGAAATGTCATTTTAGAAGATAATGTGGACGTAGGGGCCGGTACGACAATCGATAGGGCAACTTTAGGGTCCACGATCCTTCGCAAAGGGGTAAAACTCGACAATCAAATACAAATCGCACATAATGTTGAAATTGGGGAACATACCGCAATCGCGGCACAGACCGGTATTGCAGGTTCAACTAAGATAGGAAAGCATTGCCTGATAGGGGGTCAGGTTGGTATTGTCGGGCATATCGTCATAGGTGATAGGGTAAGAATACAGGCACAATCGGGTATCGGTCGTAATGTCAAAGACGATGAAATACTGCAAGGTTCCCCAGCCTTAAATTATGGTGACTATAATAAGTCTTACGTCCATTTTAAGAACCTACCAAAATTTGTGAACAAAATAGCTGATATAGAAAAAAGAATCGATGGTGAAAAAGACTAGTGTTAGGCAAAAGACTATCAAAAAATCGGTTACTTTAAAAGGGGTGGGACTACATACAGGTGAAAATGTGACCATGACCTTTGTACCCGCCAAAGAAAATCAAGGATACGCCTTTAAAAGAATTGATTTGGAAGGCGAACCCATTATCGAAGCTGATGCCACATATGTAATAAATACCCAACGTGGCACCAATCTCGAGAAAAATGGGGTCAAGATACAGACTTCAGAACATGTACTAGCGGCACTGGTCGGCATGGAAATTGACAATGTGCTTATCGAATTGGATGCCCCTGAGCCACCTATTATGGATGGTTCCTCAAAATTTTTCGTTAAAGCACTCGAAGAGGCTGGTATCGATGAGCAAGAAGCAAAGCGGGAAGAATATGTGGTCAATGATGTCATTACCTATAAAGATGAGGCAACGGGTAGTGAAATCACCATAATACCTGCAGAAGAATACCAAATCACCACCATGGTCGATTTTGGGACAAAGGTTTTGGGTACACAAAATGCCACTTTAGCGCATCTTGCCGATTTCAAAACTGAGATTGCTAATGCGAGAACATTCAGTTTTTTACATGAGCTGGAAATGCTCTTGGAGCATGGCTTGATCAAAGGTGGTGACCTGAACAATGCCATTGTTTATGTAGACAAGGAGATTTCTGAGTCTACCATGAAGAAACTGGAAAAGGCATTTAAGAAAAAGAAGCTTTCGGTAAAGCCAAACGGGATACTTGACAACCTTACCCTACACCAACCCAATGAGGCAGCTCGGCATAAACTACTGGATGTTGTTGGCGATTTGGCACTGGCCAAAACCAGAATTCGGGGTAAGGTAATCGCCAATAAACCAGGACATTATGTAAACACCCAATTCGCAAAGAAATTACAGAAAATAATCAAGCAAGAACGTCGCAATTATGTACCTGTAGTAGATTTACATGCGGCACCGGTGAAGGATATCGCCCAAATCATGGAGATGTTACCGCATAGGCCCCCATTCTTATTGGTTGACAAGATCTTAGAACTATCAGATCATCATGTGATAGGTGTAAAGAATGTGACCATGAACGAACCCTTTTTTGTTGGGCACTTTCCGGGAGCACCCGTAATGCCTGGCGTATTGCAGATTGAGGCGATGGCCCAAACGGGAGGCATTTTGGTATTGAGTACGGTTCCAGACCCTGAAAATTACCTGACCTACCTACTAAAAATCGATAATGTGCGGTATAAGCATCAAGTAGTGCCTGGTGATACGCTTATATTCAAATTGGATTTGCTTACACCGATCCGAAGGGGAATCTGCCAAATGCAGGCCCGTGCCTATGCGAACGGAAAATTGGTCTCAGAAGCCGAAATAATGGCACAAATCACAAAAGTTAAGGGAAATTAATATGAATCAGCCACTTGCATATGTGCATCCAGGTGCCAAAATTGCAAAAAATGTAGTAATTGAACCTTTTACAACCATCCATAACAATGTTACTATAGGCGAAGGTACTTGGATTGGCTCCAATGTGACGATCATGGAAGGGGCAAGAATTGGAAAAAACTGTAATATTTTTCCCGGAGCCATTATATCTGCCCCACCACAAGACCTAAAATATCAGGGTGAGGAAACAACGGTGCATATCGGTGATAATACCACGGTTAGGGAATGTGCCACGATAAACAAAGGCACTTCAGATCGCATGAAAACGGTAATTGGCAACAATTGCCTTATTATGGCGTATTGTCATGTCGCCCACGACTGTTTGATTGGTGATAACTGTATTTTCTCTAATAATTCCACGTTGGCCGGTCATGTAACCATTGGTGATAATGTGGTTTTGGCCGGTATGGTCGCTGTTCATCAGTTTGTTTCCATAGGTAACCATGCTTTTGTAACGGGTGGTTCATTGGTACGAAAAGACGTCCCTCCCTATGTAAAGGCGGCCCGCGAACCCTTATCATATGTAGGCATCAATTCCATCGGATTGCGAAGACGTGGTTTTGAATCGTTCAAGATTCGCGAAATACAGAACATCTATAGAATTCTCTATCAAAGAAACTATAACAACTCACAAGCCTCAGAAATCATAGAAGCAGAAATGGAGGCTACCCCTGAAAGAGATGAAATCTTACAGTTTATAAGGGATTCCCAGCGGGGAATCATGAAAGGCTATTTTAGTACTAATTAAAACGATATATGGCAAACACCTCAGATATACGTAAAGGATTGTGTATCAAGTACAATAATGATATCTATAAAATTGTGGAGTTTTTACATGTGAAACCGGGCAAAGGGCCTGCTTTTGTAAGAACCAAGTTGAAAAGTGTGACTACTGGTAAGGTCGTGGACAACACATTCTCATCAGGGCATAAAATCGAGGATGTCAGGATAGAAACCCGATCGTATCAATTTTTATATGCAGATGGCGACACCTTCCACTTTATGAATACCGATGATTACAACCAGATTAGCCTTGAAAAAAGTGCATTGGAAAGTCCAGATCTATTGAAAGAGGGGGAGGTAGTGACCATCATTTTCAATACCGAAGACAGTATGCCCCTTTCAGTGGAAATGCCTGCCAGTGTCATATTGCAAGTGACCCATGCCGAACCGGGAGTAAAAGGCAATACCGCCACCAATGCCACCAAGCCTGCCACTGTAGAGACCGGTGCACGCATCAACGTTCCACTCTTTATCAATGAGGGAGACAGCATTAAGGTAGATACTGAAAAAGGCACGTATTTAGAACGGGCAAAAGATTAGCTTTCGTGAAATTTCCTAGATCATACACTTTAAAGGAAGTAGCAACTATCATTGGGGCAAAACCTATAGGAGATGAAAATTTCCCCGTGCTCGGTATGAATGAGATCCATGTGGTTGAAGCTGGGGACATTGTTTTTGTAGACCATCCAAAGTATTATGAAAAGGCGCTTAGATCTGCTGCTACCATTATCTTGATCAATAAAGAAGTGGAATGCCCAGAAGGTAAGGCATTACTGTTGTCAGATGATCCCTTTAGGGATTTCAATGTGCTTACAAAGTTTTTTAAACCGTTTGAAAAAGCAATGGGGCCAATTGCCTCCACAGCAAAAATTGGCAAAAGTACCATCATACAACCCCATGTGTTCATAGGCAATCATGTGGTCATTGGGGAAAATTGTGTGATACATCCCAATGTGACCATATATGACCATTGTATTATCGGTGATAATGTAACGATACATGCAGGTACTATACTAGGTGCCGATGCATTTTACTATAAAAATAGGCCTGAAGGCTTTGATAAATTAGTTTCCGGCGGTCGGGTAATCATTGAAAGCAATGTAGATATAGGTGCCGGATGTACCATAGATCGAGGAGTTACTGGTGATACCACGATCATGGAAGGCGCCAAATTGGACAATCAAATACAAATAGGGCACGATACGGTAGTAGGCAAAAAGTGTTTGATTGCCTCACAAGTAGGCATTGCAGGCTGTGTTATCATAGAAGATGAAGTCACTCTTTGGGGTCAGGTTGGTATTATCAGTGGAATCACCATCGGTAAAAATGCGGTGGTTTTGGCACAGACCGGAATCGGTAAATCTTTAAAAGGAGGCAAAACCTACTTTGGCAGCCCCGCAGAAGAAGCTAGGGAAAAATTAAAGCAATTGGCCAGTGTACGTCAGATTCCCGCAATTATGGAGAAAATAAAAAAGATTTGATATCAATGCATTGCAATTCGGCTGCAAGGCATATTTTTGCTGAAATATAATACAACGAAATGAGCGTTCTAGTAGATAAGAATTCTAAAATAATTGTTCAAGGCTTTACAGGAAGCGAGGGTACCTTTCATGCAGAACAGATGATTGCATATGGTACCAATATTGTAGGCGGTGTTACCCCTGGTAAAGGTGGGCAAGAACACTTGGGAAAACCTGTTTTCAACACTGTTGAAGAAGCAGTGCAACAGGTTGATGCAGATACATCCATCATTTTTGTACCCCCGGCTTTTGCCGCAGATGCCATCATGGAAGCTGCAGATGCTGGAATCAAGGTAATCATAACCATAACAGAAGGGATTCCTGTAGCTGATATGGTCAAAGCAAATGACTATATCAAAGATTTGGATTGTACCTTGGTCGGTCCGAACTGCCCTGGGGTCATTACCCCAGGTGAAGCCAAGGTGGGTATCATGCCTGGATTTGTTTTTGAAAAAGGGAGTGTTGGTATTGTATCAAAATCAGGTACCTTGACATATGAAGCAGCCGATCAAGTTGTAAGACAAGGTCTTGGCATCACCACTGCAATAGGTATTGGAGGGGATCCCATTATCGGAACCACAACGAAAGAAGCAGTTGAGCTATTGATCAACGATCCAGAAACGGCATGTGTGGTCATGATAGGTGAAATCGGTGGCCAACTTGAAGCCGATGCCGCAAAATGGTACCAAGAAAGTGGTAGTTCAAAACCCATTATTGGCTTCATAGCAGGTGAGACAGCACCAGCGGGGCGTACCATGGGCCATGCCGGAGCAATTGTCGGTGGCAGTGACGATACCGCGCAAGCGAAAAAAAGAATCATGAAAGAATGTGGCATACATGTCGTAGATTCACCTGCTGAAATAGGCGCAAAAGTTAAAGAGATTATGGCCTAGGGCATTCGTTAAAAGTATGATAAATCCCGTTTCATTACGGGATTTTTTATGCCTTTCTATTTGACATCAACTATATTTGAACGATACCATAGCAAACAAAGACCATATGAAACTGTTACAAGACACCAATACCATCATCACTGGAGCCAGTAGGGGCATAGGGAGAGGAATCGCGAAAACTTTTGCCTCACATGGAGCAAACGTCGCTTTTACCTATAGTTCAAGTGAGGGCCCAGCCTTGGAATTGCAAGAAGAATTGATGGCACTTGGCGTAAAAGCAAAGGCCTATAAAAGCAATGCTGCCAATTTTGAAGAGTCAGAAAACTTAGTGGCCAAGGTTTTAGAAGATTTTGGAGCAATTGATGTACTGATCAACAATGCTGGCATTACCAAAGACAATCTGTTAATGCGAATGGGGGAAGAAGATTTTGACCGTGTCATCGAGGTTAACTTGAAGTCGGTATTCAACATGACAAAAGCAGTTCAGCGCACTATGCTCAAACAACGCAAAGGTTCCATTATCAATATGAGCAGTGTAGTAGGGGTCAAGGGCAATGCCGGTCAGACCAATTATGCGGCTTCCAAAGCAGGCATGATAGGTTTCACAAAATCTGTGGCACTTGAGCTTGGCTCGAGAAATATACGATGTAATGCTATTGCACCAGGATTCATTGAGACCGAAATGACCGATAAACTAGATGAAAAGACCGTGCAGGGTTGGCGTGATGCCATTCCCTTAAAAAGGGGTGGTACGCCTGAAGATGTGGCCAATACCTGCTTGTTTTTGGCTTCAGATATGTCAGCCTATATCACGGGCCAGGTCGTAAATGTCGATGGCGGTATGTTGACCTAGTGATTGGCACATTTCATTAGCTCAAATCACAATTACATGCTAGATAGGCAGCAATTTTAACATCATGCAGATAGCTACGGTATTTCTTGTCGTATTGTCAGGCATTGCAGCTTTTATTTTTGCTTTCTTTCAATATTGCTACAACACCAAACGAAGCGGATATTTACCCGTTATACTTTGCATATGTAGGTCTATTGCCGTTTTCTGTGGGCTGTTGTTGCTCATCAACCCAAAATTTGTGAAGAATGATTATTATATAGAGAAATCCAACCTCATATTTTTGGTCGATAACTCCAGCTCCATGGCCAGTTCGACCGATCCCGGCCAAGTTGATGCAATATTGGACAAGATAATCCAAGACAGGTCATTGCAACAGAAGGTAGCGATGCATCGCTATTCTTTCGGGGCCGATCTGGCAGCATCTGATTCTTTGTCATTTGGAGAAAAAGCCACGAACATTGCCAAAGCACTTACCTCAGTTAAGGAAATACACAATGATGCGGCCACAAAAGTGGTCTTGCTGACTGATGGAAATCAAACCTTGGGGGTTGATTATGAATATTTTACATTCGATAAAAAATTCTCAGTACTGCCGGTCATATTCGGTGATACAACAACATATCAAGACCTCGCAGTAACAGAGGTCAATTTGAATAAATATTCTTTTTTAAAAAATAAGTTCCCTGTCGAAGCTACCGTTGTGCATCGTGGTGCTACTCCCATAGCTACCAAGGTCAAAATCTTGATGGACGGTCGTATCGTGCATCAAGAAAACGTACAATTTAATGTAAATGAGACATCTAAAACCATAACTACATTTCTAAATGCCTCCACTGTCGGCATCAAATCTTTGGTAGTACAAGTCGATTCCATAACCAACGAGCGTAACCGTAACAACAATCGAAAGGAAACAGCAATAGAAGTAATTGATGAAAAAACTGAAGTGGCCATCGTTACAGCTGTAAATCACCCAGATATTGGTGCATTGAAAAAGGCCGTCGAGGCCAATGAGCAACGCGTTGTCCGCATCATCGATCCAACTTCCGCCAATGAAGAACAGTTGAACGAAGTAGATGTGTTTATTCTTTACCAACCGAATGTTGCCTTTACGAAAATCCATGGGTTCGTGACTAATGCAAACGCCCCAACCTTCACTATTGTAGGCTTACAAACCGATATTAAATATGTGAACAAACAGCAGCAAACGTATGCCATCAGTGATGGATATCCAGAACAGGAAGTGTTCGGAATCAACAAAAATAGTTTAAGGGCATTTGATATTTCCGATTTTTCTGTGGAAGGATATCCACCATTATCGAGCAATGCAGGTCCAATCTCGATTACAGGCACCCATGATGTTTTATTCCACATGGGAATTAAAGGTACTGAAATGCCAAGTCCGTTAATGTGGTTGTTTGCCAATAATGGAAAAAAAGAAGTAGTGCTGGTAGGTGAGAACATTTGGAAGTGGCGAATGCAGAGCTATCGAAATGAACAAACGTTTTTGAATTTTGATACCCTCATCGGAAAATTAATGCGCTATTTGGCAGATGGCGGTCAAAAAAGCCGTATCGAGTTGAATTATTCTACAGTGTATGAAGGTGCTGTCAATGCCAAAATCCAGGCAGCTTACTTTGATGAAACCTTTGTTTTTCAACCCAACAGCAACTTGCTATTGAAGGTAAAAGGTATTGACAACAATTTTTCACGTCAGACTCCGATGTTACTGAGGGGCAATTACTTTCAAACAGATTTGAGCGATTTGCCTGCGGGAAAATTTTTCTTTACGGTTACCGAAACAGGTACAAATAGGGTAAAATCGGGTACGTTCAAGATTCTTGATTTTGATGCCGAGCAACAATTTTTGTCTTCCAATCATAAAAAGTTGGGGCGTTTGGCAAAAAAAGCAGGGGAAAATACCTATTACCCCGATAATCTAGAAGCATTACTCCAACATTTAATCAATGCCGATGAACTCGTTCCGCTCCAAAAAAGCAGGCAAAATGTCGTATCTTTAATCGATTTCAGATTACTGTTGGCAATAATGGCAGCTGCTTTCGCTATGGAGTGGTTATTGCGTAAGTACAACGGAATGCTATAAGTGACGACATGACGAAAAAGAATAGTGAAATCTACTTTCATGTAGGTGCAGAACGTACAGGAACGAAGTATATGCAGTCAAAGGTATTTCCACTTTTGAAGGGCGTTCATTTTATTAACAAAGACCGGTACCATAAGGTTGAACAGCTACTTTCCCTACAACAGTATGACAAATATTTGATTTCATACGAATTGAACTTTAAAGGGCAATTCGAACAAGAACTGTCCAAATTCCATAAAAAATTTCCCAAGGCAAAAATCATACTCATTTTAAGAAGTCAACACAGTTGGATTGTGTCGCAGTACAAACGATCGGTAAAAAATGGAAGGCGACTTGGTTTTAACGACATGCTGAATGTCAACACCGATGATAGTGTGTACAAGTCTTCTGACTTAAAATATATCAATAAAATTCAATTTATCGAGAACCTTTTTGAGAATGCACCCTTAGTACTTTCCTACGATGATATGAAAGATGTGGTTCAGTTCACAGATCAGATTTGTGACTACATGGGTGTTGATTATAATAGCGATGCCATTGATTTGAAACGTAAGCATACCTCATACAATGAAAAACAGCTGAGGGCCATTCAAAGAGTGAACAAAAGAATCAATATCAGTAGGGAAAAGGTATCTAAAAGTCCGTTGATCAATTTTGTATATCGACTGTACATAGATGCGATTCGTTACACGGTTCTCTATACGGCTAAATTTTTGCCCAATGCTTGGTTAGGGAAAGCACCCATAGTGGAAAAGGATAAAATAGAAGAAGTAAAAAACTTCTACAAAGAAGATTGGCAAACCACAAATGCCTATATCAAAGACAAGGCCCGCACAAAATCGGTCAGAGCTTGAAAAAATTATATAATTAAAATTTTATACGATGGATAGATTACCCAAAATTGCCCTTCCAACAATAGTTGTTATCATTTTACTGATTATTCTGGTATCAAAATCAGCAGTCACCATTGGCTCTGGTGAAGCCGGGGTGCTGTACCGTACATTTGGTGGTGGTGTCGTCACCGATAAACCGCCACTTGGCGAAGGATTTCATTTGGTGGCTCCCTGGAATCGAGTATATATCTATGAGGTACGCCAACAAGAGGTTTTCGAGAAGATGAAGGTACTCTCTTCCAATGGACTTGACATTCAACTGGATGCTTCTGCTTGGTTTCAGCCCAAGTATGAGTTTTTGGGCAAATTGCACCAAGAAAAGAGTGAGCAGTACAAAGACCGCGTGCTTTTACCTGCCATACGTTCAGCAGCACGCAGTGTGGTAGGCCGGTATACCCCTGAACAACTGTACTCAAGTAAAAGAGATGCCATTCAACAAGAAATCTTTGAAGAGACCAAAAACATCGTTGATGATCAGTACATTCAATTGAACGAGATTTTGGTTAGGGACGTTACCTTGCCCAATACCATAAAAGAGGCCATAGAACGAAAGCTAAAGCAAGAACAAGAATCTTTGGAATATGAATTTCGCTTGGTCACAGCACAAAAAGAAGCTGAAAAACAACGGATCGAAGCACAGGGAAAAGCAGATGCCAATAGAATTCTCAGTGCTTCACTGACCGATAAGATACTACAGGATAAAGGTATTGAAGCGACGCTGCAATTGGCCCAGTCCCCCAATTCAAAAGTAGTGGTGGTTGGATCAAGCGGGGATGGACTTCCCCTAATTTTGGGCAATAACTAAAATAAATTTTTTAAAAGCCAAAATATATTTTACTTTTACGAGGTAATGAGAAACAAAAATACACATCATCATAGCAACATCTACGCTCAGGCGAGGTGATGGTATTTTGTGTATTTTCAACATAATACGAACCCGTTTGAGCAATCAAACGGGTTTTTTGATTAATCATATTGTTAGAACAAGAAATGACAAAAATTAGAATTGCTATTCAGAAAAGCGGGCGTCTTAATGAAGACTCCCTTAAGATTTTGAAAGAATGTGGTATCGGTATCGATAATGGCAAGGACCAACTGAAGGCTCAGTCCCGTAATTTTCCCTTAGAAGTTTTCTATTTACGTAACAGTGATATTCCCCAATATTTAAAAGATGGCGTGGTCGATGTGGCCATCATTGGAGAAAACTTACTGATTGAAAAAGGAGACGGCATTACCATTATCGAAAAATTGGGCTTTTCGAAATGTCGCGTTTCCCTCGCAGTACCAAAATCAGCCAAATACAACGCGATTACTGATTTTGAAGGTAAGCGTATTGCAACATCATATCCCAATACGGTCAATCAGTTCTTAGCTGCTAAAGGAGTAAAGGCTGATATACATGTCATCAACGGTTCGGTTGAAATTGCACCCAATATAGGTCTGGCAGATGCTATTTGTGATATAGTTTCAAGTGGAAGCACATTGTTCAAGAACAATCTTGAAGAAGTGGAAGTCTTATTGAAAAGTGAAGCTGTTTTGGGCGTATCCCCAAAAATTTCCAATGAAAGGAGCCAAATCCTAAAAAAACTTAGATTTCGGATCAATTCGGTGTTGGAAGCAAGACAAAATCGTTATGTGTTGATGAATGCCCCTAATGAAAAATTAGAGGAAATCATCAAGATACTCCCTGGTATGCGAAGCCCTACCGTTTTGCCATTGGCAGAAAAAAAATGGAGTTCGGTGCATACCGTAATCAATAAAGATACCTTTTGGGAGGTCATTGATGAACTAAAGGCGGCGGGCGCAGAAGGTATTTTGGTATGTCCCATAGAAAAAATGGTGCTCTGATGAAAAAGATAGATAATCCAGATCGTAAAAATTGGAAATCACTGTTGCAACGTACCATGTTGGCAACGGACGAAATCACTGAGACAGTGAACGCTATTTTTGGCGAAGTACGGGATACTGGTGATAGGGCGCTCAAAAAATATACCCATAAATTTGATGGTATAGCCTTGGGTTCATTCAAAGTCACGGCTGCTGAACTCGATCATGCAACCAACTTTGTTGCTGATGACCTGAAAAAAGCCATCGACATCGCTAGGGCCAATATCGAAAAATTCCACCGTGCACAGCAGACCAAAAAAACTGTAGTGCAGACCATGGAAGGGGTGGAATGCTGGCAAGAAAAGCGCCCCATCCAAAAAGTAGGGCTATATGTTCCTGGGGGTACGGCACCCCTGTTCTCAACGGTATTGATGTTGGCCATACCGGCGCAAATTGCTGGCTGTCAAGAAGTGATACTCTGTACGCCGCCAAATGACGAGGGAAAGGTACACCCCGCTATCTTGTATACTGCCAGGTTATGCGGGGTCACCAAAATTTTCAAACTTGGTGGTGTTCAAGCCATTGCTGCCCTTACCTTTGGTACAGAGACCGTGCCCGCAGTATATAAAATATTTGGCCCTGGAAACCAGTTTGTCACCAAAGCAAAACAAGAAGCCATAAAGTACGGCATTGCCATCGATATGCCCGCGGGACCCAGCGAGCTATTAGTGGTTGCAGATGACAGTGCCAATGCAGCTTATGTCGCATCAGATCTATTGAGCCAGGCCGAACACGGACCTGACAGCCAGGTAATCTTGGTGGGGCGATCAAAACAGCTGCTTGTGCAAATAGAAGTAGAGCTTGAAAAGCAGATCGAACAACTGCCCCGCAAGGCAATTGCCAAACAGGCCATGGCAAACAGTAAAATGATTTTTGTCGATAATGACGATACGGCCATTGATTTGATTAATTATTATGCACCAGAGCACTATATTGTCTGTACACGGAATGCTGCTGTGTATATCGAAAGGGTACATAATGCCGGTTCTGTCTTTATTGGCAACTTCACCCCTGAAAGTGCTGGTGATTATGCCTCGGGCACTAACCATACCTTGCCTACTCATGGATTTGCTAGGCAATATAGCGGGGTGAACCTTGATAGTTTTCAAAAAAGCATCACTTTTCAGAAAATTTCTGAAATAGGTATCCAGAATTTAGGGCCTGTAGTACAACAGATGGCTGCTGAAGAACAGTTATGGGCACATAAAAATGCAGTGACCTTACGATTAAATGACCTGAATGGAAAAACACTTTGATATAGAACGATTGGTACGAAATAATGTCAGGGCACTACAACCCTATGCATCGGCTCGGGACGAATATGTTTCTGATGGTTCTGAAATGGTATTTTTAGATGCCAACGAAAATCCTTTTGAAAGTGGTCTCAATCGCTATCCTGACCCCCATCAAAGGGCTTTAAAAACAGTACTTGCCCTTAAAAAAGGGGTAAGTGAAGATCAAATTTTGATAGGTAATGGGAGCGATGAAGTACTTGATCTCATCTTTAGGGCTTTCTGTGAACCCAATCGTGATAATGTAATTACATTGCCCCCTACCTATGGTATGTATGGGGTCTTGGCCAACATCAATGCAGTGGCGAATCGAAAAGTAGCATTGACCAAGTATTTTGAAATCAATGCCCCGCTTGTGTTACAGAATGTGGATGAATCGACAAAGGTGATTTTTCTCTGTTCGCCCAATAATCCTACGGGAAATACCTTTTCAGAAAATCATATTGAAACAGTATTGCTTGGTTTTTCTGGTTTGGTCGTCATTGACGAAGCCTATATTGACTTTTCAAACAAAGAAAGTTGGTCTAAACGACTCCAGGGGTTTCCCAACCTTATCGTAACCCAAACCTTATCAAAAGCATATGGTTTGGCCGGTATCCGTTTGGGTACCTGTTATGCCTCAAAACCCATAATCGATATCCTCAAGAAAATCAAGCCCCCTTACAACATCAATGAACTGACACAACGGCACGCATTAAAGGCAATTGGGAATCACGAAAAATTACAAAAGCAAGTTGATGCCATCATCGAACAACGCAATATCATTTTAGGGCAACTAAAGCAGGTGCCCTGTATTGAAAACGTATTTGCGACAGACGCAAATTTTGTACTGGTCAAGGTCGATGACGCAGACTTGCGTTACCAACAACTGATTGAAAGGGGCATTGTGGTACGTAACCGGAGCAACCAACCCCTTTGTGAGCAGACATTGCGACTGACCATTGGTACGGAAAATGAAAACAAAAATCTATTACAAAATTTAAACGAGCTGTAAATGGCAAAAAAAGTATTGTTTATTGACCGTGATGGTACCTTGATCAAAGAAACCTCCGATGAGCAGATAGATGCTTTTGAAAAGCTGGTCTTTTATCCCAAGGCGTTGTCTTACATGGGTAAAATTGCAAAAGAGCTCGATTTTGAATTGGTTATGGTTACCAATCAAGATGGGCTCGGTACTGCATCTTTTCCTGAGGAGACTTTTTGGCCTGTACACAATTTTATTCTTGATACCTTCAAGAATGAAGGGGTAGCCTTTGATCGGGTGGTAATTGACCGAACATTTGCCAGTGACAATGCAGCTACCAGAAAACCCGGCACAGCGCTTCTCAAAGACTACTTTTCTAATTCGTACAATCTGCAAAATTCCTATGTCATAGGAGACCGGCTTACAGATATGGAGCTGGCTAAAAATTTGGGGGCCAAAGGAATATTTATAGACGATGATACCCATTTAGGTAAAGGAGAGATCCAAACGAACGAGAATGAGTTGCAGAAGCATATTGTGCTAACAACGAATGATTGGGAAACCCTATATGCATTTTTAAAATTGCAGGTACGAACAGCGGAAATCCATCGAAAAACAAATGAAACCGATGTCAAGATTTCATTGAACCTTGATGGGTCGGGAAAAAGCCATATTCGTACGGGAATCGCTTTTTTTGACCATATGCTCGACCAATTGGCACGTCATGGACAATTGGATTTGAACATTGAGGTCGATGGCGATCTTCATGTCGATGAACACCATACCATTGAAGATACCGCCATTGCTTTGGGCGAAGTCTTCCATAAGGCACTTTCTAATAAAATTGGTATGGAGCGTTATGGATTCTGTCTGCCCATGGACGATTGCCTTGCGCAAGTGACCTTGGATTTTGGAGGGCGAAATTGGTTGGTCTGGGAAGCCGGTTTCGAAAGGGAAAAAATTGGGGAAATGCCCACAGAGATGTTCCCGCATTTTTTCAAATCATTTACCGATGGGGCAAAGGCTAACCTGAACATCAAAGCAGAAGGGACCAATGAGCACCATAAAATTGAGGCCATTTTTAAAGCTTTTGCCAAGGCTATCAAAATGGCCGTGAAAAGAGATCCCGAAAAAATGGTTTTACCCTCAACAAAAGGAATGCTATGAAGGTAGTGATCATTGACTATGGTGCAGGCAACATACAAAGCATCAAATTTGCCTTTGAACGCTTAGGGGTCGATGCCTTATTAAGTGGCAATGCACAAGAAATCGTCACTGCAGATAAGATAATATTTCCAGGTGTGGGTGAGGCAAGCAGTGCCATGGCAAAATTGAAGGCCAGCAACCTTGATGCCCTTATTCCTGTATTGGAACAACCGGTTTTGGGCATATGTCTGGGCATGCAATTGATGTGCAATTCTTCAGCCGAAGGAAATACCAAAGGACTTGGAATTTTTGATGTCGCCGTAAAAAAGTTCAATAACGGAATGAAAGTACCCCAAATAGGGTGGAACCAGATTTCAGATCTACAGACCCCACTGTTCACCAATGTCAACCCACATGGGTATATTTATTTGGTACACAGTTATTACGCCCCATTATGTGAAGCGACCATCGCAAAATCAGATTATGGTATCAGTTATAGTTCGGCTTTGGCCAAGGATAATTTTTATGGTACCCAGTTCCATCCCGAAAAGAGCAGTACCATTGGAGAACAGATCTTAAAAAACTTTTTACTGTTATGAGCAATGAAAATTACTCCATATCTACCGATACGTCAAAAATGGATGTCACACTCATTCACGATTATTTATGCAATGATTCATATTGGGCCAAGGGAAGAAGCATGTCACTCGTGAAAAGATCAATGGAGAATTCCATATGTTTTGGTCTCTTCTTTCAAGATGGAACCCAAGTTGGCTTTGCCCGTGTTGTCACTGACAAGGTGGTCTTTGCTTGGGTTATGGACGTTTTTGTGGTCAAATCACATCAAGGCAAAGGTCTTGGTCGTGCTTTACTGGACTATATTAGCTGTCATCCAGATATCAAAACGGTCAATGGAATTGGTCTGCGTACCAATGACGCAAGGCAATTTTACCGAAAGTTTGGTTTTAATACTATTGAGAACCCAAAAACCTGGTTGTTTAAAAAGAATACCCCATGCGAATAATACCTGCCATTGATATCATTGACGGTAAATGCGTACGTCTCTCAAAAGGGGATTACGATACCCAGAAAGTGTATAATGAACACCCTTTAGAGGTAGCCAAAGCGTTTGAGTCCCATGGTATACAGTACCTGCACTTGGTCGACTTGGATGGGGCCCGGTCAAGCCATATCGTCAATTATAGGGTTTTAGACCAAATTGCCTCAAAAACCAAGTTAAAGATAGATTTTGGGGGCGGCCTCAAAACCGATGAGGATTTACGGATTGCATTTGAAAGTGGTGCTTCACAGATTACTGGAGGTAGTATAGCAGTAAAGGATGAAACGACTTTTTTACACTGGTTGCAGACCTACGGACCTTCTAAAATCATTTTGGGTGCAGATGTCAAAGAAGAAAAAATTGCCATTTCTGGATGGCAAGAAGCATCAGCGTATGAACTGTTGCCTTTTATCAAGCGATTTCAAAAAAAAGGAATACAATATGTAGTCTGTACCGATGTGGGCAAAGATGGCATGTTAGAGGGCCCAGCCTTTGAAATGTATCAGAAAATACTTTCCCAAACAAAAAAGATTGAGACCATTGTTCATATGAGCGGTGTTGAAGACAAAGAAGTGCCAGGAGTCCATTTGATCGCAAGTGGCGGCGTTTCCAAAATTGATGATCTGTATAAACTGAGCGAATTGGGTTGTGAAGGTGCTATAATCGGCAAGGCCATTTATGAAAATCGCATTAACTTAAAGCAATTGGAACAATTTGGACAGTGATGTGACCATGGAAAGTATCGTGATTACCGAGTTTAAAAAAAATGCCTTGTATCGCATGGATGAAAGTACGCGAATGATCGAAAGTGCCTTGGACAAAATAACCGAAGTATGGCTTTGGAAACGACCCAATCAAAACTCCAACAGTATTGGCAATCTGATATTGCACCTTTGTGGCAACATCACGCAATATGCCATCGCCTCTTTGGGAGAAATTGAGGATACACGACAAAGATCAAAGGAGTTTTCCACCGAAGTAGGGTATACCAAACAGGAACTATTGGATCTGTTGAAGATAACAGTACAAAGGGCAAAAGAAGTAATTGCAAACAGCAATGGGCAACAGCTCATCAAAACAAGGGAGGTACAGGGTTTCAACTTTTCGGGTATCGGGGTTGTCATGCACGTGGTAGAACACTATTCGTACCATACCGGTCAAATTGCATTTTGGGTAAAACAATTGGTAAACGAAGATTTGAAATTTTATGAGGGTATGAATTTGAACATCAAAAACAAAAATTGAATGCTGACCAAAAGAATCATTCCCTGCCTTGACATCAAAGACGGTCGAACCGTAAAGGGAATCAACTTTGTAGATTTGAGGGATGCCGGCGACCCCATTGCGCTTGCGGCCATCTATGCTGAAAATGGGGCTGATGAACTGGTATTTCTTGATATTTCAGCTACCGAAGAGAAAAGAAAAACCTTGGCAGACCTCGTATACCACGTTGGTGAAAAAATAAACATTCCGTTTACGGTAGGGGGGGGAATCGCTTCTCTTGAAGATGTTGATATCATGCTCAAAAACGGTGCGGACAAAGTATCGATAAATTCTGCTGCCATTCGCAGGCCAATACTGATCGATGAACTTGTCGCCAAGTACGGATCACAGTGTATTGTGGTGGCCATTGATGCCAAAAAGGTCAATGGGCATTGGAAAGTACATTTGGTTGGGGGTAAAGTACCTACTGATATCGATTTGTTTGACTGGGCAAAAGAGGTTCAACAACGGGGTGCGGGGGAAATATTGTTTACCTCAATGGACCACGATGGCACCAAAAAAGGATTTGCCAATCAAGCCTTGGCCAAACTTTCAGATGAATTGACCATTCCGATCATAGCATCAGGAGGGGCAGGTACCGAAGCACATTTTGTCGATACCTTCAAAACGGGAAAGGCCGATGCGGCACTGGCGGCCAGCGTATTTCATTTTGGTGAGATAGCCATTCAAGATTTAAAACAAAAATTAAAGAACGAAGGAGTTCCGGTACGATTATGAAAATAGATTTTCTTAAAAACCCAGACGGGCTTGTACCTGCAATCATTCAAGATGCAGACACAAAAAATGTATTGATGCTTGGTTATATGAACAAAGAGGCCTATACAACCACCATGAAGACCCAAAAGGTCACCTTTTATAGTAGAAGTAAACAACGGCTTTGGACCAAGGGGGAAGAAAGTGGCAATTACTTGAACCTTGTGAAAATCGAAAATGACTGTGACCATGACACTCTGCTCGTTCAGGTACATCCTGAGGGGCCAACCTGTCACACAGGTACAGGTACCTGCTGGGGAGGGGAAAACATACAAGAATTCGGCTTTCTATCCCGTTTGGAGGATATCATCACATCACGCAAGGAAGATTTGAAAAACCCAGACAGTTATGTAGCTTCCCTATTTCAGAAAGGGATCAATAAAATTGCCCAAAAAGTGGGAGAGGAGGCCGTGGAGACCATAATTGAGGCCAAAGACACTGACGACGACCTTTTTTTAAACGAAAGTGCAGACCTTTTATTCCACTATCTTATACTACTTCAGGCAAAAGGGTACCAAATCAGCGACATCATAAACGTTTTGAAAGAGCGACATGCCAAAAATAAGGGTTAGACAAGACCGTTAAGTTTTCATTAAAACTAGCATCAAACACCCTAAATGTCTTAAATTTATAGTATGGCTATGAATCTGAGAAAAGGCTTTCGTTTTACCACTTACGAAGCTCCTCACCAAACTCCTTTCGAAAAATTGTTCGAAATTTTCCAGGAACTCATCACACATACTTCAGGGGATTTTGATGAAGCCATCGACTGGCTACGTGAATTGGACAAAGAGTATGAACTTACAGATGACGATTACACTATTGATGATTTTATTGAAGATTTAAAGGCCAAGGGATATATACGGGAAGAGTTTGAAGATGGTGAAGGAAAAGCAAGTGAAGGTGAAGAAGGCGATGAAGGCGATGGCAAAGGCAAGATCTCAATAACGGCAAAGTTGGAACGTATGCTGCGCCAAAGGGCACTTGACCAAATTTTTGGAAAACTAAAACGAAGTGGTTCAGGAAACCATAAAACTGGAAAATCGGGTAGGGGTGATGAACATACCGGTGAATTTAGGGAATACCGCTATGGAGATGCATTGGAACGGATTTCAATGACTGAAACCCTTAAAAATGCACAGGTCAATAATGGACTGGATAGCTTTTCACTCCATGAAAATGACTTAGTGGTTGAAGATACCCAGTACAAGGCCCAAATGAGTACGGTACTTATGATCGACATCAGCCATAGTATGATTTTGTATGGGGAAGACCGTATTACACCTGCGAAGAAGGTGGCAATGGCACTGGCCGAACTGATTACGACGCGTTACCCCAAGGATACTTTGGATATTTTGGTATTTGGTAACGATGCATGGCCCATACCCATTAAAGATCTACCCTACTTGAAGGTTGGCCCGTACCATACCAATACTGTGGCCGGACTGCAATTGGCCATGGATATGTTGCGACGAAAACGCAATACCAACAAACAAGTTTTTATGATTACCGATGGTAAACCAAGTTGTCTGCGCTTGCCCAATGGCGATTACTACAAAAATAGTGTCGGGTTAGATGATTATATTGTTGAAAAATGCTATGCCATGGCCCAACAAGCAAGAAAACTGCATATTCCCATCACCACGTTTATGATAGCTCAAGATCCCTACCTTATGCAGTTTGTCAGGGAGTTCACCCAGGCAAACAAGGGAAAGGCCTTTTATACAGGATTGAAAGGTTTGGGCGAGATGATTTTTGAAGATTACGAACAAAATAGAAGAAAAAGAATTAAAGGATAGTATTGGAAGTGAAGAAAATGGAACACTCAAAAATCCAAACTTTTGGCCAGTTAAAACAACAGGGCTATAAAAGCAAGGGCATCAAAGAAGAACTGCGCGAAAACCTATTGAAAAAGATAAAGACTGGGGGACAGGTCTTTGAAGGGGTATGGGGCTATGAAAACTCTGTGATACCTGAATTGGAACGCGCCATCCTATCCCGGCACAATATCAACCTATTGGGGTTGAGAGGGCAGGCGAAAACACGTTTAGCACGATTGATGGTCAAACTTTTGGACGAGTGGATCCCAGTGGTCACAGGTTCTGAGATACACGATGACCCCTATAACCCTATCTCAAGGTACGCCAAGGAGCTACTTGCTGAAAAAGGGGATGACACCCCCATTTCATGGCTTCATCGCAATGAGCGCTTTTATGAAAAACTGGCTACACCAGATGTGACCGTTGCCGATTTGATAGGTGATGTCGATCCCATCAAAGCAGCTAATCTACGATTATCTTATGCAGATGACAGGGTCATCCATTTCGGCATGATTCCGCGGGCAAACCGAAGTATCTTTGTAATCAACGAATTGCCCGATCTTCAGGCAAGAATACAGGTATCGCTGTTCAATATCCTACAAGAGGGCGATATTCAAATACGGGGGTTCAAATTACGCCTCCCCTTGGATATCCATTTTGTATTCACCGCAAATCCTGAAGACTATACCAATCGCGGCAGTATCGTGACACCGCTCAAGGATAGAATTGGGTCCCAGATTTTGACCCATTATCCAGAAACCATGCAGGTAGCCAAAAAGATTACCCAACAAGAAGCACAGTTAGATAGTAGGCAAGCCGAGTTGGTCCATGTACCCGATTTGGCCATGGAACTGTTGGAGCAAATCAGTTTTGAGGCTCGAAAAAGCGAATATGTTGATGCCAAAAGCGGGGTGAGTGCCCGAATGAGTATCACTGCATTTGAAAATTTACTGAGTACAGCAGAACGCAGGGCATTAATTTCAGGTGATGCTAAAACCTGGGTAAGACTCAATGATTTTATGGGAGTGGTCCCTTCAATTACCGGAAAAATCGAATTGGTGTATGAAGGGGAACAGGAAGGGGCTGGCTCTGTTGCTGAAATTTTGATCGAAGAAGCGGTAAAAAGTATATTTCCACAGTACTTTCCCAAAATCAATAAATTGGAACGTAAAGATGCAGAAACACCATACGATGATATCATTGCATGGTTTTTTGACCAAGAGGGATTCGAACTATTGGATGATGTTAACGACAGCTCCCATCGTGAAAAATTAGATTCCATACCCCCTTTAAATGATCTGTTATCAGAGCATCAACCTGATATAGACCAACCTGACACGTATTTTCTTAAAGAATTACTGCTTTGGGGGCTGGTGGCCCATAAAAAACTTAGCAAACATCGTTTTACCAGCGGTTATCAGTTCAAAGACCTTTATAGCGGTTACATCAGTAAGCTCTAACGATTGCGGTGGGCATTTCTTTATATCATCTTCTGTCTAATGGGTGCCACTTGAAGAAGGTGGCACTGCGCCATAACCACTCCAAAGGACCATAGGCAAATTTTTTTAGCCACCATTTACTTGCCCACATTTGAACCGCAATGATCAAAAACGCCATACCAAAGGTGTAGAGATTACGCAGTTCGCCTATAAGTCCCAGACCCCAACCATAGAGCAGGAAAGTACCTAAAACAGTCTGAAAAAAATAATTTGTGAGCGCCATTCTACCATAAGGAGCAAAACTGGACAACCATTTACCTGATTTCGTTTTTTTGTAAAACATGAAGAAAAGACAGACTATAATAAAGGTCATGGCAATATTGTTGAGATCGACTGCAGTGAGTGCCAACATTGCGATCCAACTATCAAAGGTAACAACTTCCCCGAGGCTTATAAAGGCCAAACCGGTCAAGACTATGGAAACAAAGAAGACGGCAATGGACCAAAGCAATATTCTTTTTAAGAACTTGGGGCGTTCCCTGAAACTTTCAAACAGTCGAATTCTACCGATCAAAAGCCCTAGTAAAAAGAAACCAAAGGTGAGGTATCCCCTTCCAAAGATACCAAATTGAAAATCAAGTTTGTTCAAATGGCCCTCTGTTGCATTGGTAGCAAACACTTCGAACAGGCTTCCATTTTTTAAAATGTCATAATAGGCGATCAATTCAGGGGCATTTGGGGTTAGGCCTGTATTTCCAAACAGCTGCACTCCCTTGGTGAAATAAAAGAAGACAAACCTTCCCAAACCTAGAAACAATAGCACAACAACTGCTAATATCCATTTGTTTGATATTCGGTAGAACGGGACCAAAAAAATACCCAACATTGCATATACCGTAAGAATATCTCCCCGGTAAAAAAGACTGTGTAAAAAACCAATGGCCATCAATAACAGTAATCTCCATACAAACCGACTTCCAAAATACCTCCCCTTTTTATTGGCATTGTCCATCTGTATGAAGAAACTAAGTCCAAACAAGAAAGAAAACAGTGCAAAGAACTTACCGCGCAGTAAAAAGACAATGATTCCATCGACGATATAATCAGCTACTCCGACATGGACCGCGTTGTTGAAACTTTCGGGTAGCGCTGCGCTTATATAGTTTTCTACCAGATGTACGATCACAATACCTGCCAAAGAGAATCCTCGAAGTGCATCTATGATTTCTATTCTCTTTGAACTAAGACCACGATTTGATGAAGCCATAACTTTCATTGGATTACCCATATGACAGTGGTAGTGCCAAATCGTTACACATAAATCAAATAAAATCTTAATTAATTCAGAATCAATTTTGTATTTTGTCTAAAATAGGTTAGTATGCAGCCTTGGCTTTTTATCTTGTTTGTCATTCTATCGGCATATTTTATATTGAGTTTACTGCTCTATTTTTTACAAGATTATTTTTTGTTCAAGCCCGAAAAGCTACCCAAGGAGTTCCATTTTTTTTATGAGAACCAAGAAACGGAAGAGTACAATATCGATACCCGTGATGGAGCCACGATCAATGGCCTCCGCTTTAAGGCCAAAAACCCTAAAGGAGTCGTCTTTTACTTAAAGGGCAATTCTAAAAGCATCAAGGGTTGGGGCAAGTTTGCCGTAGACTTTACACGTCATGGTTATGATGTGATTATGGTCGACTATCGTGGTTTCGGTAAAAGTACCGGTAGAAGAACCCAAAAGGCCGTAAAACGTGACATGCAGGTCATCTACAATAAGATCAAGGAGCGGGTCAATGAAAAATATATCATTCTATACGGCAGATCATTGGGGTCTGGTTTTGCCACGAAATTGGCCTCGATGAACAACCCAAAGATGCTTGTTTTAGATGCGCCATACTATAGCCTCAGTAAAGTAGCAAAGAAATTTATCCCTTTTATGCCATTGTCCTTATTGATAAAATATCCAATGCCCACCTACAAATGGTTGAAATATGTGAATTGCCCAATCCATATCATTCACGGCACCGATGACCGGTTGATTCCCTATACCACCAGCGTTAGGCTTTCAAAAATAAGACCCGAACTGACCACCTTACATACCGTAATAGGGGGTGGACATAAGAACTTGAACACCTTTGGGTCCTATCACAAAATGCTGGGCGAGATTATCACATCAAGGCCTAAACCCATTGACCTTAAAGGTTCGAGTATTGATGTACAACACTCATCAAAAAAAGCCAATGCAAAGGTCTAGAAGATGGGGGCTTGCGATTGTTCTTATATTAACACTTACTGCATTCATGGTACAGTACTTACAGGAAAAACTAATTTTTTTGCCCACACAATTGCCCAAAAGTTATGAATTTTCATTTTCAGTTCCACATGAAGAACTGTTTCTCGAGAGCACAGATGGGGCCCTATTAAATGCCTTGCATTTCAAAACTGAAAAGGCAAGGGGTACCGTATTGTACTTTCACGGTAATGCAGGGGATCTGTCACGATGGGGCGAAATTGCGGCTTTTTTTGTCAAACTCAGATTTAATGTAATTGTAATGGATTATCGTACTTATGGCAAGAGTACTGGTAAATTGAGTGAAACCGCCCTATATGCTGATGCACAATTGTTCTATGAGTATACCAAGAAACATTGTGATGAACATGAAATCGTCATTTATGGTCGATCATTGGGGTGTTCCATTGCCACCCATTTGGCATCAAAAAACAAACCGCGTCAGCTGATATTGGAAACCCCCTTTTATAACTTACAGGATGTGGCCCAACAACGTTTTCCATTTTTACCCGTGAAAGCATTGTTACGGTATAAAATGGAATCGGACCGCTACATACAAAATGTGACCTGCCCCATCACTATCTTTCATGGTACCGATGATAGTGTGGTTCCGTATGACTCTGGAAAACGATTATTTGAAAGCATACCGAAAGGTCAAAAAAAATTTTATACCATAATCGGGGGGGAGCACAATAACCTTGTCCAATTCGAGGCCTATTTGGATGGGATACGTGAAGTACTTTTAGTGGAATAGTCTAGAAGAAAGATAACGATCGCCCCTGTCACAGACTATAGATACTATGGTACCTGTTTTTAAGGAACTGGCCATACGCAGTGCAATGGTTGCCGCTCCACCACTGCTCATCCCTGAAAAAATACCTTCCTTTTTGGCCAACAACCTTGCGGTTTGAATGGCTTCAACCTCATTGACCTCATAAATATGGTCGACTTTTTTTGGGTCAAAAATTTTAGGCAGATAAGCCTTTGACCACTTGCGTATGCCAGGTATTCGCGCTCCTTCCTTAGGTTGTACACCAATAATCTGTACGCTTTCGTTTTGTTCCTTCAAAAAGGTCGATGTGCCCATAATGGTACCTGTAGTACCCATGCTAGAGATGAAATGGGTTACCTGGTGTTTGGTATCGTTCCAAATCTCAGGGCCAGTAGTTTTATAATGTGCCTTCCAATTATCATCATTTGAAAATTGGTTGAGCATTTTGTAACCATGCTCCCTTACCTTACCTTCAGCATAATCCCGTGCACCCTCGATACCCACATCTGCCGAAGTAAGTGTCACTTGGGCACCGTAGGCACGCATGGTCTCTACTCGTTCCTTAGTAGCGTTTTCAGGCATCACGAGTTCGATATCAAGTTGAAACACTCCTGCAATCATAGCTAAGGCTATGCCAGTGTTGCCACTTGTTGCTTCGATCAACTTTGTGTTTTTGGTAATTTCTCCCCTTTCCAATCCACTTTTGATCATATTGTAGGCCGGTCGATCCTTTACACTACCCCCAGGATTGTGACCTTCAAGCTTAAACAATAACCTGACATTCGGATTGTCATTCAACACCTTCGATTCTACTAAGGGCGTATTTCCGATAAGGTCCAGAACGGTACTAGGCATTCGTTACAGTTTTTATTTTGATTTCTGGCGTATGGAAAACCGTACTATTGGCAGGTATTGATTCGGTCAACCAAGCATTGCCTCCGATAATGGAGTTTTCACCAATTACAGTTTCCCCTCCCAGTATGGTTGCATTGGCATAAATAGTGACGTTGGATTCGATAGTGGGATGTCTTTTACTTTCTTTAAGATGCTTTGCCACATACAAAGCCCCTAAGGTAACACCTTGGTAAATCTTTACATTATCTTTGATGATTGCGGTCTCACCAATGACCACACCAGTGGCATGGTCAATAAAAAAGGATTTGCCGATCTGTGCACCGGGATTGATATCGACACCCGTCTGACGGTGTGCATATTCCGTCATAAGACGGGGTACCAAAGGAAACCCCCTTTGGTAAAGCACATGCGCCAATCGGTATATGGCAATGGCATAAAATCCCGGATACGCCATATAGACTTCCTCAATGGATAATGATGCTGGGTCACAGTTCAGGATTGCCTCAGCGTCCAAATTTAATTTTTCAAGTACTTCGGGCAATTGCCCAACATAATATTCCCATACTTTCTTACATGGTCTGTCAATCTTCCAACAGGCCAAATTGACCAACTCATCAAATTGAAACTCAAGTTTTTCCAAGTTTTGGGCAACGGGGGTATTGACATCGAATAGGGTATAAAAAAGGGTATCGGTAAAGACTTCTGTTTTTCTTTTTAGCCCATAGTCTAAATAGGGTTGTTTTTTATGCTTTACCAGCTCAGCAATAATGGCTTTCTTGTCCATAGCTTCTGATTTTGCACTAAAAATAGAGAATAACAAAATCGCCTTATGTCGAAATAACTAACTTTAGCTAAAAAATAACATAATCGGTTCACCATGCAAAATCATGTCATTCCAGCAGATGCTTTTAAATTTCTGCGAAACCTTTCAAAAAACAACAATCGCGACTGGTTTACGACACATAAAGCAGAGTTCAAAAAACAAGAAGCCCACATCAAATCGTTTTATGATGCGGTTTGCGAAAACTTAAATGCGCATGATGAAATAGAAAAGATGAAACTCTTTCGCATCTACAGAGATGTGCGTTTTTCAAAAGACAAGACTCCTTACAAGACCCATTTTGCCGGTTCATTCTCTCGATTGGGAGCCCAATTGCGTGGGGGCTACTATTTACGTATAAAACCAGGGGAAACCTTTATAGCAACAGGTTTTTGGGAACCAAATAAAGAAGATCTGTTTCGAATAAGTAAAGAATTTGAAATGGATGCCACTGATTTTCGGGAGATTATCGATGCTAGAGCCTTTAAAGAAATATGGGGAGAACTTCAGGGTGATGCGGTCAAGACCGCCCCAAAGGGATTTGACAAAGCGCACGTAAACATCGACTTGATCAAAAAGAAGCAGTTTATATTTGTCAAGAGTTTTTCAGATGATGAAGTACTCGCTAGTACTTTTATCGGTGAAGTGGATAAATCATTCAGGGCGATACGACCCTATTTCAACCTCATGAGTGATATCTTGACCACCAACCTGAACGGAGAATCAATCTTGGACTAACATTTCTTTTTCAAGAAGTTGAATTTGATCTTTCAATCGTTCAATCACCATGTTCATCATTCGTTTGTTCAAGGCTGAAGAATTTGTGATATAGGTTTGATACTCTTCGATAGTAAATAGACCGATTATCATTCCTTTCAATGAATTTCTGAACTTGATATCTTTCTGAATGGCCCTTTCGATGTACAATAATTGTTTTTCTTGGGCAATATCGTAGAACGCACCTTTGTGTTTATTGATATAATTCTTAAATGCTTCTACGAGCAAAAAGTTTTGGAACTTGATTATGGGGCGTAACGTTTCGTTTTGAAAACGCTCATCATTACCCATAAATTCATGTATTTTTGCGGATTTTAGCTCTGGTCGAATCTCCAAGAGGCTTTTGGATCTTTCATCCATCTGTGATAGGGTTTATTAAAGGTAGCCATTCCATTAATGACGAAATCGAATGGGTCCGTATAGTTTTTAACGATGTTATAAACAAAAAAAACCGCCCGATTTGGGCGGTTTTAAACGCTTTATTTACTACCTATAAACTCATCAAAGGTCTTCAGGTCAACCACTTGTTTTTTGAGATACTTGTCCCGAATCTTTGAAAAATCCTGTTTTGATTTTTCAAAACGGTCAACAATGACCTTCAGGTTTTGTAGATCTGCTGCCGAAGGTTTGTCATAACTCGCAGCCACCTTGCTGTACAACGTGGTCATTTTTTCGCGTAGTTGGGGTTCGGCAGAGCCCACATAGTTATCCCCTGTGGTAATGACCAAGGTCTCTTTTAAACCATTCAGTTTGGCAACTGTTTTTGTGTCCTTCTTCTGTTCAGCGTCAGCTATAAGTTCATCAACCTCGTACACCAAATAAGCCAATTCTTGCGTCATGTCGTAGAGTTGCATGGTGGTTGAATTCTTGAGTTCACGGTCTTGTCCGTTCAAAGGTGAGTCGCTATCGTAGACAAGCTCAAAAGTGTGCTCAAAAGTCTCTTTACCTTTTTTCAATACTGCCTTATAGGTTCCAGCCGGAACTTTGGGAGAGGTAAAGCCACCAAAAGTGAATGTCTTTCCCTTTGCAATTTTTGGTTGCTTTCGACTATAGTTCCAGTTGACAATATTGATTCCCTTAGACTTACTTGGCCCCAACTCAGCAATAAAGTTATCTTCCATATCCCTGATTTCCATACTCATCTTACCGAAAGTGTGTCGCTTTTTCAAGAAATACTTAAGTTGAAGGCTTTTGGTCTTACTCGGACCGACAAACTCGGTTTCGTTGCCAAAATTACCTGAAAACGAACTTTTTTCATTGATTACAGTGGCAGGGGTGTTAAAAAAATGAACCGTTTTATTCAAAACTTCCCCATTGATTTCACGCAACGGTGATATGTCATCTATAATGATGATTCCACGGCCATGGGTACCCATCACCAAATCATTCGTTGCCTTTTGCAAATCGATGAAGTGTATCGCGACAGAAGGCATGTTATTGGTAAATTTCTTCCAGTTCTTACCACCGTCCATGGTTATGTAAAGTCCAAATTCCGTACCTAGAAACAACAAATCAGGATTCTCGTAATCTTCTTGTATGTTCCTCACAAATCCGACCACATCATCAGAAATGATATTGGTCCATGTTTTACCAAAGTCAGTTGTTTTATAAGCATACGGGTTTTTGTCATTTTGGGTATGGCCATCAAAAACGGCATAGGCGGTTCCTTTGTCAAACACACTGGCCTCAATATGGTAACACCATGTGTTTTTGGGTAATCCTGTAACATTTGTGATGGTATTCGTCCACGTTTTTCCCCCATCTTGGGTCACTTGCACATTGCCATCATCTGTACCGACCCAAACTACGTTTCCATCCAATGGTGATTCAGCAATAGTAAATATGGTGGTATGGTTCTCAGCTCCTGAATTGTCTTTTGACAGACCACCGGAATCTTCTTGATTCTGTTTTGCTGGATCATTGGTAGTCAAATCTGGGGAAATGATCTCCCACGTATTCCCCATATCCTCTGACTTGTGCACATACTGGCTACCCATATAAAATCGATCGGGTTGATGGAGACTGACTGCCATGGGGGGATTCCAGTTAAAACGTAATTTTTGGTCATCTGAAATCGGCAATGGCTGAATGGTCTTGGTCAGTTGTTTATCAACATCATAGCGCCAGACATTATCGGCACCCTGCATTTCAGAATAGATAATGTTTTTCGTTGGATGCTTCAATACCCGAAAGCCGTCACCATATCCTACAGAATTCCAATCCCTTGCTTCAACACCACCAGGTGAAGATGACGGTCCGTACCAAGACCCATTGTCCTGTAGACCACCATATACGTTGTAAGGTGTTGCATCATCAACACTGATGTGGTAGAACTGTGAAAGGGGTAGGTTTTCTACAATCTCCATAGTTGTTCCCCCATCCCAGGTACGGTAAACACCTCCATCGGTGCCCACATACATAATGTCAGAATCTTTAATACTAAAAGTAATGTCATGAATATCAGAATGCATATTGCCCAGGTTTTTAAAAGTCTTGCCACCATCACGGGAAATGGAGCCGCTCAATCCGCCCTTGACCACAACATCTTCGTTTCTGGGATCAACCACAATTCTCGAAAAGTAGAATGGTCGTACCGTAATTCCGAAATCATTGTTCAACTGTTCCCAGTTCTCACCAGCATCATTGCTACGGTACAATCCTTTTCGTTCATCCTTAGCTGCTTCAATAACGGTGTACAACACTTGCGGATTTGATGGAGCAACGGCAATGGCCAAACGGCCAAGTTTGCCTTCCGGAAAACCGTTGTGTATTTTTTCCCAGGTTTTTCCTGCATCGGTCGACTTATACAAGGCACTGTTTTCTCCTCCTGACTCAAACGACCATGCTGTTCTCCTAAACTCCCACATCGATGCATATAAGGTATTTGGATTCGTAGGATCCATGGCTAAATCAGCGCATCCTGTTTTCTCATTGATATACAAGAGTTTCTCCCATGTTTGCCCACCATCATTGGATTTGTACACACCGCGTTCTTCACTATCACCCCAAAGTGCACCCAATATGCCAACATAAATTTCATTGGAGTTTTTAGGGTTGACAATAATGTTTGCTATTCTTTCTGATGCTTCAAATCCTATCTTTTTCCAATTAGACCCACCATCTACCGATTTGTAGAGCCCATCTCCAACAGAAACACTATTTCTGGTCCAAGTTTCACCAGTACCCACATAAATGGTTTTATCTGGGTCATTCGGGTCAAGGGCAACAGCACCTATGGATTGGCAGTAGTCATCAAAAATCGGGTTGAACGTAGCACCGGCATCATTTGACTTCCAAACGCCACCACCTGCTGTGCCCGCATAGATAATACGGCTGTTGGTAGGATGAATTTCCATATCATTGATCCTACCGCTCATCAAAGCTGGGCCTATATGCCTAGCCTTTAAATCGCCAAAAAGCTCCTTGCCACCAATAGATTCCAAGGTCTGCTGTGCAAAACTGGAAGTGTGGCCGAACATGCCTATGGCAATCAGTGCAAAAATTAATTTTTTCATTTTCTGTTATACTTTTGAAAAGAATCCTTTGGAATCTTTTTTGGTTATTATCGCCCTTCCCTTATTCTTTTTCTTCGGTCACCATTTCTTCAGGAAATGCAAAGGCACTTTCTTCAATAGTAGGGTTTAGTTCAATCTTTTCAATAGTAATTGGATTACTGGCCCCATCTTTGATACCTTGGGTCATAGAAAACGGAAAGTAGAGCCCATCTACCTCTTGGTAATCGCTCATGGTCACCATCTGGGTCTGTCCTTTAGCGGGTCCGGTCCTTATTTCACTTTCAACAGCAATGGGAACAAAGTTTTCGGTATCAAAATAATAAAAGGAAATATCATCTTTTTGGGTACCGTCAATGGTCAACGGTTCTTTGACCAATTTGATCTTGAAGGTCTCCGCACCATCAATGGTCTCTTTTCCCAATAGCTCTATGGTGTAGCCTTTTGCCTCATAATCGACAAATGCATCTGGAAAATCATTCGTATCCAATTTGAAATTGGCGGTCTGCTCCGCATCGCTTTTTTCGGCTTTCATGGTCATGAAATTGGTGTTCCAGAGGGTTTCCCCGTCAAAGACCCCTTGCTTGATTTCCTTTCCCTGAAACGTAATCTTGGTCATTTGGCGGCCGTCTTTCAATTGGACAATCTCTACAGGAAATTCCAATCCCTGCTGTGTGGCCTTGGCCATCATTTTAATGCCCTCAAGACTTTTGAAGCTCTCCAATCCTCCAATATTTTCAAAGTAATTTGAAATGACCTCGTCAGCTGTTTGCGCTTGTAATGGAATTGCAACCGTCAATAAAAGGACGGCAATACCGTGTTTTAGTGTTTTCATTTTTGGATGTTTTAAATTTGAACTCAACCGTTAGTAACAGTTTCTGCTATCATGTTACAATTTATTGATTAAAATCGGTTTGGACCGGTTTGTGTTTCATAAATAATACTTTTGAAAGTAAAGGCCGAGTAAGTATCTTTAACCAAAGATGCAATGACATGAAATTTGGAAAGGTAGACCATCCAGAGTTGATAGATTTCACTATTCCCGAGAACCATCCCGATACTGATGCCCTGCTGTCAACATTCAAGACCGACGCTAACTTGCAAGTCTATGTTGGGTGTGCAAAATGGAATCGACAAGACCTAAAGAATTTTTACCCCAGGGGTACCAAGGATGAATTGCAATATTATGCCTCACAGTTCAATTGTATTGAACTGAATGCCACCTTCTAC
>JBCDBD010000032.1:0-42433 GCA_039184335.1 Bacteroidota bacterium | reverse complement strand
TGAACCAGAAGAGATTTTCAGTCCATTTGTTACCACGAAAATCGATAAAAGAGGAAATATTATTGGAACAGGATTGGGTATGTATTTAGTTAAAAACGTGATGGACGATTATTCAGGAGAGATACAAATTTCTCAACCTGAAATAGGTTTCGAAATAATACTAATTTTTAACAAGAGAGCTAATGCCTTATAAAATAGGTTATATCGACGAACAAGCAGGAGAACGAATAGATTTTGCTAATCTGATGGATGATGATGATGACAATATTGAAGTAGTTTTTTTTGAAGTTGATGAACACACAGTTATATCTAATTTGTTGGAAGAAGTTCTAAATTCTGATATTGAATGCCTAGTAGTAGATTACCATTTATCTGAAACAGGTGTGCCATTTGAAGGAAGTGATTTAATTGGGCTATTTCATAGGATAAGGCCTAATTTTCCAAAAATTATCTATACCGCTAAAGAAGATAAGGTTATACCTGAGGTAGAGAATGAAATTATATATTTCATTAACGATAAGTCTATTAAGTCAGATGAAAAAAGAAGTGAAGACTTTAGAATGAAGTTAAAAACTTTGATCAATAACTATTATGAAGATATTGATGAAGCCAAGCAAAACCTAATAGAATTGACTACTGAGAGAAAAAAGAGAGATTTGACTATTGAAGAGGAAAATTTATTATTCAAAAGCAAAAAATTTCTTTTGAAAATGGATACTAGAAAGAGAGAATTGCCAGAAGTCATTCATAATCTAGATTACATATCTGAGCTAAAGGAGGCTAATTTAAAAGCAGACGAAATCTTAAATAAAATAAGGAATGCCTAATATCATTGCTTTTAGAAATTCTATTCCTTCTAGAAGTAATCCTAGTATTAAACCTAATCACACAGATTATTTTGAAGATTTAAGAAATGATTTTAATTGTAGATGTGGTTATTGTGATTCTTTTGATTTAAGAAGAAATAATGATTTCGAAGTTGAACATTTTCGACCTCAAAGAGTTCTAAACCTGATAGCGCCTAATGAGTATTCGAACTTAATTTATTCTTGTAAATCCTGTAATAGAGCAAAAAGTGGAACTTGGCCATCTAACGATGAAAACGTCAATTTGGTTGGGAATACTGGCTTTATTGATCCAGTTGAAACTGAATATGAAAATCACTTTATCCGTTACGATGATGGTGAAATTGATTGGAATACTGAATTGGGGAAATGGATGTATAGAGAGCTGGCATTATTTAATATTCAGCACTCAATTCTTTGGATGTTGGAAAGACTTAGGAATTCAATAGACGAAGCAAAAAGAATTTTAAAGGAAGATCCAGAAAATCTCATAAAAAAGGATGCCTTAATCGCATTGTATGAATACGAAGAGGTATACCTTAATAAGCTTTTCAATGTCAAATAAAAAAAATACAGGTTCATACTATACCCCTAAAATTCTTTCGGATTTTTTAGTGAATCATATTTTGGATAAATATCTTAATTCCAAAGAAATCTCGATTTTGGAGCCTAGCTGCGGTGATGGTCAATTTATGAAATCGATGTTCAACAATAACTGTTCGGAATTTTTTCAAAGTATAAACTTAGATCTTATAGATATAGATTCAGATGAACTCAAAAAGGCAAAATCTTTAATTCCATCTCATGAAATTATTTCTTCTAAAGCATATGTTAGTGACTATTTGAAATTTCACTTAGAAAGTGATAAAAAATATTCTTTGATTTTAGGAAACCCTCCTTATATAAAAAAGGAAAATCTCAAAAAAGAACAAATTGAAAGGTGTGAAAAAGTTCATAAAAAAGCTAAAGCATATAGTGATAAGATAAACTCCAACGGAAAAATCAAAAACATCTGGCCTGCTTTTGTTGAAGCAGCTATAATGAGCTTAGAGGATAACGGAGTTCTCTGTTTTGTTATTCCAGCAGAAGTTTTACAGGTAAAATATGCTAAAGAATTAAGAAGCCTCATAGCAGATGAGTTTGATAGGGTGGAAGTCTTCGCTTTCAATGAATTGATTTTTGAAGGAATACAACAAGATGTAGTTGCAATAATCGGGGTCAAAGGAATTAGAGATGTCAATGAACATGGATTTTCGTTTTATCAAGTAGATGAACTTAATGATTTAAAGGAGCCAAGATTCACAGAAAAACATAGTAATATACACAGAACTACTTTGGACAAGTGGACAAATTATATTCTTTCAGATGAAGAATTGAACTTTGTAGGCGAGTTGAAAAGCCATTATAAATCCATCGATAATTACTGTAAAAAGGCTGAAGTAGGTATAGTATCGGCAGCTAATGATTATTTTATATTGAATGATAGCGAATTGAAGGAGAATGAGCTAAATAGGTTTAGAAGTATAGTCAAGCCTATTCTTCCAAAAGGCTCACTGGTGCCTAGCTTAGCTAATTTTACTTCGGATGATTTTTCCCGTCTTAAGAAAAAAGATGTAAAAGTTAACTTTTTAAGTTTTCGCGATAGTCCAAGCTCTAGATTTAATAAAAAAATCAAAGATTATCTACATAAAGGGGAAAAGGAAAAGTTGCATTTGAGGTACAAGATGATCAAAAGAACAAATTGGTACCACGTACCCAATACGTGGGTTTCAGAAGGGTTATTTGTGAAGAGAAGTCATTTATATCCCAAGATTTTTGTAAATGATTCAAATAGCCTTGCAACGGATTCTTTTTATAGAATAATTATCAAGGAGTCTTATAATATTAAAAAATTAATTTTTTCATTTTACAATTCGTTAACTTTTGTATTGGCCGAACTGGAAGGCAGATTTTATGGCGGTGGCGTCTTGGAACTTACTCCAAATGAATTTAAATACTTATCAATACCATATTCGGAAAATATCAAAAATGAAGATTTTGAAATTTTAGACAACATGCTAAGGGCCAATACGGATATTGAGGTTATCTTAAAGTTCACGAATTCAATTTTACTCCCAAATAATGTTGTCTCTAAACTAGAAGATTTAAGAAAAAAACTAGTAAGTAGAAGATTAAAAAATAAGGAAAGAAAAGACGAGGTTATTCAATTGAAAAAGAAGGAAATAGAGAATCCAAAATATGAAGCTGTAGCTGGATGATTAACAAAACACACTTTACTAAATTATTTGAGAAAAAAAGCAAATAAGCTTAAAGCTTTTTAATTGCGGAACTAGATAACCCAGTATGTTTTTTTATATCAGTATCGGACATACCACTAGTTTTTAAAGATTTGGCAATTTCAAGTTTGTTTTGCTTGATGGCCCTCTTCTTCTCAGTATCAATTTTCCATTCTTCTAACTCTTTCTTTTCAGGCCCCATAATTTGGAACAGCCCAGATTTTTTGAGTTTGTCGATGATACCCATATCAGCTAAACTGGCGTAGTTGTCTTCGGTAATGATAAGATGGTCAATGACCTTGATATTGATAAGTTTCCCCACTTTCAACATACGGTCGGTAAACTCGTTATCACCTTGTGAAAGGTCGGTAGAACCACTGGGGTGGTTATGAACAAGAATCATTTTAACAGCCAATTTGTAAATGGCCATTCGGAACACATCAGGTGGGTCGACATTCACACGATTTACTGCACCAAGGCCTATGAGTTCAATAAAAAGTATCTTATGTTCATTGTCAAGACCAACAACCCAAAAATGCTCCTGATTTCTGCGGATTTTATTTTCCCGCAATAATATCTGTTGCATAACCGCATAGATGTCTTCTGAATTGAGGACTTTTATTTTTTGCTCTTTCGTGAGGCGGACGTTCATAATTCAAAGATACAATTAGTTAACATTTGAAAAGTAAACGGCCTAAGAGAACTTTGGTGAAAACAATAGGGGAGTGGAGCGGCCATATTTTAGGGGGAGGGTACTATTTCGGTTCATCTATAAAAAGTTCCAAAAAGTTAAAAGCAGTCTTAAGGGTTACCATGGATCCTAAAATATAGCGACCGACCCGTACATTGTTTCCAAAGGTATCTGTAAGCCTTGATTTTTTTGTTTCTTTTTTTATCAAGAAAAAAAGAAAGAAGGCATTAGCAAATATTCTTTGTACTTTTAAATCAATGGATTTTTGGTTAATAGGAGAAAGAATACTTACAATTTCTGGACTAATTGGTCTAGTAATAACTGTATATTCATTTATTAAAAAAAATCAAATTTTCTTCATGTTACACGATTTTTTCAAAAAAGTTATAGTCCTCAAAATCAATAGGTTTATTGCTGTTTTAAAGAATTTGCTTTTAAAAAAAACTCTGTTGGAGCACAAAAGCACGATTTTTAAAGGGTTTTTTGATAAGTATTTTTTAAGCAAAACTTTGCAATCCTTTGTGCATCGAATTTTAGTGTTTTTAGAACAACCAGTCTTAACAGTTTCAAAGTCGACAATCAAGAAAGAGAATGGAATAGTCACTTTTAAAGAAGAATCCGTAACTCACTTGTCTCTTTATCTTCGCAAGTAGTTTATTTAAGAACCATATCAAGGAAAGAATACTTTTTTCGATGCAGGATTTCCAAAGCCAAGCAGAAATTACTTTAAAGTCTGAAATGACGAATGCAGGGCTCGTAATCATACCAAAGGAAAATGGGAGGGAAGGAGTTGATTTTTTGGTCAAAAGCCCAACAGGGAAACAATTTGAACTGTTTTTACAATCCGCTGATTTGATTGCCTTGCAAAGCGTAAAGATTCCAAAAGAACAATTAGGCGAACCACGGGAAGGCCTTTGGGTAGCGCTGATAGGTTTTATATCCAATTCAGAGCCTTTAATATTTTTGATTCCTTCGAAAACCCTTACAAAAACTGATAATTTCGTGTTTTTTGAGCATGATGTTAGCCCACATACATACTTGTCCAATTGGGAAATAAAGGTCTTTACGAACGGTATGAAAGTACTTGGCGAATATGTTTTCCATAATCAGATAAAGAATTTTAAATAGTAGCTCATTTTTACATTATGTCAAATAGACTTCAAAGAAAAGTTTCTTTGGAACGCCTAGGGGTAGCAAGTGTTTAGAAATTTATGCTGTGCTAAATTTTAAACTTTTGCGGCAAGCCGACGGAGAAGTCTGTAAAAAATTTTGTTGTAGATAATTCATCGTAATTCGTGTATTTGAAAATAGCTAAAAGGTTTTGCTTTTTTTGGCGTTGGCAAGCGGCTGGGAATTGCGTATAAAATAAATTGCCAAAAGCAATTTGATTTTATGAAAGAAATCGAGCGTTTGGCAGCGGCAATTTTACATAGCGACAAATTATGAGTACAAATAACTGCCGTGCGCAGCACACCGCTTAAAAAAGTTTCTTGTATAGCGCAAACGCAAATTTTATTTTTTTGCAGAATTTCTCTGCGATATTTTACATAATAGAATTATGACTTACGAATATGAATAAACTTCTCAGTAAAACGGCTTTGACATAATATCGGTGTCGATATAATTCGCTTATGCGAAGTTATATCTGATATTATTTCAAATACGCTGTATACGCCGTTTTACACAAACAACATATTTGTATCATAATTATTTTTATGTTAAACAAGAGTAAAAATAGTTTATTCTCAGATTTGTTTATACCAACCTAAATTCTCGCTTGATACGTAAACAGATTGTAATACCTCCCTTCAGATGAAATCAGCTCATCATGGGTGCCCTGCTCTACAATATGCCCACTTTCAATGACCAGAATTTGGTCTGCTTTACGAATCGTGCTCAAACGGTGGGCAATGACAAAGGTCGTCCGGCCCTTGGTCAATTCGGCCAAACTTTTCTGGATCAAGGCTTCGCTTTCTGTATCCAAGTTGGAGGTAGCCTCGTCGAGAATCAAGATTTTCGGGTCGGCCAACACCGCCCTAGCAATGGCAATACGTTGGCGTTGGCCTCCTGAAAGCTTGATGCCCCGTTCCCCGATCAAGGTGTCTAACCCGTCTTCAAACCGGTCGGTGAACTCATCCACATAGGCCGCTTTGACCGCTTTTTGAAGTGCTGCTTCCGTTGCATTGGGTCTTGGAAAAAGGATGTTCTCACGAATAGTGCCCTCAAACAAAAAGTCATCTTGTAGCACCACACCCAAATAGCGGCGAAAACTGTTAAGATTCACTTTGGCTAAATCTTGCCCGTCGATGATGACCTTTCCTGAATTGGGGGTCAAAAAACTGGCTGCCAGTCCAGCGATGGTCGATTTTCCAGAGCCAGAACTTCCTACCAAGGCTACGACCTGCCCTGATTGTACATTAAAACTGATGTTGTGCAATACCTCTTTATCCTCTTCGTAGGCAAAAGACACTTTTTCAAAAACCATATCACCAACAATGCCAGTAAGTTCGGCGGTGCGCTCTTCTTGATTTGCTTCGGGGGTCATGTTCATCAGTTCTTCAGTACGGTCCAATCCGGCCAACGCCTCGGTCAACTGACTGCCGATATTACTCATTTGCACAATGGGCGCAATCATCAATCCCAATAAAAATGTAAAGGTCAAGAATTCCCCAATGGTCAGTTCACCGATCATGATCTTATAGCCTCCGATGCCCATAATGCCCGTGGTGGCCACACCCAATAAGAAAGTGGAACTGCTGGTCATAAAAGCGGTAGCGGTCAAGCTCTTCTTGACATTTTGGTACAATTTGTGAACGCCCCCCTCAAACACTTTTTCTTCTTGTTTTTCTGCATTGAAGCCTTTGATGACCCTAACCCCACCCAAGGTTTCGGTCAGTCGCCCAGTTACCTCGGCATTGATCTTACCCCGATTTCGGAAAATAGGGCGAATGATCTTAAAGGCCCGTAAGGCAATCACTGCAAAAATGGCCAATGGAATCAGCGTAAACAGGGTCATTGAAACACTGATCTGTAGCAAGAGCACCAAGGCGACCACAGCGGTTACCGTACCCCCTACCAATTGTACCAGCCCAGTACCTATCAAGTTTCGCACCCCCTCCACATCTGTCATGATGCGGGATACCAGTTCGCCCGATTTGGTATTGTCAAAAAAACGGATGGGCAGTGAAAGCACTTTTTTTTGCACTTGGGCCCGCAATTCTGAAATCAAATATTGTGCTTGAACACTTAAGATCCGGGTCAATAAAAAGGAGGTGATGGCCTGCACTAAAATGGCCAAGATAACCACAGCAACGAGAACTTTTAAAAAAGCAACATTTTTATTCGGTATGATATCATCCATCAAATACTTCAATGACATTGGTGCAACAAAACTGGCCCCTTTGCTGATGACAATGAGCAATAGTCCAACAAAGACAAGATTGCGTTTTGGCCAGATGATGGTCTTAAATGCCTTGAGAATACTTACTTTTTTATCGGCCATTCCAATTGTTTGGATAAGCCTGCAATTTACTTTAAATTGAAATGCTGTTGATGTTCAATAGCGATTACCTTCCAAAATTTAATTTTACTTTAACGCGATGCACACACTTTTTAGAACCATAGTATATGCAACCTTATGTATGGTATGTTTTATCTCGTGCCAAGAATGGAGACTCTCGGTCGAAATCGAACGATGGCAGGCTCAGGCTGAAAATGTGACCATCATCAGGGATGATTTCGGGGTACCCCACATTTATGGTAAAACCGATGCCGATGCTGTTTTTGGGTTGTTGTATGCCCAATGCGAAGATGATTTTAACCGTGTGGAGCAAAACTACATTTGGGCCACGGGGCGGTTGGCCGAAGTGGAAGGAAAGGAAGCTTTGTACAGTGACCTGCGTGCCAAACTGTTTATGACTGAAGCAGAGGCGAAGGCCAATTATGAAAACAGCCCCGATTGGTTAAAGAAATTGTGTGATGCCTTTGCCGATGGCATCAATTATTACCTATATACCCATCCTGAGGTCACACCCCGATTGCTGGCCCGTTTTGAACCTTGGATGCCCATGTATTTCAGCGAGGGATCCATTGGGGGGGATATCGAACGGATTTCGACCCGAAAGATCCAAGCCTTTTATGAAGGAGATATGGAAATTTCTGCGATGGAAGAAATCAAAGCTGTAAAAGAAAAGGAAATGGCCGAACCACAGGGCTCGAATGGAATAGCCATTTCAGGAAAATTGACGCAATCGGGCAACACCATGCTGTTGATCAATCCGCATACTTCCTTTTACTTTAGGGGTGAGGTGCATGTGGTCAGTGAAGAAGGGTTAAATGCCTATGGCGCGGTGACCTGGGGGCAGTTTTTTGTCTATCAGGGCTTCAATGAAAAAACCGGCTGGATGCACACTTCGACCTATACCGATGTGATGGATGAATTCAAGGAAACCATTGTTCAAAACGATGGACATTTGTTTTACCATTATGGTGAAGAACTGCGACCCGTAAAGACTTCTGAGGTCACCTTAAAATATAAGAGTGCCAATGGTTTCGAAGAAAAGACCTTTCCGATCTACCATACCCATCACGGCCCTATTACCCATATGGTAGATGGGCAATGGACCGCTTCGGCCATGATGTGGGAACCTGTGCAGGCTTTGGAACAGTCGTATGTACGAACAAAACAGGCAGGGTATCAAGGGTTTCGAAAGATGATGGATATTCGTACCAACTCCTCCAACAATACTGTCTATGCCGATGCTGAGGGCAACATCGCATATTTTCACGGGAATTTTATCCCTAAACGAGATATCATTTTTGATTATACGAAACCTGTAAATGGTGATGACCCCCGAACCGATTGGCAGGGCCTGCATACGGTTGATGAGAATATTTTGGTATTAAATCCAGCAAACGGATGGATACAGAACTGTAATTCTACGCCTTATACCGCTGCTCTGGAATACAGCCCGAAGCGCGAGGATTACCCCAAATACATGTCACGGGATCAAGAGAACTTTCGGGGGGTGCATGCGATTGGTTTACTGACCGATAAAAAAGGATATACCTTAGACAGTTTGATGGTATTGGCACATGATCCGTATTTACCTGCATTTAAGGCTTTGATTCCGGGTTTGATCAACGCTTATGATGCCAATCCAAATACGGAACTTTCAGCGGCCATCGAAGTCTTGAGAGCTTGGGATTTTAAGACCTCAAAAGCATCGGTGGCCATGACCTTGGCCCACTATTATGGCACGCTATGCTATCAGAAAGCGTTTCGACCCGAAGGCATGTATGCCATGCAATTGGTCACCTATTGGGGTGGAGGTTTCCCAGATGCCAACAAACTACAGTTGTTTGCCGAAACGTTGGGCCAGCTCATAAATGACTTCGGCAGTTGGCAGTTGCCTTGGGGAGAGGTTCATCGTTACCAACGGCTCAATGGTGACATTCGGCAACCCTTTGATGACAGTAAACCCAGTATTCCCATTGGTTTTGCCAGTGGCCGTTGGGGAGCATTAGCTGCTTACGGCGCTCGCTATAACAACAATACCAAGAAGATTTATGGCACGAGGGGCAATAGTTTTGTGGCGGTTGTGGAGTTTGGGGAAAAAGTGAAGGCCAAGACTATTTTGGCGGGCGGACAGAGTGGTAATCCCAATTCCCCTCATTTTGATGACCAAATCGAAAGATATGCCAAACAAGAATGGAAAGACGTTGCGTATTACCACGAAGATGTCTTAAAAAAGGCCAATAAGACCTATCAACCTGGAAAGGAAAAATAGTTTTGTTGGGTGTTGGTGCGTTCTAATTTGAACCTCCAAAATTATTCTTGTTCTTCTTCAAGACTGGGTTCTTTGACCACAATCAAGCTTGCGGTAGAACCGGTGGACAGGTTCCAGCGGTTGTTGTGAATGACCTTTCCTTTATCATCGGCCACAACGACCTGGGCGGTATTGGGCCCTGAAGATCCCTGGTTCAATGCCACAAAATCCAGGCGGTTAAATCCTTCGGTCAGATCCACATTGATTCCTTTAAAAGAGCCCGACAACAAGATATTGGGTTCTATTAAGACCCCATTGAGGTATATTTTGACCCGGTCACCATCAACATATTCATGGTCACGACAAACAATACCCACAAATTTTGCGCCTGTCTTGACATCGCCCAAATATTGGTCCCCGTAGTGCTTGTCACCTCCTTTTTTCTCTCGATCGCCTATTTTGGGATCAATGACCAAATCATGGCCGGCTTGTGCCAATTCTTTGTCGGGCAGCATTTTGACATTTGGGGTGTTGTCCTTTGAGGTCAAGTTTTCGTCAATTACCGATGGCATACGTAATGAAGTACCTTGATTGCTAGATTTGATGTCCAAATTGTTTCGCTCCCCAACCTTCAAAGGTCTGGTCGTGGGCAGGTCTCCTTGGGCTATACCAAAATGCACAAATGACAAGGCAAAAAGAATAAGAAACCAGTTTTTCATAACAACTTTGGTCGCGAAAGTCAACTAAAATTAACAAATACCTTGCCATATTACTGGTAAAGGGCTGTTAAATGTTGCCTTATTTCGACGAAGTGGAAGAATCTGGCTTTTTCGGCTTCTTTAAACGCAACCATCAGGAGCAAGATAGGAACCCTAAGGATAACAAAGTGGTAATTAACCCAGTGATGCCAAAAGTACCCCGTGACCAATGCTATGGTTAAAAACCAGTCGAAACCAAATTAATACATCGATTAATTTTTGAGGTAATCGATTAATCTCTCAGGCCCTTCCAACAAAAGCCGAACAATTTGAAGCGTGCCGTCTGGTTTGGTGGCGATTTGCCATTTGATCAAGGAAATCTGTCCGTTCTCAATCTCAATACCGGTAATGCTTCGTGGGTGCACGCAGCTACCGTCATTAAAAAAAGGGATTTGACCGGGTTCAGGAAACCGTGGGCGATGGGTATGGCCCGCAATAGTGATTTTTTGATGGTTCTGTAAGATCCACTTTTTGATTCTTTTTTCGATACGAATGAGCTCTTTATAATTTTTGGCCGGGCTTGTGGGATCTGCAATGCCGACCACTTGTAAAGGCTTCCAGAGAATGCGGACCAAAAAACGACCAATTCGCCAACAACTGTAGTTCCACCAATCTGCTTGATGTCCATGGGTGCAAAAGAGCTCCTGTTCTGTAGCTGTATGTTTCAAAACAAGGGCCTCATGATAAGTAATACCTTCAAAAAGAGTTTTGTCAGAGCCATCAATAGGCTCAAAATAATGGGTCAAATGGGCATTGATATAGTCTTTGTCACGGTAAACCATATCATGGTTGCCCCAAACCATGTGCAAGCGGTTTTCAGTATGGAATTGTCGCAATAACTGAAAAACGTTTTTATGTGCCTCGAAAATGGTCGAGAAATGAAGGTTTTCCCATAGTTCGTCCCCATCACCAAGTTCACAATAATGAAATCCCTCGCGGTAATAATGGTTCAAGGCATGAAAATAGATATTGCGGTTGTTGGCGAAGTCATCGGCAAAACTGTTATCTCCCCTATGGCAGTCACTGAATAAGATAAATTTTGAATGGTCGTCAAAAGGGATGATCTTGGCATTTTTATAGGCTCTGTCCAGTCTTTTTCTTGATGACATGAGTCAATGTTTTTTGAAACATGCCAAAAAGATAGTAAATCCATAAAGATTCCCTTAACAAAGCGGTATCTTATCTTTTTGTAATTTTATGTCGACAACCAATACTAATAGGGTATGAAACAAAATTACACTGAGGATTCCCCTTTGATTCAACTTGTCAGCTTCAACAAGCTGTTGCAGTATTATGATGAGCAGTTGAAAAGTGACAATACATTTCTAGCGGAAAGGGCAAAACATGTTCTAGATGCCCAGGCCTCTTATCCAGAACTTAGGGATGGCTTTGATGACCTATCGATTCTTGAAGAACGCAAAGAGGTGATCAATACCATCTTGGCAGACACGTTTTCATCAGTGCTGACCCAAAATGAAATCAAGGCAGCCTCATTACCGTTCGCCAATATCATCTTTAATTCATCAAAACGCTTTCAAAAGATTTTGGAAGATGCAGGCGAAGGTTATGAACTGGAAATACGAAACCTTTATAGCACTGCCCCATATATCATGCAGTGTACCATTATATTGGGTTTTCACTATGGCTTCAAGATTGATTTCAAACGTCCATTTTACTACGATATTCCAGATGTAAATGGCATAGTACGTCACTATCGCATTTTGTACAATTCTGATTTCATGGAAATCAGACCAACAAAAAAAGCAAAAAAATTGACCCATGACGACTTGGACGAACTGCTCGAAAATTTTGATGACATTGACTTGTGGAAAGAGAAGATTCCCCCGCATAGTTTTGTGGCCAAGGGATTTGTGATTTCCAATATCTTTGATGTAACTGCCGAACATTCCATTTCTGAAATAAAGTCAACCCTCATAGGGGGTAACAAGAGGGACAATGAAAGTTTCATGGATGATTTTCAAAGTACTTTCAGGTCGCTCTTTAACCTTAAGGATATCAACGTCGGTTTTACTGGATACGATTTGGATTCGAACCATTTTCTAAAGGTACACGGAAAGGGTATGAACAGCTTTATACTCAAGGAAAAGGAAATGGAATCGTGTGGTGAAATGCTCTGTGAGTATTCTTATGACAAGGTCATTGACGACAACACCTACTTTGCCATTTCGAATGTAGAAAAGTACTATAAAAAGTCTAAAGGGGCGCAACCCTATAAGAACCTCTATGACCAAGGTATCAAGAGTGCTATTTTGGCTCCGATTGCCAACGATGGCAACCTTCTCGGTATTTTGGAATTGGTATCAACAAAGGTCAATGAACTGAACAGTATCAATGCCAATAAACTATTGGATGTGATGCCTTTCATTGTCTCCGCAGTGCTTCGGTCCATAGAGGAAGAAGAGAATCTGATCGATGCCATCATTCAGCACGAATGTACAACAGTCCATTCTTCGGTATACTGGAAATTTCAGGAAGAGGCCAAGCGATTCATGACCGATCAACTCGAAGGTAGGGAACCGTCATTCAATGAAATTGTTTTTAAGGACATCTACCCGTTATATGGGCAGATTGACATCAAAGATTCCTCGAAGCAACGAAATTCGGCAATTCAGCGTGATTTGATGATCCAACTTTCCCAAATTAAGGATATCATTGACAAAGCTTGGCTTAAGCTGAAACTTCCCATTTATGAAGAGTTGGTTTTTAGGGTGAACAACCATTTGGAAGAAATAAAGCATACGCTTTACACCAATAGTGAACAAGGGATTTTTGATTTTATTCATGAAGAGATCAATCCTGTTTTCGAACATTTGCAGAAAGAAGATGATGAACTGGCACAACTTATTAAAACCTATGGGGATAAAATCGATACAGCAACAGAATCCTATTATGACCATCGACGCAATTATGATGATAGTGTCATGGAAATCAACATGAAATTGGCTGCCTTGCTCGATAAGAGACAAATTGAGGCGCAAAAAATGTTTCCACACTATTTTGAACGTTACAAAACCGATGGGGTAGAGCATAATATGTACATTGGCAGTGAGATTGCCAATAACAGAAAATTTGATTACCTGTACCTGCACAATTTAAGGTTGTGGCAACTACAGGTAATGGTCGAAATGGAGAACAAGCATTACAACCTAAAGCCAAAATTACCCGTTCCCTTGGATGTGGCATCCCTGCTTTTGGTGTACAGCACATCACTGGCCATTCGTTTTCGAATGGATGAAAAACAATTTGACGTTGATGGCACATACAATGCCCGTTACGAAATCATTAAAAAACGGATTGACAAGTCACACATCAAGGGCACTAAGGAACGCCTGACCCAAAAGGGAAAACTTGCCATTGTCTATTCCAACAGAAAAGATGAGCAAGAATACCTTCGCTATGTCACTTTTTTAAAGTCAAAGGGGTACTTTACCAACAATATCGAGATTCTGGAATTGGAAGGCCTTCAAGGGGTCACTGGGCTAAAGGCCATTCGCGCAGAGATACTGTACAAAAAGGAGAAAGAACCTGAAAAATCGTATACCTACCAAGACTTGATGGAGGAACTAAAGGCCTAAAAAAGGGCTGCGGTATTATTGGCTGCTGCTGAAATCCTATCAGTACCGAACAACTGGAATGATATGACGAAGGCAATGACAGAGATGATGATTCCGACCATAAAAACGGTATAGGTCCATCTCAAAATATTATACTTTTTGTTCAGTACAAGCCCCAAGAAATACAAGTCTTTGGTCAATGATGCGTATATGAATTCCTTATCCTTGACAAGCTCTTGTATGGCCCACTCGTATTCGGGCAGTTTCATTTTATGAAAATTTCCAAAAAACAATAGGTTCACCTTTTTGTTCGCAACATCTTCTTTGGTAAACTTACCACTGGTGATATTAGGCCTTGTGGCCAAAACGGCCATGATCATTGAAATAACGCTAAAGGTGATGAAAATTAGCGAAGGGTAAATGAGATAGGTGTTTGATGGGTTATCCAATTTTGGGATGAGACTGGAAAGTGCCACTGAAATAATAATGGCATTAACCGAGAGCAAAATATTGGCCTTGGTATCTGCTATATCACTTAATGTCAGGTGGTTTTTTAGGGTGACCCGGTACAGGGTCTGAATACCTCGATCAGGGCTTTCATTTTTATATTTGGCCTTTAAGGACTCTTTGGTGGCTATTTCCTTCTCCTCTTTTCGTTCCTTGATGAGCTGTTTTAGGTTTTTTTCCTTTCCTTTTTCCCAATTTTCCTGGGCATAATCGGTATAATAGGTATGTTCTTGCCTGAACATTTTTATATTGGCATCACGCCATTCCTTTGCAGAATATGTGGCGATGCCCAAAGCTTCGAGTTCTTCTTTGAGGTAGTCGGTAGTCTCTAAATAGCTTGACTGTGCAAAATGGGATGCATCGGCATCCCTAATGATCTTTTCATGTAGGCTTGTGGGCTCTTGGTACCTTTTGGTGGCCATGATACAGGCACAGACCTTTTCAACCTTATCTTTTGGGTACTGTTGTTCGTTCAAGAAAGAGATAGCTATTTTGCAACTGTTCTCTTCATGGTTGTCAACCCCTTTGGTATACCCCGTGTCATGCATCCAGGCAGATACCAAGACAATCTCATTCTCTTCTTCTGGCAAGTCATAGAAATCGAGCAATTCTTTAGTACTTTTAACTACACGTTGCGTGTGTCGTAGATTGTGATAAAGAAAATTTGGATTCAACTCTTTTTTTAAAAGGCCTGTAGCGAAAGTTTCTACTTTTTGGACTATTTCTGACATAGGGATAAATTGATGACTCCAAAATACAAAAATTTGGTATTAAATATTTTCCCATGAAAAAATATTACATAAGTGTTCTATTACTTTTGCTGATTACGGGCTGTGCTACCTACAAAGCTAAATACGCCACTGCATTTTCAGGTACTGGGGTTGCCTTGCCCAGGGGAGCTGAACCGATACATACCTTTTATCTGATAGGAGATGCAGGGCTGTCACCCATGGGGGGCATGAATCCCGTGTTACAATCGTTTAAAACGGTTTTGGATAAAGCTGGTGAAAACAGTTCAGCCATCTTTTTGGGAGACAATATCTACCCAGCTGGTTTTTCTGATGAAACCCTTGCGCCAGAAGCGTATGCTGAAGCAAAGAACCACTTGGATGCCCAGCTCAATACCTTAGTGAATTTCAAGGGTGCCCCCATTTTTATTCCAGGCAATCATGACTGGTACAGTGATGGATTAAAAGGGCTTGAACGCCAAGAGAAGTATATCGAAAGCGAATTGGGCAATAAAAAGGTCTTTTTTCCTGAAGATGGCTGCCCGTTGGAAAAAATAAAAATAGGGAACGATATCTTGCTGATTGTGATCGATACAGAATGGTACTTGACCGATTGGGACAAGCACCCGACGATAAATGATGATTGTGAGATCAAGAACAGGGGAAAACTTTTTCAGGAATTGGAAGGCCTTATCAAAAAAAATGTGGGTAAAACAACATTGATTGCCATGCACCATCCCATGTTCACCTATGGTTCACATGGAGGTCAGTTTTCGTTCAAACAGGGGCTTTACCCCAGTGGTGGTAAAATCCCATACCCCATATTGGGCTCATTTGCCAACTTGTTGCGAAAAACGTCGGGTGCCTCAACCACAGATGTACAAAATAAACATTACAATATGTTCAAAAGGCGTATGGTAACCTTGGCACAATATTCTGAAAAGGTCATCTTTTTGTCAGGCCACGAGCATACCCTGCAATATATCGTTGAGAACAATACCCCACAGATTGTGAGTGGTTCCGGGGCAAAGAAGGGGGCCACACGTTTGTTGAACGGGAGCCAGTTTTCATCTGGGCAAAGGGGCTACGCCATTCTGAAAGTATTTGGCGACGGTTCTTCAAGTGTTGATTTTTATGGATTGGAAAGTGATAAGGAGCAACTGGTCTATAGTACCCAAGTACTTCCTCCCAATGCAAAAAAAGAAGGGATCGCCACGCCAGAGGACTTTCCAGAATTTGTAGAGGCATCCATCTACGCTCCAGAAGAAGTGGATAAAAGCGGTTTCTTTAAATCGGTTTGGGGCGAACGGTATCGAGAATATTATGCGACCAAGGTAAAAGCGCCAACGGTACGTTTAGACACCTTGTTTGGTGGATTGGTGCCCGTTCGTAAGGGAGGTGGCCATCAGTCAAAGTCATTGCGGCTTCAAGACAAAAGTGGGCGGCAATATGTAATGCGGGCCTTGCGTAAAAGTGCTGAACTGTATTTACAGGCAATCGCCTTTCAAGATCAATATGTTGTAGGTGAGTTTGAGGGAACGTATACCGAAAAATTGTTGTTGGATTTTTACACAGGGTCACATCCCTATGCCCCCTTTACCATAGGCCCTTTGTCAGATGCGGTGGGCATTTACCATACGAACCCAAAATTGTACTATATCCCAAAGCAATCATCATTGGGGGAGTATAATAAAGATTTTGGCAATGAACTTTACATGATTGAAGAGCATGTTTCAGATGGGCATGGCCATTTGGCGAGTTTCGGATATGCCAATAAAATAGAAAGTACCGATGACCTTATCAAGAAATTGCGGAGAGATGAAAAATATAGGGTCGATGATGTTGCCTATGTGCGTGCCCGTTTGTTTGATATGATGATTGGCGATTGGGATCGCCATGTCGACCAGTGGCGGTGGGCGCAATTGGAAGAAGCATCTGGCAACGTAGTATTTAAACCGATTCCGCGTGACAGGGATCAGGTGTATTCCATCATGGGCGATGGATTTCTCATGGGTGTTGCCACAAGGATAATCCCTACATTGCGTCTTTTTGAAGGATTTAATGAAGAAATACGTAGTGTAAAAGGATTTAATGCCTCGCCAATGACCTTTGCATTGGATATGGCATTACTGCCCGAGACCGATGAAAATATTTGGGTGGCACAAGCAAGGTTTATACAGGAAAATATTGATGAAACGGTCATTGATCTTGCATTGCAGGGTTTCCCCAAAGAAGTGAGTGATGCAACCGTTGCGAAGATCAAGAAAATTTTGCTGGCACGAAAGAACAATTTGGTCGAGACCGCCAAGGAATATTACGGTATCATCAACAAGTATAGCATTGTTACAGGAACCGACAAAGACGATCATTTTGTGGTGAACGTACTGTCTGATGGCAAACTGGATGTCAAGGCGTTTCGCATTAAAAAAGGGCGAAAGGCGGATCTTTTTTTTAGCAAAGTATACGACCAAAGGGTCACCAAGGAAATCTGGATGTATGGCCTTGATGATGATGATATATTTGAGATCAATGGCAATGGCAAAATCAAGATACGTATTATAGGGGGGCAGAACAATGATGTCTATAACATCAACGATGAGGCCCGTGCCGTGCATATCTATGATTTCAAATCGAAGAAGAATACCTACGATGGGGCTTTTGGTGGCAAGGTACACCGACTTGACGATTATGAGGTCAATACATATGAGTTTCTAAAGATAAAGGCCAGTACGAATCAGTTGCTCCCATCGATAGGGTTCAATCCTGATGATGGTGTGCGAATCGGTTTTTCAAATGTGTATACCTACAATGGTTTTCGACAGAACCCATTTACCCAACAACATACGTTGAACGGTGCCTTTTATTTTGCAACAAGCGGGGTTGATTTTTCGTATACCGGAGAGTTTGCAAATGCTTTTGGCAAAGCCAACTTAGAATTGGCAGCAAGGTTTACCAGCCCAAACTTTAGCATAAACTTTTTTGGCTTTGGCAATGAGACCCCAAATTTTGATGATGATTTGGATTTAGACTTTAATAGGGTAAAGATCCAGACGTTAACATTTGCTCCCTCTTTGGTTTGGAGGGGGCGTTCAGGCTCAAAGGTGAGCCTGGGGATTTCTTACGAAAATTATGATGTAGAAGAGACTGAAGGTAGGTTTATTGATGATTTTTATACGAATGTAGGACGTGACACACAGCAAGATTTTTTTGGTGCTGATGTAGCATATACCTTTGAGAATTGGGATAACGAAGCTTTTCCAACCCTGGGTATGGGGTTTTCACTTCGCGGAGGTTACAAAACCAATCTGACCGAATCAGATCGCGCCTTTGGCTATATTATCCCCAGCTTTTCAATTGACCATCGATTGGTACCAAATGGGAAACTGGTTTTGGCCACAAAGTTTAAGGCCCATTTCAATATTGGTGATGATTATGAGTTTTATCAGGGCGCTTCGATAGGGGCCAATGACGGTTTGCGAGGATTTCGTTTTCAAAGATTTACGGGCAAGACCTCATATTATCAAAATACTGATATCAGATTGAGTTTCAGAAAACGACAGACAGGGCTTTTGCCCGTTACTCCCGGAATTTACGGAGGGTTTGACTATGGCAGGGTATGGTTTCCCGATGATTCATCTGATAAATGGCACAATTCATATGGGGGAGGTTTTTTTCTTAATGGTGCTGATATACTCTCAGCAAATTTTGGCCTCTTCAATAGCTCTGACGGCCTTCGGTTTGCTTTTGGCGTAGGGTTTGGTTTTTAATCACAATTGATTTTGTAAGAATACAAGTTTCTTCCTTTGGTTTTAGATTGTTCGTCAGCAATCAGCAAAGTACCATTGCTCAAAAAACAGATAGCTTCCATCTGTGACCTGTTTTTGGTATCGATGGTCTTGATTACACCTTTGCTAAAGTCATCCATGGTGAAATCGGTGAGCACCCACAAGAAACCATAACCCAGCAATATTATTTTTTGACCATCGGGAGAAATTGTGGCCGATGTAATCGAGCAATGGTCTGGATCGAGACAGGGTACAAAATCACCGATGAGTTCGGCGATATGGTGCCCCTTTTTGGCGGGCACTTTATAAACCAATGCCTTGCCCGAAAAGGGTTTTGTGCGGTTCTTGGTAATGAGGTAAAGAAAATCGTTCCAGTAAAAGAAGGCCTCACAGTCATAAAGCATCTTTTCTTTGCTGGGCGGAAAATTTGCCTGTTCAGGAAAGTTAAACTCAATTTTTTCGGCCATGATGTCATTGCCTACCAGTTTATCGGGGTTGGATACTTTATAGATTGCCAGATTCTTTCGATGATTGTAATTGTTTCCGAAATCACCTATGAACAGATTTCCATTCCCATCTTTTGCCAAATCTTCCCAGTCGTTGTTCTTTGCGCTTTTCACATTGAGGTCTTTAACCAATTTTCCTTGTAAGTTGATGGCATACAGATGGTCTTTGTTTCCATTGTCTTCAATGACCCAGGCTATGGAATCGTTTAAAGTGACTATACCGGACACTTCATTCAGCTTATGCGGCAATTTGCCTAAAAAGGTGAGATCCCCATAATAATATTGTTGGGTACAAGACAGCAAAAAGACAGCACATAGGGCGGTACAATATTTGTTCACTTTGTGATGGGGTTAAAAGTGACTCCCAAAACCATGATTGTTTCAAAATGATTACTGCAACAGTAGGTTTTGGATATCAAGACCTGAAAGGCAAAGATAGCATTTGTATAGAAATTGACCGTTCTTCATCTATCTAAGAAAAAACTGCCGGTTACAAAATAACCAACATGTAATTCTGGCTTTGGCAAACAGTTTTTCAATAGCATCCATTGAATAAAAATGGTTAAATTGCGTTTGATCAACTAACAACTCTTAGAGAATGGAAAATCTTAATATGCTTGACTTTATTGTCATTGCACTTTACTTTTTATTGGTATTCGGTATAGCTTGGTTTGTGACCGTAAAAGAAAAAAGCGGTGCCAGTTCATCCGATTATTTTTTGGGAGGCCGTAATTTGGGATGGTTTGCGATAGGGGCTTCACTTTTCGCCAGTAACATTGGGTCAGAGCACTTGATAGGTCTTTCAGGGGCAGGGGCACGGGGGGCTTTTCCAGAGGCACAATTTGAAATTCTAGCTGCTTTGATTCTATTGCTTTTAGGTTGGGTCTTTGTTCCTTTTTACATTAAAAGTGGGGTGTTTACGATGCCTGAGTTTTTAGAAAAGCGCTACAACAAGGGATCTAGGCTCTATTTGTCCATCATGTCCATCATTTCATATGTGTTGACCAAGATTTCATTTACCATATTTGCGGGAGCTTTGGTCTTTGAAGTCTTATTGGGGATTCCTTTTTGGACTGGTGCTATAATTACGGTGATAGCAACCGGAATTTATACAGTATTTGGCGGACTTAAGGCCGTGATATATACCGATATGGTACAGTCCATCATTTTTATTTTGGGTGGTTTGGCGGCTACATATTTTGGGCTTCAGGCCATCGGGGGCTGGGAAAATGTGTTGCTTGCCATTGAAGATAATGCACCAGAGCCTGATACTTTTATGAGCTTATGGAGAAATAAGGAGTATCCATGGACGGGAGTTTTGTTGGGGGCCCCAATATTGGGAATATGGTATTGGTGCACCGATCAATTTATTGTGCAGCGCGTACTTTCGGCCAAAAATATTCAGGTAGCAAGAAGAGGTACCATATTTGGCGCTTCTTTAAAATTATTGCCACTTTTCATCTTTGTGATACCGGGTATCATTGCGTATGCACTCTCTGTAACTGAATTCCCTGACATGTTTACTGTCACCAATCCCGTTACTGGAGAAACAAAGACCACTACCGATGCGGCATTACCTGCCTTGATATTACGCGTGCTTCCCGTAGGGTTTAAAGGACTGGTCGTGGCTGGCTTTTTAGCGGCATTGATGAGCTCGCTCTCCAGTGTTTTCAACAGTACCTCTACATTGTTCACTTTTGATTTTTATAAACAATGGCGACCAAAAGCATCAGAGAAAGAATTGGTCAATGTGGGTCGGATTGCCACTGTTTTGTTGGTCATCATCGGTTTGTTGTGGATTCCCTTTATGCGCAAGCTGACCGAGGGCGGTGGTATATACAAGTATTTACAAAGTGTTCAGGCCTATATCTCACCTCCTATTGCAGCTGCATTTCTTTTAGGGATTTTCTATAAAAAAATCAATGGTAGAGGGGCATTAGCGGCATTATGGACAGGTTTTGTGCTTGGAATTGGCCGATTGACTTTGGAATTCATGAATCAAGAGAGTGGACTGGGAATCTCTGAAACTTCTTTATTGGGTACTTTGGTGACCATGAACTTTTTACATTATGCCATTTTCCTTTTTGTGACCAGTATCATTATCATGATTGTAGTGAGCCTTGGTACACAGTCTAAATCCAAAACATTGGATAAGGCATTGGTGTATACTTATGAGCCAGGTAAAACAAGTTCGCTATTCAAAAGCCGGGAGCTATGGCTGACGCTTTTGATTGTAGCAATCGTATTGGTGATGTGGTGGGTATTTAGGTAGTTGCTTGGTCAAAGACAGCAAGTGCAAGACTTTAGTGGTTTAGACAATATCTACCGTATTTTACACAACTGGTAGCCGTCGTGTTAATCGATCTCTTCCCTTAAGGGCATATAGATTTCGGCTTTCCAAGTAGTTTCACCATAATCTGTGCTTGGGTTGTTATGAAAGACTTCAATGGGGTTGGGCTCTACACTGATGTTATTTTTTTTGGCATAATCCAATAAAGCATACCACGCCCGGTCTGAAGTGATATAGTTGCCATAATACTCTGCTTTCAGTGCGCGTTTTGGAAAAATCTTTTTGTACTGGATATCAGTTTGTGTTGGCAATCGTTCTGAACGTATAATGGGGTAACAAAGATGATACGCCAAGCTATCTTGTTGTTGGTCCCATTCGGTGATTTCAACCATGGGGAAGCCATTGAATTCTGCTTGGTTGTAGAGTAGGGTTTCACTCAAATAGGAAAAATTTTTCATCATTCCCCCAGCTTTTTGCAATTGACTGGTTTTGATGGGTAAATAGGCCACGTACTTTCCTGGAATTTCTTCTATGCCGACTATGGTGACCTTGAACTTATCTACATGATCTTTGAGTTCTTCCATAAAGTCAAGCACTTTTTTTCGGGAACCTTTTTCAAAATCAGTATCGGAAAATGGCACTTTGATCTTGTTCATCAAACTATGTTCGGTATCCGTGATGTTGACCTGTACTCTAGAAGTCGAATCGGTCAGGGGTTTGATTTTCCATTGATAGATATGTGTAGAATCGCCAAACTTTAGCTTTTGGGTCAAACGATACAGTGAACCATTTTGCACAATACCTTCGACAGGTTTGAGGGTTTTGTCCCAAAGTTTAAGACTTTGGTTTATAGCACCTGCAAAAGTATTGCTTTCAAAGCGTATGGTGTAATCATAAGACTTTATAAAAAGGTACCATATCAAGCCGCCAAGAACGATAAATATGAGGCTGTGTACTATTTTTTTCATAAATACTTAGTGGTTTTCCAGCCAATTACAACTGACTGTCACGGGTCATTTTTAAATGGTCGACAATAAATTTACCTAAAGCCTTGCCCTGATGTATGCCAATTTCAACCGCTGCCCTATAGTGTATGCCACCATACATTCTACTGATTGCAGCTTCGTTGGCGGCTTGATGAAATGAGTCAAACGAGCGTACGGGCAATCCATAAGTAACTTCGGTATCATCATCAAAGGCAAAATCATCGCCAAAAATACTTGTCAATGCGGTAGCTGCTGCACCAGATACGACACTATGTCCACTGGTATATTCAGGAAAAGGGGGTGTTTGTAAAACAGGTTGCCAGCTATCGTCGATATACTCGTTGATCAAGGTCTCAGGTCTGATAAGATTGCTCCTATATTTTTCATCCCAACAACTGATAAATGCATCAGCAATGGCAATTGAGGTCTTGGTATAGGCGTGTACCGTTTCCATGAGATTGTTATTTGCTTTAACAGAGGCTATTTTTGCAATTCCCATCCAATGGGCACCTGGTGTTATTTTTTTTGTGGCAAACATCAAATGGCCCCGCGTGACCGAAACGTACGGATTACAATCCCAGAACTGTGCAATGGCCACTTCTTCAGATTCGTCACCTTTTGCCGTTATTTCCTTACTGACATCATAAACCTCCTTCAACTCTTTATAAAAGTCAGAATCTTCAGCCATTGAAAATGGTGGGGGTGGCGCAGGTTTAAATTGACTTGATGAGTCAATGACAAAAGGGCGTATTTTGTTCCAATGGGGTTCAATGCCGTCCATATAGGCTGGTGGTGTGGGTTGCCATCTTGAGGGATTATCAGAGTCGACCGAAAATTTGGGCATGGTACGGGTCTGTTTGTAATTGTCTTTGTCCATCCATGCAGCTATATGTTCGGCTACTTGCAATCCATAAGTTTTCGAAGCTTCATATTGTAAGGTGTTGCTATCTTTCCAAATGGTATACAGACTGTCTCTGTACGTTTTGATGAGGTCCTCTGAAAAAATCAATCTTTTGCTTAGATCCAGATGCGCTATCAATGCAGCAACGTCATAATTGATATTGTTCTCGTTTTGGGGTTGGGGCAGTGATGTTAAGCCTTTCAGTTGTCCTGAAAGGGATTGATATTCTGCATTTTTTTTTGCCAAAATCTCAAAAGCTGCAATGTTTGGATATACGTATACCCTACTGGCTACTGGGGGAGAAAAAATATCATGTACCATAATTTCAGTCACTTTGTCCACACAATTACGGTACTGCTCTGGGGTGATGGTTATCGGTTCATTTTTTTTTACACAAGATGCCAACACCACGAATAAGGGGAGTATTGGTAATAGTCGTTCTTTCATCATCGGTTATTTTACATTGAATTTGTATACCTGGGCCTTGGTATCATTGAAAACCGCCAACAGATAAGGTTTGTTTTGAAAGTCTATGATCTTTAGATGTCGAAGGGATTTTTTGGTGAAATCAAGTCCCAAATCATCCCCCAAAATTACATCATTTTTGTTTTTTAGCAATGCTCCGGGAAAGGAGTCGAATCTACCTTGATAGGGTTTTATACCAAAGTAGTTGCCCCCAACCAAAACTTCGTTCTTTCCATTACCGGTAAAGTCATGGGCCAAGAAAGTAGTGATGGGAGCCAATTGCAATATGTTCTCAAATGGCACAAACCCATAATGCCCCCCGTTATTTTCCAAATAACCGGAAGCCAATGTGGTTACAGTCAATATTTTGGTGTTTTTCAATACTTCTTCCCCAAATATTTCATTGATCGAAGCCCCTGCAAAGGCATTATATGACCTAAATTTTTTACGTAGTGACACAAGTTGTGAACTCAGTTCATCAAAGTCATTGATTGGGTAATATTTTCCATTTTTCCCAATTGCGGTTACAGTTTCAGTTGTGCCATTGCCATCAAAATCATTGACAAAGAGTTTGAGCGGTTTTTTTTTCGAAGCTTTGAACTTTGTATTCAGTCCCCAATTGCCCAACAAGTAATCGGTATCTCCATCACCATCCATATCAAAGGGGTGTATGGTCTGCCATAAACCATTAAGTTCCATAACACTGATTTCGGTGAAGGCGGTAACGGAATTCTTGAAAAACCTGGGAGACATCCATTCCCCAATAACGATTAGATCGGTTCTGCCATCATTGTCAAAATCATCCCATAGTGCATCGGTTACCATACCGATCCGTGAAGCGGGAAAATTGTCAAATACTTCAAAAACACCGTCTTGGTTCTCTAAAATCACCGATTCAGGAATGCTGCCGAAGGCACCGGTCAGCGTATGGCCACCCACAAAGACATCCAAATCCCCATCATTATCAAAATCGAAGGTCTTCAAGACCGATGTATTTTGATACCTTTTGGGCATATTCTGTATTGAAAAGGCATCGTTGCCGTTTAGATAATATCTATCTAAGAGTGGCTTTGCCTCACCAAAAAAATCGGCCCCACCTGAACCAATGATGATATCATTTTTTTGGTCAGCATTAAAATCTGCGATTACAGCGGTGACATCTTCGGTGATTGAATCTTTTTCTAGGCTTGGCACTTTCTTTCTGACAAAACCACTATCGGTTTGGAAGAAAATATGTGGGGGAGTTTTTTTGGAGCCCCCAAAGAAAATATCATTGCGACCATCATTATCAATATCCCCTAGCGCTACCGCTGGACCTCTGTCTGAAACTTGGTATGGAATCAACTTTTCACGTAGAAAATCGGTATAGTTGTCCTCTTCATGTTCAAAGTCGATTCCAAGATTATTTGACACTTTGGTAAACAATGGGGGGGGCACCTTATATAAAGATGGGTAATTCAAAGGAACCGTTTTTTCAGGTTTGACGGTTATGGTTTGGTTCAATTTTATATTTTGTAATACTTGATAGGTGTTATCTGGCCAAACGATTTTAAGGGAGTCGACTTGTTTTAAATTGCCGAAGCCGAAATGGACGATAGGTTCAGAGGAAGCTTGAAACCCTCGAACATTGAATAATTCCCTATACTGCAATTGTCCATTGGTGTAGGCATATATTTTAGTGCCTATGCCAAATTTATTTTTTGTGTTGAAGTTTAGCTTTAGTTTTAGGTAGCTGGCCCTATCATTGATTTGGTTGATGTATAGAGTAGCAGGTTGGTTGATGTTGTTGTTCACCAAATCAAGGTCTCCATCACCATCTAGGTCACCTAGGGCAGTAGCTCCAGAGATAATACTATCTTTCTGTATCCAAGTTCCTGATTCATTTTTAAATGTAAGGTCTCCGTTTCCTTTGAAAATATAATTGTGCATTTTGCCCTTGGGCATTAGATTGAGCGCTTCTTGATCGACCAGTCTCGTGTTTTCAAGCTTTTTTTGGATTTGTTGGTTCGAGACAAATTTTATGAAATCGAGGTCATTGGGCCTTTTTACGATACCATTGGCCACAAAAAGATCTTGTTCGCCATCTTGATCATAATCGCCAAACAATGAGCTCCAGCTCCAATCTGTAGCTGCGACACCACTTAAAAGTGCAGTTTCGAGAAAATTGCCAGAGGGTTGGTTTACATACATCATGTTCCTGGAGAACTGATAGTGATATCCGAATCGTTCTGTTTGTAAGCGTTGTACTTGTATGTTATTATCACTGGCTGAAGACTTTAGAATTTTTTCGTCCTCAGGAAGCATATCTAAAGAAAGAATGTCCGGTCTTCCATCATGGTTGATATCGGCAACGTCGTTTCCCATCGAAAACCTACTTGTGTGCCCAAAATATTTTTTCAGGCTTTCTGTAAAAGTACCATCCCCATTATTGATATAATAGTAATCGTCTTCATGAAAATCGTTGCCAATGTAAAGATCAGGGTATCCGTCGACATTAAAATCAGCAACTGAGACCCCAAGCCCATATCCATTGACACCCCCAAAAATACCTGCTTCTTCGCTGACATCTATAAAATTATTGTTGTCATTTCTGAGTAGTTTGTCCCCCGTCTCATAATTTCTTTCATATCTTACCGCTACTTTATCATAAGAATTTTGAGTGTGCACTGCATGGTTTAAAAGGTACATATCCAAATCACCATCTAGGTCATAATCAAAAAACACAGCATTGGAACTGTATGATTCAAAATCAAGACCATATTGGGCAGCACTTTCGGTAAAGCTGATTTCACCGGTACTTGATGTTGTGCCATTGTTGATATAGAGTTCGTTATGGCCATTGAATCCATTTATCCCTACTACGGCACATACGTAGATATCCAAAAGGCCATCGCCGTTGACATCTGCCATTATCGCACCTGTGTTCCAGCTACTCTTGCCTTCAACACCTGAACTATTTGAAATGTTCTTGAACTTTAGGTCGCCCATGTTCAAGTAGAGTTCGTTCTTCACTTGGTTGCCGCTGAAAAAAATATCGGGCAATCCATCATTGTTGACGTCTCCGATGGCCACACCACCGCCATTGTAAAAATAGAGGTAGTCCAAGATATTCAGATCATCGTTTTCTTTGACGGTATTCGAAAATTCAATTCCGGTCTGTGATGGCCTTACAGTTTTTAAAAGAACGGTGTTTTTATTGCAACCTGATAACATCAAAAAAGCACCGATCAGTGATAGAACCCTAATCATTTAGCTTAAAGATTTTTGGCTGTTCGTTATTGATGGCAGCAATCAGAAACCTATTCCCATTTTTGTCTTTGATGGTCTGTAGATGCTTTACTTCGTTTTTTATGGTGAATCCGCTCAAGGTGTAATCTTGCCATTCAAAGTTCAGGTTTCCATCCCCAAGCAACACATTGCCATAGCTTGCATCAAGCCGTGAGAACTGGGGCTTGAACTCAAAGTCATTACCGGCCATGACCAGATCTAAGTGGCCATCACCATTCAAATCGGTGCATTTGATACCACAAACACAAGACAATTGAACCCGCGGCGGCAATGCTTTTATCGTAAATTGCCCATGACCTTCGTTAATGGCCAGTACAGATTCAGAAATACGTGATTGCTTCATGATGGAGTTGGTGATGACCGATTCTGGGAATAGTTCCTGAATAGATTTTTTAGCATAGTCCGATGCTTTTAGATTTTCTTTCTTTAAAGCGACAATTTGTGCTGTGACCTCTTTTTTTTGGTGAACGGGATAATCGGCATTGCCCTCGTGTTGCGTGACTATTTGCTCTAGGGTTCCATTGCCATCAAAATCGTTGACCCACATCTTCATCGGTTTGTCAGGGTAAGGCCTGTAATGAAGATTTGTTCCGGCATTGCCCAACACAAGGTCTTGATCACCGTCGTTGTCTAAATCCACTGTCTCAACAGTGTTCCACCAACCTGAAAGTGAATCTAGACTTGTATCCATTTTGGTCAATCTGCGCCCCGTGTTCCTGTAGATCTTGGGGGTATCCCAATCTGTGGTCAAGATGAGGTCTTTTCTTAGGTCATTATCCACATCGGCCCATGTAGCGTCTGTTACCATGCCTGCATCTTTCAGTTCATAGCCTAAGCGTTCTGTGGCATTGTTAAATGTACCATCTCCTTTGTTTTCAAGCAACAAATGGTCAGGCGATACCCCATATACCCCTACCACGCTTCGAGAACCCAAAAAAACATCAATGTCACCATCATCGTCAAAGTCGTATGGGGCTATAGCGGCAATGTTCTTATATGTTGAGGGAATTCTGGTACTTGAAAAAGAAAAGTTTCCAAGGCCGTCATTTATATATAGCCTGGGCTCATACGTTCGCTGCAGAGTGATATTGTTGCCGCCCGAGCCGACCATTAAGTCGAGATCGCCGTCTTGGTCGACATCGAAAAGAGCTGCAGCGGTATCCTCATATGCACTATCTTGCTCGAAAACCTGCACCGTTTTTTGGATGATATTGCCATTGCCTCGGTGTAAGTACAGCCTGCCTGGTTGTTTGTGTGCCCCACCAAGATAGAAGTCTTCTTGACCATCGCCATTGACATCACCAACTGCAAGGGCAGGCCCTTCTTGTGAGAGTTTTTTATAAATAAGTCCTTCGTAATCAAAGTCGTTGTAATTGTCCTCTTTGTGAGGTAAAAGGGCGGCAGAACCTAACTCTTTCAGATAGTTTTTAGAAATATCCGGTTTGTACGGTATATATTTTTCAACGGCGTCTTTCCAATGTAGCGTCAGCACCTGGTTTGCGGCAATATTCTCAAGCTTTTGTGTCGTGTCGTCTGGCCATACCACACGAATGGAATCGAGTTTTTCTGATTGGCCCAATCCGATTGTCATGGCATATTCCATAGAAGACTGAAAACCTCTTGAGGGCATCAGTTCTTGGTTAATGATATTGCCATTAAAATAAAACTTTGCCAATGTGCCCACTGCGAAGGGATTCGTATCCTTGCCTTTGAACTTTAGCCTAATGAAGTTATGGTCTTTCATTTTCTCGGTATTGTTCCGGTAAACAAAAGTTGGTGTGTTGACGTTGTTGATGACCAAATCTAGATCCCCATCATTGTCTAGATCCCCATATGCCGCACCATTTGAACGTGTGGGTAAATCAAACCCCCATTCCTTATTGGCATTTTTAAAAGTAATGTCCCCGTTGTTTTTATAGGCATAATTAGGCTGGGGCTTGATGGGCATTTTGTTGATAATGGAATCAATGGATTCCTTTTTACCGGTAAGTGCCATTTTTTGAATGATATCGTTGGCGAAGAAATCGACAAAATCCAAATCAGTGAGATCGTGGTTGATTCCGTTGGTGATAAAAATATCTTTGTAACCATCATTGTCCATGTCGAAGATAAGCCCGGCCCAACTCCAGTCCGTTGCATCTACACCACTATAATAGGCAACCTCTGAGAACGTTCCATTTCCATTGTTCAGTTGTAGCGTATTCTGAATGTATTGTTGGTAAAAATCTTTTTTCTGTTTTAGGTCAAAAATGTTGTAGTTCTCAAATTCCATTACCGATTTTACACGTTCATCAGGTTCTGGCAACATATCGGTGATAAAGATATCATTGTGCCCATCATTGTTGATGTCCGCGATGTCAATACCCATAGCAGAAAGGCTCAAATGTGAAGTATAATTCTTTATTTCTTCTGAAAAAGTACCATCTTGTTGGTTGATGTACAGATAGTCACGTTCATAAAAATCATTTGAAATGTAGATGTCCGGCCAAAGATCATTATTGATATCGGTTACAAGAATACCTAGGCCAAAGCCGATCAAACTGCCATAAATACCCGCTGATTCACTGACATCCACAAATTTTCCATTGTCATTTCGAAGTAACATATCGCCGACCCCTCTAAAAATATGGGGCACTCCTTCCCAGTCTTGTGCCCTTACATGTCGCTGTTCAGCATAACCTAAACTGCTTACAGGAATGTTGCTATTGTTCAAGATGTAGGCATCTAAATCACCGTCTTTATCGTAGTCGAAGAAAGATGCATGTGTCGAAAAACCTGTTTCTGCAAGATTATAGTCTTTGGCACGTTCGGTGAAAGTCAGGTCACCATTATTGATATACAGATCATTATCATGATTATTGCCCTCTAGGTTTCCAGCGTTGCTTACATAGATATCAAGTAGGCCGTCGGCATTGACGTCAACCATAAGAACACCGGTTGACCATGGCTTATTGCCTTCTACACCTGCTGATTTGCTGATATCCTCAAATTGTAGTCCTCCTTTGTTGAGATAAAGTTTGTTGGGTTGCATATTGCCAGACAGATAAATATCGTCTAGGCCATCATTGTTGATATCACCGATGGCAACACCACCGCCATTGTAGAAATTACGGTATTTGAAAATATTAAATTCCTTTTGGTTCTTGACCTCATTGGAAAACGCAATACCAGTTTGCTCTGTGGAAAGCAAGGAAAATAATGTGGTATCAGCTTCAATTTCATCCACGGTACCCATCTTTTTGTCTGTGCAAGAAGCATAGAGTGCTGTTAGAAGTATAAAACAGAACGTTTGTACTTTCATTGTATTCTTAAAGGTTAGGAAAAAGTAGTCAAAATTAAAGAACCTTTTTTTAAAAAACTAAAGGATTTCAACGATATTGGAATTAGGGTATCCTGTGGACAAACTTAAAAAAGGAACAGATAGGTGGTCAGTTCATTTTTAAGACGTGGCCATAGAAAATATGGCCAGAGACCTATGGCCCGATTAGGATGACGATACTTAGGTTTGTGTATTTAGTAAAAATCATCAAAAACAGTTTTAAAGCCCAGAATTAAAATAAAAAGGCCGCTGCATTAGCGGCCTTTTATATTTAATGATAGTAAGTTTTCTAGTAACCAGGATTCTGTGTTAAATTTGGATTCGCCAAAATATCCGCTGTAGGTATCGGGAATATTGTTCGAGTATCATCACTGGCATCTTTGAGGTTCCAAGCCCTTGTGAATTGCCCAAACCGAATCAAATCTTGTCTTCTTACCACTTCTTGGTACAATTCTCGGCCCCGTTCTGCCAGTAAATCAGCTTCACCAACCGTAGCTAATGCTGAAGCCCCTCTTATAGCTCTAAGGTTATTGATCATACCTGTAACATCACTTCCCATTCTGAACATGGCTTCAGCTTTCATCAGATAAGCATCGCCATAGCGATACTTTACAATATGTTGTCTTCTATCTCCACCCTCTTCATTAGGGTGGTATTTGAACATTCTTGTACCCGAAGTCTCCAATGTGGCATTATCGGATGGGGCAGTGAATTCAGGCTGCTCTGTTTCTTTGGTGAAAACCAAAGGAACCCCACCAACATTTTCCCTAGCATCCAACGGCGTACCGTCTTGTTCATATTGTTGCCCAATCAAGAAACCGATACCAATACCAAGGTTGTCTGCATTGGCACTACTCGGGTCATGCACCACACCTCTCCGTTCTTCTTGCCCATCACCGGGATAATTGGTGTCTGGATTACCCTCAAACAATTGATAGAATTCAGAAAGCGTGGTAAAGCCATTCCATCCCCCACCATCATTGAACCCCGGGAAGTTCTGGTTGTAATGTAACGTAAGCCATGTTCTTGGCCCTGCATCTGCTGGTGACCACCAAATGGTTTCCACATCATTGCTAGGTCTAAAAATATCAAAGAAATCTCCAGATGCGGCAAGGGAATAGCCATCTGCTGCTATTTCATCAACTGCATCGATGACGACTTGCATGTCAGCTGTTTCTGGGGATGTTCCTAAATACACATGTTTGTTTAAATGCACTTTGGCCAATAAGTGTTGCGCAGCTGCCTTGGTAGGTGAAGACTTCATATCAATCCCATTGCCAACAGTGACCTGAGGAAGATCTTGTATTGCGATATTTAAATCCGTAACGATACTATCAATAGCTACTTGTCCAGTCAATACTTCTGGAATGGCACTATTCGGCAGATCAACATCTCGATAAGGGACCTGTCGCCACATATCCAATATCCAGTGCATGGCCCAAGCCCTATAAAATCTTGCCTCAGCCTTTTGTTGAACGATGTCCCCGCCTGCAGTATTTACACTTTTTGGGCTGATGGCCCTTGTTGCGTTAATGGTGATACTGTTAAGTCTTTGCCAAGCCCTTCTGACATCCTGAAGTTCTGCATCCCAAGTATGCCTGTGGATGGCCAGCCACCTACCATTATCACCCCAGTCGGTTCCTCGAGTGGGCACGATATACTCATCTGAAGACGCTTCATTCAATGCAAAAAGACCATCTTGGTTTGCTAAGTCACCACCAGCAATGATGTTCGAAATGTTTGCCACTTCACCTTGTACGTTTGCCACACCGGCAAAACCTTCGGTGATTAAGGAATCTGTAGCTTCAATCTCCAAATCTGTACATGAAAATGTCATGGAGATGAAGAATGTCAAAATCAAATAATTAAATATATTTCTCATAGTCAAATTTTTTCTAAAAAGTAACATTAACACCTAAAGTATAGGTTCTTGGTCTTGGATACTGCAAATAATCAATAGAAGCCGAAGGTAATCCATTTTGTGGTATATCTGAGGTACTTACCTCAGGATCAAGGCCACTATAATCGGTAATCAAAAACAAGTTTTGTCCGTTTAAGGTTAGACGCATGCTTTTCAACGCACCATCTCCACTTAAGGGAACGTTGTACGAAAGCGAAGCGGATTGTAATCTTATAAAATCTCCTTCTTCCAAAAAGAAAGTGCTTGGATTGGTTGAAGATAAGGTAACCCCATTGTCAACCACGCTTTTAAGATTGTTTCTACTTCCAATCTGTGGTGATGCAAATAACGCATTGGCCGTATTATTATAGACATGGTGCCCGAATTGGCCAGAAAAGTATACCGAAGCATCCCAATTCTTATAGGAAGCAGATGTTGAGAATCCGGCTATGATATCTGGTAAGCCTGATTCGTCCAGTATTGTTGGATTGGTATCGACATTAAAGTTTTCATCGACCAGACGCAAATTGTATGTAAACAGTGATTTGCCATCGGTTAAGACTTGGGAAGTCGTACCCGTAAGACCTTGACCGTAAAGGTTTCCAGCCTGGATATCTGGCCCGTCATAATCGGTGAGCTCATTTTCATTGTATGAGATATTGAAATTGGCATTCCAGTTGAAATTCTCAGATTGTATGATATCATAATCCAGTATGAATTCGATACCTTGGTTCACGATGGTACCGTCAACATTTTGAAAAACAAAAGGCGAGGTAGCAGGTTGCACTGCAGGCAAATTCAACAAAATGTCTTCTGTTTCTTTGCGATAGACATCAAGACTGGCGGTTAAACGATCGTTCATAAACCCAAAATCGAGACCTAGAGCATATTGTGTGGTTTCTTCCCATTTTAAATCTGGATTTGCAAAGGCAACCTCTAACGTAGCTGGTGTGGTAATCTGTGAATTGGATAAGATATCAAGAGTTGGTGCATTCAATCTTCCCCACCTTGTCCTATTGACAAATTGACCATAGCCAAGACCATCTTGGTTACCCGTGATACCCCAACTCAATCGCAACTTAAGGGTTGAAAAAGTATCCTTGTTCACGAAATCTTCCTCATTGAGTTTCCATGCAAAAGCAGCAGAGGGGAAATAACCATACTGGTTGTCATCACCAAACCTTGAAGACCCGTCAGCCCTAAAGGTAGCAGTGAACAAATATTTGTCGAATAAGGTGTAGTTGACCCTACCGAAAAAGGACTGCAATTCGTCCGTATTGTCAAAGGTGTCCACGGTAAAGGCATCAATCGGAATACCAGGAGAGGCCAAGGTATTATCGTTTACATCTGGAAAAAGGCCCAGTACTCTTGCTATTTCACCGCTATCAGGTACATCTTGAAAAACACCTATACCATATGCTTGATAATTACTGGCAATATTTTTAGTGGCATTGTAGGTCTGGTTGGTGACGCGGATAATTTCGTTCAAATCAGAAATATTGTAGCCTTGCCCCAAGATATTTTGACCTTTTCTATCAAAATCCTGAAATGAATAACCTACAAGTGCATCCAATGTGGAATTTTCAAAAGTCTTTCTGTAGTTGACCGTAAGTTCAAGTAGCATATTTTCCGTTTCCAGATTGCTGACCGCAGCCCTTCCATTATTTGCAGCACCATTGGTGATACCAAGAATCTCTGGTCCTGTAACTTGGCCTCTGGATGAATCAGAGGTATCGATACCTAAATTTAATTTTGCAGAAAGCTCATCGGTAAAGGCATAATCAAAAGAGATGTTTCCCAAGAACCTGTCGGTATTGGTATTGTCATCAAAGTAAGCCAAAAGGTTGGCAGGGTTTCGATCTGGTTCTGCACTTGCATTGGCACTTGCAGGTAATGTTGGATTGGAATAATAGGCAGCAGCCAATAAATCCCCCGTACTGCCCGAAGTTCTACTGATAAAAGGAGATTTGTCGTTTATACGGGATATAGTACTCTGTAAATTGACCGTTAACTTGTCATCCAAAAACCGATGTGTCCAATTGAGCCTTCCGGTAATCCGTTCTAACTCGGTGTTTTCGATTACACCAAATTGCTTGGCATATGAGAAGGTACCCCTTATATTTCCTTTTCCATAGTTTTGGGAATACGACAGATTGTTATCTGTGGAAGCTGTGGTCCTAAAGATAAAATCTTGCCAGTCTGTTCTACCTCCGAGGTTGGCACCACCTCTTTCAATGAACTCATCAGTAGTTAGAAGATCATAACGATCGGCAGTTTCAGAAATATTCAAATTGCTTGAAAAATTCCACTGTCCTTGCGAACCTGCGCCTTTCCCTGATTTGGTGGTGATAACTACCACACCATTTGCTCCTCTAGAACCATAAATCGCTGTAGCAGAAGCATCTTTTAAGATACTCATGCTCTCAATGTCATTTGGATTTATAAAGTTCAATGGGTTTCTTGCACCACTGGTTCCAACCCCGACATCAGCACCACTGGCCGTGGTCTGTTCATTTGATAGTGGTACGCCATCGACGACAAACAATGGGCTGTTATTGGCCCTAACCGATCCAGTACCTCTAATTCGCAATGCGATACCTGCACCGGGTTCACCACTGGATTGTGTTATCTGAACCCCTGCTGTTTTACCTTGAATCAATTGTTCAGGTGAAGAAATGACCCCTTGGTTGAAATCTTCAGAAGTAACTGCCGCAACTGCTCCGGTAGCATCCTTAACGGTAGTCTGACCATAACCAATGATCACCACTTCATCCAAAGCCTGGGCATCTTCCTGTAACACCACACCTATGGTCGTTTGACCATTGACCGAAACTTCTTGGGTGGCATATCCGATGTAGCTGAAAACCAATGTGGCAGCACCATCTACACCATTCAAGGTATAGTTACCATCGAAATCTGTTTGTGTACCATTGGTTGTACCTTTAACTACAACACTGGCCCCTGGCAATGGACCATTTGCATCAGAAACTGTACCCGATACTGTTTGAGCTTTGATAAGTCCGAAGCACAAAAAGGCTCCAAACAATAGAAAGCTTTTGAGTAACGTAATCTTCATAAGTAATTAATTTTAAGTTTAGTTAATTTTTAATTCAAATATTAAACATTATGTAAAAAAAGCGTTAAAATATTCCTACCCAAAAAAAACTGTTCAACGAAAACGGTTTCGTGTTAACAACTTTGTTAAAATATGAGTATAATAATACAATAGCGCTCAATTTATGCAATCCGCAATAAAAATAGTTAGAATATGCAAATTTTAACAAAATACGGCCAAAGATACTATTTTTTCAAGTGTCCATTTCATTTTAATTGCTGTCTTTCTTTAACATAATTGTATACTGTGTTTAAATTACATTATGTTAAAAAACTTAGGATTTGGATTTAATGCTTAATTTCATCTTTCGCCCAAAAGACAAATAACGATCAATTTTGAAGAGAAAGATAACGTTAAAGCATATTGCTAGGGAACTGGAGGTATCAATTTCTACGGTTTCCAAAGCCTTGAAGAACAGTGAGGAGATTAGCAGGGACACCAAAGAGCGCATACAGGCTTTTGCTAAACTTTATAATTACAAACCCAATAACATAGCGGTCAGTCTAAAGAATAAACGTACCAAGAACATAGGGGTGGTCATTCCTGATATTGTGCACCATTTTTTCACAACGGTAATACGTGGTATCGAGAAATATGCAAACTCAAAAGGGTACAATGTCATTGTCTGCCTTTCAGATGAGTCATTTGATAAAGAAGTGATCAATATGGAGATGTTGGCAAATGGCAGTATCGATGGTTTTATCATATCATTATCTTCTGGCACACAACAAAAAAACGATTATAACCATTTAAAGGAGGTTACAGAACAGGGCATACCCTTAGTGCTGTTCGATCGCATTACCAATGACATAGATTGCGATAAGGTTGTCATCGACGATCAACTTGGGGCATACATGGCCACTAAAAAGTTGGTTGAACAGGGCAGAAGAAAGATAGGGCTCATTACAACCGAAGATTACCTGAGTGTCAGCAGGGCCAGAAGCGAAGGATATATGAAAGCTTTGCGTGACAATACTATTGAAGTGCAAGAATCAAGAATACTAAAGCTCTCGTCTATGGATATGGATGAGAATGCAATCAAAAACTTCTTTAACTTGGCCAATATCGATGCCGTACTATGTGTCAATGAAATATTTGCCATTTATGGTATGAAAGTAGCCAAAGAAATGGGCAAAAAAATACCTGATGACATCTCGTTTATCGGCTTCACCGACGGATTGCTGTCAAAGTATGCAAACCCAAGCCTGACTGCAATTGCACAACACGGTGAAAGAATGGGGGAGATTTCGGCGAAGATGCTGATAGAAAAAGTGGAAAGTGAAGGAGAAGAAGAAACTTTTCAAACCAAAATTTTAGAGCCTACATTGATTGAACGTGATTCTACAATTAATTAAGTTTGCCGAAACAGTAGTTCAATGCGTAAGAGCGGATTTATTTTCGATTTGGATGGTGTCATTGTTGATACCGCGAAATATCATTACTTGGCTTGGAAAGACCTTGCCAATGATTTGGGCTTTGAATTTACAAAAGCACAAAATGAGCGCTTTAAGGGGGTAAGCAGAAAGAAAAGTCTTGAGATTTTACTCGAAATAGGAAATGTGGACGCCACCCCCGAACAATTTGAGCACTGGATGGCAAAGAAAAATACGGACTACCTTGTCTACATCGATCAGATGGATGAAGCTGAAATCCTTCCCGATGTGGTGAAGGTATTGGATTGCCTGAAGTCAAACAACGTTCCCATTTCGTTGGGTTCTGCCAGTAAAAATGCCAAACCCATTTTAGAAAAGGTAAACTTGCTTCACTATTTTGATGCCATCGTAGATGGCAATTCCGTAACAAAGGCCAAACCGGACCCCGAAGTGTTTTTGATGGCGGCCGAACAACTAGGGGTTGTACCGGAAGCTTGTGTGGTTTTTGAAGATGCGATTGCTGGTATCAGGGCGGCAAATACTGCCAAAATGCTCAGTATTGGCATTGGTGACAAAAAACACCTTTTGGAGGCCGATTATGTTTTCTCCGATTTTACAGAAATACACCTAGATTTTATAAAGAACATAGCTAAAATTTAAATGAACCAAGATTATATAAGACCCAACGACTGGTCTATCATAGAGGAAGGCTTCGATCCAGAACGTGTAAAATCGTCAGAAAGCCTTTTTAGCATTGGCAACGGGGCAATGGGACAACGTGCCAATTTTGAAGAGCACTATAGTGGCGAAACCTTTCAAGGCAGTTATATTGCTGGGGTATATTACCCTGACAAGACACGGGTAGGCTGGTGGAAAAATGGATATCCCGAATATTTTGCAAAGGTTTTGAATGCCCCCAATTGGATAGGTGTGAATATATGGGTCAATGGTGACGCCCTTGATTTAAAAGCCTGTAAAAAAGTAAAGGACTTTCAAAGGGAACTTAACATGAAAGAAGGATGGTATCGAAGAAGCTTTAGGGCAATCCTTAATGATGTCGAGGTCGTTTTTGAGTCAACCCGTTTTTTGAGCTTGGATTTAGACGAAGTTGGTGCGATACAATTGAAGCTTGAAGTGCCCAACTCCAATGCCGAGATCGATCTTCATCCCTATTTAGATAGTGGCATTACCAATGAAGACAGCAATTGGGACGATAAGTTCTGGAATACGACCAACTGCTCCATTGCTGGTGAGAGAAGTTTTATAGAGTCCCATACCTTAAAAACGGACTTTGGGGTCTGTACCTTTATGCAAAACCAGGTGACATGCAATGGTAAGAATTTGATACCAAAAGCATCAAGTAAAAATGGGACGTTTGTCAAATTGGAATACCGGCATAAATTGGAAAAAGGACAAGCCCTTGTCTTGACCAAATATGGGGGGTATGCGGTATCGCTCAACCATAAAAAATCTGCACTGGTCAGTGCCGCAAATTCGGTTTTGGACGAAGCATCAGATCTAGGGTTCGATCAATTGCTCCAAAATCAAAAGCGGGCATGGGCTTCGATCTGGGAGATGAGCGATATCACGATTGAAGGTGACATCAAGGCACAGCAAGGCATCCGCTTCAATATTTTTCAATTGAACCAAACCTATTTGGGTAAAGATTCCCGCTTGAACATTGGCCCAAAAGGATTCACGGGCGAAAAATACGGTGGAAGCACCTATTGGGATACTGAAGCCTATTGCTTGCCCTTTTACATGGCAACAAAAAACCAAACAGTAGCATGGAACTTATTAAAATATCGCTATAACCATTTGGAAAAGGCTATTGAAAATGCCCGGAAATTAGGTTTTAAAGATGGGGCGGCATTATATCCGATGGTAACCATGAATGGGGAGGAATGTCATAATGAGTGGGAGATTACCTTTGAAGAAATACACCGAAACGGAGCCATTGCCTATGCTATCTATAATTACATTCGTTTTACAGGCGATTACAGTTACATTCCAGAAATGGGGCTTGAGGTATTGATCGGCATAGCTCGTTTTTGGCACCAAAGAGCCAATTACTCTAAAAAGAAAAACAAGTATGTCATTCTTGGTGTTACCGGACCAAATGAATATGAAAATAATGTAAACAATAACTGGTATACCAATTATTTGGCCAAATGGTGCATAGCATATATAGCTGAACAATTGCAAAAGGTAAAGGACGGCTACCCAGAAGACTTTAAGAGAATCATGGGCATCACGAAGTTGACGGTTGATGAGGTAGCGCAGTGGAACCTAGTTGCCGATAACATGTTTTTACCATACTCAAAAAAGTATGGTTTGTATTTACAACAAGATGGATTCTTGGACAAGGAAATGATCAAGGCCGATGCGTTGTCCAAAAAGGATCGCCCCATCAACCAAAAATGGAGCTGGGACAGAATTTTGCGCTCACCTTATATCAAACAGGCCGATGTATTGCAGGGGTTCTATTTTTTTGAAGACCACTTTACCCGCGAAGAGCTTGAAAAACACTTTGATTTCTATGAACCCTTTACCGTTCACGAATCTTCGTTGTCTCCATGTGTGCACAGCATTCAGGCAGCTAAGTTGAACAGAATGGACCAGGCATATCGGTTTTATCTGCGAACCTCTCGATTGGATTTGGATGATTATAACAAAGAAGTGGAAGAAGGATTGCATATTACCTCAATGGCCGGAACTTGGATGAGTATTGTAGAAGGTTTTGGAGGAATGCGCGTTATCGATGATAAATTGCACTTTACCCCTCAAATACCCCATGAGTGGAAAGCCTATTCGTTCAAGATAAACTTCAGAAATCGAATTATCAAGGTTACGGTTACTCCAGAAAACATAAGTTTTGAACTGACTGGAAAGGAAGAAATGTCGATTAGGGTAAACGGGGAGCGAGTGGTTTTGGTACCGGGTGAAAGAGTGAATGCATGAGAAAGTTGTTGGTCATGGCCATTGTCTGCACAGGTGCGATAACTTCTTGTACAGAAATGGGAGCGCCCACAGAAACCACACCAAAAATGAAAAAGAAAAAAACAGTTGTCTATCAGGTATTTACGCGTCTTTTTGGGAATACAGATAGCACCAATACACCTTGGGGTACCATTGAAGAAAACGGCGTTGGAAAATTTGCCGATTTTACCGACCGTGCACTATCTGAAATAAGAGACTTGGGGGTTACCCATATCTGGTATACCGGGGTTCCCCACCATGCGGTGATCCATGATTATACCACATATGGAATTTCAAATGATGATCCTGATGTGGTCAAAGGCCGCGCTGGCTCACCTTATGCGGTAAAAGACTATTATAATGTGAACCCTGATCTAGCAGTGCATCCTGAAAATAGGTTGGAAGAATTTAGGGCACTGATCGATCGGACACACCGACACGGTATGAAGGTACTTATCGACATCGTACCCAATCATGTGGCGCGAAAGTATGAAGGCTTGACCAATCCTGAAGGGGTGGAAGATTTTGGAACCCATGATGACACAACTGTCGAATACCATCGTGACAATAATTTCTATTATATCCCAGATACCCTGTTCAAGGTTCCAGAATGGCAAGAGGGGTATTTGCCATTGGGCGGCGATGTACATCAGCTTTCAGATGGAAAATTTACAGAAAATCCGGCAAAATGGACAGGGAATGGTTCACGTATGTCGCAGCCTAATTTTCATGATTGGTATGAAACGGTAAAAATAAACTATGGGATACGACCTGATGGTACCAAGGATTTTGAAGAATTGCCAGAGCGGTACGCGCAGATGGACCATCAAGCCCATTTTGAGTTTTGGAAGAATAAGGATTTACCCAATTCATGGCTGAAATTTAGGGACATCGCCCTATATTGGCTCGATTTAGGTGTCGATGGTTTTCGATTTGATATGGCTGAATTGGTTCCGGTCGAATTTTGGAGTTTTATGAACTCATCCATTAAAATGAAGAATCCAGATGCCTTTCTGTTGGCCGAGGTATACAATCCCTCATTATACCGTGACTATATTCATAAGGGAAAAATGGATTATCTCTATGATAAGGTAGAGCTTTACGATAGTATCAAACATATCATGAAAGGATATGGTTGGACGGACCATATTCCGGTAGTACAAGAAGGCTTGCACGATATTGAGCACCACATGCTCCATTTTTTAGAAAACCATGATGAACAACGCATTGCAAGTCCCGATTTTGTAGGCGATGCTACAATCGCAAAGCCGGCCATGGTGGTATCGGCCACCATAAGCACCTCACCTACCATGATTTATTTCGGACAGGAAGTAGGTGAACCTGGGGCAGAGAATGCCGGATTTGGGAGTCCGACAAGAACATCGATTTTTGATTATATCGGAGTGCCCCATCACCAACGGTGGGTGAACCATAAACAATTTGATGGAGGGCAACTTTCTGGGCCTGAAAGGCAGCTACGTGATTTTTACAAGCGATTATTGAATTTCACCATTAAAAGCGATGCGCTTATGGGCGACTACCAAGAAATTCATTTTTACAACAAAGAAAATACGGAACATTACAACCATAGGGTACTTTCATATGTTCGTTGGTCAGAAGAAGAGCGACTGATCGTAGTGGCCAATTTTGATGCCAAAGATCATTTTGGGTTTGAATTGAAAGTGCCAGCAGATGTAATTACCAAATGGGGTATGCCCCATGGTGACTTTCAGTTGAGAGAACAACTATATGGGAAAGAGAAGAAAGCACTATCCGTAATAAATGGGATTGGAGTTGTTCAGTTAGAGTTACAACCCTTGCAGTGTTATATATTCAGCGTTGAAAAATAAAAAACGGATCGACCAGAAAAGCCAATCCGTTCCTGTTTAGAGGTTGGTAGTTAATCTGTTGTTTTGTTTGTTGCTTTATACACCAGTGAAATGACCACGCCTACAATGCCGTAATAGGCGACTTCGATGATAGCTTCCACTGCATAGCCTGTAAAATCAAAAAGATTTGCTGTGGCATACCACATCAATCCGACTGAAATTCCAAGAAATGCTCCAATGGCTACCCCGAACTCAAAACCCTGTCCGATACCATGATGACCATGTGACCATTTACCGTAAACGGCACTCAAAACAAAAGCGCCGATAAGGTTACTGACAAAAATCAATACCATTTCTGGTGGCTCTTTCATGATATTGGTCAACGTATGCCCTTCAAAAAAATCAACCGTTGCGAATCCCCATATAAGCCATCCTAACAAGAACATGGCAATGGTAGCAGCAAGTGTGGCCAGTAAATTCGATTTTGAAAACATTTTAGGGTGTTCAATTGGTTAACAATGTGATAAATATATTAAATAATAATTAAGA
>JBCDBD010000031.1:0-42978 GCA_039184335.1 Bacteroidota bacterium | reverse complement strand
TTGAACACCACAAGGGGTGTCCCAATTCTGAAAAGGGTAACTGGATTCTTGAGTGATATTAAAAAAGAATTTCATTCTTTTGAGAAAACTATGGATTTCAAATCCATAGTGGTTTATTTCAATTTATGGTTGTTGCATTTATTTCATTTTCAGCTGACAAGGACTATCTTGCCTTGTTTACCATCCATAATACCCCTTTGGTATGACCCCGTTTAGGCGCAAATACACCACACATTGTCCCCGATGGTGGATGATATGGTTTTCCATGGCATAAAATAGACGCCAGATAGGAATTGTTTCACCTGCAAAATCACAATGGGAAAACAATTTTTCATCTGATAGCCAATTAAGGGATTGTCGGACAAAGGAGTACATGTTTTTCAATTCTTTGATCACATCACTCTTGGTTAGCTGTACCGGAAGTTTCAGGTTTTCATATGGATTTGCTATTTCTGACCTGCTGGCCAATTGCCCACAGGTATACATAACGCAGTGCCGCCATTGTTCTGAAAACGTCATGGCCTCTTCAGTGTATTTAAACGTGAAAAACTCAGGGGGCATTTGTTCTACGTTGGTCAATGTCATCTTTTCAGATCGATGCCATGCCACAATTAATTCTTTACGTAAAATTTTTGCGGATTTTTGTTCTTCTAAAAATTGCTTCCCTGCTTGGGGCATAACAGCCTTTGATCTGTTGTTTTCGAATTGACAGCCAAACATCGAAAGCAAGCCGAAGCTAAGGGCATTTTTAAGAAAATGGGTGCGCTTCATAACAGATTTGACGGAATATTAAGAATGAAATCGAGCTGTACTCCAGTAAAAGTATGCGAAAAACAAGACAAATGCAACTATGTTGCATTTAAGCTTAACGCTCGAAAAACAAAGGTTAAAAAAGTAATCGCGGCCTAGAGTGGCATACCTTATGACTACATTATTCAAGATAAAGTTACTGGAAAATCAATATCCTGCTGCCTGTCCATCCTTTCGGCTTTCAGAAGCACCGTGATAGACCTTGTTTTCATCATCCCATAGAATGGCTTGGTAGCCCCCATATATGCCTCTTGCGGTACCTATTCGATGGCCTTTGTCCATGAGACTTCGAATCGTGGAGTAGGGGATGCCTGATTCTGTCCGTATCAGCCCGGTATTTTCAGTGGTGCTACCCATAGGACTGCCCCCACCAGTATGGTCCCAACGCGGAGCATCACCTGCTTCTTGAATGTTCATACCAAAATCGATAAGATTCATCACAATCTGTGTATGGCCCATGGGTTGGAAATCCCCTCCCATCACCCCAAAGCTGACATAGGGTTTTCCATCTTTCGTCATAAAAGCAGGAATGATGGTATGGAAAGGACGTTTGCCTGGTTCATAGGTATTTGCTTGATCTCGCTTTAGGCTGAACAGTTCCCCACGATCCTGAAGCATAAAGCCCAATTTTGGGGGTGCCATTCCAGACCCCATGCCACGATAATTACTTTGAATCAAAGAAATCATGGTGCCCTCATCGTCAGCAACCGTCATATAAATGGTTTCCCCTGCAGAGATTTCGCCAGCAGTGTACTTTCCCGCTCGTTCCCCTATCAATTTGCGGCGCTTTCCAGCATAATTGTCAGACAATAATTCTTCAATTGGGACATCAAAAAAATCCATATCAGCATAGTATTTGGCCCGATCTTCGAAGGCCAGTTTTTTCGCCTCGGTAAAAAGGTGCAAATGTTCAGCACTGCCAAATTCAATTTTGGAAAAGTCGTACCCTTTTAAGATTTGTAACATTTGAAGGGCGGCAATGCCTTGTCCGTTGGGGGGCAGTTCCCAAACATCATACCCGCGATAATTGATGGAAACTGGTTCTACCCATTCTGACTTATGTGCAGCAAGATCGTTTGCTGAAAGAAAACCACCTTGTTCATTAATAAAATTGCCAATGGTTTTTGCAATATCTCCCTTATAAAATACGTCACGACCACCTTCAGCTATTTTTCGATAGGTGTTCGCTAGGTATGGATTTTTATAGATTTCACCTTCATTGGGCAGTTTCCCTCCATTTTGTGTTTTGTAGGTATCTTCAATATTAGGAAATCCCTTTGATTCAAAGTAAGGAATCGTACGTTGTATGTACCAAGCGATAAGTTCCGTCAAAGGGAACCCTTTTTCTGCATAATCAATTGCTGGGGCCAATATAGCTGTCATGGGTTTGGATCCAAATTTCCCATGTAGTTCAAACCACCCATCCACGGCGCCCGGCACACTCACTGGCAGGGGGCCGTGCGATGGTATTTTTTCCATCCCTTCTTTCTCAAAATAGTCCAAGGTTAATTTTTGGGGCGAACGACCACTGGCGTTCAGACCATACAATTTTTTGGTTTTCCCATCCCAAACAATGGCAAAAAGATCCCCACCAATACCACAACCTGTGGGTTCCATTAACCCCAATGCGGCATTGGCAGCGATAGCCGCATCGATGGCATTACCTCCATTTTTAAGCATATCGAGTCCGATTTGGGTAGCCAAAGGGTGACTGGTGGCCACCATGCCGTTTTGACCAAGAACCACAGATCGGGTGGCAAAGGCTTCTCCGGTAATTCGGTCTTGGGCAACTGAAAATTGACTCAAAAGAACAAAAGCGCAAAGAAATGTAAATTGGGTTTTCATAGTCATCTTAACTAATTTTCTAACCTAATGGATTAGGTGACGATTTATCTTAAGGGTTATATTAAACTTTTAAAAAGGTATCTCTTTGGGCATTATTCTTCTTCTATCGAAATCATTTCCATTCCATTTTCAGAAACACTCCCATTGATTTTGGAAACATAGCTGTCCATCAAACGATTTAGGGCATTGATTTCAACATCTAGTTCCTTGGTCACTTCCGTAAAGAATTCTTGGGCCTGATCAGTCGGTGGATAATCCCCACGTTGGGAGTCTGCCATCAAGAAAGCCAACCGGTTGTTGATTCGAATACCATAGTTCAAGGGGTCTTGATAACTCTGGTTTTTGGTCATGTGAATGTTATTTTCAATCACCTCCAATTTCGATTCGAATTCCAATATCATATCCTTCATATCTTTCTTTAATGTCTTTTTACCCTTGAGATAGTCCAGATCTTTCTTCACAGTTCGAAGATCGGTAATGGCGATATTTGCTTTGCTCACCTGATCACGTACTGCCATTAAAAAGTCAAATTGTTTCTGGTAATCACTTTCTGTATTGGGTAGTCTTGGGTCTTTTACGATGGTCAGCACCTGTTCTGAAGTCTGTCCATTGTAGTTCATGCGAATCGTATAGTTGCCGGGGACAGCCTTCGGGCCACGATTGGGAGAAGAGTAAAACACCATACCTTTAAAAGTCTTGAATCCCGGATAACGCATGTTCCATATCAATCGATTTCCACCAGAATTTAGTTTTAAGGGTTTATCTGCACTGGGATTCAATTTATCTGCCTTTGCTACATTGGAAAAGCGTTGGACCAAAGAACCGTTCATTTCTAGAATTTCAATGGAGACCGTATCGGTGTCTTGAAGGTTTTTTACATAGTAGTTGATTATGGCACCATTGGGATGATTCTCTCCAACCAACTTCATGTTGGGTTTGCCCCATCCCCGCGATTGTTGCATTCGATAGGCCTTGTCCGGTTTGTACAGATAAAAATCCGAATTGGTCACGTTTTTTGAAAGTTGATGTAATGGGGTGAGGTCATCAATCATCCAAAAACTACGTCCATGGGTGGCGGCAATCAAATCGTTATCCTTTACGTGCAAATCGCGAATTGAAGTTATTGGTAAATTCAATTGAAAGGGAGACCAACTAGCTCCATTATCAAAGGAAACATACATGCCCCATTCGGTTCCCGCGTATAGTAATCCTTCACGCACCTTATCGGAACGGATGGCCCTTGTATAATGGTTGCTCTTGATACCCGAGGTAATCACTTTCCAGGTTTTACCGTAATCGGTGGTTTTGTATAAATAAGGAGTGTAATCGCCAAATTTATAAGAAGTAGCCGCAACATAGGCGGTGCCTTTTTGAAATGGGCTGGGTTCGATACAATTGATCATGTTCAGTTTGGGACTCATGCTTTCTGGTGGCGTGATGTTCTCCCAGTTTTGTCCATTGTCCTTGGAAATATGAATCAGTCCATCGTCACTGCCTACCCAAATGACCCCTTCTTCCAATGGGGATTCATTGATGGCAAATAGGTTAGCGTAAAACTCTGCACCTGTATTGTCTTGCGTAATGGGTCCTCCAGAAGACATAATGGTTTCAGGTAAGCCCCTGGTCAAATCTGGTGAAATGGTCTTCCAGGTTTGTCCTTCATTGGTCGTAACATGTAGAAAATTAGATCCAGCGTATAGCTTGTTGTCATCGTGAATACTGAACTTGACCGGAAAGTTCCAGTTAAAGCGATATTTCATGATTTCAGCCCCTGAACCAGCCGGATTATCTGGCCAAATATTGATGGAGCGTGTTTGGTGCACAGCATGGTCTTGTCTCATCATATACCCTTTGAAGGTTCCGCCATATACGATATCATTGTTCTTAGGGTCAGGGGCAAGATGCGCACTTTCCCCTCCAGCAGAAGGTTCCCAATGCCGCTCCGTAATACTCGAACTGGAGGTGCGATTGAAAATCCGTACCGTACTGTTGTCCTGTTGGGCTCCATAAATTCGATAGGGAAAAGAGTTGTCAGTGGTAACACGATAAAACTGGGCCGTAGGTTGATTGTGATAGGTGGTCCAATTCTCTCCGCCATCATTGGAAACTTGCGCCCCTCCGTCATCGGCTATGACCATACGGTTGTTGTTGTTGGGATCGATCCATAAATCGTGATGGTCGCCATGGGGGGCATTTTTTAATTTGAATGTTTTTCCACCGTCAGTAGATACCCCATAGCTGACGTTCATCACATAAACCTTGTCTTTGTTCTGGGTATCTGCATAAATTCGACTATAGTACCACGCCCGTTGCCGTAATGCTCGATTTTCATTTATTTTTTCCCAGGTCTTTCCTGCATCATCAGATCGAAAGACCCCTCCATTTTCTGCTTCGATAATGGTCCAAACCCTATTGGAATCCACTGGGGAGATGGCAATGCCCACAATGCCCCAAATGCCGTCAGGAAGCCCTTTGTATTTCGAAATATCAGTCCATGAATCCCCTCCATCCGTACTCTTGTACAATTTGCTGTCTGGTCCTCCACTATCCATCCGATAGCCGTTTCGTTTCATCTCCCAAGTGGCCGCATAGATGATTCTGGGGTTATTGGGATCGAGGATTAAATCACCGGCCCCTGCTTTTTCACTTTCATAGAGGATTTTCTCCCAAGTTTTACCTCCGTCCTTGGAACGGTATACCCCACGGGTTTCATTGGGCTTCCATAGATTGCCAATGGCTGCCACATAGACCAAATCAGGATTGGTAGGGTGAATACGAATTCTTGAAATATGCTCAGAACCCTCAAGTCCAATGAATTTCCAGGTTTCCCCGGCATCTAAACTTTTCCAAACACCATGACCTGAAGAGACATTGCCTCGTAACGTTTGTTCCCCTTCACCAACATAAATGACATTAGGGTCTGATTCAGATACAGCAACCGCACCTATAGATCCCCCATAATAGCCATCTGAGATACAACTCCAGGTATTGCCAGCATCGGTGGTTTTCCAAACGCCTCCTCCGGCCGTACCCATATAATACAAGTTAGGATTGTTCAAGACTCCTGAAACGGTTCCAGCTCGGCCCCCACGAAAAGGGCCTACCAATCGCCATTGGATAGCATTATATAACGATTCAGAATAGGTTTCTGTGTCGACACTCTTGCCCTTTTTTCGTTGGGCGTGAACATCCCCAGTGGGTAGCACAAAAAGTAGGAGTAACGGGAGTAGTAAAAGAGACTTCATGAGTTATAGCGTTAGGGTACTAAATGTAACCATTTTTATCATCAATTTCATAAATTCAAACTAGGATTGATTGCCTTCGTTTTTAGGCGGATTTTGATTAATTTGTAGACCATATTCCTTAGATAGCTAATAACCGATCATCACTACTATGAAACACGCTGATTTACGCTTCATGCTATGGGTTTTCCTCTGTGCCAACCTTGGATTCTCCCAAAACAACTATGCCGATGCCTTGAAATCGTATGAATGGCGAGCGATTGGACCAGCCAATATGGGAGGCAGGGTAACCGATATTGATGGCATTGCAGGAGACCCCAGTACCTTTTACGTATCAGGTGCTGATGGTGGAATCTTTAAAACTACAAACGGGGGTGTGAATTTTTCGCCAATATTTGAAGGTCAACGTGCGTATTCCATTGGTGCTTTGACCATTGCACCTTCAGACCATAATGTGCTTTGGGTGGGCACCGGAGAAGGCGACCCCAGAAATAGTGTCGGCTATGGTTGGGGGGTGTATCGTTCTGTTGATGCTGGAAAGAACTGGACACATTTGGGGCTCAAAGAAACAGAACGGATCAAGCGCATTGTGGTTGACTCCAATGATCCAGATGTAGCTTGTGTATGTGCCATGGGCAAGGAATGGGGGGCGAATTCAGAAAGGGGAGTTTTCAAAACCACTGACGGAGGTAAAAATTGGGAGAAGATATTATACATCGATGACGATACTGGCTGTTCTGATATTGCCATGGACAGCAGCAATCCACGTATCATGTATGCTGGTATGTGGACGTTTCGGAGAAGACCTTGGCGTTTTGATGATGGAGGAAAGGAAACAGCCATTTATCGGACTATGGATGGAGGGGAAACCTGGACGAAAATTATGAATGGCTTGCCCAAGACCCCCATGGCCAGACCCGGGATACACATTGCCCAAAGCAGCCCGAACATTATTTACTTGATGACAGAGTTTCAAGGGGGAGGCACAGCATTCCGCTCCGAAGATCGCGGGGATCATTGGGTCATGGTCAATGATGATCCCAACATCAACTTTCGACCTTTTTATTACAGTGACGTAAGGGTAGACCCCAATAATCCAGATATTCTCTTTTCCATTTCCGGTAGACTTAGTCGATCTGTGGATGGCGGAAAAAACTGGGAGCGCATTGCCACGACGGTACATGGTGACCATCAGGCCCTTTGGATAGACCCTACCAATTCAGATTATATCTTGAACGGTAGCGATGGGGGCTATCAAATATCTTATGATGGTGGAGATAGTTGGCAGATCATCAATAATGTAGAACTGTCCCAGTTTTATCAGATTTTCATCGATAACAAAGACCCGTACAATGTATATGGAGGGTTACAGGATAACGGAACATGGGTGGGCCCAAGTAATTCGCTGTACTCCGCGGGTATCTTAAAAAGACATTGGAAAGGTTTGGCATATGGTGATGGTTATTATGCCGTACCCATTCCTGGTAGCGAACATGAAGTTTATGCCAATTTGCAAGGTGGCGTCATCTTCCATGTAGATTCGCGCTATGGCAATGTTCGAAACATCCATCCCTACCCTAAAATTATTGGATCGGCCGGTGATGCCATAGAAAATCATAAATACCGGTTCAACTGGGATTCGCCTATAGTCATTTCACCACATGACCCAAATACGGTTTATTTTGGGGGCAATGTGGTCTTTAAATCTACGGATAGGGGCAATTCTTGGGAAGAGATCAGTCCAGACCTTACGACCAACGACAAATCAAAACAACGTACTTCAGGAGGTGAAATCTATCAAGATAATACCGCAGCTGAATTTCATTGTTCCATACTTTACATTGATGAATCGCCCGTTGAAAAAGGGGTGATTTGGGTGGGGACCGATGATGGTAATGTGCAGCTAACCAGGGATGGTGGTGTGACCTGGACCAACCTCAAAGATAGCATAAAAGGGTTGCCTGAATTCGCTTGGGTAGCAAAAATACATGCTTCTGAACATGATGCGGGCACTGCTTTTGTCACAGTGGACCAACACAGAATGGATGACTTTCAGCCTCATGCCTTTATGACAAGTGATTATGGTAAAACGTGGACCAAAATCACCAATGGTTTGCCCCAAGACGATTATGTTAAGGTGGTACGGCAAGATCCCGTAAATCCAGATGTGTTGTATGCTGGTATGGAACACGGCATCTTTGCAAGTTGGGATAAAGGGCAATCCTGGACGAAGATCAACAATAACCTTCCCAATGTTTCGGTCCGGGATCTTCGCATTCAAGCAAGGGACCACGATTTGATTGTCGGCACCCACGGAAGGGGCGCTTGGATACTGGATGATATACGCCCCCTTCAAGAAATGGAAAACACCAAAGGAAAATCGATACATCTTTTTCCTGTTCGGAAAGGCACCTTGTGGCATATGTTTTGGCGGATTGAAAATCTGGGTGATCGCCACTACAAAGCCAAAAACCCTGATTATGGTACCAATATTAATTTCTTCTTGGCTAAAGAGGAAACCACCACCGCTATTGTTGAAATTCTTGACGACAAAGGAAGCGTCATCAGAACATTAAAAGATACCACAGCAACAGCAGGTGTCAATAGAATCGTTTGGGATCTAGGTCATGAAGCAGCCACCAAAATGGAAGGTGGCACAGGTGGAGGATTCTTTGCAGGTCCAATGCATCCCTATGTTGCTCCAGGAAGATATACAGCACGTCTAAAGGTTGACGGAAAGGTATTCGAAACTCCGATAGAAGTTCGTGCCGATCCAAGAATGGATTTGAGCCAAGATGCCTATATGTCAAAAACAAAATTGCTTTTAGAACTCAGGGAATTGCTATCACAGACCAATGTAATGATCAATAACACCAATACCTACATGACCCAATTGTGGGAATTGAGGAGAAAACTGGAACAAACCCAAGCTCTTGATGATGCATTATCAGCGGATATTGATGAAGCTATGAACAAGATTTCTGCCTTACAGGATGATATTTTAAAAAGACCGCCCCCGTCAATGACCTATAGGCAAAGGCCACGATTACGAGAAGAGGTCCGTTCTTTGATGCGTGCCGTAAATGGGGCATGGGCGACACCAACCCAATCACAACTTTCAAGATTACAGCAATTGATGGGAGAAATGGTGGACGCCAAAAGTACCCTGAACCAAATCATAAGCACTAACATTGCAGGAATTAACGAAAAAACGAAAAGTATTCCCCAAATTTCAATGGGAAGGAAGTAAGTATTGGTCAAGGTAGATAGTAATAGATAATTCAAATCTAAAAATGAAAAAACGCATATTGACCGTCTCGAGCATTTTGCTCATCCTTCTTTTGGCTGGATTTATTTGGATTAAAAACAGTAATAATTTTAAGCGTGACGGAACGTTCGAAATTTCTGTCAATGAGTATCCCATTAAAATTATTCGAGATGCGCATGGTATTGCCTATGTCATTGCAAAAAGCAAGGCAGATGTCTTTCGGGGACAGGGGTTTGTCAGTGCCCAAGACCGCTTGTTTCCAATTGAATTGTACCGCGCCATTATAAAGGGGGAAGCCGCTGCAATTCTGGGGACTTCAATGCTTTCATCAGATATCGATATGCGGGTATTAAATATTTACGGAAATGCCGAACGTCATTTTCAATATCTAGATGAAGAAACCAAACAGGTATTGAATTGGTATTGCGAAGGCTTTAATGAGTATCTTAGGGTTGGCAAAGATGAATTTCCTTTGGAGTTGGGATTGTTGGGTGTTGAGCCAAAATTTTTAAAACCCATTGATATTGTCTCGGTCACCCATTTTATCGGACTATTTCACAGTCAGAATTTAAATGATGAGATTTTGAGTCTCAATCTCGCTGCCCAAATGAAGGAAGCGATGGAGCTTCTTCCGCTTGCCGTGAATTTAGACAGAAGCAAGCCCTTGGAATTTTCATCTGATTCTATACCACGGTTGAGCACTACTTCTGTGAAAAAAATCGTGTTTTCAGAAAGGCCAAGCCCTTTATTGCCTTACCCTAAATTGGGTTCGAACAATTGGGCAATTTCAGGACAAAAATCCAAATCGGGGAAACCGATTTTAGCAAACGACCCCCATATGGATGCCAGGGTACTGCCGGGTACTTTTTATCCTATAGGACTCATATGCCCTGATTTTAAAGCTGTGGGCATTGCCACTCCCGGAATACCTGGGTTAATTTCGGGCCGTAATGAAAACGTTGCCTTTGGGATAACCAATGCTTATGGGGATAGTCAGGATCTGTTTTTGGAAGAAACCGATGGTACGTTCTATATGCAAGACAGCACCAGGGTTCCTTTTCATATACGTAAAGAGGTGATTGCCATCAAAGACAGTGCCGATGTTGAACTGAACATTCGTACGACACAAAGAGGCCCGATCATTTCCGATTTTTCCATTTACAATATTCAAACCGATGATGTCGTGAGCTTTCGGTGGTCGTTGGCAGAAACCAAAAGTAGTTCGATCGGATTTCACCGATTATTGGAAACGAAAAGTGCCTTGGAAATGCGCGAAACCCTGTATGACATGGATAATATGTTCTTTAATTATGTGATGGCCGATACCAAAGGAAATATTGCCCATCAAGCTACGGGCTTGGTACCCATACGTACTGATAAAAATGGGCAAATACCGAAAACAACGAAACTTGGCGATACGTGGAGTGGTTTCATTCCTAAAGATGAATTGCCTCATTTGGTCAATCCATCAAGGGGCTGGGTAGGCACCGCCAACCATGATACCCGACCTGATAATTATCCGTATTATTATTCCGGTCACTTTTCCCCATTCTATCGCTATCAACGATTAAAGCAAGTATTCGACACCACCAATACGTTCGGGGCAGAAGACCTATGGGAACTCATTTTTGACGTAAAGAACTTGCAGGCTGAAAAGTTGGTGCCCATTTTTGTTTCTTTTTTGAAAATGAATAAAGAGACCAAGGATATTGCAACAATCTTGGATGAATGGAATAAGAAAGATGAAATTGAAGAAGTGGGTGCTTCGGTGTATAATGTGCTTTATAATGAATTACTCTTTCATATACTCGATGATGAATTGCCCGACGGGCTAGAGAAGATGTACTGGGAGAATGTGTACTACTGGAACCAACGACTGGACAGTTTGATGTTGTCAGACCACTCGTTTATTGATAATATCCAGACTCCTAAAAAGGAAACCTTAGCTGATTTGGTCGTGGAATCCGGTCTGCGAACCAAAGAAATTTTGATTGAAAAATTGGGTTCCAATAGAGAGGATTGGAAATGGGGCAACTTACATACGGTGTACTTCTACAGCCCTATAAAACAAGATGGATTTGGAAGTAAACTACTAGGAGCGGAACTACTACCTAAGCAGGGCTCCAATCAAACCTTGAATCGAGGTGGATATGTAAAAAACAGGAAACACAATTACGACACCAGTTGGTTCAGTTCATTTCGCATGGTAGCCGATATGAACGATAATGAAAAGATTATGGGGGTGATTTCTGGTGGTAGCGCAGCTCGAATATTTCATCCTTATCACAAATCACAATTGAAGCAATGGAAAACGGGCGAGTGGATTCCCTACTGGATTTCAGAGGAGAAGATTTTAGAGTACGCACAACATGAGCTTATTCTAGAATGAAAACGAAACTGATGCCCAAAAGAAATTTGTTGTCTGCCACACTTTGTTTGATTTTGGCCATAGCCGTCAATCTTCTGAACTGCAAAAACCCAGAAAAGAAAGTGCCTAAAATTGAAATCGAAACGTATACTGCGGAAAATTTAGAGTATCCAGAGACAGCGTTGCATATTCCGGACGCAATGCAACATGAGTTCATTAAAAATTTCTTTGTTCCATGGACATCTAGATCGAGCGTGTTACTATCCTCTTTAGATGCTTTTCCTGGGAAAGAACTTTCCTATTTGGAAAAATACCGAAATGACGATGCATGGTACGGAGAGAATAAAAAGCCCCATAGAAAAGCACAAAGGGATGATGTGGTAAATAATGTCAATACCGAAGATTTCCCCAATTTTTTAAAAAAAGGAATCGTTATTGCACATACCAACCTGAGAAGGATCCCATCAAATCGACCGGGTTTTGATACCTATTCAAAAGCGGGGGAGGGTTTCCCTTTTGACTATTTTCAAGAAACCAACTTATGGGCAAACACCCCACTGCAACTGCTACATTTATCCAATGATAGTCAATGGTGTTATGTGCTAAGTCCGTATTACAAAGGTTGGGTGGCCATGCATGATCTGGCAGTTGTTTCTGAAGATTTTATGGCCAGGTGGCAAACTGGCGATTATGCGATGCCCTTGTCTGACAAAGTCTATCTACAGAATTCAATATCGAATTATGCCTTAAATGCTAAAATGGGTATGGTTTTGCCTTTTGAAGAATCAGATAATCCAGACAACATATTGGTTTTCTACGCCAATTCGGATGAAAACCAAAATGCCAAAATCCTGAGAGCTGCGATACCCAAAAATCGAGTTGCCTTACATGATGTTGCGTTTGAAAAAACCAATCTTGGGCATTTGGTATCCAATTTGATTGGCAGACCCTATGGCTGGGGAGGTAATCTGGAAAATAGGGATTGTTCATCGATGATTCGTGATTTGATGGCCACCTATAAAATATGGTTGCCCAGGGATTCCAAAGACCAGATTGAAATCGGAAAGCAATATGAACTTATCGGTAATGCTGAAGAAAAGATACAATTGATCAAGAAAAAAGGAATTCCTTTTCTAACGATTCTTCGAAAGAAAGGACATAATATGCTTTATGTGGGCAACTCCCCAGAAGGAGAACCGTTGATTTTTCATGCGATTTGGGGATTAAAAACCACGTATTCCAACCAAGAACTGGCTGAGTTTACCCAAGACTATCCCATTGAGGGCGTTCACCAAGTGGAAAATGGAAGACTGATGGGAAGGTATATTATTGGAGAATCTGTAATCACCTCTGTTACTGCAGGTTCTGAAAATGGTAGTGTCACCGTTCCCTTGCTTGATGAAATATATGCGATGACCAATATTCTTGAGAATTAAAACTAGGCTAAGAATACGTACATTGTTTTCAATAGCCAAGTAACGAACAAAGGACAAAAAGTGATTTGTCAAGCTTTTACCTTGATTATAAAAAGAAAGGCATCTTGTATTCCATAAGTTGACTATGCAATACAAGATGCCTCACCCAAATACATTTCTTTATTTATGCCAGATACCAAGCAGCATCCATGGTATGTATTGCTAATGTAAATGCCCTTATTCTTTGAGTGTCACCGTTCTAGTGACTTTGTTAAAAGGTCCAGAAATTGCATTTCCCTCAGCATCTATCAACTCAAGGGTTATGGTCACTTCGCCTAGGGGAAGCCCTTTGATAATGTGGGGTGCCCATTCGGTAATCGTAAAATCCTCGCCATTAATAGTGGCTTTAACTTTGTTGCCCTCTTCTGAAAGTGTGGTATTCAAGACAAAGAAATCCAATAAGAGGTTTTTGGTATCATCACCTGCATAAGTGCCTTTTGGGCGACTATAAATCAGTGTGGGAGCTTCCATATCCAATCCTAAAGTATCTTCGACATTCGCACCTATTTCAAGTTTTTGTACGACCACGGAGTTTTCATTTTTTACCGATTCATGGTATGAACGGCTTAAAAATGCCACCAAGTGGTGTACCCCATCGGGTACCTCTTTTGTAAAGGTGGGTTCATAATGGGCAGAATAGGGCTGATTGTTCAAAATGAAATGAATATGCTGGCCTTTACCGGAATTTGCCAAAAGTTCTGCATTCTGACCTTCTGTTTGTGCACCCAATTCGTAATCGTTGACCGTAAAGGCAAAGTCGACTTCCCCTCCTTCAACAATCGTTGCGCTCTTTGGTGCTTCTAGTTGCAAGACCGCTTCAGCGTAAGCAGGGGAACCTTCCAATTTTTCGAGCGTAATTGGCTCCTGCTCGGTTTCAGCGGAAATCTCCAATCCACGATCTGATTCATATCCTGATCCTGAGTCACTATCAGAATCCCTTTTTTGTTGTTTACAGGCGGTTGCCATCATGAAACATGCCAGTGTTGTGTAAAATACATGTGTTCTTTTCATCTTGTTTTTAGTTTAAAGTATATCGAATTGTTTATGGATTGTTTTATATTGGTTTTCAAAACCCAAAATGGATTCCCTTTTTGTATGGGTAATGCCAAGGGTGTTCGGCCGTGTTGTGCAGTTCCTGTATTCCAGACATTTAGATAACTTGTGCATGGGTGATACAACTAAATTCAATGGTATTTGAAAGGGTAATGGTAATTGAAACACCACCATTGGCCATCGTAAAGAGTTCCCCCACTTTTTCAACAGCATGCATCTCAAATATGTCATCTTATGACAAACACGATAAACTACCTTTCAGAGTATAAGTTATGAAGATATCTTTAATCCCTTCAAAAAAGATGTTCTTTTTTACGTAGCCCTGTGTCATTACACATTCAAGAATAGCAGTTATGTTTCATACGACCGATCAAGTTGGCTTTTAAGGCGCACAGTTGGCCTGTGAAAAGGCCCCTATGCCAGACAAGATGCCTTAATTTCATGAAGACGGACAAAAAAGTGTTAAGGATAAGCCATTGCCAAAAACTTCATCTACTTTTTTGGTCATATATTGAAGTGAGACCATAATCTTTTAAACCTTCCATCGGGTATTTGGGTCATCAGATTACTTTAGATACTCGTACATCGCAATAGCTAAAACTGTTTTAAAAATGTGACCTTGCTGATAAATTGGGTGGACCTTTGTACGGGATCGAAAATATCGGTCTCGATGTCGTTGAATACCAAATAAATAAAAGATAAAGGCATATATTCCCAACTAAAGCGAATGTTCCAACGTCCTTGTTCATCAAAGCTGTTGTACTGGTAAAATGTGGAGAGCTGTACCCTCGGATTTAACGCCAGCCTAAGATTCGCCGTATAGAGGTCGGTCTCTAAATCTTCCTCCAAAATTCCTACACCATTGATATTATTGTACTCATAATCTGCAGTAAAGGCAATATGGGGTAACGGTGCATAGCGAAATCCTGCAATGACCGTATTTCTTGTACCATTGTAAAAATTTCCAAAATCATAGCGTATTGCACCGGAAAGCTTCTTAGACTGGTCAGAATTGTACCGGACTAAATACCTTGTATAGGTATAATCTCGCTGTTCAATTTCAAGGCCTAAAGGGGCAAAATCAAAATTGATGTTTTGCCAAGTAGGGGTGAAGGAAGCTTCTAAAAAACTATTGTCTTTAAACCAGGTATAAATTGGAAAGATGTAAAGATTGGATTGTTGAAAGTTTCCAAAATCTTCAAAATCATGAAAATAATTAAAAAATACCCCAGGATCCCAGCGGCGCACAAAGGGCAACCATTTTGGCCGTACAATGGCATACCCCCCTGGACTGTGCACCACTACATCGTTTTGAAAAACAAATCCCATCCCCGGCGTGTAATCGGCACTGACGATATCAGAGATATATCCCACATAGTATTTATTGTTTGTTGAAGTGGCCGATATTCTTCCTGCAAAACCCGTATCTCCTGTTTCACTGTCCAGTGAAGTGGACAACAGATAGGTCAATGTAATATCTGGTTTTGGGCGAATCAAGCCATCGAAGGATATGGTAGTATTGTTCTGGCTTTCCATATCTAAATCGTTAAGCGCATCATCTTTGCGGTAAGTTATCATGGCCCCGATATTATTTTCCGTGCCATAATTTTTGGTATATCGAGCCACTCCGAAGGTACTCCCCGGACTGTCATCGGTTTCCCGCTGGCGAACGGCCAAAGCCGCCAGGGTTCGATTCTCGTTACGGTCAGTAAATCGTGCCCCGGCATCTAAAGATGCAGGTTTGGCATTAAAACTATTGGAAAGGCCTATGGTTCTGCTAAAAAAGGGCCGCACCCTAAAGTTGTTTGCGCCGGCCCAAATCCCTGAATTCTCCAAAAAGAACTGCCGTCTTTCAGGAAAAAAGATATTGAATCGCTCCAAGTTGTTTACTGCCCTATCTACATCGGCTTGGGCAAAATCAGTATTGATGGTCAAATCCAATACTGCATTGGGGCTAATGGCCCATTTCACGTCACCGCCAATTTTGGCCTCGTTCAAACGGTCCGTTAAAACACCACCTTCTTTATTTTCATCGTATTGATAGAGAGCATAGGGTTCTATTCGAATATTGGCAGAAGGTGGTGGTACCTCCAAACCTATAAGTTTCGCGGCGTAGGTCATGCGATTTTCAGAAAAGGACTGGGGAATAGCAGGGAAGACTGTTTTCTCATAGTCTTTACGTGCCAAGCGAAAAAAGGTAATGCCCCATTCTGTAGGAACACCTGCCACGGGTTTATCATATCGAATGGATTTAAAAGGTATGGCAAATTCTGCATAATACCCTTGATCGGTGCGTTGGGTTCGAACACGCCATAAGGCGTTCCAATCCTCATCCCGATTGTTATCGTTGAAGTTCTGAACATCCTGTTGGTTTCCATAGGGCGTCGTTTGAAAGGAAACCGCATATTGTTTGGTGTTCTGTGCATCGATCTGAATGCCAAAGACATCATTTTCAAGTCCATTGAAATCCCGACTCAAATCTTGCATTCGCACCCCCTTTTTACCCATGGAATCCCGAGCAAAAACTCCGAAATACAGATTTTTGTCATCAAATAGAATTCGAACCTCCGAAGGATTTTTTATGGCACCTCCTTGAACAGGTTCCTGTCTGAAAAAATCCACGACAGGTTCCGTCATATTCCAATCGGACTCGTCCAGACGACCATCCACTGTAATGATACCCGAAGTTTTTAAGGCTGTTATTCTTGGAGCGACTTCAGGAGGGGCAAAATTGGCAGTTTCATCCTCTTGTGCTCCTATATTTTGAACCCGAAGAAAAACGAGCACCACAGCTATTAGGATAATTTGAGTGTACTTATTCTCAATCATCTTCATTTATCGTTTGTAGCAGTTCGTATATGGAGGCAATTTCTTTTTTGAGGCCTTTTGAATCGAGTTCCCAAGACATCCCTTGGTCATTGTTATAAACAGAGACGGTAATTTCAGCATTTTGGACAATTTGAATTCGAGCTCGTTCCAAGGCTTTTTTGGTCCAAAGCAGTTCATTACCGGAGCCGTTCAACTGTACCTGCTGCTGATAGGGTTCGTGACTTTCAAAAGCTCCTTTTTGCAGATCAAAATGAATTCCCTCACTTTCAAAGGCTTGGGCAAAAGTGCCATTTAAGACCAAGTCCTCTGGCGCACCAATGGACAGCTGGCCATTCTTGGGTAATAACCATAGTTTGTCCGAATATTTCAATGCCAATTCCATATCATGCGTGGACATTAGGATGCACTTGTTCTCCTTTTTGGCCAGTTGTCGCATTAATTGCATGATCTCTATACGTCTAGGTAAATCCAAAAAGGCGGTGATTTCATCTAATATCATGATTTCTGGCTCTTGCGCGAGTGCCTTGGCTACCATGACTTTTTGCCGTTCCCCATCGCTGAGCTCAGATAACATGCGCTCACTAAGCTCTTCGGCTCCTACTTTTGAAATGGCCCATTGGATAACATGATGGTCTGTAGCTTGGAGTTTCCCGGACCATCTGGTATAAGGATACCTCCCTAAGCCAACCACCTCATAGCTGCTGAGCATGCCCCCGTGCACCCGTTCGGTAAGCACCAAACTCAACTTTTGGGCAAGTTTGCGGGCGGATATTTGAAAAATATCTTTTCCTTCCAACAAAACCTTTCCTTTCAACGGTTTCTGGGAACCAGAAATTGAACGGATCAGGGTGGATTTTCCGGCACCATTGGGACCCAATAGGCACACCAGTTCCCCCTTTTTCAGGGTTTCGGAAATATTTTTGGCGACCACTTTGTTTCCCGATTTTAGGGGATACCCAATAGACAATTGTTCCAACTTCAAAACATCTTCCATCATCCTAGAATTCAAAGGTTCGCATTTTGCGGTTTCTCAACAATACCCACATGACCACAGGGGCACCTATCAATGCATTTACCGCATTCAAATGAAGAAAATGGCGTTCCCATGGAAGATGGACGAACAAATCGGCGGCCATTGCGATCAGACAACCCAAAACCATCACAGCTGGAATCAAGATTCGGTGATCCGAAGTGCCAAATATCCCGCGCGCCAAATGCGGAACGATCAGCCCCAAAAAAAGAACGGGACCGCAATATGCCGTTACCGGGGCGGCCAAAAGGACCGCACTGCCAAGCGTAATTATTCGAGTTCGCTTTATGGACATCCCCAACGCACGAGCATAATTTTCACCCAATAAAAAGGCGTTCAAAGGTTTGGCCATTAACCATCCACTGACCAATCCGATAATGGCCATGGGAATGAGTATAGGAAAATGTTCCCAGTAAACGCCGGCAAAACTACCATCATTCCAACCTGAGAAGATTTTACCTTGCGATTCATTGGTGAAATGCAAAATGGCACTGATAAGCCCTTGTGCTAGATAGCCTAGCATTAACCCAAATATCAATAGGGTAATGGTACTTACGTATCTAGCAATACTGGCCATTAAAAGCAAAACCATTAGGCAACCTAGCATAGCTCCGGCCACGATGCTCAAATTGCCCAATACTTCAAAATTTTCTAGGAAGGAAGAGCCTACCACTGCAGCCGCCGTAACAACGGTTGCCACCCCAAGTTGAGCTCCGGCGGTCAGGCCTAAGGCCCATGGTCCCGCCAATGGATTTCGAAACATGGTCTGCAATTGCAGGCCGGCAGTGCCAAGGGCCGCCCCACCAATACCGGCGGCAATGGTTCTTGGCAATCGCAACTCCTTAATTATTGTGCTATGGGTAGGATCCGCATTGTCCAATTTGAAGATGGCCGCCAAGATTTCTTCAATACTGATGGAAACGGTACCTACACCCAACTCCAACAAGATGAAAACGAACACACCAATGATTAAGAAGGGGAAAAGAAACACCCTTTTTCGTGAGGGGAGTTTGGGACTACTTCGGGTTGTTTCTATTTTGTCTGAATACGTTTCCATCTCACTTCGTTTTTATCAACTTCACTTTTTCAAAATATAGGGGAATGTGGTTGGGCAAGAGCTCAGGGTAAAAGACGGACACTAAATCCTCTAAGACTAAGTCGGGCCTCACCTCTGGGGTTTCATACCAATCATAGGCATTGTGTTCGTGGCGAGTGCGTTTTTGATAATGATAGACCTGACCCTCACGATAAGCTTTAAAAGTGTTTAAGTATTCAACGGTAGGCCATGTTTCATCAGAGGTGCTATTCACTAACCAAAAATCCGCGTTCTTGGCAAGGTCAAGTATTTTTTCATTATTGATACCTACGGCATGGGTCGGTCCATCATCCGCCAGTACATTTGTGGCACCTGCAGCTTCCAAAAAAGAGGCATAAAAATCATTGCGATGGGCAGACCAATCGCTGTTATCGGAAGGATGATACACTAAAAAGGCAGTTACTTTTTCTTCTTTCTGATTCACTTTTTCCATCAATACTTTACAACGTTCGACGATTTCCTCAAACAATTGATTGGCTTCTTTTTCCTTATTGAAAAAGAGTGAAGTAAACTTTATCCATTCGGCCTTTCCCAAAAAGGAAGGTTCCGCCCACGCAAATTGTGGAATGGCATTAATGCCCAGTGCTCTCATTTTTTCCAATGATGACAGTCCATCGTGGTTGTACGTATATTGAATCAATATATCTGGATCAATGGATAGCACCAATTCGGGTAAAGGAGGTCGGTGAAAACTGTAGCCAATGGAAGCAATTTCCTTTGCTTCCCATCGCTTTCTCAACTCCGCATCGTAGATGGCCCCTCCACCCATGGCCACGATATTGTCCATCAAACCTAGGGCTTTCAATCGCGTTACCTCCCCGTCATCATTCGCCGCCGCGGTCTTTAACGGAACTTCTATGACCCAAGCGTCTTTAAGTTCACTTTTTAACTCAGGTTTTCCCTTTCCTTGCGGTACCAACACCAATTTCTTGTCGAAGACCATACCTCTATCCGGACTACTATAATGAATATGTACCAGTTTGTAGCTTTCTGAGTAGGAAACTGAAAAGTTATTGGCATGTACAATACGTACGGTATCACTTAATGAAGTTGCGGACTCATTTGATTCGATGGGGGCTTTATTTTTTTTTGTGTGGGATTGGCAGCTGGCCATCATCAAAACCGTTATACCAATAGCGAATAAAGGAAGTAATGCTCGGCGATGTCCAGTATCAAGTGCTAGACGCCAATTATGGATTTTTCCATGGATGTAAACCTTCCTTTCCATCATTAGCCTTGTTGCTCAACAGGTCCTTCGGAAACTTTATCGTAATACCCCATAAAAACAGGAGTATGATCTGGTAATAGTTGTGGATAGGCAAGACGTATGAGATCCTCCAATACCATGTCAGGGCGCACAATGGCTTTGGCGTACCAATCCGAAGTGTTTACTTTGGGCTTCACCCGTTTTAGATTGTGGTATAGCTTTCCTGTTCGCCATGAATCAAAGTGGTTCATGATATTTTCCTGTGGTAAAGGTGCGGCATGGATATCCCCAATGACCCAATGTTGGGCTCCTTTTCCTTTTAGTAGTAATTCCTCCGTGTTCAATGCTTGAGATCCGTCAGCATTGGCCTTGGTGTTTTTGGCAAGGACGTTTTCAATACCTGCATCCGCTAAATATTGGGCTGGGATGCTATTTATTTGCATGATCCAGCGTTGTTTGCTCCCATAATACCCCCAAAGGGCACTTTCCTTAGTCGCAATATTCTGGGTCAATCTTTTGAGGCTTTCAACCTTATTTTCAATAGTGTTGAAAACCTCATTAGCCTCTTTTTCGGCATTAAAAAACAAGGAGTAGAACTTTACCCATTCGGCTCGAGCTAAGTAGTCGTGTTCCGCCCAATCAAAGACAGGCACAGTGGGTATTCCAAATTGACGACCCATATCCAGACTCTCTTTGTGGGACAAACTGGCCAAAGTCATTAAAAAGACATCCGGTTTTCTTTGCAGCAATACTTCAAAATTGGGGGGGCTATGCCAACTGTAGCCTATTTGACCAATGGCACCGGTCAAGGCTTTTTCTCGCATTTCATCGTTGTAGGAATAGAGCCCTCCAATGGCATTGATGCGGTTTTCAAGTCCAATTTCCCGTAGGAAACTCTCAGAATGTTGCACATTAACTGCCGCGGATTCGACGGGGATTTCAATTATGGAGGCACCTTTTAGCGGACCTTTAAGCTCTGGAGGTGTGGTGCCCTTTTGAACCAATACCAATACATCTTCAATATCAGAGGAGGTGGCATCTTCTGAGTTATTATCGAATAAGGTGGCATTGGTGCGTACCACTTTGTAGTTATCATGGTAGTTTACGGTAAACTTTTTAGCGTATTTTGGAGTGACCTGATATTCAAATACCTGTCCATAGTCCATTAAATTGGTTTCTGAGACGGTCTGCTCTTTTTTGTTTTCGGATTTGCATCCAGAAAGGAACAGAAAAACGGCAATAATGATTGAAATGGTCCGCAACATACTACACAGTTGTTAAAATACTATCCTTCGATTTTCTCCCATACACAAAAACCCCTAAGAGATATACAAAAAGGGAAAATCCCAAAACAGTTAAAGGTGCACTTATAGGTGTACCTTTTAAAGGCATATACTCAAACTGCGGTAGATTTTCTAAGTCCTCCATAGTGAAATCAGCATTGTTATAAACCATTGGCATAAAATGATTACGCCACTCCTCAGAAAAATCCAAAACCTGTTGCCTAAAATTTTCATAGTCACGAGAAGAGGTGCCTGCCATTTGATTTAGCGCTTCCTGTGTGATTACCGCAGGAGAAATCCATTTGAATTGTGCCACCCAATCTTGCTGTTTCTTCAACTGCTGGTCATGATTGTCCAAAACAGGTTGTAGCTCCTCACGGATCACTTTTTGCGCTACCATAAAATTATGCCAGTAATTACGTTGCAGGGTAGTGTCATTAACAGCATATTCTGGATGGTCCCGTAGAAAGTTGTTTAATATTTCATCCACGTTTTTGAGTACATCCGCCTGTGTGTCGCGCATCTCATTGATCATGAGCACACGGGAAGGGGTTGCATATAAGGTACTCCCCATTTGATTGATTACAGAGGGAACCAAAAGCACAAATACAATCCAAAGCCCCAAGAGTGCCATGGCATTTTTGGCAGATTGTCCTACCCAAAGGTTGATTAAGAAAGCCAAAGCAAACCAAAAAAGTTCATAAACAAGTACCAAAGAGATCAACCCCAAAAGCGTATTCAAGTTATTGAATGGATTGATTCCTAGGACCAGTAAAACCAAAAGCAAGGTTGCAATGACAAGTAGGGAGAGCCATAACAATCGAAGGCCCAGCTTTTGCAATACCCATGTTTCAATTCGTATAGGCTGTGCGCCCAGTAGTCGTAAAGAACCACTTTCCCGTTCTGCAGAAAGCACGTTGTAACTAAATGCAATAATGAGCAATGGCAGCAGATACACAATGACAAAAGCTAGGTCGAAGCTGCCAAAAAGCAATTGCACAGGACTGGTCATTTCCGTGAAATCCTCGATAAAGGAAAAACCGTATACCTCGGGTTTTTTGTAATGTGTAAACATATCGCTCTGCCCGGTAGCCACAAAGGCAAACGGCTCAGTGGGCATAGCGGCCACCCGCGGATAGTTATTGCCGATTTCCATGGGATTCGTAGGATATCTCCATGAAGGGATGGAAACCTCCAGTCCACGGTCGAGACTGTCCAAGAGTTTCATCATTCTTTCATCATTTTTGAGGACATTTCCTTGCGCTGTTGCTATAGCCTTATTGCGCTCGTCCACTTTTTCCAATCCATTATAGGTGGCAAAACCAAATAGCGATAGTAAGAGTGCACTCAATAGCTGAATCCAACGGCTGCGCAGCAGCTGTTTTAATTCGTATTTAAAGTTGTATTTTAACATGGCTATTTGATTTTTACGGTAAGAAATAGCAACCCAAAAGACAATACAAACCAACCTCCCAGCAAGGCAACATTGGATGTATTTTGAGAAAGTGTGCTCGCCAAGGTGGGCGGATCATAATCAAACTGAGGTAATTCTTTCCAATAACTGGCATCTGCCTTCCAGCCCCAATCACCATATTCAGTGCTTTCGGCAAAGTGATCATTCAGGAATTTTTGGGTAGCGATTCGGTATTTTTCAGCAGCGTCATTGAAATGCCAGTGGGTACCATAATCCGTATTTGCCAGTGACATACTTAAAAACCGGGTAGGTAGGAAAGGGGACAACACCGCAAGTGTTTGATACACCTGGGTTTGTTTACCGTATTGCTTTTTTAAATAATTGTAATGTTTGAAATACACCTCGGCTTGATGTTCTTCCCCTTTTTGCATAATGTAGCCATCAAAGTTGAAGGGCAGTTGACTTAGGCTATCGACCCCATATTCTGCCAAAACAGCTCGCTCCAGTTCTTGGGCTTCTTCGTTCCATGGATTATGACCGTCCAATCCTTTGTCTTTATCTTCTTGGACCGCTTCGGCAAACTCTTGGGCCGTAGGATAAGGGTGCTTCACCTGTGCAATATTTGTGGCCATTTTTGGTGCTAACAAACAGGCAACAATCCAGACACCTAGCCCCAACACCAATGAAATCCCTGATTTTTTTGCTCTTGCGGAAATGACTAAAACAATATTGATAAACACCGCATAGAACACGATGTAGACCAGAAACATAACGATTATCGTGTTCCAATTAAAAACCCCAAAATCCTTAAGGTTCGATAAGACCAATCCTGCAATAAGGAACAGCACAAAAGTGATGGAGAAAATGGGGGTAATTAGTGCCAGCCATTTTCCCCAAATCCATTTAAAGGAAGAAATACCTTGGCTTTTCAATAGGGTAAGCGTCCCCATTTCGCGTTCCTTGGTAAAACTGTTATACCCCAACAGAATAATAAGCAAGGGGATAATAAAAAGCAATATAAAATCAGGGGTCAAATCCCCGAATCGAGCCAAACCGGTCTGATCGGCTGCAGCACTGAACTGTGCCTCATTGCGATTATGGGCTTCTAAGAATATGGATGTGCCCGCATATTTATCAACACCTTGATCTATCAATGATAATGGATATTTGGGTTTAAAGGCGTAGGTGCCGTAATGCGCTGCTGAGTGCGGATTTTTTTCTCCTTGACTATCCCATATGGCGCGTTCAGCGGTTTTAGCCATTGCATATTGTTCATTTACATTTTGGTATTGTCTTGTACTGATCCATACCGCTATTCCCAACAGTGAAAAGACCATGATCATGGCAATACGTACACGCCCATCACGCAACAATTGCTTGGTTTCCTTTAAAAAAGTCTTTGCGATCATACTGTCAATTCGTTATAGTCCATGGTATTGAGATAAACTTGCTCCAGTTTGGAAAGGGAAATATCATCAGCCACAAACTGTTGCTTCAGTTGGCCGTCTTTCATGATGCCAATGTGTGATGCTACTTCTTTGGCCCGAAAAAGATCGTGTGTTGCCATTAGGGTAGCCACACCTTTGGTACGAAGTTTTTGTAACAACAAACTGAATTCATTACTGGCCTTTGGGTCGAGTCCAGAAGTGGGTTCGTCAAGTAGCAATACCTTTGCTTCCTTGGCAAGGGCAATAGCAATGCCTACTTTTTGACGCATTCCTTTGGAAAAGGTGGAAATCCGTTTTTCAAAGGCATCAGTTTGTAGGCCTGCTTCTTCCAAAAAATCTTTTAGAACTGACGTTGACAGTTTTTTGCCCGCAATTCCCGAGAAATAATCCAGGTTCTCCACCGCTGTTAAGCTGGGGTAGAGCATCAAGTTTTCAGGGATATAGGCCAGAAACTGTTTGGTTGCCCTTAGATTTTGCTGAACGTCCAATTGATTGACGAAGGCACTGCCCGAGGTAGGTTCGATAAAACCAAGCAACAAGTTTATTGTAGTCGTTTTTCCCGCACCATTGGCGCCTAACAGGCAATAGATTTCACCTTCTTTTACGTTCAGGTTCAAATGGTCAAGCGCAATCTGCCTACCATATTTTTTTGTAAGGTTGTTGGTAATGATCATCTATTTTTCGGTTTAAGTACTTCGTAAGAAAGATTGATTCCTATTTCGGAACCTGTAAAAAAAACTCCCACTCTGATAGGTTGAACAGCGCGGGAGTTTTTTGCATGTCAAATTAATTTTACTGAATGTTCAAAACAAACATTAAGTTAAAATCAGAATCTCCATCGTTGGCATCTGAAGTATCTGTTTTCACACCAGGTTGATGTTGCAGCCTAGCCGTGAACATTCCCTCAGTCGTTCCAGTCGTAGGTGTAGTCCAAGTGGTTGACAAACCTACCGGATTTCCATTGTCATCTTGGTCATTGTAATTGATCGGGTCAGAAGCATTGTCAATGTTACCGTTGCCTGCGGGGCTGTCAAAAGCATCGGTGGTAAAGCTAAAGAAAAACTGATGCTCATCATCTTCGTCTGCTATTTCTTCACCGATATCCTCTCCTGGCGTTTCCAAATTGTTGAAAATCTCAAAGGTCAACGTATACTGCGTATCCGCTGTAAGGGTAATCGCATCTTGAACCACCAAATCCAATATCCCTTCACCATCAGGGTCTTGAGCGGATGCCATGACCACATCACTAGGGTCGGCATCATTGGTAAAGACTAAAGTCACATCAGTGATTACCTCAAGTTCATTTTCTTCTTCTGGTGCAGCATCGTCATCGTCACTACAACTTACCACGGCGATAGCTATAAACAAAAGTGCTATCCAACGGAAATTTCTGAATTTTTGAATCGTTTTCATTGTTCTTTTTTTAAAATGGGTTTAATTGTTTTCATAGTTATGAATATTTGTAAAGTTACTGTTGATTTTTATAATTCATGGGGCTCTGGTCGCCATAGTACTATTTTTGGGTACATTTTGTCTAATCATTGTTTTTTTGTAATCTAAAGCTATAATTCACTGTAAAAATCACGTTTCTACCAGGTTCATCGGCAAAATAGCGTAGTTCATTCAAGTAATCGCGGTAACGGGCATTGAACAGGTTTTGTACCCTAATGCCGCCACTGAGGTTCTTCCAGCCAAAATTCCACGAAAGGTCTAGCAAAAAGTATCCTTCGGGGGCATCTGTAAAATCAAAAATTTCTGCATCGGGGGTAACCACTGCCGATCCATCTACCAGACTTTCAATAGAAACTGTACGTGGTGCCTGAAACTGATTAAAAGTATAGCTCGGGCGAATGGCCCATTTGGAAGAATCAAATTTCCAGAATCTTCCTTGGTCCCATTGGAGTTCATAACTGGTAGAAATAGGTGGTTGATTGATCAAGGGCTCATTATCACCTATATTCCTCGACCATAAATAATTGATTCCAAAAGTTCCTGAAATTTGCGTACTCCAATTTTTTTTCCAGCTGTAGTCCGTGCCCAAAAACAAAGCGTCTACCTGATTGTAGATAAAGGCCGTTGTTGGGCCTCTTACGGTTCCGGATACACCTATGGGGCGATCAAAAATATAATTTTCGATATAATGGGAATACAACGTGAGCTTGTGCGAATTTCCATTTTTGGTGGTCTCCAGTTCATTGATGAATTTAAAACCCCGTTCTGGTTCCACGTCACTGTCGTCTAAAGGGGTTACCTCATTTGTAGTAATCGGAAAGGGGCCATCGTTCTCGGTATATCGGAGCATTCCATAGATCAGTCTAAAACCTTCTTGGCCAAAACTAAAAAGTTCAGCTACATTGGGGGTGCGCCAAGCAGTGCCCAAGTTCGTTCTAAAAGTGGTGTTTTCAGAGACTTGTCTTACATAACCCAAAGATGCAGTCAAGTTTGTAAAGCTATAGTTGTCCCTAAAAATATCTTGATTGGTCTCTCGCCCCCTTACATCATTGGTCTCAAAATCAAACCGAAGCCCAGCTTCCAATGTGTTTTTTCCAAAATCGAAACTTTCTACCGCAAAGGCACTGAACCTATCTGTATTATAATTGGGAATAAAGGGAGTGGTCTGCGTACCGGGGTTGTTGTCATTGTTTTGACTGAAATATTGTACCCCGACCAAGCCGTCAAGACCATGCCATTTGGGATGTTTCCATTCCAATTGATAATCGTAGGTCAATAGATCTAGGTCAATGATGGGGAGTTCCGCATTTCTTCGTACATCAAACTCATCCCGTTGGTTCAGTTGTATTCCTCCAATCAACGTAAGCTTTCCGGTATCGGAATACCACCAATTGACCTCTACCTTGCCCAAATGGTGTTGGGTAGTTTGATTGGGCTCATTGATGGTGTACGAAAAGGAATCTGCCGGTTCAGGGGTATCTGCATTAAAGGCTTGGATGATGGCATTGGGGCTACTTACAAAAGATGCTCGCAATACCCCTAAGTTTTGGTCGATAAAACTGTAGTGAACCTTATAGTCCCATTTGTCTTGATGGTATAAAAAGCCCAAGCCGAATGCTTTTTCCTCTTTTCCTGAATTGGTCAGATTATAGTCTGGAGCCCGGCGGTCACCAACTCTGGTATAGTTGCCATTGGCATAAAAACTCCAATTTTCTGTTCCCTGTCCGATTTCAAAATGGCCATTATAACCACGTCCATTGGTTTGGTATCCCGTTCCGAGTTCGCCATATAATGGATTGTTCAGGAGTAATGGATTTGGTTCAACAATAATGGCACCCCCCAAGGCCTCAGGACCATATCGCACTCCTGCGGCACCTTTAATTACAGTAATGCTGTTGGCAGCGGCAACATCAATTTCCGGGGCATGGTCCGTGCCCCAATTCTGAAAGCCGTGCTTCAGGCCATTATTTAAGATCAAAATTCGATTTCCATATAACCCATGAATAACGGGTAGCTGCACATTGCTGCCTGTAGAGATAAAGGTCAAGCCCTGTTGTTTGGCCAAAACGGCAGCTAAGGATTGTGTTGGATTGCTTGCAATTTCTGCTTTTCCAACGGTAAGCTGTGAAATCGTTTCAGTACCCTTTTCCTTCATTCGTTCTGCTTCAATGGTCACCTCTTCCAAACCTGTAACCTCTTGGGTCAAATAAAAGTGGATATCTGAATCGTGCTCATGCTCTTTCGTCGAATCAGCATAGCCTATGCATGAAATGATTAGGGTGTTCTTTTTTGAACATAGCCCGTCAATTTTAAAATTACCCGCTATATCGGTACTGGTATATTTTTCTGTACCACTGACCTTGATGACCGCATAGGGAATGGGCTCTTCGGTATCAGCATCCAAAATCTTTCCAGTTATGGTATACTTGCAGGTGCTGTTTTGGGCAGCTATCGGTATGGAACAAACCAAAATAAAAAATGATACGAAAGACTGTAGGTTCATGAAGCTTCGCAATTAAAAATTGGTGTTACTCTGGTGTTGATTTTCTGTTTATTGCCATAAATCTTAAACTGTCCCAGCGTATACCATAGCGTAACCGTATTCTGTTATTGTGAAGCCAGACAGGCTAGCCACTAAAATTGCATACAGGCTTAAAAGTTCTGGAATAGCACACGCACAATATGGCCAGGAGTAGTTTTAAAAAAGATCAATGGTACTTGTACTTCGATTCACCCAACAAAACATCTTGATTTAGAATTGATGCTTTGAAAAGTCTTAACAACCAAAGGAGGTGGCCTACCAAAGTAAGAATCGTTGATAGGTACTGTTATGCAAATACTAGTATAAAGGCTTTTCTGTGGATAAAAATTTAGAGTACGATCAACTGCGGTTATAATCAGCGTTGCAGGTGTGGAAAACGCTAAATTTTGGCTGTAGATGGCATGTTCACAAAGCTCACAAGCACCTTCATGTGAATCTTCATGCCCGTGGTGCAAATGCATGTGTATGGCTATAGCAGAAACCTTGAAAGCAATCAATGCCAATAATACCAAGCCATAAAAATACTTTTTAACCACCATAAGCTGCAAAGCTAACTTATTTGATAAAACTTAGAATGTTAATAAAAGCATAATATTTACTTGAAAATGAATCCTAAACCCATTTTTTTCAACATTTTTTTCTCAAAGCTCCAAAAGAATTGGAATTGACCGAAAAGCCAACCAAACAGTACCAATAGTACTTGGTAGATAGGCAATATGATGACGATGCGTATGGGCCAATACAACCAGGCACTTGAGGTGTCTCTATCAATTCCTATGAAATGCGTCAGTGGTTCTGCAAGTTTTGCCGAAACACTACCTGTAATGGCAAACACGATAAAAATGGCTATCATTTCCCAACGAAACTGGACCACCCAACGGTTTTGTAATTTTTTAAAGCACCATATGAAAAAGCGTAGCAACACGAAGTAGAGGATTGAGGTAATGATCAGCGTAAACGGCCATTCGAATGCGGTATTGTTCAATAAAAAGAGATGTAACGATCTTCTCGAGAAGGTATAGGCCGTGACCAGTACCAGTAGCGCTCCTAAAAACGGAAAAACAAATTGCCAATTTTCTTGAATGTCCCAGCGCTTTTTTATTTTGTCCATAAAGATAAAATCCGGACAAAAATAGCTATTAAATCCTAGGTAGAAAAGGGCCTAAACGCTGATTGTACCTTCGCTGAAAATAAATGAAGTAATTATACAGTTTGTAATTGACATCATAGCCATAGTCGATATTGGGGTCATAGTTGATCTGCACTTCGTAGAGCATGGGGTCGTAGCGTTGAGGCGCCAAAAAGCGTCGGTTCCACTCCAAGACGAAGATATAGTTGCGATTTTCCATAAAAGACTGGGTATAGTAGCCTTTCGGTCGGGCAATCTGGTTCAACCAGCGGTTGTAGCCGATATCGATGATGGTGATGTCGTATTCAATACTGTCCTTCGGGCTTGCCATGTCTTCTTCCTCAGTCCCAAAAATTTCTTTTTCAGCGGTACTGATATCGAGCATTTCATCTTGGGCGAAAGTAGAAGTGTTCATAAACAAGAAGGTGCACGCCATGTAAAATGTAGCCCATAAGTTCTTTTTCATACCCTTAAGGTATAAAAAAAGCTGTTTGCGCATGCAAACAGCCTAGTTAAATATGGTTAAAGCAGTGGTTATTTCCCGAACAGGCCTCCCAATAATCCGCCCAATCCGCTCTTTTTGCCCCCGCTGTTCAATACCATTCCTGCCAAATCATCGATGACGCTACCGTCACCATCTGAATCCAGAAAAGTTTCAATTAACGATTGCTGCTGATTCGCTGGATTGCCGCCTCCTAAAAGACCACCTAACATTCCGCTTATGGCATCTGCACTGGTCACATTTTGTTGACGCGTCTGTTTTCCTAAAAAACCCAATAGGATAGGGGCCGCCACTTGAAGAATTTGACTTATTGTACTCGCATCAACACCTGATTTTTGGCTCAATGCATTTTCCACCATTGACTGCTTGCCCCCGAAGACATGGCCTAAGATTCCGGCACCATCGTCTTTTACGTCTTGGTCCACACCGCCGCTGAACAACCCACCAAGGTTGTCTAAAATGCTGCCATCGTGTTTTGAGTTTAAGGCATTCAATAGTCCTGAAGCACCTTCTGGGGTAGAAGTATTTTTATTCATGGCACCCATGAGCAAAGGCATGGCCATGCTCAATACATCGGCTGTTTTGCCTTCGGGTTGACCGGTTTCCCCGGCAATCCCACTGATCAGCTGTTTGCCCATCGGGCTATTCAATAAATCCAATAATCCTGACATATTTTCGAAATGTTTGAAATAGATTCACAATGTACAAAAAAGTACCGTTGTAGGGGATGCCGATCATTAGAAACAAGCTTATTTTAATAGCGTGATGATCTGTGCGGCCAATTCAAGCCCAATCCGGTCCTGTGCTTCTTCTGTAGCTGCGCCTATATGTGGGGTCATCGATATTTTAGGATGCATCAATATCTTGATTTCAGGTGAAGGTTCAGATTCAAACACATCAAGACCGGCGAAAGCCACACGACCTTTTTCCAAGGCAGCCATCAAGGCAGCCTCATCCAATACCCCTCCTCGAGATGTATTGATGATACCAATACCTTTTTTCATCATTGAAAATTCTTTTTGTCCCACGACATAAGTCTTCTGTGCCGGAACATGGAGTGTGATAAAGTCTGCGTGCCGATATACGTATTCCAATTCGCTATTCTTCACTTCAAATGCAACCGATTGACCATCAAAAAATGGAAGTGAAACTGTGACTTTATCCAGATGATGGTCATTGTAGACGACCTTCATGCCAATTCCCAAGGCAATTTTGGCGACGGCTTGGCCTATCCGCCCAAACCCAATAATGCCCAAGGTCTTGCCACGCAACTCTGTACCAGCGGCATAGGTCTTTTTGAGTACCTTAAACTTACTGTCCCCTTCTAAAGGCATGTTTCTATTGGAGCTGTACAAAAAACGTACCCCCCCGAAAAGATGGGCAAACACAAGTTCTGCGACTGATTCTGAAGACGCGGCAGGGGTATTGATCACATAGATATTTTTTGACCTTGCATAGTCCACCTCGATATTGTCCATGCCAACGCCACCACGGCCTATCAATTGTAATGATGGTGTGGCATCAATCAATTCTTTGCTGACCTGGGTCGCACTTCGTACCAGTAGCGCATTGATTGCATTTTTGTTAATAAAGTTGGCCAGCTGTGCTTCTGCAACCTTAGTGGTGATTACCTCAAACCCTTCTTTTTCCAAAGCCTCTTTTCCAGAAGCTGAAATACCGTCGTTCGCCAATACTTTTTTCATCTTAGCCTTTACGTTCAAGTTCACTCATCACATCTACTAGGGTTCCAACACTTTCCAGCGACATCGCATTGTACATTGAGGCCCGATATCCCCCTACCGAACGATGTCCATTGATGCCGTTTATGCCAGCGTCTTTGCATTTTTCTTCAAAAATTGTCTTGAGGTTCCCATCTTTGATATCAAATGTGGCATTCATGGTTGAACGGTCTTCTTTGGCAGCAAATCCGGAAAAAACTGGATTCAGTTCAATTTCTGAATAAATAAGGTTGGCTTTTTTGTCGTTGATTTCCTCAATTGCTGCTATGCCTCCCAAATCCTTAAGCCATTGCAAGGTCAACATCGAAACATACACGGCAAACACTGGAGGGGTATTGAACATACTATCTTTGCCAATATGCACCTTATAGTCGAGTATTGATGGAATTTGTCTTGAGACTTTACCCAATATTTCTTCTTTGATGATGACTAGGGTAGTGCCCGCAGGTCCCATATTTTTTTGTGCTCCCGCATAGATCAAATCAAATTGCGAGAAATCCAATTGTCTCGAAAAAATATCGGAACTCATATCACAGACCAAGGGTACATCAGTCTTGGGGAATGCCTTAATTTGGGTACCAAAGATGGTATTGTTCGAAGTAAGGTGCAAATAGTCCAAGTCTTCGGGAACGGTATATTCTTTTGGAATGTAGTTGAAATTTTTGTCAGCTGAAGAAGCTACCTCAACAACCTCTCCAAATAGCTTTGCCTCTTTGATGGCCTTGGCACTCCAGGTACCTGTATTAAGATATCCTGCCTTGGTCTCCAATAGGTTGTAAGCGGTGTTCAAAAACTGTGTGCTGGCCCCACCTTGAAGGAACAGCGCGGCATATCCCTTACCTTCAAGCCCCAATAATTCCAAGGCCAGTGCCCTTGCCTTTTCCATTATTGCCACAAAGGCTTTGCTACGGTGTGAAATTTCAATGAGCGATAGGCCCATATCGTCCAGTTCAACAACGGCATTTGCGGCTTTTTGCATCACTTCTTGTGGTAAAATGCAGGGACCTGCACTAAAATTATGCATCTTCATGGTTTTAGAATTAAGCCCCAAAGGTCTTAAAATTTTGTAGAATCAAAAACTGTGAAGAGATGGAAATAGGGCTACAGCTTTTGCAAGAAAACAATCGTATCGATTCCGTCAGCATAGTCATCCAGTTTTGGGCTTTGTGTTTCCCCAAAACCGACCTCGTCATCAAAAACGGTACGGCTTACAATGCACTGCAATTCATTTTTTTGGGAACGGATTCTTTTTTTGAGCGCAGACAAGTCCGAATAGTATTCATAAAATAGGGTACCTATCGGAGAGGAGTTGTTTCGGTCTTCCTTGAGCAATAGAAACCCATTGTCCAGCATCGTATCATTGCCCATGAGATACACTGCTTTATTGTAGTCATAATTATTCGCGTATTTATGATTCTCGATTAGGGTTGCGTATGCAAAGATGGCTTCAAAGAACTGATTGAGGTCATAACCGACCGGCACAAAGATTTTAGAAACATTTCGGCATCCCAGTCCAAAGTACTGAAAGATATCCCTGCCCAATTTGGTAAGCTCCAATTTTGATTCCGTACCCTTGAGCACAGCAATGGAACTACGGTTTTTGCGTATGATATGGGGCTTTTTTCCAAAATAGTACTCAAAATATCGGCCGGTATTATTGCTGCCGGTCGCAATAACGGCATCATAGTCCTTCAATTGGTTGACTTCAAAGTAGATTTTTTCTTCAAAAATGGGATCTAAAGCGATGAGGTAATCGCGAACAAAGGGCAGTAATAATTGGTCGTTCGATGACAGCTTGGCGATGACGGAGTTGCCTGTCAACAATACGCACAAAAAATCGTGGAAACCGACCAAGGGTATGTTTCCTGCCATGATTATGGCCACTTTTGATGGTGTGCCCAAGGTGGCATCATATTTTAAAAGCCATGGCTGCAATTGCTCTTTTGACAACAGTTTTCCCCATTCACTGAGCGCAAACCGTACGTTATCTTTCGTAAACCATCCATTTTGCTCCTTACACTCCGTAACAGTTTTTTCTAACCGTTCAAACCATATTCCCTGGCCATTGTTTTGATTTTCACAAAAATCCTTGAAGAATTTTCCAAGTTTAACAAAAGCTTCCAATACTGAATCTTGTACTGTCATTATATTTGTCCCCTAATTGTACAGTGCGTATTTTTGTACAAAAGTAAGCATTGGAAAAAGAAAGTTATGGCAATAATAATCACTGATGAATGCATCAATTGCGGTGCTTGTGAGCCAGAGTGCCCAAATACTGCCATTTATGAAGGTGCTGATGAATGGCGTTACAGCGACGGAACATCATTGAAAGGTGACATTGTGCTACCAGATGGAAAATCAGTGGATGCTGATGGGGTTCAAGACCCCATAAGTGATGAAATCTATTATATCGCACCTGATAAATGTACGGAATGTATGGGGTTTCATGAAGAGCCACAATGTGCAGCGGTTTGCCCTGTTGATTGTTGTGTGCCAGATGAGGACAGGGAAGAGACCGAGGAAGAACTGTTGGGAAAACAAAAATTTATGCATCCTGAGGGATGATCGCTACATAAAAACATGTAATTTGACCCGGATCATAAGATTCGGGTTTTTTATGGAAGAACACGGGGGAACATATCGTGGATTTTGGAAACAGTTGGGCTGTGTACTCTCCGTAGTTGCTATTTTAGGCATTATCGCAATTGTCGTGTTGATAGTGTACATGCACCTTACAGGGAGGTAGATGTACAAACTTGGTCGGTGATACAAAACTTCAACTTATATTTGCAGCCTCAAAACACAATATAGATGAAAGCCGGTATTGTAGGATTGCCCAACGTAGGAAAATCAACCCTTTTCAATTGCCTTTCAAATGCCAAGGCGCAGAGTGCGAATTTCCCGTTTTGTACCATAGAGCCCAATATTGGGGTCGTCAATGTGCCAGATTCTCGGTTACAGGCATTGGAAGGTTTGGTCAATCCTGAAAAAGTCATTCCAGCTACTGTCGAAATCGTTGATATTGCCGGTTTGGTCAAAGGGGCAAGCAAGGGTGAGGGCTTGGGCAATCAATTTTTGGGCAATATTCGGGAAACAGATGCCATTTTACATGTACTCCGATGTTTTGATAACGACAATGTCGTGCACGTTGACGGTTCGGTTGATCCCTTACGGGACAAAGAGACCATAGACATGGAGCTGCAGTTGAAGGATTTGGAAAGTGTGGACAAAAAGCTTGATAAAGTCAACCGTGCCGCTAAAACGGGCAATAAAGATGCACAAAAAGAAGCAGCGGTGCTCGAAAAGATAAAGACGGGGTTGGAATCTGGACTTTCGGTGCGTGCCATTTCAATTGCCGATGAAGATCGATATGAGTTTGTGAAACCCCTGCAGTTGATCACTGACAAACCCGTAATGTATGTGTGCAATGTTGATGAAGCCTCGGCAGTTTCAGGAAATGCCTATGTAGAAAATGTAAAAAAGGCCGTTGCAGGTGAAAATGCAGAGGTCATTTTTTTAGCAGTCGGCACCGAGGCCGATATCAACGAATTGGAAACCTATGAAGAACGTCAACTTTTTCTCGAAGACTTGGGACTCTCTGAGCCAGGGTCATCAAAATTGATTCGTGGGGCCTACCAATTGTTAAACCTACAGACCTATTTTACCGCAGGCGAAAAAGAGGTACGGGCATGGACCATTTCAATAGGGGCTACGGCACCACAAGCCGCAGGTGTCATACACACTGATTTTGAAAAGGGGTTCATTCGGGCTGAAGTCATCGCCTATGATGACTACATCAGCTTTGGCAGTGAGACTAAAGTCAAGGAATCCGGAAAAATGCGGATTGAAGGAAAGGAATATGTGGTACAAAACGGCGATGTGATGCACTTTCGGTTTAATGTATGATTGGTTTCTTGGCCGAACATCAGTGCTATCAACAATAGTACTACCTGTTTTGTTGATTACTTTCCATGGCCTGCATTTTGATTTTTGGCCCTAAATTTTATATTAGCTGGGATAAACCCTTAGCCAATGGCGCAAGCCCAATATACTGAAGACAACATTCGTTCGCTTGATTGGAAAGAGCATATTCGTATGCGACCGGGTATGTATATTGGAAAGCTAGGGGATGGATCTTCAGCAGATGATGGCATTTATATTCTACTCAAAGAGGTCATCGACAATTGCATTGATGAGTTTGTCATGGGGGCTGGTAAGACCATTGAAATCGCCATCAAGGAAAACATGGTGCATGTTCGTGATTACGGGCGCGGCATTCCGTTAGGGAAGGTGGTCGATGTGGTATCCAAGATGAACACTGGGGGCAAGTACGATACTAGGGCCTTTAAGAAATCTGTCGGTTTGAACGGAGTGGGTACCAAGGCAGTGAATGCGCTTTCCACTTACTTTAAAGTAGAGTCCATCAGAGATGGAAAATCAAAATTTGCAGAGTTCAAAACAGGGGAACTGGTCAATGAGGAACTGTTGGACGAAAGTTCGAAACGCAAGGGGACCAAAGTGAGTTTTGTTCCTGACGAATCCATTTTCAAAAAATATAGGTTTCGCAATGAGTATGTGGAGCGAATGCTCAAAAACTATGTATACCTCAACCCTGGGCTGACCATTATCTTCAATGGAGAAAAGTTCCATTCCAAAAACGGGCTGAAGGATTTACTTGAGGACAATAATAATCAAGATGATTTTTTGTATCCCATCATCCACCTCAAGGGCGGTGATATCGAGGTTGCCATTACCCATAGTAAGACACAGTATAGTGAAGAGTACCATTCTTTTGTAAATGGACAACATACCACACAGGGTGGTACGCATCAGGCGGCATTTCGCGAAGCCCTCGTCAAGACCGTGCGCGACCACTATGGAAAGCACTATGATGCTTCAGATGTTCGAAAGTCTATAATCGCGGCCATTGCCATCAAGGTCATGGAACCTGTATTCGAAAGCCAGACCAAGACCAAGTTGGGTTCTACCGACATGGGGGGGGGCTTACCAACCGTGCGAACCTATATCAATGATTTTATAGGTCGAAATTTAGACAACTATCTTCATAAGAACCTCGAAACCAAAGATGCCCTTCAACGAAAAATTGTACAAGCAGAAAAAGAACGGAAAGAGCTTTCTGGAATTCGAAAGCTAGCTCGGGAACGTGCCAAAAAAGCAAGCCTGCACAATAAAAAACTGCGGGATTGCCGTGTTCACCTAGGGGATATGAAAAATGACAAAAGGCTTGAGACCACACTTTTTATTACAGAGGGTGACTCCGCTTCCGGTTCCATTACCAAATCAAGGGATGTCAACATACAAGCGGTGTTCAGCCTTAGGGGCAAGCCCCTCAACTCGTATGGTATGACCAAAAAAGTAGTGTATGAAAATGAAGAATTCAATCTACTGCAAGCTGCACTTAACATTGAAGAGTCCATAGAAAACCTGCGATACAACAATATTGTCATTGCCACCGATGCTGACGTCGACGGTATGCATATCAGGCTATTGTTGATTACGTTCTTTCTTCAATTTTTTCCTGAATTGATCAAGGAAAACCATCTCTATATCCTTCAAACCCCTTTGTTCAGGGTGCGCAACAGAAAAGAAACGATTTACTGTTACAGTGAAGAGGAAAAGCGTAATGCAATGGCAAAATTATCTGGAAAACAAGAGATTACGCGATTTAAGGGGTTGGGTGAAATTTCACCTGATGAGTTCAAACATTTTATAGGCGACGATATCCGTTTAGAACCGGTGATGTTGGACAAGGCGATGAGTATTGACACACTGTTAAAGTTCTATATGGGCAAAAACACCCCTGACCGGCAAGACTTTATCATAAATAACCTTAAAGTGGAACTTGACCTAATCGAACAAGACCAACTGTAAATAAGCGATAGTACGCTTTCTATATGGAAGAAAATGATGAATTGGAAAATGATGGTTTAATGTCTCAAGACGGTTCCCATGAAACCTTGACCAAGGTAACGGGAATGTACAAGGATTGGTTTCTTGACTATGCCTCTTATGTTATTCTCGAACGTGCCGTACCGGCCATTGAAGATGGGTTTAAGCCGGTGCAACGTAGGATTATGCATGCCCTTAAGGAATTGGATGACGGCCGCTATAATAAGGTGGCCAATGTAGTGGGGCATACTATGCAGTACCACCCCCATGGCGATGCGTCGATTGGGGATGCCATGGTACAAATAGGGCAAAAAGACTTGTTGATCGATACCCAGGGCAACTGGGGAAACATACTGACCGGCGACGGTGCTGCTGCCCCCAGATATATTGAGGCAAGGCTTTCGAAATTTGCGTTGGAGGTCGTATATAGTCCGAAGATAACGGAATGGCAGCTATCATACGATGGCAGAAAAAAAGAGCCTATAAACCTTCCTGTAAAGTTCCCGTTGTTATTGGCCCAAGGTGCAGAGGGTATCGCCGTTGGATTGTCTACAAAGATCCTACCACATAACTTCAATGAATTGGTCGATGCCTCTATCAAGCATTTACGGGGCAAGCGATTTACAATTTTTCCAGACTTTCCAACCGCTGGCATTATTGATGTGACCAATTATAACGATGGCATGCGTGGCGGCAAAATACGGGTACGGGCCCGTATCACACAATTCGACAAGAATACATTGGTCATCAAAGAGATACCTTTCGGCACCAACACGACTTCGTTGATTGATTCCATTCTCAAGGCTAACGATAAGGGCAAGATCAAAATCAAAAAGATTGAAGACAATACCGCGGCCCAAGTAGAGATATTGGTGCATTTACCAAGTGGTATTTCTCCTGACAAGACCATAGATGCACTATATGCCTTTACTTCCTGTGAGTCTTCCATATCACCTTTAGGGTGCATTATTGAAGACAACAAGCCCGTTTTTATAGGAGTACATGAGATGTTGCAACGTTCAACCGACAATACTGTTGCCTTACTAAAAGCAGAGCTACAGATTCAATTGAACGAGCTTGAAGGGCAGTGGCATTTTGCCTCATTGGAGCGCATATTCATCGCAAACAGGATCTATCGCGAAATTGAGGAAGAAGAAACATGGGAAGGGGTCATCAAAGCAATTGCCAAAGGCCTCAAGCCATTTACCAAAAACTTGAGACGGGAAGTCACTGAAGAAGATATCGTTAGGTTAACAGAAATACGGATCAAACGTATTTCAAAATTTGATCTGGACAAGGCCAAGGAGCATATCGATCATCTAGAACAACGTATCGCTGAGACCAAAAACCATCTTGAGCATCTGATTGATTTTGCCATTGCTTATTTCAAAGAGCTCAAAAAAAAGTACGGAAAGGGAAGGGAACGAAAATCAGAAATCAAGGTCTTTGACGATATAGAGGCGACAAAAGTTGTTATTAGAAACACAAAACTATATGTCAACCGCGAAGAAGGTTTTATAGGTACTTCGCTGCGCCGTGATGAATACGTGACCGATTGCAGCGATATTGATGATATCATTGTGTTCACAAAGAAAGGCCAAATGATGGTCACCAAGGTAGATTCGAAAACATTTGTGGGCAAGCACATCATTCATGTGGCCGTTTTTAAGAAGAAAGATAAGCGTACTACCTACAATATGATATACAAAGATGGTCGAGGTGGCCCCAGTTATATCAAGCGATTTAACATCACAGCCATCACGAGGGATAAGATTTACGACCTTACCAATGGCAAATCAAGTACAGATGTACTTTATTTTTCGGCCAATCCAAACGGTGAAGCAGAAATTGTGACAGTCTTGCTACGACAGTCAGGCAGCGTCAAAAAACTCAAATGGGACTTGGATTTTGCCGATGTACTGATCAAGGGTAGGGCCTCTAAGGGTAACATTGTCACCAAATATGCTGTCAAGCGAATCGAATTGAAAGAAAAAGGGGTTTCTACATTAAAGCCGCGAAAAATATGGTTTGACACTATTGTAGGTCGCTTGAACGTAGATGGCCGTGGTGAGCTCTTAGGTGATTTTAAGGGCGATGACCTACTTTTGGTCATCAACCAGAAAGGTTACCTTAAAACGGTAATCCCTGATTTGAACATGAGGTTTGACAATGACTTGTTGGTCTTGGAAAAATGGAAACCGAAAAAGCCCATTTCCATTGTACATTACGAAGGTGCGAAAGAACGGTTTTATGCGAAACGATTCTTGGTAGAAAATACCAATAAAGAAGAATTGGTCATCTCAGAACACCAAAAATCATACCTAGAATTGGTTTCGACCGATTGGCGACCGGTCATAGCAATAGAGTTTGTCAAGCCGCGTGGCAAGGAAGCAAGGCCCAATCAGAATGTCGCTCTTGAAAGTTTTATAGCAGTGAAGGGAATAAAGGCCTTGGGCAACCAATTGACCACTGAACGGGTAAAGAGCATAAATGGTCTGTCCCCACTTCCATATGAGGAAAAAGAAGATCTGGCTGCAGAAGACATTGAGGTAATTGATGAAGAACGTATCGGTTTTACTGATGACGACATAGAGGCAAAAGATGGAGGTTTGGACCAAACTACTTTGTTTTGACCCTTTTTATCTCTATTTTCACAACTTCTATGAATACCCACTAGCACATCGATTAAGGATTTTACATGGATTTTACCAACCCTCTCGTGTACGGAGTACCGGTTTTTATTGCCTTTATTTTATTGGAACTTACTTATAGTAAAACCCATGGAGATGACCATCTGTACCATTGGAAGGATTTGGCGGCAAGTGGATTTATGGGGGTGGGATCCGCACTTTTGGGACCTTTGTTCAAGGTGATTTTTGCTATTTTTCTTTTTGAGTTTGTCTATGAATTGTTCAACCCCTTGGTAGCGGGGGTCCGTATGAACAGGTTCGGTTACGAATCTTTTGGTTATGCTTGGTATGTGTGGTTGTTTTGTCAATTGGCAGATGATTTTACCTACTACTGGTTTCATAGGGCCAATCATGAAATTCGAATTTTATGGGCAGCACATATTGTGCACCATTCTTCTGATAATTTTAACTTGGGCACAGCGGTCAGAAACGGATGGTTTACCATTTTGTATAAGCCCTTGTTCTATATGTGGATACCAGCGATCGGGTTTGCACCTGAGATGGTTTTGGTCTGTTTGGGCATTGAAGCGCTATGGCAGTTTCAACTACATTCCGTATATGTGCCAAAATTGGGTTTTTTAGAGAAAATATTCAATACACACACCATGCACCAAGTTCATCATGCCCAAAACGTGGAGTACTTGGATAAAAACCATGGGGGGTTCTTGAACATTTTCGATAAGATGTTCGGTACATGGAAGGAACTCGATGATAACATCGACGTTAAGTATGGCGTAATACATTCACCAAACTCTTACAACCCCATGGTAATACTCACGCATGAGTTTAAAGATATTTGGAAAGACTTTAAACGGGCGAAAAAGCTTTCACATAAACTGATGTACGTATTCGGACCACCTGGTTGGAGCCATGATGGTAGTACGATGACTGTCAAACAGCAACAGAAATTGTTTGAGGAACAAAAAAAGCTAAACCCTAAAATGGCCTATCAGCGACCTAACTGAGCTGCACTGTTTTTCTTCAATTCCCAGCTTCTTCCATAGCTGCCTTTTTATTGTGTTTCATACGTAGATCGAGAAACTCGATTATCAATGAAAAAGCAATGGCAAAATACAGGTAACCTTTCGGAATGGCACCAATCTCATTATCAAAGACGACCAAATGTGACAAATGGGCCGCTTCGGCAATCAGCATAAACCCGATCAAGATCAAGAATGAAAGTCCTAAGACTTGAATTGATGGGTGTTTGTTGACAAAATCCCCAACAGGATTGGCAAAAAGCATCATGATAATGACCGATGCCACCACTGCTACAATCATCAAAACCAGGGCATCGTCCGGATTTGGGGATATGCCGTTGGTCATTCCGATCGCAGTAAGTATCGAGTCAAAGGAAAATACAATATTGATGATCGTGATTTGTAGAATGGCGTTGGTCAATGAATTGGATTGTGACTTTTTGACTTCGCGTTCATCATGACCACGGTCCTCAACCTTTTCATGGATTTCTTTGGTACTCTTATAGAGTAAGAACAGGCCACCAAGGAACAGTATAAGGGCTTGCCAACTGATACCCCCATGGATCCAAGATGCACTCAACACCCAAAATGGTTTTTTAAGGGAAATAAGCCATGTAATACCGAACAAAAGGACGATGCGCATGGCCATGGCCAAAATCAATCCTAGGTTGGTAGCGGTTTTTCGGTCTTTTTTTTCAAGTTTGCCAGCAGCGATCGATATAAAGATTATGTTGTCGATACCTAAGACAATTTCAAGAAAAGTCAAAGTGAGCAATGCAATCCAAGCATCTGGACTTGTAAAAATTTCAAACATGTTCAGTGTTTTTTTATGGCGGTTCCCCTAAATTTTGTTTTTTCACCAATGGCATTGTATTCAAAAGTATACGAAGTAGCTGAAGTAGTCAATATTTTTATGTGAATGGACTTTTCCTCCGCTTTGTTTTTCGGATTTATCTTTTTTAAGACATATTCACAATCATTGATCCATCTAACGCTTGAAGTGTCCTGTTTTCCCTCAAAAAAATCGATTTCCATCATATCGGTGCGAACAAAGGTTGTTGTTTTTTCGACTGTACCGACCAAGGTGGTGAAAGTAAATGTACCTGTTCGGAATTTTGAACATTCCCTAGTTGGGGGAGTCTCGCATCGTATAAAGACCAAGACAATAAGTAATATCAAAAAGAAATGTCGCATGACTGCAAAATAAAGCTAAAGAAAATAGGTTTGAACACAATTATGGGCTTTTTTTCGGAACAAATACCTCAAATGTTCCATCTTCATAGAACACCATCACCTTTGTAGGATTCACGGTAGCCTTACCAATACCGACAGGGTCGGCAATGTCTTTTGTAATCATTTCAGTTGCAGTCGCAATGTTGATGTCTTTTTTGGGAAAACGACCTTTACCATACAACAACCAATACAGGTCAACCTCTGGAAAAGTTTCCACCAATTTTTTGACAAAGTCCAAGCTAGGTCTGTTACGACCTGATAGGATGTGGGACATACTGGATCTCTGAATACCAATCCTGTCCGCAAATGTAGCTGCTGATAATTGGTAATGGTGTAGTATCTTTTTTAAGCGTTGAACCATAATAAAGTTTACAATTGTAACTGATTTGCAATATTCATATCAAACAATCAATATGAATGAAAAAGAAATTGA
>JBCDBD010000030.1:0-44561 GCA_039184335.1 Bacteroidota bacterium | reverse complement strand
TGGATGGACAGCTTCCGTTCCCTGCTCAACAGGTTCGATACCACCACCGAAAGCTGGAAAGGATTCAACTACTTGGCATTCATGGTCATTGCCCTAAAAAAGTTTATGAAAAAGAAAAATGAAAAAGTTTAAATCATTTCGATAAGTGATATTGAAATCAAACGATTATTTTTCATTATTGACATGTTAATTTCATTCCGAAGAAATCTTATTGAAGCTAATACGATGTCTTATTCACATTAATAGGGTCTAATGTAATTCTGCTTTTGAAAAATCTTCATTCAGTCTATTAATTGTATAAGTAACCTGATCAATAAACTCATGGAGGTATTTCGGTGCGGCAGACTTGTCAAGATCAATGATATATTGTTTTTTGAGGCTGCTCTTGTTTACTAGTACGATGATACCCCCTTGGTCGGCACAATCCGGACATCCAAATGTTTGTGAAGTCCTTCTTAGTAATTGTTGCGGTATTTTAGTTGTCAAGCTCTTTGCAGTATCATATTGTTCGATGGATAATGGAACAAAATTAAAATTCTCCAAATTGAGGTACCTATCTATGGTGTCCTCGAACAATGTATCAGAAGTCAGTTTGAAGGTCTCTACACAAAATTCACCTGCGCATTCTCCAAAAAAATGTCCAAAAATGAAGCTGTCTCCCTCTGCCAAAGTGAAATCATCTTGAGAGCTGCACGATAGTAAAAGGATGGTCACAATGAAAAACAGTTTGGCCTTCATACCTTTATTTTATACTTACTGGTTTCGTACCGTTCCTTGAGATACTCCATATTTTATTGTAGATGGATGAGTATTTGATTTCATAGTCCAATTCTTCTTTTTCGATCAGACGTTCAAAGAATTTCTTTCCCCTATCATAAGCCTTTTGAGATCCTCCCACTGACAACATGATACGTTCCTCACCTGCAGGAATAGCAAGTCCGGCATCGAAAGTGGCACCGGAGACAATGGTAAGGCTGTCTTTTTTGAAAAAATCGTTTTGTACAAAATGGAACAGGTCAGTTCTGTGGCGCTCATCGTTGTATTTGAACACCATTTCCTCAATAATGGCAGGCCCTATACCATAATTGTTCAGTGTGTATGTTATTAGATACTCGTCTGGATCATAACCGGTTTCCACAACCAGGTATGGTAAGGCTGACAACTCTCCTTGTTGTTGGATGATGGCCGTTTGTTTTGAAAAAATGAATAGTGACAACATACTGATGAAGATGGCTGAAAATCCTACAATCCTATCGGCCGAAATATTCTTTTTTTTGCTCATACTAAGTTTTACTGTAGAGTAATTAGACTATCAATTGCCTCTAAAATGGGTATCAACTGCTTATTAATGGAATTACCATTTAAACTCGTGTTCAATGTTAGAATATGTCCTATCCCTATCTTCGGGTCAAAAAACAGAAAGCAAAGGATACCAGGATCCGAACCACTATGTCCGACCCAACCAACTGGTGTGAAACCCATGAATATCCCAGAATTGAACTCATCATCGTATTTATTGTCAATCTTTTTGGGCATCTTCTTTTTTGGCAATTGTTGTTTAAAGAGTTCCGCATAGCTTTTGGTCCGAAGTAGGGAAGCCGACCCATCTCCTTCATACGCCTTCATTAATTCCATTAAATACTTGGAAAGATTTTGATGGTTGGTAATAAGTCCTCCATCGGGATAAGTGACCAAAGCATATTTTGGCAGGGGAATCTTATCCGCATTGTATAGAATAGAATGATGAGAAACATCAATTTGGTTATACTTCCATCCGGAAGCTTCCATGTTGAGTGCCTCTAGAATTTCCTTCTTTGTGAATTGGTCATAGCTACTACCGGAGACGGTCTCAATGATATGCGCTGCCAAAGTAGCCCCCACGTTGGTATACTCATATTTTGTGCCGGGCCTCTTCCTAAGAAAGTTCTTTTTGGAATACCAATCCCCCTGCGGGGATAAAAAACGCTTCAGATAGCCCTTCATTGATACTTTACTTTCAAGAGTCTGAAATTCTTCACTTTGGGCTTTAGTCGATGGAAGATTTAAATCTAGACTATCAAGCACGTAGTACGCTTTCTGATCATATAGATCGGTATCCTGTATGGTGGATGTGTGAGTCGCCAATTGACGAATGGTTATGTTGGTGTTTGGATAATAAGGGTTCTTGACAACAAAATCCAAATATTTGGTAATGGGATCATCCAAATACAATTTTCCCATTTCTTCACACCTTAAAAGGGCTAGGCCAATAAGCGTCTTGGAAACAGAACCTATATTTTGCAAGGTTTGGGAGGAGTAGGGAATCTCTTTTTCCCTGTTCGCATATCCGTATCCTTTGGAAAATAAGATACTGTCCTTTGTCAATATCGTTATTCCAAAGCCATTGATGAGATCAATCTTGGAAATCTGGGTAATTTCCTGATCAAATTGTTTAATCCTATCGGAATCCAGTTTTTGGGCTTTTCCTATTGATATGGTCAAAAGAACCATTACTAAGTTTATAGGATATGCTTTCATATTTATCTCTTCATAGTTAGTGACATTAATTTGACTCATTGTGTTTCAGCAAATATTCGTTATCGCTTAAATTTTTGTCGATGGTCAACAGGTTGGGGTCAAGTACAATCTTTGTAGTGCCTTCTGGAGGGTGTAGGTTTATTTTTGAACGTTTTTCATGAACCAAGTATTTTTTAACGCCCAGAAGTGTTTCGTCCTTATAAAATCCAATCTCCATCCATTCACGAAGTGGTACTTCGTGTGCAGGAGTTTCTTTACGATATTTTGAAACGTCAAATTCCAACTGTAGGACACCATTTCCCTTTGGGCGTACCGATTTGATTTGGTTTTTATAAAAAGTAACAGTTTCAAAGAGATCTTTGACAACATATTGGAGGGAATCAGGGGTATGTTCTTTTAGTAGCCCTACAAAATCCAGGGATGTAGGGTATTGTTTTTGTTCGGCGGTATACCTCTTATAGAAGAGCGTTAGAACATCCATGAATTTTTCCCGTCCCAATTGATGCGCTATGCTATTAAAGGCCATGGTACCTTTGGCATAAGCCAAGTACTGTTGCTGCTGTTTTACCAAAATAAGGGGAGGTTCCACTTCAGTTTCACGCGTTCTGCCGGTAAGATATCTTTCGCGCTGCAGTTTCAAAAAACGTAAGGCCTCTTCGGGACCAAACTCTTCTTCAAAGATCTGTAGGGTGATGTATTCCGTTATGCTCTCGGTCAGCATCAAAGCACCTAGGGCTTTCGCGGGACTGACCTGATCTCCCCACCAATAATGGGTCACTTCATGGGCCATGGTGTAAAAGGCAAAATCCAGTTGTCCATTGGTGCTGTTCGCCACATATCGTATTTCAGAGGTAGGGATTTGGTTTGAAAACGCGGTTGCATAGGTACCCATGCTCATGGGAAACTCTGAAATCCTTATGTCTTCAAAGGGATAGGGTGAAAAATACTTGGAATTGAATCTCTTGGAAGCCAACAACCCCTTTCGTAATGCGTCGATATTATAAGTATGCTTTTTGTGATAGAGAATGTCGACCATCATAGAATCTTTATGCTGAACGTTGCTATGGTACCGGCAAGAGCTAAACCCGTAGGAGTTTCGTATCGGTACCTTACTCTTGAAATGAAAATAATTTCTTTTATTATGCTTCCATGTCCTTATCAAACTACCTGGGGCGGTTACGGTTTGATCACTTGAAGTGGAAATGACCGCCTCAAAATCAATTGGGAGGTTACCGGAACCGTAATAACTTTGATTCCCAACTTCCGAATTATCAGGCATTTCTTCCCCAGGGTCCAAGAAATACCCAAATCTCGGTAAGATGTCATTTTTGATAAAAGTACCGTTGCGTAGTACTTTAGAGGTATTGTTGAAAATGGTTCGTTTAGCACCGTCCATCTCAAACTTAAATTCCAACTTTTCATTAGGGTTTAGAGGACTCTCCAATTGCACTACCTTGAACTTTACATAATCATCATGGTCAAGTACCCTATAATCTTGCTGAATCTCAAATGATGTAGTTTCATTAAAACCCATTTTCACAAGAAGGGTGTCTAGCGGATTGTCACTTTTATTCTGCAAAACATAGGTACCCTTTATATGTAGTGCCCCTGTTTCGGGAATCAGGTTCACATTCAACCGAACAGCGGTGATATCAGGCTGGCTCTTGAACGGGGCATATTTGGAGAAGTAGTCTTCGAAAGCGGCAAACCTACGTTCTTGTTCCTTTTGGGTAATTCCAGCAGATTCATGTTCCATTTTCTTGATTGTAAATCCTGTGAAGCACAATCCAATGAGCAAAACGGTTATAAATAATTTAATGGGCTTGGAGCGTATTCCCCTCCTACCTTTCATCCTATCCCGGTAACTTTCGGTATATCCCCTTCGCCAGAGTACCAAAGCCATGATCAACACTACTATTGAAAATAACATCCAATAGCCTTTAAGCCATAAAAAACCTCTTAGCAAGCCCCCGTATTTTGACAGTTCAGAAAACTGCATAGGTTCTGAGAAATTGAACAGAATGAGCTTTTCCTCGACACCGAATTGTTCTAACCCGCTGACTACCAACCATCCTAAAACTAAAATGAAGATGCCCAGATAGAAATTGGGGGATATCGAATGTACAAATAAGGAGACACCGGCCCATATGAACAGTCCCGAAAATTGAACCACGTAGATACTGATAATAAGGTCCCCCCAATTCGTATCATAAAAACCTTGTTGCCACTGAACCGTCACACAGGCCACCAACATTACGGTCAATAGGATGAACTGCATACTGACGAGTGTCAAGAACTTGGCCAGTAGAACCATTTCATCTTTTACCGGGGTGGCATCAGCTAACGCATCCATTTTTGCATTGGTTTCCTTATTGATAAGAATACCGGCATATAAAAATGTAAGCAGCATAACGATGAGACCGAAGAAAAAAGCGGGTATGGTAAATACAACTCCCGTAATTGGAAGAATGGCGATGTCATCGGCATACGTAACTTTTTTAATAAGGAAGTAGACCATGGCCAACCCCAACAGCATCGCAATGTAAAATATCCGACTCTTTAGAAGGAAAAATATATACATCTTTGTTAGATACAATGAGGTTCTGAGGGAACCTAAGGCAGAAAAGTCAGCGTGCGCTGTAAATGAGCCCACATCCCCTTTAGAGGAAAAGTTTGAGGCATGATGGAATCTTTGAAGTCTTGGATATTTTACTTTTCCAATGCTTGAAAATTGCAGGAGCCTTACCTTGTAAAGGCCCAAAACAAAAACAGACAACGCCAAAATCATCCAAAACAAGCGATTTTGGACAATATGATCGTTAAATGGAATGGGAAGGATATCTCTTTCCGTACGGGACCAAAGTTTTGTTTCAAGAAGAAAAGAATTTTCCGCAAAAGGGTCAAGTAGGGCTACCAAAAAATCATGCCCGCCAAAAATCGACTGAGAAATATTTTGAAGCAGAAAAAAGAGAACAACCATTAAGAAACCTACATACCTATTCCTTGAAAGAAGTACACCCGTAAAAACAAGCATGCCTATAAATAGAATATTGGGTGCAGTAAAAAAGACAAAAGAGGACAAGTGACCACTGACATTCAAGGGCCCCATAGTATCTATGTAGGGCGCTACTAAAATTTCAGTAAGAACCAACATGAGGTGTACGAGTATGGCTATGGTTAAGGCAACTGTCGTACCTGCCGTATATTTTGACAAGTACAATTCCCATTTGTTCACAGGAAACGAGTACAATAGGGAATGTGAACCCTCTTTAAAATCGGAGAAGGCAATATAGCCTATAATGGCCGGTACCAAAAAGACCATCAGTTTGTTCAAGCTCTGAACGGTTTTACCTATGGCAAAGGGCGAATTGACCAATTCGGGATTATTGTTGATAGATAAACCCTCTGAAAAGACACCTGAATTACCTAGAAACCCAACAGACGCGATACTGGCAAGTGAAAACAAATAAACGTATACCATTGGATTGGTCAATAAACTATTAAGCTCGTATCTGAACACAATACCAAATTGTCGGCTGCTGAATTTCATACTTGTACGTTGTTTACATCCAAGGATAGAAAATATATGTCCTCCAGGGTGGGTGCTACAGGATGGTACCCGTTGCCGGGATGAATTTTGGAGAATACCCTAAGATATCTATCGTTATCGCTGGTCAAACCTGTTGAAATCAAACTTCCCTTGACAGTTTCGTTGATATTTTGCTGTTCTTGTTTGAAATTCCTATTCCAAATCTTGCCCTTAAGAGCATTCAATAATTCTTTAGGAGTAGCGTGTTTCTTTAATATACCACCTTCGATGATGCCAATGTCGGTACAGAGATCTTTCATATCCTCTACGATATGGGTAGAGAAGATAACCGTGTTTTCAGCACCAATTTCCCGTAGTAAATTCAAAAAACGATTTCTTTCAACTGGATCAAGACCAGCCGTCGGTTCATCAACTATTATAAGTTGCGGGTCATTGAGCAACAATTGTGCAATACCAAACCGCTGTTTCATTCCACCGGAATACCCACTTACACTTTTCTTGCGAACATCCAACAAATTGGTAGTGAACAACACCTTTTCTATAAGTATCCGACGTTCTTTGGCAGACATGATACCTTTGAGTGCAGCAAAGTAATCCAGTAACCTTTCCGCTGAAACATTTGGGTACACCCCAAAAGATTGGGGTAGGTAACCAAGGGTCTTTCTGAGATCATAAGGATTGTCCAGTATTGAACTTCCTTTGAACCTGACCATCCCAGAACTCGGCAGTTGTAAGGTGGCAATAATGCGCATCAGTGTGGATTTACCGGCCCCATTGGGACCAAGCAGCCCAAACATCCCTTTCTTGATGACGATGTTGATATCATCAAGGGCTTTGGTACCATTGCCATATATCTTGCTAAGTCGTTCAATTTCCAACATAATCAGCGCTTTCTACAGTCTTTAAAGAACTCAGATTGGATCAACTCTACTTCATTCTGCGTTAATATTTTCTGGCTTAGTCCTTTCATTACTGTCCGTTCCATTTTGAGTTTAGACCATACGCATATTTCTTCTTCAATTCCTATTTTAATCATCGACCATGTCTTGCTGAAAAGGGAAATCAAGGAAAAAATCAAGGCAAATAGCATCTTAAAAATTGCTTTTTTCATACGTGTTACTCGGAGAAATTACGCATTTGTAACAATGGGATTTGGCCAATTCTTTGAACGAGGTTTTTTTTTAGGTTGAATTGGGTTATCGTGTAACAAGATGCATATTTCATCGTCTTAAAAGCAATATGAGCGTTGTTTTGGTCCGTCAATCTCCTTTGAGCAAAAGTCGCCTCGAAATAATCTTTCAATTGATTGTTTGGACGATTTATTTTTTGACCATTAACGTAGACTGGATTGGCGATTGGACTTCAGAAAGAATTTTCCCTACCTCGGTTCCGCCGAACTTGGCGATTATGTTCCCATGTGTTTTTTTGATCAATGCTTTTTGGTTAGTACCCAAATTTTTCAACCTCAAATCCTGGTACCGGTATATTGGTATGCTTTGTGCTTACCTCGTGATTCCAGAATCCATTAGGGCCATAATTTTTTCCTTGATTGATGGGTCAATATCCTACACATCGTTCCTAGGACACCTTACAAATACTAATAGTTTGCTTTTTGGAAAATTGAACTTTATTACCTTCAATATGTTGTTTTGGTCTTTGTTCTACAGGCTATTGGTGGATTGGTTCTTTATTAATTGTCCTACAGAAGTTAAGGTTGACATCTTTCCAAATCAAAACAATGGTACTTCTTTGTTTAAAGAGGCGAATAGAAAAGTTGAGGATGCTGTGTTCACGATTAAACGGGGTAATGAACACTATATGTTGTCCAGTGGCAATGTAGTTTTTTTCCAGGCCCAGGGTGATTTTGTTTTGGCAAAGGATGTGGATGGTAAACAGCATATTATTGACCTCACCCTGAAAACGATAGCACGTGAATTGCGAGACAACTTATTTTATCAAATAAATAGGGGTGTCATCGTTAATCGCCTTTATGTACAAAGGTTTTCTACCCATATTAAGAATAGATTGAAAATCGAATTGAAGGATTCATCGGTGTTTTACTCTACCAATAGTCGTACTCCAGGCTTTAGAAAATTGATGAAAAATAATACCTAGCGTCTTATATCCAAGGAGATTTTTCTTGATGTAGAACAAGATGGAAAAGAAATGTTCATTTTTCTAAAGCTTTTCGTTAATTGATTTACATACTTTTTGAATTTACTTGAAAACTGCAAGTGACTTCGGCAGGATTCGTTTTGCGCTTCCTGACAAAGCTCCGCTTTGAAAATAGTTCAAACAAAAAAACGCTCAAACGGACTTAGCAGGATTGTGCTCCGCACTTCCTTTGCGGTCTCTCCTGAAAATGCAGGCCAACATTGCTAGCGCACTGCCGTTTTGTATTTCTTTCTCACTTTTGAAAGTAAAACTTTCAACGCTCGCAAAAAATACAAAACCCTGCATTTTCATACAGGGTCTGCACTTTAAGTGACCTCGGCAGGATTCAAACCTGCAACCTTCTGAGCCGTAATCAGATGCGCTATTCAGTTGCGCCACGAGGCCTTTTTAATGGGGTGCAAATATATTTCTTTTTAAATTTACGACAAAACCTAGTAATCAAAAAGAATGGAGCTCGCACACTATATTCGTGATATTGAAGACTTTCCCCAAAAAGGGGTAGTGTTCAAAGACATTACACCACTTTTAAAAGAGCCCGATGTTCTTCAAAAGGCATGTGATATGCTTTGTGATTTGGTTGAAAATCAGCATATAGATAAAGTGGTTGGTGTCGATAGCCGTGGATTTATTTTTGCTCCCCTGTTGGCTTCGAAATTGAATGCAGGTTTTGTTCCGGTGAGAAAAAAAGGGAAGCTGCCCCATAAAACGATTTCTGAATCGTACAAACTGGAATATGGTTCCGATGCGTTGGAAATTCATACAGATGCCATCAAAAAAGGGGAGCGCGTGCTGGTACACGATGATGTACTGGCTACCGGGGGCACTGCAAGTGCCGTTTGTAAATTGGTGGAACGTTTGGGGGGTGAGGTGGTACAATGCAACTTTTTGATCGAACTGCGTTTTTTGAATGGAGCGCAGCAATTGAACGGTTATACCGTAAGCGCCTTACTGTCTTATTGACCTATTGCATTTTTGGTGACATAGTAGCGCCATCCAATTAAGGCCAACTGCCATTTATTTGCTTTGGCCAAATCCAATCTGTGTTTGGTGAATGAGGGGAGTAGCGCTTTATTGATTTTCGCCATTATCTTAAAAAGTGCCTTTTTCATAAAGGGTCGTTTCTCGTAAATGTACAAAAACAAAATTCCAACACATTTCAGAAGTTATGGGCTCCCTTATCCAAGAGATTTTTTAATTGCTGTCTTTGCCATACTACAGCAGACTTCCCTAAATGCCCCCCCCATTACCCTCAATCGAATTGCATGCTGACTAAAAATTCATTTTTTGAAGAGGAGGCATGATCTAGTTTCAGGGAAAATTAAAAAACTATTGAGCGATGCGAACAAAATTTAGATTTCTGCTGTTAATTTCTGTTGCTATTTTGGGGATACTATTGTATACCATATTAACGGCATCAAAACCCAAAAGAACTTTACAACCTGGTAAAGGCTGTGTGTTTATGACGGTCATGGGCGAAGAACCCTCCGTATCATTTGACCGTTACCGATCCGATGAAAATATACAGCTATCTGTTCGTGATGGACTTCAATGGTTGTCAAAGGCCCAATTGCCAAACGGTGGATACGGGGCAGGCAGCCATGCTGCACAGCATATTAGAGACCCCCATGCCGTAAAGGCCGATCCGGCAACGACAGCCATGGTGGGGATGGTCTTATTGCGAAGTGGCACCACTTTGGAAAAAGGAGCATATGCAGAAAATCTTGCAAAGGCACTGAACTATCTTTTAGAGACCATAGAAGGTGCTGAAGATAGTGACCCATTTATTACAACGGTGAGAAATACACAGATACAGTCAAAATTGGGACAGAACATCGATGCTGTTTTAGCAGCCCAATTTCTTTCCAATTTCTTGGATAGGGATTTGGCAGGGACAGACCGAAAACGGATCTTACGCTGTCTAGACATCTGCATTGCCCGTATTCAAGAAGGGACCGATGAACATGGAAAGCAACAGGGAGCAGGTTGGGCCGGTGTACTGCAAAGTGGAATGGCCAACAGTGCTTTGGAATCTGCCCAAGCTGTTGGCGCTAAGGTGGATGAAGCTATCATGGAAAGGTCCAAAAAATATCAAAAAGAAAATTACAACGATGCAGATGGTACAGTGAATGCAGATGATGGAGCAGGCATCGTCTTATATTCAATAAGTGGTAGTGTAAGGGCCAGCGCCAAGGAAGCACGTAAGGTCAAGGAAGATGTCAGGAAAGCTAAAGCCGAAGGCAAAATAGACGATGATGCTGAAGTAAATGTTGAAACGCTTGAAGCTATCGGCTATATGTCAGGAGATGCCCAAAAATACGGTACGGCATATAAAGTATATGAATCTGCAAAGAAAATGGCCCGACAGGAAGACGTGTTGAACGGTTTTGGAAATAACGGAGGCGAAGAGTTCTTGAGTTACCTTCAGACCGGAGAGTCATTGCTGGTGAACAAAGACGAAGAATGGAAGGATTGGTACCATGATATGAGTGGGCGCATTTTAAAAATTCAAAATAAGGACGGAAGCTGGAGCGGCCATCATTGTATTACCAGTCCTGTTTTTTGTACGGCCACAAGCTTACTTGTATTAACCGTTGAGCAAGATATTGCCTTTTTACAAAAAATAGGGGTAGGGGAATAAGAAACAGCCATAAATTGGAAAGACCCGGTCGAAGACCGGGTCCTTTCTTAGGCTATTTGTTAGATTTTCGTTCTACCATCTTTTTGGCCAATTCCACTCCAAATTAATGATTCCAGTAGATTTTCATTTAACGATTTGTCGCCATTGCCTTCAATGGATAGCTGGCAGATTGAGGCTTTTCAACTGACCGGCTACACCAACTGCCGTATTGTATTCCCATGCTGCCCGCTCTTGTGGGGTAAGTCTGGTGTTGACTAGTTTGCCATTCTGGTGGGCCTCTGCATCAGCAACTACTTTTTTGCTCTGGGCTTTGTGATTTAAAGGGTTGGACAATAATTTTTTGATTTCAGGTGAGGAAATCCGGAGTGCTCAGTTGCTCACAGAAACACTTCCAAAAGAAAAGTGATAAATGTGAGCAATAGTTTCGCAAGTGCTATCATGATCGGTCTTTGATTGTTGTTAAACTCCGTTGTTTTGATGAATCTTTTTCAAGATAAAATGAGAAATATCATGATTCCAAATAAATTGATGCTAAATTTTGAAATTAGATACAGAATTGTAAGTAAAAAAATGATTTTAGTTTCAATAATAAATATATCACCTTGGTGGTGCCAATACTTTGTAGGGGTCAATTGCCATTTTACCAGAAAAGTGTAGGAATTGAAGGGTGTTTTTCGGGCAAGATCAAAAAACCAAGGCCGGCTTTATTGATAAAAACCAATTTTTGGCCCTTTTCGTTTTGCGGTAACAAAAAAACAGGCCTCGGCTTAGGGCGGTTTTTGACTTAAGGTCGGCCTGGTATTTTTTATTGATTTTTTTGCTTTGTAGTTACTTCCACCACTCCATGTTCAGCTTTTCTGCCGTATTTTTTCAATGTCCCTTCCCCCTTGGATACCTCGATCGTTTCGATTTTGTCAGGAGATAGCTTTTTGACCTGTTTTCGGGTACTTTCCTTTCCATTGATTAAAAACAAGGGGTCTTTGCCGCCATCAGTATCGATGAAAAAGAAAGCCCCATCTTGCCCTATGAACTCAATGTCATTTTCGTCATCGGAATCCTTACTAATGATTACGTTCTTTTGAGATTTCCCTTTTTTTTGTTTGCTAACCCTGACTTTTTTGTTCCCTTTTTTCCCTTTTGCACTTGAATCGAAATGAAAATGGATGTTTTCATCAATATTGATGTCCATTTCTCCCAACACTTCTTCGCTGATTTCCTCGCCATCAACAATAATTTTTTTGGCGCCCCTTTCTTTTTTGATGACAATGTCATTGTGTTGACCAAGCCCATCTCGCGCTATCAAAACTGATTTGTGCAGATTTCCATCGTGGTGTATATGTATGGCATGGTCATTTTTGTGCCCAAAAAAAATCGAATTGGTTTCACCATCATACACCATGGTAATGGGTTTGATCGGATTTTCTGAACCCGAACTGTAATTACCGCCAAAGCGCTCACCGTCCTCATTTTTGCCGCTTATTTGAATAGAGATATCAATGATTTCCTTGGTATCATTATGTATCACTGTGCATAAAAAATCAATGCCATCTTTAGAAAGGTCTTTTTTGATTTTTTCCAGTTCTTCGTCAGAGGTGTCCTTATTTATGGTAAGCTCTATACGTTTGTTTTTAGAGGCTTTCAAAGTATCGTTCTTTGTAACAAGGGCGTTATAAGTTCTCTTTGTTTTTGCAGTCGCTTTTATAGTGCTGCCAAAAGAGATCAAGGTTTGTGGATTGATAGGTCGATTTGATTTTCGGATTTCAAAATGCAGATGGGGTCCAGTGGATCTTCCCGTATTGCCCACATGGCCGATAAGGGTGCCCGCTTCTACCTTTTGCCCTGGGGTGACCACATAATCCTTTAAATGTAGGTAGTAGCTGCTGTAATTTCTGTCATGGTCGATGATCACAAAGTTTCCATTACCGGCGTTTTTTTCAGTTGACCGTACCATGCCATTCGCTGCGGCTAACACATGGGTACCGCTTGCTGCTTGAATATCAATGCCCTGGTGAAATTTCTTGGTTTTTGAATAGGGATCTTTGACCATACCAAAGTTTGATGTGATACGCTTGATATCTGTATGTTTTACAGGACTTAAAAAAGTAGGTTCCGTCGTCACAACGGTGGACCGTGCGGCTGTTGGTGCCGGTACTATTTTTGTAATTTCCTTAGTATTAAAACTGATAAGGAAGACCGCTAAAAATGGAAGCACCCATAAAATCTTGAGTGCATTTACCCTTTTTGATTGATTTTGATTTAACATGACTATTCGTTTTTTGATCAATGAGTTAAAAAATGGATTTGCCAGAACAAACTTATGGGGTGCGATGGCCTGTTTCAGCATGAGGTACTGATAGAATTTTTTTTCTTCTTGGTTATGGCATGTCTTTGAGTCTGCCAAGAATTCCAGGTTTTGCTTTACCATTCTTTTGTAAAGCCATAACAACGGGTTGAACCACGATATGATGAGCACTATTTCCAGAAGCAGAATATCGATGGAATGAAATTGCCTGGCATGTATTTTTTCATGTTCAATGATGGTTTTTAATTCATTGGCATTGAACTGGGTAGGATGGTAAAAAATATGGTGAAAAAAGGAAAAGGGAGAAATCTGTTTTTTTGTCTTGACATGATAAAAATTATCTTCTTTCAGTACAACCCCTTCTTTCTTAATGCTATAAATAGCCAAAAGTTGGCGAATGAGTCTATAACTAAAAAAAACAGTACCAATAAGATAGGTGATAAATATTGTCGCATGCCAGTGCAATGGATCAGGATCAATTATGGGGGTAACCCCACTTTCAACAATTTTGGTTTCGTATACGACGGATTCGATAGCTGTCGTCGTAGGGCCAATTTCTACCAAGATGGTTTTGGTCAGTGTAAGAAATGGTAGAAAAGTTGAAATCAAGAGTCCAGCGGCCAAAAAACAGCGATTGCTCTTAAAAAAAGTCTCTTTCTTTAGACAAATAGAATAACAACATAGAAAGACCAATAAAATACCAGATGATTTTAAGAGATGCGTGAAAAAAGTCTCCATTATTTCTTTTTTTCAATTAATTCTATGATTTCCTTCAACTCTTCAACTGATATTTTTTCTTCTTTTGCAAAAAAGGAAACCAAGCTCTTGTACGAGCTGTCATAAAAATCAGTAATGGTCGAGTGGATAAATTTTTTACGGTAGGCTTCTTTAGAGACAATAGGGTAGTACCGATGCGTATTGCCGAAGGTCTCATGATCGACATATGCTTTTTCCTCTAGATTCCGAATGATGGTTGAGAGTGTATTGTAATGTGGTTTTTCGACCTTAAATTCTTTCAGTACCTCCTTGACAAAGGCTCTTTCGAGCTTCCAGAGAATTTTCATGACCTCCTCTTCCTTATTTGTTAATTTTTGCATGGAATATCCGTTTGACCAAACTTAATACTATATTTTTAGTTAAACAACTATATTTTTAGTTAAACAACTATTTTTTTAGTTATTTGATTTAGGCTACCATTACCAAAAATCTTCATTTATATTTACCCATAAAGCTATGCCTTGGTACATTTTCTTTTTGTTGTTATGGGATTGGCCCTACTCATCGTGGGGGGAAATTGGTTGCTTAAATCGGCCGTTGCCCTATCCTTGCGGTTATCGATTCCCAAGATAGTCATTGGCATGACCGTAGTTTCTTTTGCGACTTCGGCACCTGAATTGATAGTCAGTGTCAAGGCGGCTCTAGATGGTTTTCCTGACTTGGCCTTTGGCAATGTTGTAGGTTCCAATATTGCCAATCTGGGTTTGGTATTGGCCATCACGGTTTTGCTGGGCAGTATTGATGTTCGCAAAAGTTTTTACACAACAGACTGGCCTGTCATGATGTTGGCATCGCTGCTATTTTTTGGGTTTGTTTATTTTGATGGAAGACTACAGCAACATGAAGGTATTGTCATGGTTGTCTTTCTCTTCTTGTTTTTAGTGTATTTGTTGCGTTTTCAGAAACCAGCTGTGGTTGATGAATTACCAGAGGATGACCGTCCGTTGCCTTTGTATAAAACGGTACTTTATCTTGGTGTAGGTGGGACTGCATTATGGGGCGGTTCTGAATTATTGATTGATGGTGCTATCGGGTTAGCTTCGACTTTTGGGGTCAGTGATAGGGTCATCGGGGTGACGGTGGTATCAATCGGTACCAGCATACCTGAGTTGGCAGCATCGGTCATAGCGATCATAAGAAAGGAAAAAGCGATTTCATTGGGGAATTTGATAGGTTCGAATATTTTCAATCTTTTGGCTGTATTGGGTATCACTTCGATCATCACGCCGATATCGGTGGTAGATGAAGGCTTGTTGACTAAAGATATCTTCTGGATGCTGGGTATCTCATTTTTGATACTTCCCTTGGTCTTTTTTCCAAAAGGCCTCCGACTGGGTTGGAGAGATGGGCTGGTATTGGTCTTGATCTATGGCGCCTTCATTTATTTTACGGTGAACTAAAAAGTGTTGCGATGCTTCAACAAACAAAGAAAATACTGATTTTTGTTTTGTCTTCAAAGAAAAAGCGCTCCTAAGACTTTAGGAACGCTTTTCATATGTAATCAACAATTAATTTCTAAACTTTCGCAGATTTTACCGTTTTGATGATTCTAGCGGCAACTTTGTAGGGATCAGCATTTGATGCAGGCCTTCTGTCTTCCAACCATCCTTTCCAACCACTCTCTACGGTTGCAATCGGAATTCGAATCGATGCACCCCTGTCAGAAACTCCGTAACTGAATTCATTGATGGACTGCGTTTCATGCTCACCAGTAAGACGTTGGTCATTGAATTCACCGTAAACAGCAATATGTTCGTCGGTAACTGGCCTAAATGCCTCGCATATGGTGTCATAAGTTTCTTTTTTTCCAGCGTTTCTCAGTGTACTGTTAGAGAAATTGGCATGCATTCCAGAACCGTTCCAATCGCCTTTGATAGGTTTTGGATGATATTCGATATAGTACCCATATTCTTCCGTCAATCTGTCCAACATATATCGTGCTGCCCAAATTTGGTCACCAGCGCTCTTGGCCCCTTTTGCAAAGATTTGGAACTCCCATTGCCCGCTCGCTACTTCTTGGTTGATTCCCTCAAAGTTCAATCCAGCTTCCAGGCACATATCCGCATGTCGTTCAACCAAATCCCTTCCATGGGTATTTCTACCACCAACAGAGCAATAATAGAGCCCTTGGGGCCCTGGATATCCGCCCATTGGGAAACCAAGGGGTAGCTGGGTTTCGGTATCCATAATAAAGTATTCCTGTTCAAAACCAAACCAAAAGTCATCGTTCTCATCGTCAATTGTGGCCCTGGAATTTGAAACATGTGGGGTGCCATCAGGATTTAAGACCTCGGCGATGACGAGGTAGCCATTGAGTCTCCCCGGATCTGGGTAAATGGCGACCGGTTTCAACAGACAGTCTGATGAACCACCTTCGGCTTGTTGTGTTGAACTTCCGTCAAAAGACCAAATAGGGCAATCTTCCAATTTACCGCTGAAGTCTTTTTCAATTTTGGTTTTGCTTCTCATGTTAGCAGTTGGAGTATATCCGTCCAACCAGATGTATTCCAATTTTGATTTGCTCATAATTTGGTTGTTTTAGTTCTCAAATTTTAAGAAACACAAAAGTATAGTATTCAGATAAATAATCTATATTTTTGAGGGTCAAATACATAAAGAAATCAATATAATTGATTATACCCCCAAAAAATTAGGGGTAAATTATATTTAACGCAAAAAACAAAGAGTATTTTATTAAATTGTTAATTCTTAGTTTTGTCAAATAAACAGTTTTCAATGTCAGGAATGAGATTTGCGGCGCTGGCTGAAAGTCGGGGGCGAGTTGCGATTACCATAACGGAAAGTGGAAAGCGTTCAGCGCTTTTTGGCAAGAACGTGTTCAACGGAGAAAAAATGCTGCAATTTTTGACCAATGAGGCCTATGAAAAGGTAAAATCAGCGATTTTTTCTGGTAAGAAAATTGATCGAAAGGTTGCAGATCAGGTGGCAGAGGGTATGAAGGCATGGGCACTTTCTATGGGTGCCACGCACTATACACATTGGTTTCAGCCATTAACAGGTGCCACTGCCGAAAAACATGATGCCTTTTTTGACCTGTTGGGTGATGGAAGGGCCATGGAAAAGTTTGGGGGAAGACAGTTGGTGCAGCAAGAGCCAGATGCCTCAAGTTTTCCGAGTGGGGGAATACGAAATACGTTCGAAGCTAGGGGCTATACTGCTTGGGATCCGACATCGCCAGCCTTTATCTACAAGACCACACTTTGTATTCCCACCATTTTTGTGGCATACACCGGTGAAGCATTGGACAATAAGGCACCATTGCTAAGGGCCTTGCATGCCATGGATGAAGCAGCTACCGGAGTGGCGCAGTATTTTGATAAAAATGTACGAAAGGTATATGCGACCTTGGGTTGGGAACAAGAATATTTTTTGATTGACCAGGCATTGGCCAGGTCACGTCCTGATATTTTGATGACCGGCCGTACCTTGGTCGGTAAAAGTGCTGCGAAGGAACAACAGTTGGATGACCACTACTTTGGGGTCATCCCCAGTAGGGTGCTCAGCTTTATGAGTGATTTGGAGCAACAGTGTACCCAATTGGGAATTCCGGTTAAGACAAGGCATAACGAGGTTGCACCAAATCAATTTGAATTGGCACCAGTTTTTGAAGAAGCAAATTTAGCAGTAGACCACAACCTGCTTCTAATGGATGTGATGGATGAGATTGCATCGAAACATGGGTTCAGCGTATTGTTTCATGAAAAACCATTTGCAGGTATCAATGGTTCGGGCAAGCACAATAATTGGTCATTGGCTACGGATACTGGCATTAATCTTCTCAGCCCGGGGAGCACCCCAATGAAGAACCTACAATTTTTGACTTTTTTTGTCAATACCATAAAAGCGGTTGATGGTTACGAAGAGCTGTTACGTTCCTCGATTGCCTCGGCAAGTAACGATTACCGGTTGGGGGCCAATGAAGCACCGCCAACGGTACTTTCGATATTCATAGGCCGGCAACTGGCCGATGTGCTGGACGAATTGGAAGGTGTTTCAAAAGGGAAACTATCACCAGAAGAAAAAACGGAGCTGAAGCTTAACGTTGTGGGTAAGATACCCGAGATCTTACTTGATAATACCGATCGCAACCGAACGTCACCCTTTGCCTTTACCGGCAATAAATTTGAGATGCGTGGTGTGGGAGCCAAAATGAACTGTGCAAAGCCCATGACCATGCTGAATACGATAGTGGCCAAACAGCTGACCGACTTCAAAAGAGAGGTCGATGCTTTGATCGATAAGAAAAAACTGAAAAAAGATGAGGCTATCTTTAATGTGCTGCGCGAATATATCAAAACATCAAAGCGAATTCGGTTTGATGGTGACGGATACAGCCCGGAGTGGAAAGAAGAGGCGAGAAGGCGTAAATTGAGCAACAATGCAACAACTCCAGAGGCACTCGGGGTGCTGACCTCAAAAGAAAGTATTGCCCTGTTCAAAGAGATGGGGGTTTTGAGCGAAAAAGAACTGAATGCCCATCAAGAAGTGGAATTGGAAGCATATTCTTTCCATATACAGATAGAGGGCAGGGTTTTGGATGAAATGGTGTACAACCATATCATACCCGCAGCGATCAGCTATCAAAATGGGTTGATGCAAAATGTCAACGGGCTTAAAGATATCTATGGGGCTGCACACAAGAACATCACAGAGCCACAACTCAATATCATTGAAAAAATAGGGGAGCACATCGCAGCATTGAAAAAGCATACTGATGCGATGAAAGAGGCCCAACAAAAAGCGGGTAACATGTCAACCAGTAGCAGAAAGGCACAGGCTTACTGTAACAATGTGAAACCTTATTTCGATTCAATTCGTGTCCATAGCGATGAACTGGAACGATTGATTGCAGATACACTTTGGCCTTTTGCGAAATATCGTGAGCTGTTGTTTGCCAAATAAGTAGCTATGCTTACCCTCAATGATATCAAAAATGCCCATGGTCGTATAGTACATTATATCAACCATACCCCCATATTGTCGTCTTCTTTGTTGAACCAGTGGTTGGGGCATGAAATTTTCTTTAAGGCAGAAAATTTTCAAAAGATTGGGGCCTTTAAGGCCAGAGGTGGGGTAAATACTGTTGCTTGGCTTGTTGAGAACCATCAGAAACCAAAAAAAATTGTGGCGAATAGTTCAGGCAACCATGCCCAAGCAGTAGCCTATGCCGCAAAGCAATTTGATGTGCCTGCAACAATTTTTATGCCTGGCTATTCCTCTAAAGTAAAGATACAAGCGACCAAATCTTATGGAGCCAACGTAGTTTTAAGCGCAAACCGTGATATTACCGATGAAAAGGTAAAGAAAGCTGCCCAAGAAAAGGATACTTATTGGATACCTCCCTATAACCACGAACAGGTCATTTGCGGACAGGGTACCGCAGTGTACGAAGCTTTACACGGAGTGGAAAATATCAATGCCATTTTCGCACCTTGCGGAGGTGGTGGGCTATTGTCTGGTTCTTTGATTGCGGCCCGCGGACTATCGCCCAAGACCAAAGTGATAGGGGTAGAACCCTTAAATGCCAATGATGCTGCGGAGTCATTGCGAAAAGGAAGTATACAAAGGCTATCGGGTGTTCCTGATACGATGGCAGATGGGGCGATGACCATGGCCGTGGGGGACATCACTTTCGAATACCTGAAAAAGCTGGATGATTTTTACGAGGTAGCGGAAGAACATCTCATCTATTGGACACAATGGTTGACCCATTTGCTCAAATGTAGGATAGAGCCCACCTGTGCCATGCCCATGGAAGCCATAAGAAGGTGGTTGAAGACCCAGAAAACAACACAACGGGTGCTACTGGTCATTTCAGGTGGCAATGTGGATCAAGAAACTATCCAAAAGATTTGGGAAAGAAATTATCTGGACGAAAAACCACAACCATGAAAAATCACTTTCCCTATTTTTACATAAATAAAATTTATGTCTTCAAACTCAAGTAAACGATATGCACAGCGAGGTGTTTCCGCTTCTAAGGAAGATGTCCACAATGCAATCAAGAATATTGATAAAGGGCTGTTTCCCAAAGCATTTTGTAAGATAGTGCCCGATTATTTAACGGGTGATGAAGCCCATTGTTTGGTGATGCATGCCGATGGGGCAGGTACCAAATCTTCTTTGGCGTATCTGTATTGGAAAGAAACCGGTGACCTTTCTGTATGGAAAGGGATTGCCCAAGATGCTTTGATTATGAACATTGATGATCTCATCTGTGTAGGGGCCACAGATAACATCCTTCTTTCTTCAACCATAGGCAGAAATAAAAATCTGATACCCGGTGAGGTTATCTCTTCTATCATTAATGGAACGGAGGAATTGATATCTGATTTGGCCCAACATGGTATCACCATTCACACTACAGGGGGTGAGACCGCTGATGTCGGTGACTTGGTACGGACCATTATCGTAGATTCGACCGTTACGGCCCGAATGAAGCGGAGTAAGGTCATTGACAATGCAAATATCAAGGCAGGTGATGTCATTGTCGGCTTGGCTTCTTTTGGTCAGGCTACCTATGAGTCAGCATACAATGGCGGTATGGGCAGCAACGGATTGACCTCGGCACGCCATGATGTATTTTCAAAATATCTGGCTGAAAAATATCCTGAGAGCTTTGATGCTTTGGTACCATACGACCTGGTCTATTCTGGCAGCACCAAGTTGACCGATAGCGTTTCTGGTAGCCCTCTGGATGCCGGCAAGTTGGTACTTTCACCTACAAGAACCTATGCCCCAATCATAAAAAAGATATTGGATAGATTTTCATCTGATGAAATCCATGGCATGGTACATTGCAGTGGCGGGGCACAGACCAAGATTTTGCACTTTGTAGAACGGTTGCATATAATCAAGGATAACCTTTTTGACGTACCTCCACTCTTCAAATTGATACAACAGCAGTCGGGTACTGATTGGAAAGAAATGTACCAAGTATTCAATTGCGGTCACCGTTTGGAGTGCTATGTTGATGCCAGTGTCGCTGATGCAGTGATTTCAATTGCCAAATCCTTTAATGTAGCTGCCCAAGTAGTTGGCAGGGTAGTGCACCATGAGACCAAAAAGCTTACCATAAAAAGTGAGTTTGGTACATTTTCTTATTGATTCGGCACAGATAGGCCATCTGGTCAAAAATCGTAACTTCGCATTCCTAATGATGTACGGCCTATGATAGATAAATTAAATATTGTGAAGCAGCGGTTCGATGAGGTTTCCGATTTGATCATACAACCCGATATTATTGCTGACCAAAAAAAATATGTCAAGCTGAACAAAGAGTACAAAGACTTAAAAGTACTTGTCGACAAACGGATCCAATATCTTGAACTTTCCGATAATATCACTGAAGCGGAAGAATTGATTGCAGATGGCAGTGATGCTGAAATGGTTGAAATGGCAAAACTACAATTGGAAGAAGCAAAGGAAGCCCTTCCAAAATTAGAGGAAGCGATCAAAGTACTGTTGATTCCGAAAGACCCAGAAGATGAGAAAGATGTGGTCATGGAGATACGTGCAGGAACTGGAGGCGATGAAGCCAGTATTTTTGCGGGCGATCTTTACCGTATGTATGCCAAATACTGTGAATCAAAAGGTTGGAAAACGAATATTATCGATTTAAACGAGGGTACCAGTGGTGGTTACAAAGAAATTCATTTCGAGGTGACTGGGGAAGATGTTTATGGAACGCTGAAGTTTGAAGCGGGTGTGCATAGGGTACAGCGTGTTCCCCAGACCGAAACGCAAGGAAGGGTACATACCAGTGCTGCTACGGTTATGGTGATTCCCGAAGCAGAAGATTTTGATGTGCAGATCGACCCAAAAGAGGTTCGAATTGATTATTTCTGTTCTTCCGGTCCTGGGGGCCAGTCGGTCAACACCACCTATTCGGCAGTGCGGTTGACCCACCTGCCCACTGGTTTGGTAGCACAGTGCCAAGATCAAAAATCACAGCATAAGAACAAAGAAAAGGCGTTCAAGGTCTTACGTTCGAGGCTATATGATTTAGAACTGGCCAAAAAGCAAGAAGAAGATGCGGCCAAGCGAAACTCACAGGTGAGTAGCGGAGATCGTTCAGCCAAGATCAGAACCTATAACTACCCCCAAGGTCGGGTGACCGACCATAGAATCGGGTTGACGCTGTATGATCTACAAAACATCATAAATGGCGATGTGCAAAAAATCATTGATGAATTGATGTTGGTCGAGAATACTGAAAAACTAAGGGAAGCTTCTGAAATATTTTAATACATGACCACTGCGGATCTCGTTGCACAAATTCAGCTAAAAAAATCATTCTTGTGTGTTGGATTGGATACGGATTTGGACAAGATTCCAAAACATTTGCTGCATCAAGAAGATCCCATATTTGCGTTTAACAAAGCCATCATAGATGCCACTAATGCCTATTGCATAGCTTATAAGCCAAATATTGCCTTTTACGAGGCTTACGGTCTTGAAGGATGGAAAGCCTTAGAGAAGACCATGGGGTATTTGAATTCCAATTTTCCTGATATTTTTACTATTGCCGATGCAAAACGTGGAGATATCGGTAATACTTCGAACCGATATGCCAAGGCTTTTTTTGATGTGTTGAATTTTGATGCAATGACCATTGCACCCTATATGGGCAGGGATTCGGTGGAGCCTTTTTTGGAATTTAAAGACAAGCATACTGTTTTATTGGCCCTGACCTCGAATGAAGGAGCCTTTGATTTTCAGACCAAAGATCTGGAAGGCCAAGAACTTTACAAGCAAATCTTGCTCACTTCAAAGACGTATAGAAATGCAGAAAATCTAATGTATGTGGTGGGTGCTACGAAAGCTTCGTATATAAGGGAAGTACGAAAGATCGTTCCTGAAAGTTTTTTGCTGGTACCAGGGGTCGGTGCCCAAGGTGGCAGTCTGCAAGAAGTCTGCACCCATGGAATGACCAAAGATATCGGATTGTTGATCAATTCTTCCCGCGGTATCATTTATGCTTCACAGGATGGGGATTTTGCAAAAATGGCTGCAAAAAAAGCCGAAGAGCTACAGTTGCTGATGAAGAAAGAACTTGAAGCCGTACTCTAGTTATTGGACAAGGTTTTCCAATACTTTTTTTATGCCTTGTGCCTTTCTCTCAAAAAACGCTCCGAGCTTGGTATCAATGTAAGTGGCATCAGCTGCCTTTTGGATGAAGTTTTGGTATTGATACTCCAAGATTGTCACAGCTTGGTTTCCACTTGTTATCGGAGTCACTGCACCGACTTTGCAATATTGCCTTTCCATATTTTAAGATTTGTTATATCAAAGATACGTTGAAAATGTGCTTTTAGATGACAAACAATAGACGTATGCCCCTAAAAATCAGGTGATTTGTGTAACACTTAACGTAGAATTAGCATTTGTTGGCAAATAACGCCCCATCTTGGTCTTCACTTAACATAGTTTTATGCGTAGATTTAAACGGTGTCGTTGTCGTATTTTTCTTATTTGAAGCAGAGAGCGTACTTGCATGCCCCGCTTCAAAATTAATGGCATGGCTTAAGGCAGGTTTTTTGCTTTCAACCCATCCATCATTTGTTATTTGACGCGATTGGCAAATAAACAGCCCTGGGTTTAATGATGACTAATTCAAACGTTACCCTAAATAATGAGACCAAAGCTTGTTGTGCCTTTTGGAGTAATAAATAGGGCTGTTTTTTACCAATACGGTTCCTCTTGATATAAAATACGTCTTTCAATCACTGATATTGGGTAAACCTTATCAAAATTTACCCTTCCGATAAATACTTACGTTTCAAGATACCTTATTGAACTTAAAATTTCTTTGGTATTCTGAGGGGGTAAGCTGGGTATCTTTTTTAAAGGCCTTATTGAAAGTCACTTTGTTGTTGTAACCTACCTCGTAGGCAACGTCAATGATATGTATTTTTTGGGCGGCATCTTTTTGTAGGATCTTTTTGGCCTCTTCTATGCGATATGTGTTGACAAACTCGTGAAAGCTCATGCCGAAATGCTCGTTGATTACCTGCGAAGCATTATGTCTGGTCGTATCGAGACGATTGGCTACCATCTCTAAATTGATATTGTTTTCCCGATATATTTTTTCATTGGCGAACAAATGCACCAAATTTTCTTTCAGTTCTCTGGAAAGGCTAGCGGTGAGTCCTGATTTTTCATATTTCGGGAAAAGCCTATTGGTGTAGGCATATACACCACTAAAAACCTGGGGCTGAATGTTTGCGGAATAGCCAACATAGAGCACCATTATGGCCATTGCGGCCAATGAGCCGTTCAAAAAGATACCCGAAGAATACCCGTTGATGATCAAAATGCCATAAGCTGTATAGGTCAAAATGTAGAGCACATGTATCAAGTAAATATTCTTTTGCCAGATTTGATTTTTCTCTTGCAAAAGTCTTTGGGTCTTGCTTCTTAGGTAAACCCTTCTGATGAAATAGGCATAAACGACCAATGACAGTATCTTCAAAAGTACAATGGCAAGCAATTGATTTGAATCTTGAGGGCTCAATCCGTTTTTCAAGCGTATCAGCATTAATGAAATTTTATCTTCACCAGATATTAGGTACACATTTGGAAGCATAAAAATCAAAAGTGCAATAGTAGGTAGCAGGTGAAGAAAGTCGATACGCTTGAAGGCATATTTTTCAGTAATCCGCTTAAAGTACAAATACAGCAAAGGACCATATAAAAATGAGGCCCATGTTGAGATTAAATAGGAATGGGGGTATTGAAACATAAAATGGGCCCTGTTGATACTGACATTCAAAATGAAGAGGGAATGGATGAAAATAAAACCAGCAATCAGAAAACGGGCCACCAAATTGATATTTTTGTTGAGGCATATCAGTAGTAGCACATAAAACCCGATCATTGACACAAAAAAGTATATGAATGACCAAACCGTTATTTTTGGGGTCACTTCATCTGAAATTTCCGTAAATTCAGATGAATCCCTTATCGGATCAAAACCTTCATTGGAAAGAAAGGAAGGGTCAAAATCAGTAAGTAAATAATCATTGATATACGATACCGATGCAGCAGGACGCCCCAGGGCAGCTTCGCTAAGTGCTAATTTTTTTAGTACACGGGTCTTATTTGACAATGAATCGGTCAGATTTTTTTTATATATCGGTATTGCCTTTTTGTACCTATGAATATTGTAGTAATAATCTGCCCATTCAATGGAATCTTGAAAAATGGGGGATGCACCCGAAATGCCCTTTGCGTTTAAGTAGATCGAATTTTTTGCAAGAACAAATGTGCTTGGTAGGAATAGTATGCATACGATTACCCCCTTGAGCCCCATGACCGATGAATTAGTTCATTAACAAATTAACAAATTTTTCACCCTCAATTGTTAAATAAAACTTAACAAAAGTAAATCCCGATAAAAGTTTACCTTACGTAAGGGTTTTTGTTGTGGAACAAAAGGGGTTGGGTTAAGCATTTGATGGTGAAATAGTTAGATTTGATGCTTCATAAAAAAACCGGTGCGAACACCGGTTTTAAACTAACTAACTCAAAAAAATGCTAACTCAGATAACTTAGATACAAAATTCAATGATAACCCATTGCATAAGGTTAATTTAACTTTAGCAATTTGTTATAATTGCCTTGTTTTCTTATGGTTATAACGGACGATTATTTTGATTATTGCACCAATCGCGTAAAATATCCTGAAAAGCTAATCTTGAATTTTAAATACTTTTCTGAGTAGGTCCGTCGTTCTTGATGAGACCTTGGTTCTTATCGCTTTTTCTTCAATTGCAATCATGGTATAAACTCCATTCATGGCCTCCTGGGTAACATAATCAGTCAAGTCAGGATTGACATCGTTCGTCAAGGGTAGCTTGTTGTATTGGGTAATCAAATTGCTCCATATTTGATCTGCACCAACTTTTTCAAAAGAATTTTTTATGATAGGGCTGAATTTTTCATAAAGTCGTGAACCTGTGTTTTGCTCCAAGTACCTGGTGGCAGCATTGTCACTACCAAGCAAAATGTCTTTTGCATCAGCGAAGGAAATGCCCTTTACGGCATCGACAAAAATGGGTATGGCTTCACCCACAGCATCTTCTGCTGCCCTGTTCAAGACACGGAGCCCTTCATCGGCAAGGTTTGCAAGACCCACGTCCCTTAAGGTTTTGTCCACTTTTTTTAACTCGTCTGGCAAGAGTATTTTGACAAGCTCATTCTTAAAGAAACCATCTTTGGCGGTCAGTTTGGTAACTTGTTTTTCAATACCCAAGTTCAATGCCTCTTTCAAACCGTTGGCAATTTCTTCATTGCCAATTGTTGATGTTCCTTGAGGTAATTGATTTACCACTTGTTGTAACTCGCTGCACGAAGTAAAGGTCAAGACCATTGACACTGCTATTATTCTTTTCATGGGTTGCTCAGTTAAGGTATTGTGTTATTCAAAATCAATCGCTGATTATAGATTTCTGGTATAAGCGTGGGCCATTGCTATGAAAAAATTACCGTTTTGTTGTTGTAGACCATAGTTTTGTGCAGTACATGCAGCTTGACCGCCCGTGACAGAACAATTTTTTCCAAATCCCTGCCTTTGGTGACGAAGTCTTTGATGGAGTGCGAATGTGATACCGTGGTCACATCTTGTTCAATAATGGGCCCAGCATCAAGTTCTTCGGTAACGTAATGACTCGTTGCCCCAATAATTTTTACCCCTCTCGCAAAAGCGGCATGATAGGGTTTGGCGCCGGCAAAAGCGGGCAAAAACGAATGGTGTATATTGATGATCTTATTGGGGTAGACCGTTATTATTTTTGGGGTGATCAATTGCATATAGCGGGCGAGTACAATAAAATCAACATGGTGTGCAGCCAAAAGTCGCAAGTGTTCTTTTTCTGCCATTTTTTTTGTTTCCTTGCCTACGGGCACATGATAAAAAGGTATTTCAAATTGATTGGCGATATGGTTCAGGTCCTTGTGGTTGCTCAGAATAAATGGAATTTCAACGGGAAGCTCGCCAGAGTGGTACCTGCTTAACAGATCATAAAGACAATGATGGTATTTTGAAACAAAAACTGCCATTTTGGGCTTTGTGGCCTCTAAGTGAACGCTCCATTTCATTTGATAACTATCCGCCAATTTTTCTTGAAACTCTTGTTGAAAGCTGTTCAGGTCAAAATCGCTAAAAAACTCACTTTCCAACCTCATGAAAAAGACACTAGCTTCTTTATCGACATGTTGGTCCAAATAGATGACATTGCCCTTTTTTACATGCAAAAAATTAGTTACAGAACTTATAATGCCCGGCTGGTCATTGCAGTGGATCAAGATGGAAAGCTTCAAAATGCTAAATTTTAAGAATGTAAAATTATTACTTTCGAAAAAGAAGCATTTGAAAAGAATGATTTTTATAAAATTCTAATCATAAACCTTATTTCTTTGCATTTTCTGTAAATTGCAGAGAAAAAATTATTCCTTTTTTGTCAATGGAACAAATTTTGCCATACCGTCCTAAAAATAAAATTCGCATTGTCACCGCAGCTTCCCTTTTTGATGGCCACGACGCGGCGATCAATATTATGAGACGGATTATCCAAGCCACTGGTGTTGAGGTAATTCATCTTGGTCATGATAGGAGTGTAGCCGAAGTTGTTGATTGTGCCATTCAAGAAGATGCGAATGCCATTGCCATGACATCTTATCAAGGAGGGCACAATGAGTATTTTAGGTATATGTACGACCTGTTGAACGAAAATGATGCTGGTCACATTAAAATATTTGGTGGTGGTGGTGGTGTCATCCTGCCCCATGAAATCGAGGCATTAATGGACTATGGTATTGCTAGGATATATTCTCCGGATGATGGGCGTAAAATGGGTTTGCAGGGCATGATCAATGACTTGGTGCAAAAGTGTGATGTCGAAGTCCCTGCCCTAAAAACTTCCAAAGACAAAAAATTGCAAGTGCTTTTAAGGGAAAATAATACTTCGACCATTGCGCGTTTGATTTCACTTGCAGAAAATAGGCAAAAAGAGTTTTCTGGGCATTTTGAATTGTTCAATACGAATATCAATCCGGTTCCCGTGCTTGGGATTACTGGTACAGGAGGTGCCGGGAAATCAAGTTTGGTCGATGAGTTGGTGAGACGTTTTTTATCCGATTTCCCCAAAAAGTGCATCGGTATCGTTTCTGTTGATCCTTCAAAAAGAAAAACAGGGGGTGCTTTGTTAGGCGATAGAATTCGCATGAACGCCATTAAAAATGAGCGTGTATACATGCGTTCCTTGGCAACTAGACAGTCGAACCTTGCACTTTCAAGACATGTCAAAGATGCATTGAATGTGTTAAAGGCAGCGAATTTTGACCTCATTATACTGGAAACCTCTGGTATTGGACAATCAGATACCGAGATTTTGGAACACAGTGATGTTTCACTGTATGTAATGACACCTGAATTTGGGGCGGCAACACAGCTTGAGAAAATAGATATGCTTGATTTTGCTGATGTGGTGGCCATCAACAAATTCGACAAAAGAGGCGCCCAAGATGCGCTTCGTGACGTCAGAAAACAGTACATGCGAAATAACGGGTTGTGGGATATTGCCCAAGAGGCGTTGCCTATATATGGTACGATGGCAGCCCAGTTCAACGATCCAGGTATGAATAAGCTATACGCTACCGTAATCGATACGTTGAATGTCAAGGCAGGTACAGCATGGAAATCCAATCTTAATCCATCAAGAAACCGCTCAGAAAAAAAATTCATCATTCCACCTGCAAGATTCAGGTACTTGTCGGAGATTGCTGATAGCAATAGGACATATGGCCGAATATCAATCGCTCAAGCTGAGACGGCACAACGTCTATATGGTATATATCTGGCTATATGCACAATAATCGGTAGGTCTGAAACTGATGAAGCGCCCAATTTTCTGTTGAATACATCGGGTATTGATAACAAGCTTTTAGAAAGTAAGATTGCCGACATACCCGACAAGAAGATAATCGAACATTTGGTACGTCAATTTCAAGAAGTAAAATTAGATTTGGACCCACATAATTGGGAACTCATCTTAAATTGGCCAAACATTAAGGAAAAGTATCGAGCAAGCGAATACACCTATAGGGTAAGGGGCAAGGAAATTAAGATTGAGACACATACAACATCGCTTTCGCATTCCAACATTCCAAAAATAGCATTGCCCAAGTATAGAGCTTGGGGCGATTTGTTGCAATGGATGCTGCAAGAAAACTGTCCTGGGGAGTTTCCATATACTTCTGGATTGTATCCCTTTAAAAGAAAGGGCGAAGATCCTACCCGTATGTTTGCAGGCGAGGGTGGGCCTGAACGAACAAATCGTCGTTTTCATTATCTCAGTGTGGCTATGCCCGCAAAAAGACTGTCAACAGCATTCGATTCTGTTACACTTTATGGGCATGACCCCAATCATAGGCCTGATATTTATGGAAAAATTGGCAATGCAGGAGTCTCGATCTGTTGTTTGGACGATGCCAAAAAGCTGTACTCAGGATTTGATTTAAGCGACCCAATGACTTCGGTGAGCATGACCATCAACGGACCTGCACCAATGCTCTTAGGCTTTTTTATGAATGCTGCCATTGACCAAAATTGTGAAAAGTATATTAACGACAATGGTCTAGTGGCAGAGGTTGACAAAAAGATTGCGGCAATTTACACGGAAAAGGGAGTTGATAGGCCTACCTACCATGGGCAATTGCCTGAGGGCAATAACGGACTCGGCTTAATGCTTTTGGGTGTTACTGGTGATCAAGTGCTTCCCCACAAGACTTATGAAAAAATCAAATATGAAACATTGGGCCAGGTCCGAGGTACGGTTCAAGCTGATATACTGAAAGAGGATCAAGCGCAGAATACCTGCATTTTTTCCACGGAGTTTGCGTTGCGGTTAATGGGTGACGTACAAGCATATTTTATCCAAAATAAAGTGAGAAACTTTTATTCGGTATCTATTTCGGGCTATCACATAGCAGAAGCTGGTGCCAATCCAATTTCACAATTGGCGTTTACACTCTCCAATGGGTTTACTTATGTAGAGTATTACTTGAGCAGGGGTATGGATATTGACGAATTTGGCCCCAACCTCTCTTTTTTCTTTTCCAATGGTATTGATCCTGAATATGCAGTCATTGGTCGTGTGGCAAGACGTATTTGGGCAAAAGCCATGAAAGAAAAGTATGGTGCAGGTGCTAGGGCCCAAATGCTGAAGTACCATATTCAGACATCGGGTAGGAGTCTTCATGCCCAAGAGATTGATTTCAACGATATTCGAACGACACTTCAAGCCCTATATGCTATTTATGATAATTGCAATTCATTACATACCAATGCCTATGATGAGGCTATTACCACCCCTACCGAGGAATCAGTGCGTAGGGCCATGGCAATTCAATTGATCATCAACAAAGAGCTGGGACTTACGAAAAATGAGAATCCCCTTCAAGGTGCCTTCATTATTGAAGAGCTGACCGATTTGGTAGAAGAGGCGGTCTTGATCGAATTTGACAGGATCACGGAAAGAGGCGGGGTGCTTGGTGCCATGGAAACCATGTACCAACGCTCAAAAATACAGGAAGAAAGTTTGCATTATGAAACCTTGAAGCATACCGGGGCTTATCCAATAATAGGGGTAAATACTTTTTTGAGCTCAAAAGGATCACCTACCATCTTACCAGAAGAGGTGATCAGGGCCACTGAAGAAGAGAAGAAAAACCAGATATGTACCCTAAAGAACCTAAATCAAGGAAATACTGTTTTAAGTACAAGACTTTTGTCTGAATTGAAAGAGGTGGCCATTACCAATGGCAATATTTTTGAAAAATTAGTGGAAGTCACGAAATATTGTTCGTTAGGGCAAATTACAAATGCATTATTTGAAGTGGGCGGACAGTACAGGAGAAATATGTAGAAAGGTATATGGGGGTTATTGGCCACCCTGTAGGGCGTGTCTCCACTTTTTAAAAGACTTTCTAAAGACTTTTATTTCTTGGCGCAACAAGTTGAGATATTCCTTTTCTTTGACACCATCCCTTTCAAAACCATTGCAATAGGCCAAGATATTGCGTGTCATGATGTTGATGAAGATCAAGCTTTTCATCTTCTTGGCGTGAGAGTTGCTTTCGAAAACGTGTTCTACTTCCTTCTTGATCATGCTGGCATCGGTCAATAATGAGTCTGATAAATTGTCCCTGAAGCTTGTCGATTTTTTTAGTGTGAACGTGTCTTTGTTGTGTGAAAAGTAAGAAGCGACCGCACGACTCAGGTCGTACAGGTCTATGGATTTTTTATATACCAAGAGGGAGTAGATAGAACCGCTATCCATTTCTTCAAAACAACTTTTTATGTTATAAAATTAAGCTTGAAAAATAAAATGTAACTTTATAATCAAAGATCATATATATAGATTGCTTTCTTTTTTAAAGAATATAGTTTAATTTATCTTTGATTCAATGGATGATTTGAATTGGCGCATATTGGAATGCCTACAAAAAAATGCTCGTGATTCTTTTGCGAATATTGGCCGTACCGTTGGGTTGACACCGCCAGCTGTAGTGGAGCGCGTAAAGCGAATGGAAGATTTGGGTGTCATTTCGGGTTATCGTACCGATGTTTCCTATGCATTGGCCGGCTATCAGTTGAGGGCAATTGTTATGTTGCGGGCATTTATGGGAAAACTAAAGCCACTTTTAGAAAAGGTGAAATCGTTCGATGAAGTCGTCAATTGCTATAGGATTACCGGTGCAGAAAATATAATAATGGAAGTTGTTTTGAAAGATCAGACCCACCTTGAAAAGTTTATTGACGAATTGGTTTTGTACGGTGAATGCCGCACCCATATCATCTTATCTGAAGTAATTTCAAATTTGCCTTTGAAAAAATGTACTTGATTTTGGGCGTATTTTGTTGCTATGAAGTCAATATCTTTGTTTGGCCAGATTTTTGATGTAATTGCATTATGAAAAAATATTACTTATTTTTTGCAATCGTTCTCTTTTTCCTTACCCCTTTGTTTGCTCAGGAAATGCGTTTGGCCAAGGGTAAGATCATCGACTCTTTACCGGTACATGACTCCATTCCTGAGACTTTTTCCTTGTACCTCCCATCTACCTTCGACACCTCCAAAAAATGGCCTGTAGTATTTGTTTCTGATTTAAAGGGCCAAGCTAGACAAGCCTTGGCGATGTTTATACAAGCTGCAGAAAAGGAGGGGTATGTTTTGGCCGCTTCCAATAATCTTATTGATACGGTCTCGCTTTCTGACAATATGTTGGCGACGAGTCGCATGATAAAAAAAGTAACTGAACTGTTGCCCATACAAAAGAACAGGGTATATGCCGCAGGTTTCTCTGGCGGGGGTCGATTTGCCAGTTTGATTCCCATTTTCATCAAAGACATCGAAGGAATACTGCTTTGTGGTGTTTCCATCGTGAACACCGAATTGTTGAACACTAAAAATCGTTTTCATTTTATCGGTATTGTGGGCAAAAAAGACTTTAACTACACAGAATTACTTGCAATGGAAGAATTGCTCGACAAGTTGAAGTTTCCCCACCAGATCTTGGTTTTTGATGGTGGCAATGCGTGGCCCAATACCTCTTATCTCGAAAGGGCATTAGGTTTTTTTACTATCGAGGCCATGGCCAAGGGCAATGCCATAAAAGATTCGAGCTATATCGATGGGTCCTATCTGAAAGATGTAGAAAGGGTGGCGGATTTTCGTGGTGGGGGAGAACTGTTGATGGCCAATCAATTGATGGGTGAAATTATTTCTGTGTATGGCGCGCATCGCAATGTCGATTCCATCAAATATGCCAGAAGAAACCTAAAGAAAACAAAGCTGTTCAAAAGTCTGCGGCGAAATGAGAACAATACCTTTTTTAAGGAGTCGCTTCTCAAAGAAGACTATAACTTTTACCTAGCCGAAGATATTTTGACATACAATTTGAATAATCTGGGCTGGTGGAATTACCAGATGACAGAAATCAATCGATACATTTATGGCGACAGTGGATTGGAAAAAGAAATGGGACATCGGCTTTATGGCTATGTCAATGCGCTGGTGGATGACAATATTGACGTTGCTATAGCTGCACGTCCAATTGATGAAGAAGCACTTGCCTTTCTATGGATGCTCAAAACGATTATTGCGCCAAAGAACTTCGATTATTATCTGAAAGTGATATCGTTGAGTGCTAAAAATGAGGATTTCGGTACCGCTTTGTTCTATCTTGAAGAAGTGCTTAAAAAAGGATTTAAGGATAAAAAGAAATTGTATGCACTGAAGCATACCGCCCTATTCCGAATTACACCAGAATTTAATCGAATCATCAAAAAATACCTGGAAGATGCCCGTTATGAAATCAATGAAGAATGAGTTTTGGTATGTGTTCCAAATTCCAGTTGATTACCAATCCTTTGGCCAAAGACGCAGCAATTTCCTTTCCATAGAGGTATTCACATAGATAAAGGGCTGCTTCAAAGCTTTTTGCTCCACCTGCTGATGTGATGTATTTTCCATCATGTACAAAAAGAACACTGTCTTTGACCTTAAGATGTGGAAACATGGTCTTGTATTTCGCGATATCGCTTGGAAAGGTGGTTGAGGTCACACTATCTAAAAGCCCTGCTTTTGCCAAAACAAAAGCACCATCGCAATGTGAGGTCACAAAGCGTGCCTCTTTCGCTACTTTCTTAACAAAACCAAGCATAATGGTGTCGTCAAGATCAGTGTCTAAATGGTGTTCGGCACTGGGTACCACCAAAATGTCTATTTGGGGAATGGAATCCTCGGTGTAGTCAAAATCCGGTAGTATGCGAACACCTTCAAATGTGGTGATGGGATCAAGGGTGTTTGCCACGGTAAAGGTATTCATGGCTTTAATACCTTGGCGGTATTGGGTATGTTGAAAAATATCAAAAGGGGCAGTGAATTCAGTATTGTAGGTGCCGTCCATTATTAAAAAGGCCACATTGTACCGCTCAGGTTCCAAGCTGGGAAATTTTCTGTTTGTTGCCCCTTGTCCCTCAGCGATTTGTGCTTTTTTTTCAAATTGACATGCTGTCACTACAACAAATACCAAGAAAAAGTTCAAAATGTACCTCATTGGATTACTTTTGTTGCCAAAGTACAATGCGAAGTTTACAATGAAAAATAAGACCATTGTATTTTTTCCTCTTTTAGATGTCTTATGAGAATTTTTTTGTTCTTTTTAGTTCTATTGGTTTTGGGCTGTCGGCAAGAAAAACGATATCATGATGAGTTGCCCGAAGCAATAAGACAAAGGACCAATGCAACCATAAGCGGTATAATGAAGTTTCAGAAAGGGCTCAACGCAGAGTTCAAAAATCCAGAAACCTCACCCCTGCCAGATAAATACCGTAAACATTTTAATGGATTGGACTTTTTTGAACCTGATACCAATTATATCATCAAGGCGAGGTTTGAGCGTACTCCCAATGCCCGACCGTTTTTAATGCCAACGACCACCGATAGAAAAACAAAGGAGGTCTTGTATGGTATTGCCCATTTTGAGCTTCATGATGCCAGACACCGACTTGAAGTATACCAAAGTTTGGAGCTTTTGGACCAAGAGGGGTATGAGCTGAATTTATTTCTCCCGTTTTTAGATGATACCAATGGTAATGAGACCTATGGTGGTGGGCGCTATATTGATATAGAAATCCCTCATGGTGAAGTCTTGACCATTGATTTCAACAAAGCGTATAATCCGTATTGTGCCTATAATAAAAAGTACTCCTGCCCTCTAGTGCCAAGGCAAAATTATTTGAGAACTAGTGTGAGAGCAGGAGTGAAAGCTTTTAATAAAGAGTAATAAAAAAGCCCCAGTTTGGGGCTTTTTTCTTTTTCTAGACGATAATAAATGCAACGACTAAAAGGAATATACCGCTGCTAGTACAAATGATGCCAAATTATCACTTATTTCTAAATCGCTATCCACAAAAAATACGGAATCATCTGATGCGGTATCGAAGCGAAGCTCAGGCTTGATGATTAAATCACCTATTGTCGCACTGCCAGTCAAAGTGATTGCTATCACATCAGAGTCTTCTTCTAAGCTACCTATTGCGCCAAAATTTCCAGATTCAGCAAAATACTCCCCTCTGAGACCTATCGCAAAATTTTCAGAAGTGGTCAATTGTGGGTAAAGAGCTACACCATAGAATCCTATATCATCTGTATCTTGATAGGTTGCATTGATTCCCAAAAAGAAATTCTCTGTCAAGTCAAAACCACCTGTATAATCTATTTGAAAAAGTGCTTCGGTATCGACTTCGACCAGTGTGCCGGTGGCGACATCGAAGAATTCATCTCCAGATTGTTTGCCGTAAATAAAGTTCAAGAACTGACCGGCATACCCTAATTGCGCACCGAACGAAAGCTCACCGGTAGGATTGAAGTCGGTAAAGTCCGTCGAATTTAATATGGCCAACATGGCGCTCCAATCATTGCCAAGATCAAAATCTGCCTTTAGACCTGTATGGGAAAATGGCCCGTAAGAGAACATGTAAGAAGTACTGTAGTTAAAGTTGGCAGCAGGTGAAATGACCTCATACCCCAAAAAGGTATTGAAGTTACCGAATGTTAAGGTAGTATTGTCACTGACATTCCAGTACACGTACAACTGGTTTACTGAAGCCGATGAATCAGATGAATTGAATACGGCGTCTTCACCCCGTGGCCCAAAAACCAAGTCTCCGACGAATCCTACTTTTTCACCTTCATAAGCTGCAATCAGATTGACCATGCCCAAGGCAAAGCCTGGGTCATTGGCAAATGAAGTGCCGGGGGCAGCGGGATTAAAAAAGCCGATTTGCTCGCCCGCGGTATCTACAACGGGCACTTCTTTGTTCAAGCCATTGAAGTTGGTCCTATAATAGGCATCTACGGTACCGCTAAAGCTAAATTTCGATTTTTCTTCCTCTTCTTCTTGGCCATAAGCGGCTGATGAAAGGATAATGGCTGTCAATAAAACTAAATTTTTTATGTACTTTGTATATGTAATCGTTTTCATATTTCAAGTTTTGATTCCCTAAAAAGGGAGTTGTTAATTGATAGTGTTAAGTTTTTGAAAAGGTTACTAACGGAGCGTTCTGCCAAACGCTCCGTTTCTTTTATTTTAGTGCTTTAATGTTGGTTCATTCTAAAATCTGCATAGGCATCCATTCCATGCTCATGAATGTCAAGCCCTTCCATTTCTTCTTGTTCAGAAACCCTGAGACCTGCTACTTTCTTGATGGTAAAAAGAATAATGAATCCGGTGACCGAACAAAAAGTGGCAGCTGCACCCACACCGGCCAACTGTACCAAGAATTGGTCAAAGCTTGCCAATTGCCCAAAAATACCAACAGCCAATGTGCCCCAAATACCGCAGATCAAGTGAACGGCAACAGCACCTACAGGATCGTCCAATTTTAATTTATCAATCAGTGCTACCCCGAGAACAATGATGATGCCCGCCAAAACACCTATGATAACGGCTTCGTTGGGCGACATTTGATCTGCTCCTGCCGTAATACCGACCAGACCACCCAAGATTCCATTTAAGAACATGGTCAAATCATAGTTTTTGTAAGCTATCAACGAAGTCAAAAAGGCTGACACACCACCTGCTGCTGCTGCCAATGACGTCGTGACCAAGACCAAAGAGGTCAATTCGGGGTCTGCGGATAGTACTGATCCCCCGTTAAAGCCAAACCATCCTAACCATAAAATTAGAACGCCAGCAGCGGTCAAGGGCAGGTTGTGCCCGGGTATGGCTTTAGGCTTGCCATCTTCACCAAATTTGCCAATTCGCGCCCCTAAAAGGTAAATGGCTATCAAAGCACCCCAACCCCCTACTGAATGAACCAGGGTTGAGCCGGCAAAATCATAAAACCCTTCAGCTTTTCCATAAGCGAGTGACGAGAGAAATCCGCCACCCCATTGCCATGAACCTACGATAGGATATACTAGGCCTACGTACACTATGGTGAACAGCATGAAGCTTCCTAATTTGATGCGTTCGGCCACGGCACCTGATACGATGGTGGCCGCTGTAGCTGCAAACATACCTTGAAAAAGAAAATCGGTCCACCAAGTATAACCTCCATCGGCATAATCCGGGGTCATGCCATTTTCAGGAGCTGCAATGCCAAAGCCTGCAAATTTGAGAAATCCAGCGTCCCCATCTTCAAAACCTGGATACATTAAGTTGAATCCACCAACGTAGTACAACAAGAGTCCTACGCATATGATAAAAACATTTTTGAATAAGATGTTAACTGTATTTTTTTGTCTGGTCAGTCCGATTTCCAAGAACGAGAATCCTAAGTGCATAAAGAATACCAATCCTGTACAGACCATCATCCAAACATTGTTTGCTGTAAATAATCCTGCTTCCATATTTAATTTTGTTAGTTTGTTTAGTTGATTAATTGATTCCAGCGCTTCCGCTCTCCCCCGTTCGTATACGATATGCTTCAATGACGTCTGAAACGAAGATTTTACCATCGCCTACATTGCCGGTTGCTGCCGATTCAAGTAGGGTTTTAATCGTTCTGTCTAAAAAATCATCAGATACAACGATGACCAAATAGCGTCTTTGGATATCGGTCGTGCTATAGGAAATACCACGATACACATGACCTTGTTTTTCATTGCCAACTCCGGTTACATCCCAGTAACTGAAGAAGTTGACCTCAATTTCGTGAAGTGCTTTTTTCACCTCATCGAATTTGGATTTTCGAATGATTGCCTCGACTTTTTTCATAAATTAAGAGTTAATTGTGCAGCCAAATATAGAGTAATGAAGAAATAACCATGTAGAATCGCAGGGAGTGAAGGTCATTTTTATCTATATAAAAAAAATATCCCTATTTTTTTAGGGGTAATGTATTTTATCATCAAAAAAATTATTTTTTTAATGGTTATGTCTCATTAAATTCGTTAAAAAACAAAAAATTCTTATAAAGGAATATCCATTTTATTGAACAATGTTCAGAAATAAACAAAAAATATAAGAAAAAATAAATTTATAACTATTTGATTGCTTTAGAAAGCAAAATACCTATAGCTATTGCAAGAATACCGAGTAGGATACTGGTAATGGTATAAAGTAAAAAATGGAAAATTTCACCAGATTTTAAAAGAGTATGCTTCTCTAGTGCAAATGTTGAAAACGTGGTAAATCCACCACAGAATCCGGTAGCCAATAATAGGGTTTGGTCAGTGCTCAACCAATTTTCTTTAGCAGAGAGTCCCAATAATGTTCCAATAATAAGACAGCCTAAAATGTTCACTACAAAAGTTCCCCAATAGAATGTGATGCTTATAGAATTGAGTTGGTTGGATATTAGATAGCGCAGCATACTTCCAATGCCACCCCCCAAAAAAACAAGAAATGCCTGTTTCATACCTTGTAAAGGTATAAACTAAACCGCTTCCTTGTATTTTGATTCAGGATATTGGCGGGTAGAAATCCTTAAAGTGGTGACCTCAGAAATTTTTCGGATAGGCTTTTTGAACATTTCACGAGCTCCGTTCACACTGAAAATCAGTAACAAGGCGTTGATGGCCAAGAGCGTGAAGAGAATACTTAAGAATGTTATCATTGGTGTTTTTTGTTGTTGTATACAAAAATACAAGCCTTTTCCTATATTATATGAGCGAAAACTAGATAATGTTGCGTAAATGTTAATTTTTGTGGCGTAGCCAAGATTTGTGTTAATTTTTGAGAAATTGCTTAACCAAAAAAAGAAAAATTATGAAAATGATAAAGGAAAAAAACACCCATTTGACCCCTTTATAATTTTTGGAATGTAATTTTTTGTCTCCATGATACGAAACGATAATAACAATAATGAAAGTAATGATGAAAAGGCCAGCGAAAATTAATTGTCCTTTGCTGAACATATTTTATATTTTTATGCAAAGCTAAGGCAATACCGATTAGAATGAAAAGTAAAATAAAAGCTGTCGAACTTTTTCACCGTTCATTTGGGCTGGGGGTATCCAAAGTGCCTATGGCCAATCTTGGGGAAAGCAAGAATAGACTGCGCTTTAACTTAATGGATGAAGAAAATAGGGAATATCTTGAGGCGGCAAATGAAAACAATCTCGTGGAGGTGGCCGATGCTTTGGGTGACATGCTCTATATTCTGTGCGGAACCATTTTGGAACATGGGATGCAGTATAAGATTGAGGAGGTCTTTGAGGAAATTCAACGTAGTAATATGAGCAAATTGGGTAAAAACGGAAAACCAATCTATCGTAAAGATGGTAAGGTGTTAAAAGGGCCCAATTATTTCAAGCCCGATATAAAGACAATTCTAGAAAAATGAAAGACCTCGTTTCTAGGTAGGTCTTCATTCTTTTATACTCTGTAGCGCCACCCAAATTTATCGATATCCCTATTGTACTGAATGCCTAAAAGTTGCATTTTTAGCCTTTTGGCATAGGGTTCTTCGATATGGGGGAGCTCGTAGTGCCTACCCTGGAAACCGAAGCCCAATATTGGGCTGATAACTGCTGCGGTACCTGCACCAAATAACTCTCTGAGTGTTCCCTTTTCAATACCTGAAATGAGTTCTGAGACTTTAATGGGCCTTACTTCTGTTTCGATGCCTTGGTCATTTGCCAATGCCAAGATGCTCTTTCTTGTGACACCATCCAAAATTCGATCGTTGGTAGGGCAGGTAAGAAGCTTGTCATTGATGCGTGCAAAAATATTCATGGTGCCTGCTTCTTCAATATATTCATGGGTGTTTGAATCGGTCCATATGATTTGTTGAAATCCCTCTTCCTTGGCCAAGTTGGTCGGGTGAAACTGTCCTGCGTAGTTTCCTGCCGCCTTTGCATAGCCAAATCCGCCATCTGCCGCTCGACTAAACTTTTCGGCAATTTTCACCCTCACTTCGCCTCCATAATAAGATTGTGCAGGCGAGCAAATAATCATGAATTTGTATTCATCAGCAGGTGAGGCAATGATTCCCGGGTGAGACGCAATGACAAAGGGCCGTACATAAAGTGAATTTCCCAATCCAGGTTTTATCCATTCATTATCAAGGGTCAACAGTGTCTTAAGTCCCTCAAAAAAATACTCCTCAGGAAATTCAGGCATTGCCATTCGGGCACTGGAAATGTTTATGCGCCTGAAATTTTCATCTGGCCTGAACAGCCAAACCCCACCTTCATCATCTTTGTAGGCCTTCATGCCCTCAAAAACAGCTTGCCCATAGTGGAATACCCTAGCCGAAGGTGCAATGGTCAAGGGCTGATAGGGAATGACCTTTGGGGTTTCCCAAGTGCTATTTTTGAAATCGCAAACAAACATATGGTCCGTGAAAATTTCCCCAAAATTGAGATGGTCAAAATCTACTTCGCCGATTCTTGATATTTTGGATTTTTCGATAATCAAGTTTTTTGCCATAGTTTCCACCTAGATGAATTTAAGAGTATTAAAAATAAACAATAGCACCAAGCTTTTGTTACTTTTAACGCAAACTTAGCCAGTTTTTTGCTTGAATTTTGTGTTTTTCAGAATATGAAAATGTTTTAACAAATTATATAAAAAGTGTTGAAGAAAAATACGGATCCTACTTTTTAATTGTCAACCAATACCTTAACAAAACTCTTTTGAAACGACAGATCATCACTACGGCAGACGGATCGAAAACCATACAGATAACGGATTGGGATGAACAATACCACTCCAAACATGGTGCCATACAAGAAGCATATCATGTTTTTATCTCTATGGGCCTTCGGCTTTTCAAAGATCAAGAAGTTGACATTCTTGAAATAGGATTTGGTACAGGCTTAAACGCATTCATTACTTATTTAGAGGTCGGTGTACAACAATTGAAAGTCAATTATGTTGCAGTGGAAGGCTATCCGGTACCCATGGATGAAATAATGCAATTGGATTATGCTGCCCAACTAAAGGTAAAAGAACAAGAAGGGGTTTTTCTAAACATGCACCATATACCTTGGGGAGAACGTGTGGCATTATCTGAAGATTTTATATTGACCAAACAAAAGAAGGATTTTCAACAAGTAGATGATGAGGGTCTGTTTAACCTTATCTACTTTGATGCTTTTGGGGCTAGGGTACAACCTGGGCTTTGGACCCCACAGATGTTTGGAAGAATGTACCGGGCGCTCGATCATAATGGGGTGCTGGTGACATATGCCGCAAAAGGCAGCGTGCGTCGGGCTATGCTTGATGTTGGCTTTTTAGTGGAACGCCTGCCCGGACCACCTGGGAAGCGAGAAATGCTTCGGGGCATAAAAAAATAGAGGATTGCAAAGTATAAGTTAAATCTTACCGTAACATTACTCTTAATTTAACTTAAAGTTTGAACAAGACTGTTAAACCTGAATTAAGACCTAAAAATCGGCTGATCAAATACTTATTTTTACGAAAATTTACAAGATGAAAATTTTGATTACTGGGGCTACGGGATTGATAGGGCAGGCCATTGTAAAGGAATTGGTAAAAAGAAAGGCGGTAGTACACTATCTTACGACCGATTCAAATAAAATACAGAAAACAGATTATTATAAGGGGTTTCTCTGGAATCCAGAAAAAGAAGAGATTGATATAAAGGCTTTTGATGGGGTGACATCTGTCATTAATTTGGCAGGTGCCAGTATTTCAAAACGGTGGACAACAGATTATAAGAAAAAAGTTTTGGACAGTAGGCTTCAGAGCCTTAGGCTACTTAATAAGGCCATAGTGCAAAAAGGGCACCATGACATCAAAAGCTTTGTGTCTGCTTCTGCCATAGGGGTATATCCCCATTCATTGACATCATTGTATACTGAAAATGAAAGGCAGGTCGATGATAGTTTTCTAGGTAGTGTAGTCTCAGCTTGGGAAAATGAAATTGCTACATTCAACAATTTTGAATTTAACGTTGCCACGATAAGGGTCGGGTTGGTATTGTCGCTAGAAGGTGGTGCTTTGCCCCAAATGGCCAAACCTATACAAAACTATGTTGGGGCCGCTTTTGGCTCAGGTGAGCAATGGCAGTCTTGGATCCATATACATGACCTGGCAAGAATGTTTGTGTTTGTTTTAGATAATGGACTCAAAGGTACTTTTAATGGCGTGGCGCCAAACCCTGTTACCAATTTAAAGTTTACCAAGGCGTTGGCAAAAGTGCTCCAGAAACCACTCCTATTGCCCAATGTTCCCGCGTCTTTGATGCGCGTTGTTTTAGGCGAAATGGCATACTTGTTGTTTTCCAGTCAACGGGTCAGTAGCAAGCGTATCGAGAAAAAAGGATTTTTGTTCCAGTATCAGAACATTTCTGGGGCGTTACAAGATCTGTTGGGCAAAGACAAAACACTGCAAACTGAAAAGACTTCCCTTACAAAGGAGTTTATCTGAATTGGGTCATTCCCCCCCCTACATAAACCTACTTGAACCTTATTTGTTGGGGTTTTGATAAATAAGTGGTGACATTTTGACATTTTTATCGAATTGGCAGTACTTTTGCCGCTCTAAAATGGTTTAATCAAAATACCTATGAGCAAGAAAAGTAAGGTGCAAGAAAGCGAAGAAGCGCTACACGACCCCCAAATAGTTGATGAAGGGGTGCAAGATGAAGAAGGGGAACATGTAGGATTTCAAGATGAAAAAGAGACACAAATAGCTGTAGAAGATGCGCTTCGTGACGATTTGGCAAAGGAAAAGGATAAGTTTTTAAGGCTTTTCGCAGAGTTTGAAAATTTCAAGAAAAGAACATCGAAAGAACGTATAGAACTTTTTAAAACTGCAGGTCAAGAGGTGATGACTGCATTATTGCCAATTTTAGATGATTTTGATAGGGCACTGAAAGAAATTTCCAAATCGGATGATAAAGAAATGTTCAAGGGGGTCGAACTCATTAACAACAAACTGAAGGAGACACTTAAAAATAAGGGCTTGGAGCAGTTGGAAGTCAAGGCGGGCGATTCTTTTGATGCCGAGGTTCATGATGCCATTACCCAAATTTCCGCACCAGAAAAAAAATTGAAGGGCAAGATTATAGATATTGTAGAAAAAGGATTCAAACTTGGTGATAAAATAATCCGTCACCCAAAAGTGGTCGTAGGTAACTAAACATTTATGAAACAGGATTATTACGAAATATTGGGTGTTTCAAAAAATGCTACGGCTGCTGAGATAAAAAAGGCGTATCGTAAGAAAGCATTGGAATTTCATCCTGATAAAAATCCAGGTGATGCCAAAGCTGAAGAAATGTTCAAAAAATCTGCTGAAGCCTATGAGGTATTGAGCGACCAAGATAAAAGGGCAAAGTATGACCAGTTTGGCCATGCGGCATTCGAAGGTGGTGGCTTCAGCGGGAGCGGCATGAACATGGAAGATATATTTAGCCAATTTGGTGATATCTTTGGCAGTGCCTTTGGAGGTGGTTTCAGTGGTTTTGGAGGTTTTGGGGGCCAACGTCGTGTCAAGGGCAGTAACCTTCGCATCCATGTAAAATTGACCCTTGGAGAAGTGGCCAATGGTGTAGAGAAACAGGTAAAGGTAAGACGAAAGGTGCAAGCGGCCGGAGTGACCTATAAAACATGTCCTACCTGTAACGGAACCGGGCAAGTAACCAAGATCGCAAATACCATATTGGGAAGAATGCAGACCGCAACTACCTGTAGTTCTTGTGGCGGAACAGGAAAGATCATCGACAAGCGACCAAGTGATGCTGATGCACAGGGGCTGAAGGTTATCGAAGAGACCGTTGCTGTCAAGATTCCTGCCGGTGTTGAAGATGGCATGCAGTTAAAGGTTTCAGGTAAGGGTAATGGAGCACCTGGTGATGGAATACCAGGAGACCTTTTGGTTGCCATAGAGACGTTGGAGCACCCAACGCTCAAGCGCGAAGGCGATAATCTTCATTACGATTTGTATATCAGTATTTCTGAAGCGGTCTTAGGGAGTTCAAAAGAGATTGATGCGGTCAATGGCAAAGTGCGCATAAAATTGGAATCGGGCATACAATCAGGCAAGATATTGCGATTACGGGGAAAGGGCGTTTCAAGTTTGAACGGTTATGGTGGTGGTGACCTCTTGGTACATGTCAACGTATGGACCCCAAAAGAACTTAATAGGGAGCAAAGGGAGTTTTTTGAGCGTATGCAGAGCGATGAAAACTTTATCCCAAAGCCAGAAAAATCTGATAAGTCTTTCTTCGAGAAAGTAAAAGATATGTTCTCGTAACGAAATAAAATTTCGTTTTTAAATAAAAAACGTATATTTGATTTGATATTGGGAAACCAATATTTAATTTTCTTTTTCATAGCAATTTTTTTCCCATCCTTAAATCACTTAAGGGTGGGTTTTGTTTTTAAGAGGGCATGGTCTATGAGAATGCTATTTCTGTATCTTTGAAAAAATTTTTAGATGAAGGACATCCTTGTTGCTGATGCTGTCAGCAAAAAATCTGAAAGAATGGTATTTCGATGATTCCGGCGGCAAAGAGGCTCTGAAAAGCGGTCGAAAAGCCAAAGAAGGCGACGGCCGCAAAGAAAGCGACTATCTCCTTCGGTGGGGCCTCT
>JBCDBD010000029.1:0-45951 GCA_039184335.1 Bacteroidota bacterium | reverse complement strand
TGGAGGCTTAGATATCTTTCAAGCAATGTATGAAAACGGCGGTTTTCACAAAGTTACAAATCTCGGACAGCCCATTAACAGTTCTTCAGATGATTTTTCATACATCGTGAGGGAGGAAACGAAAGAAGGTTACTTTGCCTCAAATAGAAAAGGGGGTAAAGGTGATGATGACATCTATTCCTTTAAGCTTTTGGTGCCTGAAGAAGCAACTGAGAACTTGAATGCCATTACAGGTGTCATCTCAGAATCACTTGCAGGAGAGGTTTTGCCAAATGCTCTGGTAGTACTATTGGATGAAAACAACAAAAAGCTTAAGCAGGTCGTCACCAATGAAGATGGCAGCTTTGTTTTTGAAGAATTGGAAAGCAATACTGATTACACGATCAAAATAGAGCAAAACCAATATTTCAAGGAAGAGATTCCTATAGCCACCTTAGACAATCGAGTCATCGAAACCGAGATCAAACTCAAAAAGCTAAAAAACATGATCGTACAGGACGAAGGTGTCAAAAAGCTTGAAACAGAAGCCATTTTCTTTGATTTTGACCAATCATCAATCAGGGATGATGCTGCCAAAGAACTGGATAAATTAGTGGCGGTTATGAACGAGTATCCGAGCATGGTCATCAAGATCGAATCGCATACCGATGCCTTGGGCTCAAGGCAGTACAACAAATTCCTATCTGACAAAAGAGCAAAATCAACCAAGGATTACCTAATTTCCAAAGGTATTGATTCAGATAGGATTGAAAGTGCCATCGGTTATGGTGAAGAACACTTATTAAACGATTGCAATGATAATAACCGTTGTGGCAAAGAAAAACATCGCCAGAACAGGAGGTCTGAATTCATTATAGTGAACATGTAACACCAACGACCTTACGCTACATAAAACCCTTCCTTTTTGCTTTTTTAGGAGGGGTTTCTTTTTTCTAAGCCCCCAAACCCTTTAATCGATCTTTTCAAGCCATAACAATCGATAAAATGAACACGGGATAGTGCCATTTTATCAGGGGTTTCTGGTCTTTCATCGAGGTCTTTGGTATACGGCTTGAATTTATCCATTTTTTTTGTCGTTGAACGCCATAGTTCTTTTTTGCCGATGCATTTAATGAACTTCGTATGCTGTTCAATGTAAAAGACGTTAAAATATGAAAAGACTTGTACTCGTAAAGGAAATCTATATGGATGCCTTTAAAAACTTAGGACATTTTTTGGTTACTAGGTATTTTAAGCTTTTTTCTTGGTTTTGCTTTGTGATGTTCTTCGTAGTGCTCTATGCCTTTATCTATAGAATTTCGACCGGCTTTGCCTTTGATTAAAATTGCAATACTTTATATAACTAGCATACACCAAGAACGGCCCTAATCAAGGCCGTTCTTGGTCAAGGGAACAATACAAATTTCATTCAAAAGCCAAGGTCTTGAGAATGGCTTCCAATTCGAACATGTAATCCCTTTTTTCTGTAGATGGGGCAAAAGTGAATCCCTCAAGGACCAACATTCGCTTTTTTTCTTTATCATTGATGATATATGTGAGAAAGGGACCTGCCATGGGATATCCATTGATTTCCCAAATACCCCTAGCCTCAGCGGCTTTCTTTCCTCCTATTTCAGTTGGGAAGACATAAGGTGCAAAAGCCTTCTCTGTCATCATAAACGTCTTTTTTCCAGGCATATCTGGCCCTGGTATGTATCTTTTTCCGATGGAATCACGCATTTTCACAATATCACGCACAAAAGTAGAATCATTGGCAAAGCTATCTTCAGGCATTGTATATGCAATAATGTTCATCGTCCCTTTTTGTATCTGTCTATCAATCCACACAAAATTTTCTTCATGTTTGCCAACCTGATAGACCGAGGGCATGGTCAAGTTGATACCAAATTCTTCTTGGAGCGCTTTCTCTTTGTTCAGTGATCTTGTAAACCGTTTCTGGGCCTCACTGATTTCAAGTGCCTTAAAAGCCTGTATTGCAGTCTGTGCCAATGTATCGACATTTTGAATGAGCTCATGATAGTCCCTCCCTTTTATAACGGCCACTTTTTGCGGGATTGCATATACGTTTGATTTGACATGTGCCAACGATAAACTGTCTTGTTGTACATAGAGTATCGATCTAGAGTTCGTCACTGCTCCGGTGAAAACCTGTGGGGGCAATTGTGTGATGGTAAATCTAGGTTCTTCCCAAGGTAGCCCAAGAACAGGCGCCGCAAAATGTTCTCGAATTCGATCCCCTACACCTCCTTTCCACAATTCGGTGTCCATGACCACCATAAGTGAATTGATGCCGCCTGTAGATGGAGGTAAAAAGGGTTTTTTGGTGTTACTGTCTTTGCATGAAGTGTTCACCAATAGCATACTGGTAATCAGCAATATCAACACTTTTTTCATATGTTTCTAAATTTACGAAGAACAATCGCACAATTTTAATTTTGTGCCTGGTTTTAGATTGTTACCACTAAGACTGTTCCATTCTCGCAAATTTTCAATAGAAACTCCAGGATATTTTCGTGATATCGTCCATAATGAATCCCCTTTTTGGACAACATGGACCTTTGATGTGTCACCAATGGGATTCTTTACCGTAGTCTTCCCATTTGAAGTCTTTTTGGGCGGTGTTTGCGCAACAACTGGTTTTCTTGGAAATATGGTCAACCGCTGTCCTATTCTTAAGTTATTGCTCCGCAATCCGTTCCATCGCTTGATTTGGCTAACCCCAACTCCATAGCGCTCGGCTATTTTGCCCAAGTAATCCCCACTGCGCACCTTATAGCGTATCTTGTTTTTGCTCTCGACCAATTGTGGAAGCGGTTTTTCTAAAGAATCAAGTTGTTTTTTGGCATAGGTATAAATGGCGTCTTCATTCGTCACGAATTTTCCAATCATTTGTTTGGGCAACCTTAGGGCATAGGTTTTTCCTTCAATCTTTGGAATGATCTTCAATTTGTAGGATGGATTCAGCATCTCGAGTTCTTCAAGACTTATTCCTACTGTTTCCGATATCTGATCAAAAGTGATGAGATGTTTTATATGTACCGTATCTGTTTCAAAATAGGGCCTCTCTACATTTTTACGCAATAAACCATGTTCTTCTGCATATTCAAAAAGGTACATGGTTGCCAAAAATGCGGGCACATATCCTGCGGTTTCACGGGGAAGAAAGTTTCTAATGTTCCAATAGTTTTGATGGCCCCCAGACCTTCGAATAGCTTTGTTGACATTACCAGGGCCTGAATTATATGCTGCCAGGGCCAAATCCCAATCCCCAAAGATTTCATAGAGTTTCGAAAGATACTTGCATGCTGCCGAAGTTGAAAAAATAGGGTCGCTACGTTCATCGACATAGCTGCTGACATCAAGTCCATACATCTTTCCGGTGGTGTACATAAACTGCCAAAGGCCTGTAGCCCCTACCCTTGATTTCGCCTTCGGATTCAACGCAGATTCCACTATGGCCAGGTATTTGATTTCTAAGGGAATATTATGATTGTCGAGCTCTTGTTCAAACAAGGGAAAATAGAATTGACTCGCCGTCAACATTCGTTCCATCAAATCTTTTCGTCTCACTAAAAAAGACTTGATCACCCTTTCCAATGAGGGGCTGTATGTGATGTTAAAGGGTGTTTTTTCGTCAAGCTTCCTCAGACGGGTCTTTAAGGTATCGGTTGGCAAATCAAGTAACTGGGTAGTATCTGGATTCTGTACCTCTTCATACATGGCCCCAAAAAGCGATGCATTTCTATGAAGCTCTTTTAGCCAAAGACTATCATATTTTCTGGCAACCTCCAGATCCTTTAACTGAAAGGAATCCCTTCCGTCTTGGTGGCCCGAAGCCAATTCGGCTCTATTTCCGTCAATTCTTGTTGTCGGCTGCAGTGTTATGTGCGCAGGATTTTGCTGTGCCTGACGTGATGGTGTGCCTATGGTGTCTAATGGTACGGTTCTGTCTGGCTCTTGTGCCAGTAGCCCCAAAAACATATTGACAAAAAAAGTGCATAACAAGCTTTTGTTATATCTGTTCATTGTGGTCGTAGTTTGGAGTGGGGTCGGCTAAAATGGGCCTTTTTTTCGAAAAACTAAAATTTTAAGGTCTAAACCTTACTTTATATCCATAAAAACCCTAGTGTATAAAACGGATAGCTCAATCCATTATTGCTGCAATGCCAGGTAAAGTTTGTCCTTCGAGGCTTTCCAGCATTGCACCTCCACCTGTAGAGACATAGCTGACCTTATCTTGAAAACCAAATTGCTTCACCGCTGCGACAGAATCTCCTCCACCAACTAATGAAAAGGCTCCTTTTTGGGTTGCCTTATCGATATAATTTCCTATGGCAATAGTTCCTTTTGCAAAATTTTCCATTTCGAAGACACCTACTGGGCCATTCCATAGAATGGTCTTTGAAGCCAATATTACAGTTTTAAAGGTCGATAGACTTTCTGGGCCAGCATCGAGCCCTTGCCAACCATCAGGTATGCTGTCAACGGCAACAATCTGGGTGTTTGCGCTATTGTCAAAAGCATCTGCAGCAACGACATCGACAGGCAAGTGTACCTGTACCCCTTTTTTTTCAGCCTCATTTAAGATATTCAGTGCCAAGTCCATTTTATCATTCTCACAAATGGAATCCCCTACATTGCCCCCTTTCGCCTTGATAAAAGTATAGGTCATTCCCCCCCCAATTATAAGATGGTCAACCTTATCAAGAATATTTTCTATAATGGTAATCTTTGAAGACACTTTTGCTCCACCAAGAATGGCCGTTACGGGCTTTTCGCCAGTTTGCATGACCTTTTCAATTGCCTTGATCTCTTTCGCCAAAAGGTACCCAAAGCCTTTGTTCGCAGGAAAAAAATCCGCAACAATGGTTGTAGAGGCATGCGCACGATGTGCCGTGCCAAAGGCGTCATTGATATAAATATCACCGTTTTTTGACAGCTTTTCTGCAAAATCACGATCTCCAGCTTCCTCTTGTGGGTGAAAACGCAGGTTTTCCAATAAGAGCACTTCCCCGGGCTTCAGTTCTTGAACTGCTGAAGTGACTTCATCCCCTATACAATCCTCTACAAATTTGACTTGCACCCCTATGATTTCAGCAACGGAATCACAAATATGTGAAAGTGACATCGCCGGATTCACTTTCCCTTTCGGCCTTCCCAAATGGCTCATCAAAACAGTGCTTCCCCCATCTTCAAGCACCTTTATGATGCTGGGCTTTGCCGCTTCTATCCTACTGGTGTCGGTCACGTTGAAACCACTATCGAGCGGAACATTAAAATCTACACGGATCAGTGCGCTTTTATTTTCAAAATTGAATTGGTCAATGGTCTTCATTGCATCTCATTTGGCATTTCAAATGTAAAGATTTCCTTGTGGTTTGAAAATAAGCCATATCATATTTATGTTATGTTTGAAACAATGGCCATTGGCTCTACGAAAACAAAAAATGTATCTTTGGTTTATGCGCTTTTCAAATATTATAGGCCAAGAACATCTCAAATCGCATCTTATGTCTACCATTGACCGGGGGCGTATTGCGCATGCCCAATTATTTGTGGGGCCCGAAGGAAGCGGTTCATTGCCCCTGGCAATAGCCTATGCCCAACACATCATTTGCCATGAATCAAATGATCCCGTGACCAGTAACAACAAATGCGATGCACTTATGCACCCAGACCTACACTTTGTCTTTCCGGTGACCAATTCAGATAAAGTGAAGTCACATGCGGTGAGCGATCATTATATTGACGAATGGCGGCAGTTTGTCAAAGAACAGCCTTATGGCAACCTTTTTGATTGGTATCGATTGATTGGCATTGAAAAAAAACAGGGTCAAATAGGCGTGGATGAAGCCCAAGAGATGGTAAAAAAGCTGTCTTTGAAATCTTATGAAGGAGGGTATAAGGCCATGGTGGTATGGATGGCAGAAAAATTGAATACTTCAGCTGCCAACAAGCTCTTAAAGCTCATTGAAGAACCTCCAGAAAAAACTGTATTAATTCTTATCGCTGAAGACGAGACACAGCTTATCAAAACCATTAGGTCAAGGTGCCAAACACTACGCCTGCCCCCTTTACCCGAAAGTGAAATTGTAAATGCCCTCCTGGCCAAAAAGGTGCCCGATGGCGAAGCATACTCCATAGCACACCAAGCAAATGGCAACTTCAACCTAGCCCTAGACCTTCTTCAGAACGATGCTGAAGATCTATTTTTTGAAAAATGGTTTGTACAATGGGTACGCAGTGCCTTTAAGGCGAAGGGAAACAAAGGAGCTATACATGAGCTTATCCTATGGAGTGATGAAGTATCAAAAACCGGTCGGGAGACCCAAAAAAAATTTTTGGACTTCTGTTCGAGAATCATTCGACAAGCACTTTTTATAAATTATGGGGTGAACGATCTCGTTTTTTTTAAAGTGCACATTGAAGGTTTTCAGCTTGAAAAGTTTGCCCCCTTTGTTCACGAAAATAATGTACAAGCCATTACCGATGAACTTGAAAAAGCTGCTTACCACATTGAACGCAATGGCAATGCAAAAATCATTTTTACCGATCTTTCCATTAAACTGACCCGCCTTTTACACAGAAAGGCTGCTTAATACCACTATCGATGAAGTCTATTTTAGCAAACTCACCAGAACTACTGTTGCTACTTTTTCTAATTGTCACATTTTTACAGAGTGGACTGGATAAATTGTTCGATTGGAAAGGAAACCTATCTTGGCTAAAGACACATTTCGCAAATTCTCCTTTCAAGAATATGGTGCCGCTCTTGACTTTGCTGATTACAGTATTTGAAGCGCTTTCTGCTTTACTTTGCATCGTCGGATTCTTTGAAATTATAGTGCAAAAGCAAGTTTCATTTGCCCTTTACGGGTCTATTTCATCATGTATGACCCTTTTAATGCTGCTTTTGGGGCAGCGACTGGCCAAAGATTATGAAGGTGCCAAAACCATTGTGGTTTACTTTATTCCCTCTATAGTATTGGTAATTCTATTACAGCTTTCATAGCATAGGGGGGGTAATTTACCCCCCCCCTATGCTATTTTAATTATACCGGAAAGTCCCTTAATTCTTGTAGTTATCATTCAATATCTGTAGGATCTGCCCTGTCAGATTATCTGTGTCTGTACCGTAAAGCACGCTACCACCATCACCACCACTAAGTATATAGCTGTATCCGTTCGCCTCGCCATACGCCTTTATCTCGCTTTTGACCTTGCTTACCACACTGTCGATTTCTGCTTGACCTGTTTGCTGTAACAATTGTTCTTCTTGTTGTAGCTGTTGCCCCACGAACTGTCCCTTTTGTTGCAATATTGCATATTCATCTTGAGCACTCTTTTGCGACATGTTTTGGGCTTTGGTCTGAAATGCCTGTAGTTCTAATTGAAACGCCTGTGATATACTGTCCCTTTTTTTGGTCAGCGCATCTACTTTGGCATTGTACTTTGCTTCTACGTCTTTCTTCTCTTGGTAATCATCCAGTAATTTAACATTGTCTACATATCCAATCTTATTTTGCTGACAACCAACAATGGTCGAAAAAAGGACAAACGCTATGATTTTTTTCATGTTTCATATTTAATGATGCGCAAAAATAGAAAAGCTTTTCGAATGACAGCTGTTAACTTTTCTTCAAAAAACCCTATGTTTCGCAGCAATCATAGGGTGTGGTTATGACAGCAACGCCAATAAATTACTTTTGTCTATGCAATCAGCCTTTTTCTTTCTCGCTTAGAGCGCGTTTCTTTTTCTGGACAGGCAAATACATTTAGCTGTTTTTAAAATGCGCTACAAATCGCTTAATTGGTCAATTCTTGCGTTTTAATACATAAATCAACGAAGAGTATTCTTTTGAAAAGCAGGCCCTGAGATTTGACCATAGGCCAATGATGAATGCATTTATTAAAGCCAATCTATTCCCCTTGTATTTTTCTGAGAGCAATGAAACATAAAAAGCATCAAAAAGCATAGGTCGAATTGCTATTACCTGCATATGGTGTTGGTCAAAAAGTTGATGAATGGCTGTTCGTGAAAAATGCCACAAATGCCTTGGAACATCATATCCTGCCCAATAACGGCCATAGTGTTTGGCATCATACGATTTATAATTCGGTACTGCGACAACCAACATCCCATTTGCATCCAACAATGCCAACACCTGTTTTAGTTGGGTATTAAGATCTGGCAAATGTTCCAATACATGCCAAAGTGTAATGACATCAAAAGTATCACCAGAAAAATGGTTGATGTGATTGCTGAGACTGATTCCTTTTTTGACTGCATTTTGTCTTGCCTTTTTATTTGGTTCTATACCCCTGACCTTAAATCCTTTTGCTTTAGCTTTTTTTAAAAAATCTCCTGTTCCCGCGCCAAAATCCAATAATTTTACTTTACTAAATCCTTGATTTTCAATTGTTTGTATCTTTTTGCGAAGATTTATTGCCTTGACTCGCTGATATAACCAATCTACCATTGAAGCATTTGAATCGGTATGTGAAATATATGCTTCACTGTCATAGTACGGTGCCAGGTCTTCTGGGTGCGGATGGGTAATGAGCATTTTTGATTCGTGCTCATAATGCAATTCAAATGTTTCTGACGAAACTGAAAAGTCTTTGGTTGTTAAATATAGGCCCATTATCGCTATCTACAGTCAGCTTTCAAGTTCCGAAGATACACAAATCTTTACCCATACCAGTTCGTGTCTTGGCACAGTTGCCAGTGCAAGCAGTAGCACCTTCTTTTTCCATAAACAAATTTTCCCTATTGATATCAACTTGTTTTTTGATGCCAAAAAAGATACCGCCCTAAATCCTTAATTTAGGTTGTATCACATCTGCACAATCGTGCAATTGATCTTTTATATAATACCATATTGCACAAAAGCAATTGTTCTAAACATCGCCAACTTATTAATGGCTCTAGCTCACATATAAAAAAGATGGGCAGTTCGTAAAAGCCCAGATGATGTTCCACGTGGAACAGATCATGCGTCATCTACCTAAAAAAACCAGTAAGACACTAATGTCTGCAGGTGAAACACCACTTATTCTAGAGGCTTGTGAAATGGTAACAGGCCGTATATATTCCAGTTTTTCACGGGCTTCAAATGATAGCGACTTTAACTTGGAGTAGTCAAAATTATCAGGAATCTTAATATTTTCGAGCCGATTCAATTTGTCAGCATTGCTTTTTTCCTTTTCGATATAACCAGAATATTTCACTTGAATCTCAGCTTGTTCCAACACCTCTGGTTGTAGTTCATTTGCGGCAACAAAACCAGAAACCGTTTTCAATTGCAACATGTGATCCATCGTCACTTTAGGCCTAGAGAACACCTTAAACAACTTATCCGCTTGCTTTACTGGTGCTGAATCTATTGATTCTAAAATAGGATTGATCTCACTTGGCACAAAACTGGTGTCTTTAAAAAACTTTACAAAATTATGTGACTTTTGCTTTTTGTCGTGCACCTTTTGCAGGCGTTCTTCTTTCGCAAGGCCTAGTCTATAACTTCTTTCTGTCAACCGTAGGTCAGCATTGTCTTGGCGAAGTAAGGTTCTATACTCAGCTCGTGATGTAAACATTCGGTAGGGTTCTTCCGTGCCCTTTGTAATCAAGTCATCAATAAGAACGCCTATATAAGCTTCATCACGCTTCAACACAAAGGGTTCCTTGTCATTAATCTTAAGGTGGGCGTTTATACCTGCCATCAAACCTTGGGATGCAGCTTCTTCATAACCGGTTGTGCCGTTGATCTGGCCTGCAAAATAAAGTCCCTGAATTAACTTTGTTTCTAAGGAGTGCCTCAACTGGGTTGGAGGAAAATAATCATACTCGATAGCATAGCCTGGACGAAAAAACTTTACATTTTCAAAGCCTGCCACTGAACTTAGTGCACTATACTGAACATCTTCTGGTAATGAAGTTGAAAAGCCGTTGACATATACCTCTACTGTGTTCCAACCTTCAGGTTCAACAAAAATTTGATGGGAATCTTTATCTGCAAAACGATTGATCTTGTCTTCTATAGATGGGCAATATCTCGGGCCGATACTCTTTATGCGCCCGTTGAACATAGGAGAACGATCAAAACCTTCGCGCAGCAAATCGTGAACCAAACGACTGGTTCGGGTCATGTGACAATCACGCTGTTTTTGTAGCTTGGGTGTGTCTAAATATGAAAAACGGTCTGGGTGTTCGTCTCCAGGTTGTAACGTCATCTTTGAATAATCCAAGGACCGGCCGTCAACCCTAGGGGGCGTTCCAGTTTTCATTCGGCCGCTATCAAATCCAAAATCAACCAATTGTTCAGTGATGCCTGTGGCGGCTTTTTCTCCTGCCCTTCCGCCTCCGAACTGTTTTTCTCCTATATGGATTAATCCGTTCAAAAAAGTGCCGTTGGTCAACACTATTGCTTTTGCGTGAATATCAAGGCCCAATGACGTTCTTACGCCTACTGCCTTAGTCCCCTTTACCAAAAGACCCGAAACCATTTCTTGGTAAAAATCAACATTTGGAGTTTGCTCCAATGCTATTCGCCATTCCTCGGCAAATCGCATCCTATCATTTTGGGCACGTGGACTCCACATGGCAGGACCCTTTGACTTGTTCAACATTTTGAATTGAATGGCTGATCTGTCAGTGATTATACCACTATAGCCACCAAGGGCATCAATCTCACGAACTATTTGTCCTTTTGCAATCCCCCCCATAGCGGGGTTGCATGACATCTGTCCAATAGTTTGGAGATTCATGGTCACCAACAAAGTTCTTGACCCTAAATTAGCAGCTGCAGCTGCAGCTTCAGCTCCAGCGTGTCCTCCACCAACAACTATGACATCGTACTCTTTCTCAAACATAACTAGAGATGTTCCACGTGGAACAATTTTATTTTTTCATCTTCTTTACTTCGCATTTCCCTAACATCATCCTCTGATTTATCACTATATCCCATCAAATGCAAAACTCCATGGCTCATTACGCGCATGAGTTCATTGTAAAACTCAACTTGATGTGTTCTTGCGTTTTCTTGAACCCTGTCAACAGAGATAAATATATCTCCTGATATTGCCTTTTCAGAAGAATAATCGAACGTGATGATGTCGGTAAAAGTGTCGTGGTTTAAATACTGTAAATTGATGTTCAAAAGATAAAAGTCGTCACAAAAGATGAAATCGATTTGGTCTCCCTTTTTGTTTTCAGAAGCAATTACCCTATCAATCCAATCGGAAAACTTTGATTCGTCTTTTAGCTTAAAGTCTATCTCGTAATGGAAGGCTGTCATTCTGAAAATATTCCTTTACCCTATCTTGGTAATTTTGCCGCAAAGGTAATGTTTGCCTGTTTAAAATTTCAATATCATCCCCATATTCATTCAATAGCTCGGGCTTTGTGATAATCGGGTTATTATGCTGCCTTTTGGTTGTTTCGCCTTCCCTTTTACGCTGTTCGCCTTGTTTTAGTGTTGCACGCTCAAGTTTCAACAATTGCTGCTGAATGACATTCATTTTGTTTAAGGTTCTTTGCGTCACTCCATTTTCTAATAGATCATTCTCGAAATTCTCCATCTGTCTGGCGAGTTTCTTCACCAAATCCCGTTTGTCGATTTCAATGATATCGTTCAATTGTTGCTCCAGTTGGCTGCGTAAAAACTGCTGTTCTTTATAAATTTCATACAACTCTTTCAATTCTTCTTCACTTGGTGCTTGACTCCTCTGTTCACCCTCAGTGTTTCCATTGCCCCTTTGCATGTCCTGTTTTATACCCTGTTCTCCTATTCCATCTTTCTCCTCTCCTCCGGTAGGCTCGGTTACGCCGCCATCACTCTTGCCTTGCTTAGACCCTTTCTGTTGCCCAGCCATAATATCCATTTTTTCCTGTAAAGCTCCCTGGCCTTTAATGATATCAGGCAGCTGAAAATCACTTTGTCCGTTACCAGATCCTTTCCCAGCTTGCATACTCTGATTCATATTGTCTAAAATATTGGCTAAGAAATCGGCTAAGGCATTTCCTGCATTAATCACGTATTGTTGATACGATGCGCCCTGGTATAATTGGTTATCGGTTATACTTTCCAATGATTTATCGATATTATAATACACTTCCGTTACCTGTTCGTTGACAAATTCAGAAAGCTCAGCCCTTCTCAGTGAAAGCGCAAACAAACTATCATCGACATGTTCAAATAAGGTTCGTAGCTCATTCTGATTTTTGACCATGCTTGAAAATACTGAAACATTGAGGTCAGTATTTTGCACCTTATCAAACAACGCTTCTTGATTGAACGAAAATGAAACGAGATTATCCAAAATCTGCCTAAGCATTTCAGCATCTTCAACAATACTTGAACCTCCACCCATTGCTGCTCCTTGTTGCAAACTATTGCTCAGTTCCTTCATTTTCTGTGCAGCAGATTTCTGTTTCTGTGATGCCTTTTCATTGGAATCACCGATTGGTCTTTTTTCTTGGGACAGACGGTCAATTTCCTGTTTATTTAATTCTTCGGTAGCTTCCATTTGGTCTTGACCAGCTCCTGTCTGCTTTTTCGTATCTATGCTTAAGTCCAATGGCTTTTGCAACTTTTGGTTGTCTTTCTTTAGTTCATCAAGCTCCTCACTCAAACTTTTGTATTCATTGTTCAATTTTTTCTGCTCCTCTATGGTAAACTCTTCGCCATACTTGAGTTTAGAAAGTTCTTCTTGTTCCTTTGAAAGTGATTCCAGGTCCTTAGCTAGTTGAGATGCCTTCTCCCTGACATAATACCGCTTTGTAAGTTCGAGCAATTGCTCTAGATTTCGCTCACTATTCGATTGGTTCTTACTTAATTCTTCAAGTCGTTTCCTTAAATCCTCCTTATCAATTTTATCGGCTACTTTGTTCAGTTCTTCTATTAGCTTTGCATTTTTCAGTGCTTCTAGCTCTTGACGTTCTAAGCGTTCTCGTAATAGTTTTTTGTCTGCTTCATTTTTTGCTACTGATTTATTTAAGCTTTCCTTTAGCTGCTTGCTAAATTTCTCCATCATCTGTTCTTGCTCTTTTTGCCTTCTTAAAAAATCTTTCACCTGCTTTTTGTCATTGAATGAAAATCCTTCTTTCTGCTTTTGGGACTCTTGAATATCGTTAAGCTCTTTCTTTTGGTTCTTTAACCTGTCTAAAGAGGTATCCATGTGTTGTAAAACAGACTCTTGAAATTCTAAGTTTCTGTCAATCAAGTCATTATCCTCTAAATAATACCGTTTAAAAACTTTGCTTTTACTAATCTTACCACCATGTATCCCATCGTTATCAATCACTTCAAAAAACAATTCATACTTCTTGCCCTTTATCAAGTTCAACCCAGAGGGAAAGGTGTAATAAAATTGATCAACGTTGCTTGTGGGCGTTGACAAAACCAAACGTTGCTTGGCTTCAATGTTATCAATTGGATAACATACCAGATTGATCTTTTGAATCAGATAATCGTCTTCTGCAAGGCCCGTATAGAATGCTTGGTTGGGGTTTAATGAATCCAAAACCTCTTCCACCTCTATAGTAGGATAAGTGTCTTTAATGATCCTAAAGCTATAAGAGAGCGTTTCAAAGTCAGCTATATTTAAATTGCTCAACGAAATACTATACTGCAAAGGATCAAAAACACGCTTTGTATAAACAAATTCCTCATCTTGCTTTGAAAACAAGGCAATGGTATCGTTCGTCGTCATGGTAACTGTATCGGTGTAGGCACTTAGAACATTCCACCGTACCTTCGTCCCTTCAGGAAAAATTGCATTTCCCGTACCCTTGATGATGTCATTTGATTTTTTGGTATAGTCCGGATAATCCAATTCAACGTAAAAATCCTTAACATAAGGTGTTTTCAAACTTCGCATTTGATAGAGCCTCGATGTATGGCCATTGGCCAAAAAATAAAAAGAGGACGATTGGATTGGTGGCGTAAAAATATATTCATGGTTACCGCCCTTAAACTGCATTTGCAATTGTTGGCCGTCAACCACTACAAACACCTGTTCGGGTTTAATATCTCCCTTCGTAATCATTCTTAGCATTAACGGCTCATTATCCAATACGGTCAGTTTGTCTGACAGCAAATGAAACGTAAATGGTGCAGGTGGCTCATACGCTAAATCGTAATTGACTACCCGTTCGTAAGAACTGAAAAAGGCAGCCAAATTCCCAGAAATCCACAAAAGCAGTAAAATGGCAAAAGGCACAACAGTATATCGTGCATACCGCAAGCTTTCCTTTAGCTTAATCGCCTTTATAAAAGGTACCAACCGCAATACTTTGGATCGCTGTTCGATACTTGCCAATAAGAGCTCTGACCTATTATTGTCTTCAGCCAAATCAAGCAAATTGAAAAGCTTATCGTTGACTTCTTTAAAGTGCCTTCCAATGACTAGCGAAGCCTCTTTGTTGCTTATCCCTTTTCTTAATTTAAAAAGAAAAGTCAATGGAATAATAATCAACTTAAACAAAAAGTAACATTCAAGAGCGAGCAACAGTACAAATAATACAAATCGCGCAGTAGTTCCCATCCAAAGAAAGTATTCAATTGACAATAATCCCAAAAAAATCAATAACCCAAAGGCAAAGAACAGGAGCAACCCCTTAACTAAAAGTTTGACATAATACTTTCTTGTGAATTGATCTAGCTTGTCAATAATCTCTTGATAACTGCTCAAAATCGACTATATTTAATACCAAGATACCCGATACTTGCGTACGCGCCTGAAAAATTTGTGTTAAAATGGATGACTGGAAAGATTTGAAATATCTTGCTGCACTGACCATACCCATAGCAGCGATAATTAGTATTTATGTTAAGGGGAGCTTAAGCTATTTCACACCATTTTATGCCTTTTTCATTATCCCTATATTAGAACTGTTATTACCGACCGACAATGGGAACTTGAACAAACAGGAACACACACGAAAAAAAAAGAATTTTCTTTTTGATTGGATGTTATACCTTAACATTCCCATCATATTCGGACTAGCTATTTACACATTTTGGGAAGTGCACAATTCTATACTTTCCCTTTCTGAATTGATTGGCCTTCTTTTGTCATTGGGTATTGTTTTTGGTGTCAACGGCATCAATGTAGCCCATGAGCTTGGGCATCGGCAACAATCCGCGGAGCGCTATCTCGGAAAATTACTGCTAATGCCATCACTCTACATGCATTTTTATATCGAGCATAACTTTGGGCATCATGCCCATGCAGCCACCAAGGAAGATCCTGCCACAGCGCGTTTTAACCAATCACTTTATTCCTTTTGGTTAACTTCAATGACAAGGCAATACCGAAACGCATGGAATATTCAAAACAAAATACGATCGAAGGATCGCATGGGCTTTTTATCACCAAAGAATGACATGCTCTATTATTTGCTGTTTCAAACCCTCTATCTACTAGCCATCTTTTTCCTATTTGGAACAATGGTATTATGGTTTGCCATTGCTTCAGCAATTGTGGGTATTCTATTATTGGAAACTGTGAATTATATCGAACATTACGGTTTGCTTCGAAAAAAATTGCCTTCTGGCCGTTACGAGCGTGTACGCGAATGCCATTCATGGAACAGCAATCATATCATTGGCAGAATCGTACTTTACGAATTGACCCGCCATAGTGACCACCATTACAAATCGTCGAAAAAATACCAGTTACTTGATTGCCATGATATCTCACCACAGATGCCCTTTGGCTACCCTACCTCTATGGTACTCTCCTTTGTTCCGCCCTTGTGGTTTTATATCATGAACCGCCGTATTCCAAAAGAAATGCAACCTAATGCAGATTCCCTTTCCATGGCTTAGGCCTTTTTATACCTTTGTGGCCTAAAATATACGCTATGTCAAAAGTACGCGTTCGCTTCGCGCCGAGCCCAACGGGCGCATTGCATATTGGTGGTGTTCGCACTGCACTTTTCAATTACCTGTTTGCTAAAAAACATGGTGGTGATTTTATTCTTCGAATTGAAGATACCGACCAGAATCGTTATGTTGATGGAGCAGAGGACTATATCATGGCAGCATTGGATTGGTGTGGTATACCCTTTGATGAAGGTCCTGGAAAAAAAGGTAACCATGGCCCGTACCGACAAAGCGAACGCAAAGGCCTTTATAAAAATTATGTCGATGAATTGGTGCGCGATGGCAAGGCCTATTATGCATTTGACACTTCTGAGACCTTAGAATTTCACCGTAAAGATCATGAAGCTAAGGGAAAGACCTTCATCTACAACTGGCACAATCGGTTGAAATTGACCAATTCCCTTTCCCTATCCCCAGAAGAAGTGGAGGCAAAATTGAATTCTCACGACAATTATGTCATTCGTTTTAAATGCCCCCAAGATGAAAAGCTCATTTTAAACGATCTGGTACGTGGTGATATTCATATTGATACCAATACACTCGATGATAAGGTTCTTTTTAAGAGTGACGGCATGCCCACATACCATTTGGCCAACATTGTAGATGACCGTTTGATGGCAATTACCCACGTCATTCGAGGTGAAGAATGGTTGCCTTCGTTAGCATTACATCAGCTGTTATATAATGCATTTGGTTGGCAACCACCGGCTTTTGCCCATTTACCCTTGATCATGAAGCCTATTGGAAAAGGGAAATTGAGTAAACGTGATGGCGAAAAAGGAGGGTTCCCTATTTTTCCCTTATCATGGAAAGACTCCATTGGCTATCGTGAGGCAGGGTATTTTCCCGAGGCTGTCATAAATTTTTTGGGCTTTTTGGGCTGGAACCCCGGTACTGCACAAGAGCTTTTTACCAAACAAGAACTTATCAAAGCGTTTAGCATCGAACGTGTGAACAAATCTGGGGCACGTTTTGATCCAGAAAAAACCAGATGGTACAATCAGCAATGGCTACAGCAAAAACCTGATGTAGAATTGGCACTGCAGTTTAGTGAATTACTGAACGAAAGAGCAATTGTCTCTAAACCGGATTATGTTCAAAAAGTAATCGCCCTGATTAAGGAACGTGCTGTTTTTGTAGAGGATTTTTGGGATTTGGGCCATTATTTTTTCAAAGCTCCTACATCTTACAACGAGAAAGCCCTGAAGAAACAATGGAAGGAAGCTACACCGCAACTAATGCGTGAAGTGGCCCTTATCTTAAAAGAAAACACTGATTTCACATCACAACATATAGCGCAAGATATCAAGAATTGGATTTCACAGAATGGCCTTTCATTTGGCGCAGTAATGGGTCCGTTACGCCTGGGTCTTGTTGGAGACCTCAAGGGACCCGATTTGTTCGACATCATGGAAATGATTGGTAAGGATGCCTGCTTGAAACGGCTCATAAACATTCAAAATTTTAACTCTTAAACTATTAGCATTACATATTCGAAAAGTTGAATTGTCAATTTTTTTTTAATTTGGGCAAATCGCATTATCTAAACAACCTTTCAATCTTATGTGTAAACGTGCCTTTATTGTACACTTTTACACCGTCTGTGTTCTTTTTTTATGTTTTATACCCACTAAGGCCCAAAAACCTGACCTTTCAGACTCCCTGAACATAAAAAATGGCATTTCGAAACCCAATACACTTGCCACACACCCATTTGGCATCTTGTTCTATACCTTACCCCATAACTTTGCCGTACAGCCATCACAAAATATAGTACTGCACATTCAAACAAGTAGTGGAAATATTTGGGGGCAACCCGTAAAAACGTATTTGCCGAGCCAACCCTCTGATAGGGCACAATTAAAGAATATTGCGTTTTATCAACGCATATTTGTATTTGACCCAGAAAACAGCCCTGCTGAATCCTATAGCTTTGAATATGATGGGGTTGTCAAAGACTTTCGGGTCAACGCCATTATTCCTTCAGGAGCGAAAAGTGATATTAGCATTACGTTTCGTTCATTTCTATTGACTGATGGCAAACTTCCCTTTACTTGGTTTACAGGAGACCAGTTCATCGAATTCTTTCACAGCAATATCGCCGGGGGTGAAGACCCATTTGGTAGAAGGCGTGTTGGCTTAGATCGATCGGGGATTGCATACGAGGATCGCAAAGGCAATTCTCTAAAAATTTCTAATGGTGAATTTGTGTTTTCTGGTATTGAATCCGCCTATTACTATTACCCTTCAATACTGTCAACACTGAATATCAGTATGAACATAGGCGTACATATGGGCATCAACCTCAGTGAGCATAACAGCTCAATGGATACAGGGTTGTCTATCGCCGCAGTGAAGGACTTTGATCTTAACCAAAAAAATCATTTTTTAGTCGGACTGGGATTGAATGTATGGCGAAAAGGTTTTCTAGAATTTAAAACAGACCAGACCGATTTGGGTACCAGCACCTATTTTGGAAGCTTTGAAGGGCATATCGAATTCACCAAGGAAAACAGGAAAAATGCAAATCATTCCATCGGTCTCAACTATAGAATACAGACGCCTTATAATACTAAAAAGGAGGAAGATTATTATGTACCGTTTAATCCTGACCGAATTGCGCGATGGCATGAAGCTTCAAGACATTTGTATAAATTCCCGAGCTATTGGTCATTGATATACTCGTACACCAAGCGAACCGAGTGGTCCATCTATCTTCAACAGGATATGCTCGTGAACAATGCACCTGACCTTCAACTCGGAGTACGGTTTGGATTTCCATTAACATTTTGAACACAGTGATGTTGTCATTGTAACAATTCGTAATAATTTACTACCAATCTTATACCGAGTTTTGTAACTTCCATTCATTAACTAAAATCATAAACCTATGGGAAATTTTCTATTCATACCAATCATTTTTTTTGGGCTTATCATACTGTTGGCCGCATTCTTTATCGTAAAACAACAAACAGCTGTAGTAATCGAACGTTTTGGTCGTTTTCAAAGTATCCGTAATTCAGGTTTACAAATGAAAATACCTTTGGTAGATCGTATCGCCGGCCGCCTCAGCCTAAAAATACAACAGCTTGACGTAATCATCGAGACCAAAACTTTAGATGATGTGTTTGTTAAGCTTAAGGTCTCGGTACAATATGTGGTCATAAAAGACAAAGTGTACGATGCGTTTTACAAACTGGAATATCCACACGATCAAATTACATCGTTTGTATTTGACGTGGTCCGTGCCGAAGTTCCAAAAATGAAATTGGATGATGTCTTCGTCAAAAAAGACGACATTGCCATAGCGGTCAAACGCGAATTACAAGAATACATGGCAGAATATGGATATGATATCATAAAGACCTTGGTTACCGATATCGACCCTGACTCACAAGTGAAAGAGGCTATGAACCGAATCAATGCGTCTGAACGTGAAAAGATTGCTGCACAATTTGAAGGTGATGCGGCAAGAATCTTAATTGTAGAAAAGGCAAAAGCTGAAGCCGAAAGCAAACGTTTACAAGGTCAAGGTATTGCAGACCAGCGTCGTGAAATTGCAAGGGGGCTCGAAGAATCTGTCGAGGTACTCAACAAAGTTGGTATCAATTCACAAGAAGCCTCTGCATTGATTGTGGTCACCCAGCATTATGATACCCTGCAGTCCATTGGTGAAGAAACCAATACCAATTTGATATTGTTACCCAACTCACCACAGGCGGGCAGTGATATGTTAAATAATATGGTAGCTTCATTTACTGCAAGCAATATGATTGGCGAACAGATGAAAAAAACCAACAAACCAAAAAGTGACAGCTAGAAAATCCTGTTTTCTAGGTTCAAACCAAGAAAAGCCCCAACAAAATATATGTGTTGGGGCTTTTTAACGATGAAAGGTTTCAAAACGTTGAATAACGCTTTCTAAGAACGAATAAACCGTGAAATGTACTAATTGGTTTATACTTTATTAAGTGCTTGCACATTCAAGCTATTAAGGTCTGTTTTATAAGAAAAAACAATGTGTTTGGTCTTTAAGATAAGCCTATTCTATATTAATTGTGCTGGTCAATTTTCGCCCAAGTATCCCTTAGGGGCACTGTGCGATTGAACACGCTATTTTCTGGTGTCGAGTCAGTGTCTACATTAAAATAACCTAACCGTTGAAACTGATAACGGTTACCAATAGTTGCATCTTTTAGACTTGGTTCTAAATATCCTGTTATCTTTTTCAATGAATCTGAATTGACAAAATCCATAAAATCCTTATCCTTATGCCCATCTGGTGTCGCATCGGTAAACAATCGGTCGTACAAACGAATTTCAGCTGTAATGGCATGCTTGATCGAAACCCAATGTAACGTACCCTTCACTTTTCGTAAACTTTCTTCGGTTCCACTACCACTTTTACTTTTGGTGTCATAGGTACACTGCACTTCGACAATGTTGCCGTCTCCATCTTTGGTACAGCTTTCTGCCTTTATGATATATCCATTCTTTAACCGTACCTCTCCACCCAACTTTAGGCGAAAGAACTTTCGATTGGCTTCTTCCCTAAAATCCTCTTTCTCGATGTAAATTTCCTTTGAAAAAGGTAGCTTCCTCAGACCTGCACCCATATCTTCCGGGTTGTTTTCGGCATCCAACCACTCTTCACCATCATTGGGATAATTCGTAATGACAACTTTCAAGGGATCGAGAACTGCCATTACCCTTGGGGCAATCTTGTTGAGATGATTACGTATGTGAAATTCCAAGAGCGAGACGTCTACTACATTCTCTCTTTTTGCAATGCCAATGGTATCTGCAAAATTACGAATGGCCTCTGGTGTGTAGCCTCTTCTGCGCAAACCAGAGATGGTTGGCATTCGGGGATCGTCCCACCCTGAAACAGCACCTTCCGCTACCAACTGCAATAATTTGCGTTTGCTCACTACCGTGTGACTAATATTTCTTCTTGCAAATTCACGCTGTTTTGGTCTTAACTTTGATGAATCTACCAACTGGTCTAAAAACCAGTCATACAATTCTCTATGTGGTAAGAATTCCAAGGTACATAGCGAATGTGATACTTGTTCGATATAATCGCTTTCACCATGTGTCCAATCATACATTGGATAAATACACCAATCGGTATTTGTTCTGTGGTGTGCCTTGTGCAGTACCCTATACATGACTGGATCGCGCATCAACATATTAGGTGAGGCCATGTCGATTTTGGCGCGTAACACATGGGTGCCTTCAGAAAATTCCCCATGCTTCATCTGTTCTAAGAGTGCCAAGTTTTCTTCTATTGAGCGACTACGATAAGGGCTTTCAGTACCGGGTTCTGTAGGGGTTCCCTTTTGTGCAGCAATTTCAGCCGAAGTCTGGCTGTCTACGTAAGCTTTTTGTTCTCTGACCAACTTCACAGCCCAATCATATAGTTGTTGAAAATAATCAGACGCATAACATTCTTTGTCCCACCTATAACCCAACCATTCCACATCACGTTTTATCGCATCTACATATTCCTTTTCTTCCTTTGCGGGATTGGTATCGTCAAAACGCAGGTTCACTGGTGCCCCATAGCGTTCTCCAAGTCCGAAATTCAAACAAATAGAACTGGCATGGCCAATGTGCAAATACCCATTGGGCTCTGGCGGAAAGCGAAAGCGGAGGTCACTTTTCGAATAATCCCCAGTCAAGTCCTCTTCAATAATGTGCTCAATAAAATTGAGCGATTTCCGGTTTTCGTCCATCACTGAAATTTGAAGCACAAAAGTAGTAAAATAAGGGTAGCTGTGGTGTTATTGAACGATGCTCCATACAAATAGGATTGTTTCACAACAGAATTCAACAAGCCTACAACATTAAATTTCAACTATTTGTATTTAATCCAATATTTGTTAGAGAATGCTATGCGGCAAACTGAAGTCAGTACTTCAGCCATTGACTAACAACAAATGCTCGGTTTCATCACCCAAAGTGAAACTGATGACCTAAAGCTACCATTATCATGAGACCTAATTTGCTATCACGTACGCTGCAGATTGTCTTCATCTTTTGCCTACTTTCCTTGGCAAAGGTTGGTGCTCAGGTTTTGAATAAACCAGAACCTGCTGACAATCCGAACCTACCGGGTAATTCAGCTTGGACAGCCGCTTGTGCTTCCTCAGATTTTAACGAATACTTCGTTGATTTTACTTGGACCATTCCATTGGTGAACCCAGACAATGAGTTTATCCTAGAACTTTCAGACCAAAACGGTGCTTTTGGATCGACCACTGAATTGGCAAGAACCAGTGACCACAACACCGATTTTGAATTTCAGTTTCAATTTGAAGTGCCCACTGATGTAAGGGGTGAAAACTACCGATTTAGGGTAAGAAGTACCAGCCCGGCCCAGACAAGTCCGCCATCAGATGCCTATTCCATGTACTACATCGAATATAATTCTCCTTTGCTGATCAGTCAAGATGGCAATGGAACCATTCCCCCAGGAGGTACGTTATTGCTCTGTGATGGAAATTCGATAACTTTAAGACCACACAACATTTCAAACCCAAGTACCTACCAGTATAATTGGTACCGTAGCGGTACCCCCTTGAGTGAACGAAGTGATGAACTGACCGTTTCATCAGCAGGAATGTACTATGTGGAAGTCGATTATGGGAGTATTTGTTCCGGTTCAGCCAATACCCTATCAAATACTATTGAAATTACTACGGGTACGAGTCAAGGAATTGCTGTTGATCCACCTTCAAAAACAGTACTTTGTCCAGGCGATGTGATTACCCTACAGGCAAACATTACTGGGTTTGGGTATAACTATACCTGGTTCAAAGACGGGGTCGCCATTACCGGGTCAGTAATCAATGGTGATTCTTATGTAATAGATGCTGCCGTGACCGGATTTGAGGGAGACTACCAAGTTGAAATCAGTGGCTCAGGAATATGTATTGAACGGTCTGCGGCATTAACAATATCTAATGCCGATAGTTTCGAAGTAACCCGGGTCAATGAGGCTGATATTGTACTGTTACCTACCCAAACCAAAACACTTTCGGTATCAACCACGGCCAATACCCCACTTTACCAATGGTATAAAAATGGTGCGCCTATAAGCGGCGCTACTTCAAACACATTGGATATTACTGAAACCGGGGTGTATTTCGCACGTGTCACGGAAAATGGTGGCAGTTGCCCCTCCACGTCAATAGATTCAGAAAATACCAATGTGTTTTCACCAGATACTTTTGAATTGGTTATCGAATACACAACGAGTTACACTCCTTGCAATGTTCCAGACATCACATTGGGCCTCTCACAGATAAATGCAGTCGCGTCTGGAGGAAGCAAGACCGATGTGACCTCAGACATTTCATCCAGTTTTTCTTATCAATGGGAAAAAGATGGTACTGCTATAACTGGTGAAACAGCAAGCACTATTATCATAGCGGATAATACCTCGAACGGGGATTACCGATTAACCGGTACCCTTGACACGTTTAGCCCGAATTCAAATACCCTCACGGTTCAACTACGATCCAACCAAAATGTAGAAATTTTTAGTAATGGTACTGTTTTTTGTGACAGCTCAAATCCAATTGTGATTACCACTTCGAGCGACTTGGGCGGAGCCACTTTTGAATGGCAAAGGGATGGTATCAACCTCGGGGGCACCTCAGAAAATCTATCCATCACCGAATCAGGTCGCTATGCACTGGTAGTCACCATAGATGGCTGTCCAATACAATCCAATGAAATCTTAATCAATGATTTTGATGATTCGCTATTGGTTTTGGATAGTGATCAGAACATTGTCTTCCCTGAAGGGGAGTCTGCAACGGTAACCGCAAGCGGTGCGCAAAGCTACCAATGGTATGATTCAAGCAACAATTTGATCAGTAATAGTAACTCAGCAACCCTGACCAATGAGGGAGAATATTTGGTAGTAGCATCATTTGGTGACTGCGAGGTCAGTCGCATCATTACGGTAGCTTATCAAGACATTTTTAGGGTGCCCAATGTGATTACGGCCAACGGCGACGGTATCAACGACCTATGGGTACTGCCAAACACTTACTCTCGAAGACCAGAAGTCAACGTCATTGTTTACAATGAAAAAGGGGAGGAAATACTCAACGAAGCAAACTATCAGAATAACTGGCCACAGTCAACTACTGCTTTCACCAAACAAAATATGGTATTCTATTATAAGATAAGAAGGGAAAGCAAAATCGTAAAACAAGGAACCATCACAGTAATCAGGTAATTACAAATGTTTAAGAAAGCGCTTTTCTCCCTATCTGCCCTTATTTTCTTCACCATTGGTCTAACTGCACAGGAAGAAAGTCCGTTCGTTACATATGATGTGCCTTCCCAGAATTTGCTGAAATTCAACAGATTTTTGATAAATCCGACCTTCTCGACAGTAAGGGAAGACAAGTCTTATATCAATCTATTCCACAGAAACCAATCGGTATCTTTTGATGACAACAATCAAACCTATTTTTTGAGCTATAGCGGTAGAATAGGGGATAGAAGTGGTGTAGGGCTTAGTTTGTACACACAAAGAGAAGGATTGATCGATAACTTCGGACTGCTTGCGAATTTTGCCTATGGTATCAAATTGAGCGAAAAGAGCAATTTTACCTTTGGTGCCAACTTTTCATACTATAACAGTGGTTTTAACCAAGATCGGGCAAATCCACAAGATGATGATCCCTTCTTGAACAGCTTGGACAGCAGTACATTGATTTCTTTTCAACCTGGATTTAATATTTCATATGGTAAATTCGACTTTGGCCTGTTTGCAGAAAACCTCTTTGACTACAACTTAAAGACCAGTGAATCGGTCACTGAGTTTGATGAAAAAACCTATTCTGGACATTTACAATATACCCATCAGTTTGAAAATGCGGGTGGTATTTTCGAACAAGGTCGGGTAATGCCTTTGGCCCGTGTTCGAAGCGTGGGAAATGATGATGTGGTCTTAGGGGGAAATCTCATCATGGACTTGCCCAAGATTGGTTGGCTACAGGCTGGTTATGATGACTTTTATGGTGCATCAGCAGGTTTGGGCTTTCATTTGAACAAAAGACTATCGCTAGGATACACCATAGAAAAGGGCTTAAGCGACAATTTTGAAAACTTTGGTGCCAACCATGAAATATCACTTGCATATTCTTTTACACCACACCTTACCGAAGACCGTGTTATGTTGGAGAAGGAATACGAAGAAGTGGTCAGCGTAGATGAAGAAGTTCCTGTAGAAGAACTATCCCTCACAGAAAAAGACTTGAAAATAGCTGAACTGGAGAAAAAACTGGCAGAAAACGATGCCATTTTGGATGAGTTATTGTTCCGTCAGGATTCCATCGAAAAAAATAGGGACAAAGATCTTGAACGTCGTTTTGAAAATGTGATGCGCTTGGTTCGAAGAGAAACCAAAGGGCAGAGACCAGAACTTGAGCAACAAGCCAAAAACCTGTATTTTGAAAACACGGATGATGCAGACACGGGCAACAATATCACCCAAGCTCCACTTTCAAATCATGGCTTGACCAACACCACCGCTTCCAAAAAAGTAATTCAACTGAAGAATGTGAATGCCCCTGTGGCCTCATCAAATACTACGACTGCCATAAAGCCTGTAGCAAAAGACAAGATTTCTTCAAAGCATAGAAAACAGCGTTTTAAATCATTTGCCATTTCAGATGTGGAAAGCGGACATTATCTGATTGCCAATGTGTACAAGGGCACAAAATATATGAACCTATTTATTGAAAAGCTACGGACGCAAGGACATGAAGCCGATTATTTCACCAATCCGAAAAACGGCCTGAACTATGTTTATCTCAAAGGGTTTAAAGACAAGGTTGAGGCTGTAGAAGCGTATAAGTCCAATCTTGATGGTACATATCAGGGCGCTACTTGGGTAATGCAGGTAAAAGGTTCTTATGACAACACCCTATATGCTGACAAGGCTAGCCCTTCCTCAAAATATGATGACAGTACCCTTCAGCAAAACGTCGTTGCTGAGGGCAATGAAAATGGCCAATCTGAACAAATGACCTACGAAACCCATCATCTAGAGGGCATCGGTTCTGGTTTTTATATTATTGCCAATGTTTTTGAAAAACCTAAAAACGCTACTCGTTTTGTACGCGAACTCAACGCTAAAGGATTGAATGCCACTTACTTTATCAATCCTGAAAATAACTATAGGTATGTCTACCTGAAAAAGCACGATGACTGGAACAATGCCCTTGTTTCATACTACACCAAACTAAATAACGCGTATGGCGAGAAGATGTGGATCATGCGCGTAAAACCAAATGTGTGACAAACCAAAGATGAAAACCTACATAGTTAAGGGCATATTATTCCTTAGCCTATGCCTTATTGCACATAATATAAAGGCGCAGGAAGTGCCTTTTACCCCAAGGCTAGATGTAGGTGGCAATACCTATATTAACATAAAGGGAGATTACACTTTTTTGTCGAACAGTGTCATGAACCGCGTGCTATCTGACGGCTCAGGTGTTAACACCCCTTATAATGGAAATGGCAGCAACAATAGCCTGCATGTAGAGTATGTAGACATCGATGGGGACCCCACCACCTTTAGTTCGAGCAGTTCAACCCTGACTTTACCAGATTGTTCACAAATCTATTGGGCAGGTCTTTATTGGGCAGGTAACTATGATGAAGAACGAAAAGATGAAAGTGGTGATTTCAACAATAATTTTACCGTTGACACCAACCATTATGATGTGACTTCCATAAAATTTAGAGTGCCTGGTGGCAGTTATGTCGATTTACAAGCTGATACCAATGCAGACCCTGTGGGAGAAGAAGATGATGTCATCATCGATGGTTACAACAATACTCCAAACGACCCCTACGTCTGTTACAAGAACGTCACCAATCTGCTTCAGGCACTGGCAGACCCCACTGGGGAATACTTTGTGGCCAATGTTCGTGGAACAAAGGGTTCGACCAATCATGGGGTAGCCGGATGGACACTGGTGATTATCTATGAGAACCCCACATTACCTGGAAAATATATTTCGGTATTCGATGGGTATGAGGGTATTACAACACAATCTGGCAACAGCACTGCCGATATTTCGGTCTCAGGCTTCAACACCATTCCAACAGGTCCCGTAAATGCACGTATCGGCGTAAGTGTCTTGGAAGGGGAAACCTCTCTTTCAGGCGACACTTTTGGCATTGTGTCTAACAGTAGTTCAACTTTTACCGACATCACAAATGCTGCAAATCCGTCGAATAACTTCTTTAATTCGACAATCTCTGAAGATGGTGCCAATGTCACCTCTAGAAATATCAACAGCACCAATTCATTAGGATATGACTCTGATGTTTTTGACCTAAACAATCCAGGCAATAGCATTATTGACAATGGCGACACCAGTGCTACCCTTAGGCTAGGCACGAGTGGCGACTGGTTCGCTGCTTTTTTGGTCACTTTTGGAATAGAAATCATAGAACCGACCATTGTGTTGGAAAAAAAGGTGGAAGATATCGCAGGAAATGATATCACCGGCCTTGGTGTAAATCTGGGCCAATACCTAGACTATGTGCTTTCTTTTCAAAATACCGGAAATGATGATGCCACCAATTATACCATTCGCGATGTGCTCCCCATCAATGTTACCCTCGACGAAACCAATATCACATTACCAACGGGTGTAACCTATGTCTATGATCCCACGACCCGTGAAATCACGTTTACCATTCCCAATAATCTAGTGGAGGAGGGTGATCCCGTTTCACAACTGAGAATGCGGGTGCAAGTAGCTGAAAATTGCTTTGATTTCATTGATGCCTGTACCGACCAAATTGAAAACTTGGCTTATTCGACATATGAGGGAATTATCAACAACAATCAAATCACAGATGATCCAAGTGTCTCTGATTTTGATGACTGTGGTTTTACTACCCCGGGCGCTACAAATTTTTTGTTGGACGATCTTGAAAACTGCGATTTTACACGTACCGTTCAACTTTGTGGCGATGACCTACTATTGGATTCCGGTGACGGGTTTGATGCTTATATCTGGTATGAAGACGTCAATGGCAATGGTCAAATTGATGTGGGTGTTGACACGGTCTTGAATGATGGCGATCCTGACGGTGACCCAAGTACTTTACTGGTAGATGATACAGGCACATACATTGTTGATAAACAGGTAGCAGACCCCTGTAAGGGCTTTCAAGAGATTATCATTGTTACCCTTTTTGGTGCAACGCAGACCAATCCCATTACGGCCCTTATCAACGACACCTCCAACACTGTGGAAGGGGAAATTGTCATTTGCCCGAACGATGGGGAAGAATTGCCGCAGATTTTTCTCTGTGGTCTAAATGATACAGAACTGGTGCAAGTGAACATACCAGATGCAGACAGTATCGAATGGCAACAATTGGATGATACAAGCTGTGCAGCCGCCACCCCTGATTGTGCCAATAGAAACAACTCCTGCACATGGAATACCATTGCCATGGGAAATGATTTTACAGCAGCTGACGCCGGCGAATACCGCCTGACCATCAACTATCAAAATGGATGTTTCAGCCGTTTTTATTTCAATATTTTCAAAAACCCATTAGACCCACAGTACAACAGTAGCGACATCATCTGTAATTCACCTGGCAATATCACCGTGACCAATATGCCCTTGGACTATGAGTTTCAATTGGTTGACATTACAACAGGTAATATTGAGGTAGCGTATAATTCCAATCCAAGTTTTGATATCACCACAAATGGGGCTTATCGCGTTGAGATGCGTCAACAGGGGGTAATGGATGGCTGTGTGTTCGTTTTGGACAATATTGGCATACAGCAACGAAATTTTCAAGTTGACATTGCAACAAGGGACACAGACTGTAATGGCTTGGGAGAAATTTCCATTTCAGTGCTCGATGTCGAGCCTCAGTATTATTATGAAATCTCACAAGGTGGAACCGTTGTCGATACCTTCGGACCATCAAGTGACAACAATTACAGGTTTGAAAACCTTAATGATGGTGTCTATGATGTAAATGTAACCACAGATGATGGTTGTGTCCACAATGAACAAGTGACCATAAATGACGTTTCAGATCTTGCAATAAATGCAGTAACCACCAAAAATATCGATTGTACTGACGGAATAATCACGGTCACTGTATCAGGAGGTTTCCCAAACCCAGATTATGCATACGCCATATGGAGCTACAATGGTGTAGATTTATATACAGATATTTCTGATATTCCTGGAAGTGCCTATCAAGTAAGTCCTGCCTTTTTCTTTACCACTGGGGAGGAAGGGGATTATGAATTTGTCGTTGTTGATGGAAACAACTGCTTTGTGATTTCCAACACGGCAACCGTTGTTCTTTCCCCATCGGTCGAATATACCACATCACAAACTGATGAAACCTGCCTTGGCATTGAAGATGGCAACTTTGCCATAAACGTAACCAATAGCAACGGGTACACTCTTTCATACACCTTAACGTATCCTGATACTTCTACTGCAACCAATACATCAGGTTCATTCACTGGACTTCCACAAGGAAATTATTCTCTCGCCATCACCCAGACCCAGGGGGCCATTTCATGTGATTTTATCGAAATCTTTACGATTGGAGGACCTATCGATACCGTAACAGGAACCGCTGTGTTGGTACAAGACTACACTTGTTTGCAAACCGCTACCGTTGAAGCTCAAGGCGTAACTGGCGGTACGGCCCCCTATGAATATAGTATTGATGGGGTAAACTTTGTAAGTGGTGTTGGCGCCGAGACCTTTACCGGACTGACAAATGGCACCTATACCATTACTGTTCGTGATTCTAATGGATGTCTTTTTGTGACAAATACCATTGTGATAGACCCATTGGATCCTCCCACTGATTTAACGTTTTCGGCCACTGCGCCAAACTGCCCGGCTTTGACCTCGGATCTTACGGTATCAGTGGTCGATGGCAATGCCCCTTTCGTTTTTGAAATTACCTCTCCTGCCCCTATAGCCGCTGCTTCCACCTCTGGAACTTCAGCAGATTTTAATGGATTATCACCTGATACGTATCTGTTCAGGGCCACTGACGCCAAAGGGTGCGTGTATGAAGAAAGCTTCACCATCGCTCCTGTAAGCCCAATAACCGTAAATGGACAATTGGTCAGCAATGTGACTTGTTTTAGTGATCTCGATGGGGAGGCCCGATTTACCGTAGCGGGCTTTACTACCAGTTACAACTATACGGTTACTGGACCTGCTACCTTTTCAGGCACCAACGAAACAAATGCGGTTATCGACTTAGCTGGGCTTGACGATGGCACATATACCGTCACTGTTACCGATAACGATACGAACTGTACCGATACCTCAACTGTTACCATCAATGCCCCAGCAGTACCTTTGGCCATTGTCGTTACCGAAACGCAACCCACCTGTATCAATGATGGTGCAGTGGTATCGAACGCTACAGGGGGCTGGGGAAGTAATTCCTTTACAATAACTTATCCTGACGGAACAACACAGTTTACCAACAGCACCGGAGCATTCAACAACTTGAACCAATCGGGAACCTATGCTGTTGAAGTAACCGATTCAAACGGCTGCCAAGAGGCGACAACATTTATCTTGAACGCTGCGGTAGCACCTGTTCTTTCATTAGTGCCTAATGACTTTTGTTATGACGACACTATGGGCCTAACATTAACTGCAAGCGTAACTTCAGGAGGTGATGGCAATTTCGAGTATCGTCTAAATGGAGGGGCCTACAGTATTACCAATATTTTTACAGGGCTAGGGCCTGGCACATATACCGTCGACGTACGAGACGGCAATGACTGTATCGATTCCGCAACCATAACTGTTCATCCAGAATTGGCAGTGACGGCATCAGCTCCAAACATTACTGCTTGTGGAACCGACACCAATGTCGATATCGTAGCTGCCGGAGGAGATGGCAACTATGTGTATGCGATGGTAGGAAACGGTGTGACACCTACTGGTGGCGATTTTTCAACTACCAACCCAATCGCTGTCACTGGTGCAGGAGACTATGATGTTTATGTACGCGACAATGCTGGTGGTGCTGGTTTTTGTGAAGCACGCTTTGACCTAGACATAATTCAAGATGCTCCATTGACCATTTCGATTACCAACACTCCCATATTATGTAGTGGTGAAGCACAAGCAACAATAAGCATAACCGCAAGTGGAGGAGAGGGCCCTTATGAATATAGCATTGATAATGGTACCAGCTATCAAATTTCGAACACATTTGTGAACCAAGCTGCGGGAAGCTATACCATCAGGGTGCGTGACAGCAACAATTGTGACGCCTCTCAAGTATACACTATTACAGAACCGTTGACCCTATCAGCTTCAGCCGCGGTGACCCAACTTGCGGAATGCAACCCCGGTTTGGGGGCAGAAGTTCGGATTACCAACGCTTTGGGGGGTACCGCACCCTACGACTATAGTTTTGATGGCGGCAGTAGTTACAATACGAATGCGATTGCTTTTTTATTACCAGGAACCCATAGTCTCTTTATAAGGGATACCAATGGGTGTACCTTTCCAATGACCATTACGATTGATCCAGAACCGACACCGCCCAACGTCACCACAGCCATTTCTTATGAGTGTGATGGCGAAGGAACCATAACGGTCACCCCAGACAGTGCCTCTTTTGACTATACATATGAAATAGATGGCAATCCCAATACGCCAGATACCTCAAATATATTTACCGATGTAGCTGTTGGACCGCATACGATAACCGTAAATTATATTAGTAATAGTGTGCCGACACCCAGTGTATTATTGCTTGAAGATTTTGGTACCGGACCGAATACCGCCATTTCTGAAATTGACGCTACGTACTACTGCTATGAGCCCCAAAACGGAACTGTGGCTGTTTGCAACAGTGGAAATGGAAGAATCAATGATCTCGAGTATTCTGTAACCCAGATAATCAGTAATCCATTTGGGTCTTGGTTAAGCCCCAATGATGCTTCATTGACACCAAACGGCAGGTTCCTCGCTGTAAATGTGGGCGATCCCGGGGTGAATACCATTGTGTACGCCAAAAGAAACATCGAAGTAATCCCAAATAGGGATGTTGAAATTTCATTGTCTGTCTTCAACCTTTTAAGAAATGGCACCGGTGGACTGGATCCCGATATTTTGGTTGAACTGGTCGACCCATCAAACACCGTGATTTCCAGTGCGACCACTGGGCTTATTCCTAAGAACAATGGCCCTAATGATTGGCAAAATTTTACGATTCCCCCGCTAAATCCTGGTGCAAACACAACAATCGATATCGTTATCAGAACCATCGCTTCAGGAAACAATGGCAATGACATTGCCATTGACGATATTCAGGCATTTCAGACTCCTGAAGTATGCGCAAATGCGCTGACCGTAGCTGTTCTTGTCGAGGACGGAAATGCGCTTGATTCTACTGTCATAGCTTTTGAAAATAGTAGTTGTAACACTGTTGCTGACGGCTCCATAACCCTTGAAGTGGAAAATTTTGATGCTGTTGATGGGTTTGTCTATTCCATTGACAATGGTGTCTCCTTTTCAGCCGTACAGACAGCGAGTCCTGTTGTTGTCTCTGGCTTAACCGCAGGAAGTTATGATATCATCGTTCAAGATGCTTTGGATGCCTCTTGTGCTGTGGCATTCAGCCAAACCCTGACAGAACCATCGGCTGTGGTTGCCTCAGCTTCCATTACAGAAATGTTGACCTGTACCAACGGGGGCGCAACCATTACCGCATCCGCAACCGGAGGAACCCCAAATTATGAATACCAACTCGAAGACACTGGAGGAACCCCTATTGCAGGCTATGATTTTGCAACGAATGGGACAAATACCATATTTACAGGTCTCGCAATGGGCGATTACATTGTTCGTGCCCGTGACACCAATAACTGTGAAGATGCCATTGACTCTTCCATAAGTATTGTTGCCGCCAACTTGGTTTCCTTCAACTTAACCCCAACCACCTGTTTTACAAACAACAACAATGGCACCGTACAAGTTGATGTTACAGGTGGAAATGGAAATTACCAATTTCGCTTGAATGGTGGACCGTGGATGACTCCCAGTCCAACCTCATCCACTACCTATACCTTTACCAATCTGGCCACAGGCACCTATACTGTCAATGTTCAAGATGGTTTTGGTTGTGTGGGCACAGCAGAAACCATCAGTATACACACAGAGCCAAATGCTGTTCTCACCGCTGACTTGACCTGTCTTTCAGGTGCATCCATTACCATAAGCCCCGATGATGCTTTGGGCACCTTTAGCTACGAATGGTCAGACGATGCGGGGGCAAGCTTTTCAAACACCAGCTTTTCTGGAGCGAATGGCAATATTTTTACCACAAATACTGCTGGCACCTATATTTTTAGGGTCATTGACACCACATATCCTGCGGCTTGCGCGGCAACCACCAATGCTGTCATTGTCAATCCGACAGAAACCCCGGTTATCACATCAGTGGTTCCAACCCATATACTATGTCATGGAGGCACCAACGGTTCTCTAGATGTGGTCATAGATACCGCTGTCGCAAGTCCTCCTTATGTTATTGAGGTTTACGAGACCAACACTGCAACAAATTACAATACCCAAATCGCTGGATTGCCTGCTGGTGACTATGAAGTGACCATAACTGATAGCAAAGGATGTGTTTCAAATCCGTTCTTGGTTTCCATTACACAACCCGATGCCATCAATTATAATATTGACCTTCAGCCCATTACCTGTGATGCTATGGGAGGGGGTACCATTCCCGGCTCGATAACCGTCGAAAACCTAAGTGGTGGTACCGCGGAATACACTTACCATCTCACTGGAAACAATGGGTATTCTGATACCTATTCAACTACTGGCGGAGGCGAAGACTATACGTTTGCCATCTTGGAATTTGGTATCTATGAAGTTGATGTGGTCGATGCCAATGGATGCTCGTTGTTGACCACAAACATCATTGCTTCACCGCCTGATGACCTTGATATTGATGTTTCTGCAGTGACCACAAGTTGTGCCGCTGGCGGAACCGCAGTAGTCTCCGTTTCACCTACAGCCACAGGCAGTGGAAGCTATCAATTTGCCATACTCGAAGTCTATTCCACACCCTATTCGTCTTCTTACGTAGGTCCAGATGCAGCAGGGGGGGATACTGCTACCTTTAACAACCTCATCCCTGGAGTGACATACACCTTTGTGGTCTATGATACAGTTACCATGTGTTATTATTTTGAATCCGCAGCAGCACCGATCAATTCCCCATCAAATATGACCGTGAGTTCATTGACAGAGGCAAATATCACCTGTACTGGGGTTGTAGATGGCAACGTGACCTTTACTTTTGACAACTATGACGCTTTGGCCACTGGTGTTTCATATGAAATCTTCAATGCACAATCGAATGTTTCAACAGGCATTACGGGCAGTGTAAGTGTAAATCCGCCTACAGGTCCTGTTACCATTTCTAACTTAGGGCCTTTGGGTCAAGGCGTGTATTATGTGCTGTTGCGTGAGGTTGGGGGTCCCTTCGATGGTTGTTCTATCAGCTCACCAAACTTTACCATTACCCAATCGACCAATTTGCTCGATGTGACTGCCTCGTCACCCATCAACGACAACTGTAATCCAAATGCTGGTGTGATTGCGGCACAAGCACAATTTGGTACTGCTCCCTACGAGTTCCAGTACTTACTCAGTACCGATCCAGTGCCAACTGCAGCATCACCCGGTTGGACTTCAGCTACCACGGCCAATGTGGAATCTGGTAACTACACGGTCTATGTAAAAGATGCCAACGACTGTATACAAAGTGACAATATCTCGGTATTGCTAGACCAAAGACCTGAAATTTCATTGGCCATCGTAGACGAATGTGTGACTGAAGGTTCTTTCGAGGTCTTGGTTACACTAACCAATCCATTGACAGCTTTACCTCCTTATCAGCTAAGCATTAATGGAAATCCGTACCAAAATATTGTTTTTGATGCCAGCAACCAGTATACCATTACCGGATTAAGTTCCGGTTCAGGTCAAACCATAGCAGTTGCAGATATAAATGGTTGTGCAGATACAGATTTGATAAATATAGTCGCCCCGCTTCAGTTTAATGCCACACTGACCACTTTGCTGGATTGCGAAGTGGCGCCAAACAACAATGCTGAAATTACCATTGATGTTACTGCTGGATCCGGAAATTATGATTATGAGATTGATGGTCCAGCGACAGCAGACCAGGCAAGAACCTCAATGGGTGGTACTACATTGACATGGATAGGGGCAAGTCTGGCCGGATCATACATGATTACAGTCTACGACACTGGAACCACAATGCCGAACTGTTCTCAAGTGCTCACTGTCGATGTACCGGCTGCAAGAACCCCACTGTTTACAGAAACCCATATAGATGTTAGCTGTAATGGAGCGAATGATGGTTCCATTACACTATATCCTGTAGAAAATGGGCTAAGTCCATTGACATATACCATTTCTCCTGTGGCCGGAATTTTTAATACCACTACAAATACATTTGAAAACCTGCCCCCTGATACCTACACGGTAACTGCTACGGGCACCAATAGCTGTACCACTGATATTACCGGCATTATTGTCAATGAAGAACCAGCCATTACAGTACCGCCACCAATTGTGGTCGAATTTGGGTGTACTTCAGGAAATAATCCCAACAATGCTTCCCTAACCATCGACAATACACTTCCACTCCCTGCCGTTCAAGGGGGCACAGGAAATTATGTTATCTATGAGTTCATTGAAGAAGACGATCCAAATACGGTGCCCATCGAAGCTCCAGTAGTCGTACAGTCTGGATCAAGCCCTCTGTACATCGAAACAAATTCCGCAGGTGGGGCCTACACCATCAATATCTATGATGATGCAGGCTGTATTGGAACGACAACGGCTACCATCCAGCCTTATGATGCGTTATTGTCTGCCACCGCAGCCATCACCAATCCATTGAGTTGCTCCCCTGGTAGCGATGGGGAAATTACAATAACGGTCACCTCAACGAACAGTGACGCAACACGATTCGAATATAGCATCGATAATGGAAGCACTTACCAAACCTCCAATGTGTTTGGTGGATTAAGTGCTGGAACCCATATTTTCTTGGTTCGACACATAGACACCGGTTGTATCATCGCGGCAAATGAAACCATTACAGATCCAAATACATTTACCATCGATGTCAATGTAGTCAATGATGTTGTGTGCTTCGGCACCCAAAGCGGGCAGGTAACCTTTGAATTGTTGGATGCTACCTACACCGGACCTATAGACTGGAATATCTATGATACCAACGGAACCCCTGTCAACACTGCAGATGATATTTTGGTTGCTTCTGGGTCTTTTGCAACAAATGGCCCTACTGCGCCAATTGCACTGTTTGCAGGAGATTACATTGTGGAGGTGTTACAAAACAATTTTCCACAATGTGCAAACACGGAGGCCTTTACCATTTCAGGTCCTTCCGTCGATATTACTGGTAACGTGGACATTACAGCTATTACCTGTATCGGAAATGACGGTGCCATTGAAATTACCAACGTTCAAGGAGGGTGGGGTGGTTACTCTTATTTTGTAGGAACCTCATCTCCAACAGCTCCTGGAGATTATTTGGCAAGCCCTGATTTTACAGCATTGGTACCCGGCACCTATGAAGCATGGGTCATTGACATCAATGGATGTGAGCGGCTCGTTCAAAACGGTATCGTTTTGGCAGACCCGACTCCAATTTCAGCAAGTTTACAGATCAATCTGGACAACTGCTCTACCTTTAGTGGTGAAATAGAAGTCGTTGGTGCAACCGGCGGCCAGAATGCCAATTACACCTATCAATTGATTTTAAATGGTACCCCTGTAGGTTCGCCACAAACCAGTCCGGTTTTTTCAGGATTGGGCGCTGGATCATATGAGGTGTTGGTTGCCGACCAATGGTCATGCACATTTACCACAACTGCGGAAGACCTGTATGAAGAAATCAACATTGCCGCCAACGTCGACAAGCCTATCGATTGTACTATTGATCCAGGGGGGCATGTAACGATTTCAATTACAGGTGGGTCTGGTAATTTAGACTACACCGTGACCTTCCCTGATGGGTTTACGACCAGCTCCAACACCACGGGTATCTTTACCAACTTGACCCAACCCGGAACTTACGCATTTTTGGTGACCGATCTCAATACGGCAACACCCTGTACAGTTGCAATACAACAAGATTTGGATGACAAAGTGGACCCTGTCTTGTTAAATGCCGTTTTAGGACATGTAGGTTGTAATGGTGGAGCAGATGGAAGCATCGAAGCTATTTTGGACACTGCTACCGATACTAATCCGACATATACCTATGAGCTGTATGATATCCTTAATTTGATCACACCCATACGAACTGCACAGACCAGTCCACTATTTGAAAATCTAGTTGCGGGCACGTATCAAGTAAGGGTCATTTCTGGCCGAGATTGTATCGACACCAAAAACGAGACGATCACTGAACCTAACCCGCTCTCGGTTTCAGCATCTGCTACCACTTTTAGCTGTGCTCCCGACAACACGGTAAACACCTCAATAATAACAGTGACGGCTACAGATGGTACAGCACCTTACCTTTACAGTATTGACAATGTGAATTTCCAAACATCCCCGACGTTTGTTGTTATCGATAATGGAGTTGTACAGCACATTACCGTTTACGTTAGAGACGCCAATGGATGCCCACAATCTGATACCGTGGTCATTGACCCCATCAACACATTCTCCGTTGATGTAACCCAAAATGTTGAAATCACTTGTGCCAATCCTGAAGAAGTCTTGCTAACGGTGATCGACAATGGTAATCTTGGTAATGCCTATACTTTTGAGCTGTTACCGATTGGAAATCCCTCCGGAACATTAACAGCGACTCCTACCCATACTACGGCAACTTATGCTTTGACTGGGGTTGGTTCATATGTGTTTAGAGTAACCGATACAGCCACAGGTTGTTATGTAGATACACTTCCTTACGAAATAGCTCCTTATGATGTAATCAATGTTGTGGCAACACCTACCGCTTCAGCCATCTGTTTCGGTGATACCAACGGCGCACTTGAAATCAATGTGAGCGGATATACGGGCACCTATGATTTTGAAGTTTTCGACGCCTCTGGCACCACTACCGGTATTAGCGGATCGGCAAATACGACCCTAAATCCGTTGACCATTAATGGGCTTTCTGGCGGCAACTATGTTGTACGGGTGACGGAAACTGCGAATCCGCTTTGCGTTGAAGATTCGAACGTTATCACCATAATGTCTCCCGACCTACCACTTGACGCAACTCCCTCTGAAGTTGCCAATGTCACTTGTAGCAACGATCAAGGGGAACTATTGGTAGACCCACATGGAGGTTATACACCTTACGACATTATTCTGACCAACACCACTACATCCGCAACTTATACCGTAGATAATGTCTTAAGTTATGTATTCACGGGCCTTTCGGCTGGTACATTTGATGTTCAGATTACAGACGACCAGGGTTGTGTAATCAACAGAGGATTAAGTCTTGACGCACCAACACCGATAACTGCAGCTATAGCTGCAACGCCCACTACCTTACAATGCTATGGAGATACTAACGCCACGGTGAGTGCCACTAATGTAATGCATGGTGAAGGAAACTATCAATATCAACTCAATGTATACGACCCAACAGGTGCAGTTATCGACTTCTCTAGTGGAGCGCAAAACAATCCAATTTTCAACAATCTAGGGGCCGGAATATACAGTATAACGGTATCAGACGGTTGGAACTGCGGTATGGAAACTGCCCAGGTGATCATTTCAGAACCTGTTGAAGTAATGGCCTCGTTGATTCAGCTCAGTGCCATGACCTGTAACACCCAAGCGCAGTTAGAATTAACGGCATCTGGTGGTACTGGTCCGTATGAATACAGTTCAGATGGCAATGTCTATAGCACCATGAGTGGAGGAAACACCCATTTGTTTAGCGTATCTGATGGGGCATACCAATATTATGTAAGGGATGCCTTGGGTTGTGAGGCCATGATCTCAAACCAAGTGACTGTCGATACAGTTCTGCCATTGGTTGTTGATATTGATGATGATGCGGCTTTTATTAATTGTACAGGAGAGGCTTCTGCCACGATTATAGCCGATGCTTCGGGTGGTTTGGGCAATTATAGCTACGAACTGTTCACTGATTCTGCACTTACCAATCTTGTAGCCGGCCCTCAAAACACAGGAGAGTTTAACACTTTAGCCGCCAACACTTACTATGTACGTGTGACCAGCCAAGATTGTATGGCGATAACCCCACAGATTTTGATTGAAGACCCCATTCCATTGCAGATCGATTTTCAAGATGCTACTGATGTCACTTGTTCAGGTTTGGAAGATGGAACCATTACGGTTCAGGTTTCTGGGGGAACAGGGGATATTTTCTATGCAATTACCCCTAACCTCAACCAATTTGATACGGTAAATACCTTTACTGATCTGGCACCAGGAATATACGATGTCATCGCACAAGACAGAAATGGTTGTTTCATTCCATTTCAGTTTACCATTATAGAACCAAGTCCATTGGATATTACCGAAATCAATGTTCTTGATGAAGTTTGTGAAGGCAGCGAAGATGGTTTTGTAGAAATAGCAATTTCAGGAGGCACCGCACCTTATCGAACCGCGTTCAATTCAAACAGTGATGCAGATTTTGTGGCAGCCCAGACCCAGTACGGCAATTTAGCGGCAGGCACTTACGTCATTTTTGTAAGAGATGCCCAAGACTGTGAAAGTAACATTATTGTTCAGATAGCGCCCGGCGTGAACCTCAACGCTGAAGTGGTTCCCGTCTATGAATGTGATGGAAATATCCCTGAAAACCATATTGAGGTGACACTTGTAGATCCAACTGTTGCCATAGATGTCTTATATGCCTTGGATTCTGCAGATGCAACCGACCTACAATTGAGTCCTGATTTTACCAATATTGCTCCAGGCGACCATTATTTGACCATTGCCCATTCAAACGGATGTGTCAATACCATTGACTTTGAAATCGCAAACTTCGAACCCTTGACCCTGACCTTAGAACAAAACAACATCAACGAAATCACGGCAATTGCCGAGGGTGGTCTTGAAGCATATACATTCTATTTTGGTGACGAGGACAACGGCACCGACAACACCTTCATCATTAACCGTACAGACACCTATACCGTCAGGGTAGTCGACCAAAATGGGTGTGAGACGATAGCAGAGATATTTATGGAGTTCATCGATATTGAAGTTCCCAACTTCTTTACCCCAGATGGAGATGGACAGAACGACTATTGGCTTCCTGAAAACCTTGAAGCTTTCCCAAACATACTAATGATCATCTTTGATCGTTATGGTAGAGAGCTCTATAGAATGGGTTACGGGAACCAAGGATGGAATGGAATTTACAACAACAACGAATTGCCCACCGGTGATTACTGGTACATCATTAAACTAAAGGGTGAAAATGATGATAGGGAGTTTGTTGGACATTTTACCCTTTATAGATAATAACGTTGTACGTAACCTAAAGCACCATGTTAAAGAAAACCCAAATCCTACTGTTCGCACTATTTATAGTGGTTGGCTCTCGTGCGCAAGAACTTACCATACCCCAATTGTCACAATACATCGCCGATAATCCGTTTTTAATGTCACCGACCTATGCAGGAATAGGTGATCATATCAAGGTCAGACTGAACGGATTGACCCAATGGGTTGGGGTCGAAGATGCCCCTGATACCCAAACCGTGGCAGCAGATGCCCGTATCGGTAACCGATCTGGTCTTGGCATGTTGCTCTATAATGACAGTAATGGTGAAACCAAACAAAGAGGTTCCAGGGTTTCTTTTGCCCATCATTTGACTTTAAACAGATATGACGATATTTTTTTGTCTTTTGGTATATCATATAACTTCAACCAATTTAGAATAGACATTGAAAATTTCAGGGATAACAATGATCAGAGTGTTACTGATGATCGATCCACTACGAACCATAATTTTGATTTGGGTGTGCTCTATCGTTACGATAAATTTTTCTTCAGTGTAAATGCTTCAAACATTTTAGACAAAGACCTTACCCAGTTCAACCCCGTATTTGAGCCCAATACGCTACGAAACTATTACGCTTATACGGGTTATACGTTTTCAAAGAAGAGAAACAGTAAACTGGAATTTGAGCCTTCGGTCTTCTTTCAATGGTTTGAGAGCGATGAACGATCTGTTACCGATGTAAATGCTAAATTTCGTTTTCATAACTTTGAAGATTACTACTATTTGGGCTTGACATACCGTTTTTTGAATGACCAGTTGGGAGAACCATTATATGTCGCTCCTATCGCAGGCTTTAAAAAGAACAACTTCTATTTTGGATATTCATATCAAGTAATTACAAATGAAATTTTAGGGTATAGTACAGGAACCCACGTTGTTACTGTTGGTATGGATCTGTTTCAAGGAATCAGCAATTGTAGGTGTACCTATTGAATCATTCTTTGCCGATTGCTTAAGTTTGCACCTCTATAAGTTTTATATATAGTGGGCAAAATTAGAATTAACAATATCAGGGTACACGCAAATCATGGTTGTTTAAAGGAAGAAGCGATTATCGGAAGCGATTATCGAGTAGATATAGAAGTTTCTGCAGATTTATCGACACCTTCCTTTTCAGATAAACTATCAGAAACGGTGGACTATGTACATGTCAACAACATTGTCAAGCAAGAAATGGGCATCAAATCAAAACTTTTAGAGCATGTGGCCCAACGCATCTTAGGCCGAATCTTCAATGAAATAGCGTTGGTTTCTGAAGCGGAGGTCATCGTGTCAAAAATCAATCCTCCAATTGGTGGTGATGTGGAAAGTGTTTCGGTTATCTTACAGGCAAAAAGACCATGATACCACATTTTGACAACCTAAAAAAAGTGGTACATTTGCAGCCTAAATGGCATCGTGGCCGAGTGGCTAGGCACAGCTCTGCAAAAGCTTGTACAGCGGTTCGAATCCGCTCGATGCCTCAAAATTTTATACCCAACCAAAAAGGTTGGGTTTTTTATTGTCCAATCTTTTCGATGCCATCCTTAATATTGAATCGTTCTTTTGGCAGAAAACCCTTTGTAATCAGAACCGCACCACAAATGACTAAAACCACACCAAGGCCTTTCTTTACATAAGAGATGCGATCTGGGGTAAGCTTTTTTCTCAATTGTTTGGCCAATAGTATTTTAAATACGTCAGTCACAAAATAAGTCAACAACATAGTTCCAAAAAAAATCAAGATTCTATCTGGTCGATTGTCAAGATTGGGGCCAACAACGATAAGTACCCCCAACCAAAAAATAAGCACGCCAACGTTGATAAAATTCAAAAAAAATCCTTTCATCAACAAACCCAGATATGTACCTGTTGTCGTTTTTAATCCTGGCTTTTTTGTTTCTTTTTTTGCAAAAATAACGATTCCGTATACCAACAATAGCATTCCCCCAAATACGTACAGCCCTGGTTGATTGCTTAAATTTTCCAATAGCTGAAAGCTACTGAAATAAGCTATAAGCAAAAAAATAATATCAGCGACAATGACTCCGAAGTTAAAACATATTCCTGCCCGAAATCCTTTGATCGCACTTGTTTCAAGGAGAACGAAAAAAACAGGGCCTATCATAAAACTGAGCAAAAAACCCAAAGGTACCGCTGCTTGAATGTCTTCTATCATTTTATTGTTCGATTCTTTCGACCTTTCCCCCAAAAACAGTTTTTTCATCCATTTTAAGCGGGTCTCCATACACCTGCACCTTACCTCCTGCCTTTACATTCGCTTTTACATAGTCTGTTGCATATATAGTTGCATTGCCCCCTGCATTAACGGTTACTGTGGTAAATTTTGTTTTAAAACTTTTACCGTTATATGTTCCTCCTGTATTTATCAAAACATCTTGGTTGTCTGAAAAACCTGTTACAATAACATCTCCGCCCGTTACTGCTTTTATCAATAATTGTTCCACTTGACAGTTCACTTCAATCTCTCCGCCCTCTTGTGCCTTTAGTTCCATGACATCTTGTACTAAGGTCTCTGAAGAAGATATCCGTGCGTCTTCATTGACATCGATTACCTTTAGTGTTTCAGTATGGTATACATCTATAAAAGTCCTATAACCACTAAAGATTTTTTCGATTTCCATACGTAACTTCAAGGTACCCGAATTGTTTACAATAACCACTTTTTGTGTATTTGCACCTGTGATGACCGCTCTGTTTACATCTGATTTGATAAGATTAATTGAAAGGCCATCAAAGCCTTTGATTTCAGTAAACTTTTCCAGTTCTTGGGTAATTTTTTCTTCTTGGGCATACGCTATCTGGACAACGAAAAGAAAAAGAACGATTTTTATGGTAATTTTCATTTCTTCTTTTTTATTGTTCGTATACTAATAACAAATTTTATGTGTTCTAAGTATCATAACTCTTTACCTATCAACGAAAAATCTAGGTGTCTCTTTACCAAATCTGTATTTTTCACCATAACATAGACTTCATCCCCTAATTGGTACATCTGGTTTGTCCGTTCCCCGACAAGAGCATATTGGCGTTCATCAAATACATAATAATCATCTTTGATATCTCGTATTCTAACCATTCCCTCACATTTATTTTCTATGATTTCTACATAGATTCCCCATTCGGTTACCCCAGATATTACCCCTAGAAATGGTTGGCCCTCATGGTTTTGCATAAATTTGATCTGCATATATTTTATAGAGTCACGTTCTGCATTTGTTGCTAATAGTTCCATATTGGAAGAGTGCTTGCATTTTTCTTCGTACAATGCTTCTTTCGCTGTTTTACCACCATCTAGGTAATACTGTAAAAGACGGTGTACCATGACGTCAGGATATCTTCGAATAGGTGAGGTAAAATGGGTATAATAGTCAAAAGCAAGACCATAGTGACCAATGTTTTCTGTCGTGTATACCGCTTTGCTCATACTTCGAATAGTGAGGGTATCCACTAAATTTTGTTCCTTTTTGCCTTTTACATCATCCAAAAGACGGTTTAATGAACTGCTTATACTTTTTCTGTCTTTAAGGTTGACACTATGGCCAAATCGGGAAATTACGCCATTGAGTGCTATTAATTTTTCTTCATCTGGCTCATCATGTATTCGGTATACAAAGGTTTTCTTCTGTTTGCCTATGAATTCTGCCACTTTTCTATTTGCCAATAGCATAAACTCTTCAATAAGTTTGTTTGCTGCTTTTGCTTCTTTAAAATAAACACTTTCTGGTTCGTTATTGCCATTTAAGTTAAATCGTACCTCTATTTTGTCAAATGATATCGCACCAGCGTCCATACGTCTATTTCTCATTATTTTGGCCAACCCATTCAAAGTCAATATTGCATCTACGGTTTGTTTATCGACTTCATATGCCCCTTTCCTTATTGAAATTTCACTTGGTATTCGATCTTTCCCCGTTTCAATGATATGCTGTGCTTCTTCATAGGCAAACCGTTCATTGGATTCAATCACCGTTCTACCAAACCACTGGTTTTTCACCATTGCGTTTTCATCCAGTTCAAAAATAACAGAGAAGGTATATTTTTCCTCGTTAGGTCGCAATGAACAAGCATTATTGGAAAGTATTTCAGGCAGCATGGGAACTACGCGATCAACTAAATAAATGGAAGTTGCCCGCTCATAGGCCTCTTCTTCAAGTATGGTACCTGGCTGAACATAATGTGATACATCGGCAATGTGTATTCCGATTTCATAATTCCCGTTCTCGAGCAGTTGAAAAGAAAGGGCATCATCAAAATCCTTGGCGTCTTTTGGATCAATGGTAAAAGTCAATATATTTCGCAAATCTCTTCGCTTTGCAATTTCCTCTTCCTTAATTGAAGTGTCTAAATTGTTCGCAAATTGCTCTACTTCATATGGAAATTCATGGGGTAGTCCATATTCTGCCAATATCGCATGTATCTCGGTATGGTGATCGCCGGGTTCGCCCAAAACTTCTATAACTTTTCCATAAGGTGAGTCAGCGTCGTCTGGCCAATGTCCCAAAGCAACCAAAACCTTATCCCCATCCGATGCGTCTTTGCTATCTTCAATCGGAACAAAAATATCAGTATACATACGCGTATCGGTCGGTCTCACAAAGGCAAATGTCTTTTGTCTTTCCAAAATTCCCACGTACGTATCTTTTTTTCGTTCTAAGACCCTTGCTATTTCCCCTTCTGGTTTCTTTCCATTTCGGTTCGTTTTCATATAGACCTCAACGGTATCTCCATGAAAAGCTTTGTTCAATTTTTTGGCCGGTATGAAAATATCTTTTACTTCATCATCTACGATAACATAAGCATTACCGCTTGCCGTAACATCTATTCTGCCTATGGCCAAATGTTGTTGCGTCGATACTTTCCGATATTTACCTCTTTCTATTTCTTCTATTCTTTCTTTTTCTTTCAGCTGTCCCAACCTTTTGATAAGTTGATTTCTTCCCTGCGTATCTATTATTCCAAGCTTTGCTGCCAGTTGCCTATAATTGAAGGCCTTTGTAGGCTCTTTTTCCAAAATCGTGAAAATACCTTTAGTAATTTCGTTCTTACGTTGACTTCGTGCTCTCTTCCTCTTTTTCGACATTTTGGTATTTTCTTTTTTGAAAAGTACAAATTAAAATCCGTGACCTTTACTTCTTAGCTTATCAATTTCAGTCTCATTTATCAACTTAATAACATATTTAATTTTTCTTTTTTTAATTTTTTTGAAAATATGGACTTTATTATTGCATGTTGATAATTGGAATAAAAAAACAGTGGAATATTGCTATGAACAGAACAAAATTTTTGTTCACATTTTTTACATCAGTAAACTTTTACATATGTTAGTGTTAGCGATTTTATAAACACATTGTAAAACAATGTTTCAACATAAATTCTTTAATAACTAAATGT
>JBCDBD010000028.1:0-46429 GCA_039184335.1 Bacteroidota bacterium | reverse complement strand
GAGCGCGATGGCCAGGTCCTCGGTCGCTTCGATCAGGCTGTCGTCGATGATGGTGACGGTGACCTGTTGTACCTCCCCGCTGTTGCCGGTGAAGTTCAGGGTGCCCGAAGCGGTGGCGGTATAGTCGCCCGGTGCGACGGAGGACCCGTCCGTGATGTCATAGTACACGGAGAACCCCCCCTGTACGTCGGCGTTTAGGCTGACGTCGAAGGTAGCGGTCCCCGCTGCCTCGTTTACGGTGAAGCCGGCCACGGCGACGCCGTTGCCCGCACCCCCGTCGTTATCGGTGATGGTCACTATGCCTCCTGGTGCGTCGAGCAAAACCCCGGAAGCACCAGTTAAATTTCCTAGTTGTTGGATTACCCGCTCTGTTGGCTCGATAACAGTGTCGTCAATAATAGTAAATGGGATAAAAAATTCTGTACCAGCTGGGGAGTTTGGTGGGAAGGTCAAGGTTGTTGTATTAGACACCGTATAATCTGACCCAGCAGAAGCTGGATTGATTAAAGAACCGTCATTTCCTATGGTTACATCAACTGAAAATTCAGATTGTACTCCAGCACCAGATTCATCAAGCCAGACTCTTAATTGTACAGTACCTGCATTCTCATTGAATATATAATCATTAGTGGTTACCGTGGCATTATCCGTATCATTGATGGTTCCGAGTCCTGTATCATCAGTAATGGTCACGATGTCGGCAGGGTCTGAGATCACCACATTGAAAGTTTCAGTACCTTCAAACCAGTCGTCGTTCAATGCAGCAACATCAAAAGTTACCGAAGCGGTATTAGCAGGTAGGGTGACCATTGAAGGACCAGAATAGTCTGCATTGGATGTGGTATTGTTGTTGTAGCTGATATCAAAATCTACATCTTCAGATATTGGGTCATTGATCGTGATGGTATATGTCAGGTTGTTTCCCTCATTTGCTGTTGCATTATCAATGCTTACCCCAGATTTTACATTTAGGGTAACTGTAGTTATATCACACACACTTTGGTTGGGTGCTGGTAGGCAGACCTGTACTTCAAAGGTATCTGTACCTGTAAAACCTGGGTTTGGTGTGTAGGTAAATGTACCATCGCTATTTACAGTCAAAGTTCCATTTGACGGAGTAGTGCTGGCCGTATAAGTTGAACCTGTTGGTACGTTGTCGTTAGCACCAACATCTCCATTGAACACTTCATCAAAATCTGGATTGAATGTATCAGGTTGTGCGTAGGTCTGCATTACGAAAAACTTACCATCGGCAACATCTACTGTTGCCGCAGTAAATCTTATTTCTGTTAGAAGAGATCCCTCTGGGGCAAGGTCGGGTAAGTTGTAAAGTGCAATGCCAATGGTTCCTTCGTTGTTATTAATACGTTCTGTGAGCCAATAATCTGAGTTCGGTTCTGGTGGGATATTGGGTTTGCTACCTATTTGAGATGCACTCCATGGCCTTACAAAGGTTTGACCGAGTAGTTGTTCAGGGCCACCACCTGATGGAATGCCATAAAGAGAAATATGTTGGCAATTATTTGCATTACGTTCACTTACCGCTAAAACAGAACCTGAATTTACCGGTAAAGCGGGAATGTATCTAACTGATTGTATCTGTGCATCGGTTGTTGCTAGAGCCCCTTCATCTTCACAAATATCTTCACCATTACCATTAGATGAAAAATAATGGTTAAGGTTAAGGCTTTGATAAGCCCTCAATGCTTCTGAATTCCATGAAACGTCTGCACTGCTGTTAAGTATTTTAGTTCCGTCCTCCCAAATGGTATTTTCACTATGTCCAGCAGGGCCCAATCTAATAAGTGAATAACTTGTTGGTACTGCAAAAGTATTGTAACTTTCACCATTAATTTCAATACTTTCTAATTGTGCAGAATCATTCTTATTGCTTTGTGGACCTGTCCAATTGAATGTTACTCCAGATGAGATTGAACTTGCTTGGGCAGAAACTTTAGCTGCAAAAAAAATTGAAAAGAAGAAAAATATTAGTACTCCTTTTAAGAAAGTTTTCTGAGAAGTAATGGTTTTCATGGTCGGGATTTTGAGATTCATTTAAAATTCTCAAGACCTATACTATCAGTAAACTTAAAAGAATTGGCTATCGACATAGTATAGGTCAAGTTTTGATTTTATGGATTTAGGGTCTTAATCGAAAACAAAACAATATATTTTCGTATTTCCTGTAAAAATTACACGTTGAACGAGGCTTCAAAATCGATGTGAAGAATGAAATTCGACAAAGAACACTTTTTATAGTTGTTTGACAATCAGTTTGGTAAAACGGTTCAATGGTGTGATTTGTTCGATAAAATGCTTTTTTGAATTTTGATGTTTAAGCAAGATGGGTTTGTAGGAGTCATGGTTTTTTAACTTAAGGATTATGTACGAGCGGTTTTGGTTTAAACGTTTAAATTATTTACAGAAACAAAAACGTATATAAAGTCTAAATATTATCTTAATTAAGCTATAATCCATTTTTTAGACCATACTTGGCTTTCAGGATCTCTAATCTAACACTTCATAGGATACACTAAATCACGATAGGGTTACTTTTGATGGTATGGAGAAGGTACCATAGATAATATCACCATGACCTTGCACACTAAAAAGGGAAGAGTGGTAGTTCCCATTAGGGAAGTGATTTCGAAATGGGTAGAAAGAAAGTCTTAGTCTATGAAAAATACGCAACTCATTTAATACATAATTTCGCTAATTTTGAATTCTAATCAGAAATATTGGGAATGAGTACAAAGAAGGGAAAAGTAAGTGAATTAATTCAAGAAAAACTGCTTGAAGAACGAAAGGTTTTTTTATGGGGTGTGGTTGATGATGATTCAGCAAAGCATGTAATAGATAGATTGTTATATCTTGATTTATTGAACCATAAAGAAATTCAGTTGGTCATCAACAGTCCTGGAGGCTATGTCACCTCTGGATTTGCCATTTATGATACCATAAAACAGCTAAAGAGCCCTGTCTCTACGGTCTGTTCTGGTTTGGCAGCTTCAATGGGATCTATTCTTTTATCTGTAGGGGAGAAAGGAAGACGTTTTATTCAGCCACATGCTAGGGTAATGATACACCAGCCAAGTGGAGGTGCACAAGGCCAGGCTTCAAATATTGAAATACAAGCGAAAGAGATTATTAAGACCAAGGAAATTGGAGCTAGGATATTGGCCGAAAACTGTGGCCAGGACTTTGAAAAGGTAATGAAAGATTTTGACCGTGATTACTGGATGGGTGCTGAAGAATCTGTTGCCTACGGCATCGTAGATGAAATTTTAGAATAAGTAAAAATACCATTACTTGATTATAGGGAGCCCTTCGCAGACCATCAACTGTGAAGGGCTTTTTTGGTCTTGCATATGGTGTAACGCGAAATGTACAAGTACTAAATTTAGTACTTTTGTTTTCGATATTCTAACTTTCCCATAACGTTTTCATGATACAGACACCTAAGAACATAGCGATTATCGGTTCTGGACTGGTAGGTTCTTTATTGGCCATATACCTTCGAAAAATAGGTCATGATATTACGGTTTTTGATCGAAGGCCAGATATTAGAACTGTTGGGTTTTCGGGTCGGTCTATCAATTTGGCTATGAGCAACAGGGGTTGGAAGTCATTGAAAAAAATAGGTATTGCTGAAGAAGTGAAAAAGATTGCCATTCCACTTGACAAGCGCGCCATGCACGTCAATGGTAAACCTGTCTATTTTCAAAAATACGGTAAAGAGGGAGAAGCCATTTGGTCGATTTCAAGAGGTGTCTTGAATCGAAAAATGATTGACTTAGCAGAGATTGCTGGTGCCAAGTTTAGGTTCAAGGAAAAAGTTTGGGACATTGATTTGCCCGAAGCCAAAATTTTTACTGGGAAGTCTGAGAAAAGTAAATGGAAAGAATACCAATACGACCTTATCTTTGGCTGTGATGGTGCCTTTTCGAGAGTACGACACCGGATGCAAAGACGTAGTCGGTTTGATTATTCGCAAGATTTTATTGATGTGGGGTATAAAGAGTTGACCATACCACCAAATGAAGATGGCACCCACAAATTGGACAAAAACTCATTCCACATTTGGCCCCGGGGAACGTTTATGTTGATTGCCATGCCCAATATCGATGGCAGTTTTACCTGTACACTTTTTTTACCTTTTGAGGGCAAGGTATCTTTTGAAAAGATCACTACAAAAAAAGCGGCAAAAGATTTTTTTAAAGCTTATTTTCCGAATGTTCACAAAGAAATTGAAAATTTGACCAGGGATTTTTTCAAGAACCCCACGAGTGCCATGGTGACTATGAAATGTTATCCATGGACGTATTGGAACAAAGTAGCCCTTGTCGGTGATTCGGCACATGCTGTAGTACCGTTTTACGGTCAAGGCATGAATGCTGGTTTTGAAGACATCTATGTTTTGAATAGGCTTATTTATGAGCATGGTGATGATTGGAATGTTATTTTTTCACAATACCAAGAACAGCGAAAGCCTAATGCAGATGCGATAGCAGAACTCAGCTACCGGAATTTTAAGGAAATGAGCAGTAAGACTGCAGACCCAGAGTTTTTGCTTCAAAAAAAGATTGAAAAATATTTTTCAGATAAACACCCAGATAAATGGATTCCGGTCTATGGCAGGGTCACATTTTCTGACGCCCCTTATGCTGAAGCATTGGCCATAGGTGACAGGCAAGAAAAAATTATGCAATGTATTATGAAAATACCTGATATTGAGAGCAAATGGGATTCTATTGCGATTGAAAATAAAATATTGTCGCTTTTGGCAAATCAATAACCCTCTTTTTCTCGCATTTCCATTTTTCGCATGGGCATGCCATCAATCAATGCAAATATTTTTTCTGGGGGTACAATAAATTCCTTCATCATTTTGACTTGTCCGTCTTTGCCTAGGACTACCAATCCATTATAATTTTTTGCAATATCCAGTGATCTAACATAGTGCAAATCGTTTTTTTTGCCCGTATTGTGGTGTCCGATAACCACAATATCACGGTCTTCTAGTTGTGTAGATTGTGTCTCGAGCAATTTCAACTGTTTGGTTGCCTGTGCTTTCGTGTTTGAATCAAACAGTAACAGTACGATTCTCTTTTTCCATTGAAATTTTTTGAACTCTTGGGCTTGGCATATGTTGATCAGAAAAAAGATACTGATGAAAAGAAACACATTCATGGTTTGAAGCTACAAAAAAACCGCCTGAAAAAGCGGTTTCAATACGATGAAATGGTATGGTTCTTTTAGATGCTTGAAAACAGTTCTTCCATCTTTTGCTGTTCTTCTTCAGCTAAAGTGGGATCCACCAAAATCCTGCCGCTGTGTTCATCGGTAATGATTTTTTTGCGTGAAGCGATTTCAACCTGCACCTGCGGTGGAATCGTAAAAAATGAGCCTCCTGATGCACCACGTTCAATGGGTACAACAGCAAGTCCATTTTTGACACTTTGGCGAATGCGTTTATATGCCTTGACCAGTCGTTCCTCAATTTTTTCTTCGAACTCTTCGGATCTCTTTAAAAGGGCTTTTTCTTCTTTTTCCGTTTCGGCCAAAATGGCATCAAGCTCTCCTTTTTTATGCTTTAAATGAGCTTCCCTTTCAGTGAGTTTCTCTTTTGTGTCGGTGATGACCTCCTTTTTTTGCTCAATTTGCGCCTTAAACTCCTTAATGTTCTTTTCAGCCAGTTGTATTTCAAGTTCTTGAAACTCCACTTCTTTGCTCAAGGAGTTGAATTCCCTGCTGTTGCGAACATTTTTCTGCTGTTCAGCATACTTTTTTATCAGTGCTTTCGACTCTTCTATCAAGTTTTTTTTGGCAGCAATTTCAAAGTTGACGGTTTCCACATCAGTCTTTAGTTTGTCTATCCTGGTCTTGAGTCCCAACACTTCATCTTCCAAATCTTCAACCTCTAAAGGCAATTCACCACGTACACTACGTATCTCGTCTACCCTTGAATCAATTAATTGCAAATCATACAATGCCCTTAACTTTTCCTCAACGGTTGTTTCTATTTTTGTTGCCATATATTAAAAATACTTGATGGGATTAGTAATGCTTTCTGATAAAGCGATTGCAAAATTAGGAATTTTTTTTGTAAGAAAGTCGACCAATAGGTTTTTTGTAAATTGCTCAGTTTCAAAATGGCCAATATCAACCAATAGTAACGTACCTTCTGCTTCATAAAACTGGTGGTATTTGATATCTGCGGTAATAAAAACATCAGCTTTTGCCTTCTGGGCCGCTTTGATGGCGAAAGCACCACTACCCCCTAAAACTGCAATTTTCTTTACGCTTTTATGGAGTAGGTGCGAATGCCGTATTGTTTTGGCGTTCATTCTATTTTTGACCCAGCTCAAAAACTGATGCTCTTCCATTACTGTCTCGAGCTCCCCGACCATACCCATACCAATATGTTGATTGTTATTGTCTAAAGAGTATACTTCATACGCTACTTCTTCATAAGGATGGTTCTTGAAAAGTGCGGCCAGAATACGGTTTTCTTTTTCAACCGCATATGTGATGTTGAGTTGTACTTCTTCTTGGTAATGGATTTTTCCAATTGCGCCAATGGTAGGGTTTGCTTTTTTTTCTGGTTTGAAGCTTCCTGTACCATCAACTGAAAAGCCACAATTTGTATAGTTTCCAATGGCGCCACCACCTGCTTTGAAAATTGCTTTCATGAGCTGTTCCGCATTGGCTTTCGGAACATAAGAGACCAATTTTTTAATGGTTCTTGGCTTGGGAATCAAAATCTTAGGGTTTTGAATGCCCAAAACCTCACAGATTTTTGCATTGACCCCATGAAATGAATTATCCAATGCGGTATGTATACTGTAAATGGAAATGTTGTTGGTAAGGGCTTTCATCACCACACGTTCTACATACGTATCACCAGTAAGTTTTTTCAATCCCTTAAAAATGATGGGGTGAAAGCTAACAATAAGATTCATTTTTTTGGCAATGGCTTCATCAACTACATTTTCAAGTGTATCCAATGTGACTAAAATTCCGGTGACCTCTTGGTTTCGATCGCCCACCAAAAGGCCAACGTTATCGAAGTCTTCGGCATACTGTATTGGAGCGAGTTCTTCTAAAAAATGGGTAACTTCATTAACCGTCATTAGTTGTTTTTTGGATTTGTTAAAGATAAAATATTATAAATTCGTCATGATGCAACTACTTCGTAAAATAGCATTTCCCTTTTCACTGGTTTATGCGCTGATCATTCACATTCGTAATTTTTTGTATGATAAGGATATTTTTAGATCGCTATCATATGCCACACCGACCATATGCGTAGGAAACCTAAGTGTAGGGGGAACTGGGAAGACCCCAATGGTCGAGTATTTGATCTCGATATTACAAGAAGATTTTAGGGTGGCAATTTTAAGTCGTGGTTATCAAAGAAAATCGTCGGGTTTTGTGGTGGCAGATGAAAATTCATCGGTAAGGGACTTGGGCGATGAACCTTATCAAATTTCAAGAAAGTTTCCAAAAGCGGCCGTTGCTGTGGATGCAGACCGACGAAACGGTATCGTTGAGCTTGGTAAACGAGTACAACCAGATTTAATACTGTTGGATGATGCTTTTCAACATCGACGTGTGAAACCCAATTTTTCTATGCTACTTACTGTATGCGCTGACCTTTATGTTGATGATTGGTACTTGCCTACCGGAAATCTAAGAGATGGTAAAAGAGAGGCCCAAAGAGCTGACATGATCGTTGTGACAAAATGCGATAGAAACATTTCAATAGAAGATCGAAAAAGGATTTTGCAAAAACTTAGGCCAAATACCGACCAACTAGTAGTATTCAGTTGGTTTGAATATGACCCTAAATTATACGGAATATCGGAAACGAGACAACTCTCCGATTTGAAAAAAAAGAGGGTTGCTCTGGTGACCGCCATTGCAAACCCCCAGCACCTGGTGTCATATCTAAAGTCAGAAAGCGTGCTTTTTGACCATTTCAATTTTCGAGACCATCATTATTTTAGTTATGGTGAGATCGATCGATTGCGGCAGTATGACATCGTATTGACCACAGAAAAAGACCATACCAAATTGAATGGAAGGTTGGATAGCCTTTTTTATATCAAGGTAAGGCATGCATTTACCTTAGAAGATAAAGCACTGATGCTACGTGAAATTATCAAAGTTGCTAAGCTTGATCCTCTACTTTAGGCTTGAAAATATTCTCACCGATCTTTTGGTAAAATATTTCTGGTTTGAACGGTTTAGTTACCACGTCATTACATCCTGCGGCGTAAAAGCTGTCTAAACTATCATCTAAAGAGATAGCGGTGAGCGCAATTATTGGAATGTCTTTGTCAAATTTTCTGATTTGAATCGTCGCTTCTTCACCACTGATCCCTGGCATATGAATATCCATTAAGATGGCATCATAGGTATTGGCCTTTGCCAAATCAATGGCCTCATTGCCGTTATTTGCAATATCACAGGTAATCTCTTTCTTGGTAAGCATTTTTTTGGTGATTACCTGATTGATTTTATTGTCTTCAACCACAAGAATATACAATCCTTTGAAATTGAAATCTTCTGCATTCAATTCAAATGGTACATCGGCTAGTGCTTTGTCTTCCATTTTTAGGTCAATTTCGAAGAAAAAAGAACTGCCCTTACCAAATTCACTTTCCAATTGGATCTTACTGTCGAACAGGCCCAATAGGCTTTTGACGATGGTCAGCCCAAGACCGGTGCCTCCATATTCCCTATTGATCTGGATGGAGCCTTGTTCAAAGCTTTCGAAAATACTTTTCTGTTGATCTTCTGAAATACCAATGCCATTATCTTTCACTTCAAAATAGAGCTTGATATCCTCTCCATTTTTTCTCAATAGTTTGGCAATGACATCAACTCGTCCATTTTTGGTAAACTTCAATGCGTTGCCCACCAAATTCATGAATATTTGTGAGAGTTTTAGGGGATCACCAAGAAGATTGACAGGAATTTGGGGGTCATAGTCCAGATTGATGCTAGTGTTGTTTTCACCGGCATTTTGCTGGAGCGAATCAATTACATCGGTCAGTACTTTTTTGAGCTTGAACTCGATATGCAAAGGTTCAAGTTTATCGGCATCAATTTTGTTGATCTGTAGAATATCATTGATGAAGTTCAATAGATAATCACCAGAGAATTTTAAGGACTTTAGGTGTTCTTTTTGATGATCGGCCGGATTTTCCTCCAAAAGTAAATGGGTGAGACCTGTAACGGCATATAATGGTGTTCTTAATTCATGGGTGACCGTAGAAAGAAAATTGGTTTTCGCTTCCATTGCAGATACTGCTGAATCCCTTGCTATTTCAAGCTCTTTGTTTTTTGTCTGCAACAGGTCGTTGGTTTTTAACTTTATCTGGTTGTTTCGGAAAAGCGATACGGCCAATAGCGAAATAATAGTTAAAAAAGCTGATGTCAATATGGCTGTTATTTCTGATCTATTGGCAGATTGGCTTAGTTTTTCATTTTCCTCTGTAAGCTTCTTAATCTCTTTATTCATGAAATCGAACTGAATTTTTTCAGCTGTCTTTACGTCTATTTTACTCTTTTCAATGGAAAATAAAGAATCTTTAAGGTGAGATGCTCCCCGGTTGTTGGCCAGTGCCTTACCGTATAACCCTAAATCTTCATAAATATTTGTAAGACTTTGGTTTGCCAATAAAATTTCTTTGAAGAAATCGTTGTTTGTTGCAAGTTCAAGTGCTGCTTCTGCGTGTTTCGCACCCTCTTTAAGATTATTCCTGCTTAAATTCAAGGTTGCCAACCCAAGGTTCGCCCTTGTGGCCAGATATGCCCGTTCTTTTTCATCAGCATTTACCAAGAGAGCATTTAAATTGGTGGTGGCATCATCAAATTTTTCAATGTTGATGTATATCTTGGCCTCTGTCAGTAAGATGTTGTTTTTGAGATTTCGGTCATTACTCAGTGTTTTGGCTTCCTCAAGCATGTTGATGGCCTGAAAGTTGTTGTCTGATTGATACAATAAAATGGCATCAACATACTTGTGTACCGCTTCACCGTGGGGATATGCCATATTTTTTAAGAGTACCCCCGCCCTGTCCCTATAAAAAAGGGTGGTTTCCCGTTTATCCAGTTCTAGATAGAGCAAGGCGAATTTATGGTAGGTGTCGACCAAGGCTTTTGCATCTTCAGATTTTTCTGCCAATTCACTGGCCCTATCCAATGATTCCAAGGCCATATCAATTTTATTTTGATGTCGAAAGTTCATGACATCATCAAAAATTTTTTCTATTTCAATACTGGAAACTTGTTGTTTTTGGGCCAATATTTGATTGAAACTGAACAGCAAGAAAAATGCTGGCAGTAGTACATAACTGACTTTCTTATGTAAGTAATTAAGAGTCAAACGTAGTTTTTCTTAATAAGCAACGCTATTAAATCAATTATTCTGGCACAATACCCTGTCTCGTTATCGTACCAACCTATTATTTTTACCATTCTTCCAATTACGGAAGTCATCTTAGAATCAAACGTACAAGAATAACAACTATTGTTTATGTCGATTGATACAATAGGGTCTTCTGTATAATAAAGTATTCTTTTTAGTTTATTTTCAGATATTTCTTTAAAAGTATGGTTTATTTCTTCAATTGAAGTCTCTTTTTTAACATTCAATGTAATATCTGTCAACGATCCATTGGGTACAGGTACACGAATTCCACAACCACCGATTACTTCAGATAGCTTTGGAAAAATCTTTGTGAGCGCCTTTGCAGCTCCTGTGGTGGTGGGTATGATAGATTGTGCTGCCGCCCTAGATCTTCTTAGATCATGATGTGGCCTATCGTGCAGACTTTGGTCTGAGGTATACGAGTGTACTGTAGTGATGTATGCTTGCTCTATGCCACATAGGTCATTTACCACTTTGATCATGGGTGCTGCATTATTGGTTGTACAAGAAGCATTCGATATGATCTCATCATTTTCTGAGATTGTTTTTTCGTTCACGCCCAATACAACCATTTTGATGGAATCATCTTGCGGGGGTACACATAGAATGACTTTTTTTGCTCCGTTTTTGATATGATGCGACAGTTGCTCTTTTCTCTTGAACCTGCCAGTGCATTCAATTACGATATCCACACCAAAAAGACTCCAATCGATTTCTTGAGGACTTTTATGGTTAAGTACTTTTACTTTTTCGTTTTCAACGATAATCTCAGTTTCAGTAAAATCAATGGTTTTGTGAAAAATACCATGTATGCTATCGTATTTGAGTAAATGTGCCAAAGTTCTGGCGTCACTCAAGTCATTGATTACGGCAACCTTATATTCTGGTAGATTGGCTAAAAACCGGAATAAAGTCCTACCAATTCTGCCAAAACCATTGATGCCAATCGTCAGGTTTTTCATATCCAAATCAGCTTTTGAACATCGGGGTCAGCAATACGAAGGTAATGTTTGTTTCAGTTGATGTGTTTATGGGCTTTGTAAGAAGACCTTACCAAAGCTCCACTTTCAACATGTCTGAATCCCATTCTAAGTCCGATTTCCTCATATTTTTTGAACTGTTCGGGTAGAATAAATGTCTTGACGGGCAAGTGCTTTTTCGAAGGCTGTAGGTATTGCCCTATGGTAACTACGTCTACATTGATTTTACGCAGATCTTCCATGGTCGTTATAACTTCTTCTTCCTCTTCTCCCAAACCTAACATAATGCCAGACTTTGTTCTGTTGGCACCGTTTCTTTTCAAATATTCCAAGACCGCTAAGCTACGCTCGTATTTTGCTTGAATACGTACTTCACGGGTTAGCCTTTTAACCGTTTCCATGTTATGTGAGATGACCTCTGGTGTTACAGCGAGTATCCGATCCAAATGATTTTCAATTCCTTGAAAATCAGGAATCAGGGTTTCTAAAGTTGTCCCTGGATTCATTCTTCTAATCGCTTTTACCGTTTCCGCCCAAATAATGGATCCCATATCTTTCAAATCATCCCGGTCAACAGAGGTGATGACGGCATGTTTGATCCCCATGATCTTTATGGACCGTGCTACTTTTTCAGGTTCAGTCCAATCTACACTTTCTGGCCTTCCTGTTTTGACACCACAGAAACCACAAGAACGAGTACAGATATTGCCCAAGATCATAAAGGTGGCAGTGCCTTCACCCCAGCATTCTCCCATATTTGGACAACTGCCCGAAGTGCAAATAGTATGCAGGTCATATTTTTCAACAAGCCCACGGAGTTGGGTGTATTTTTTTCCTGTGGGGAGTTTGACCCGCAACCATTTGGGCTTACCCTTAGGTGGAATGACATTTTCAACTACTTCAAGACTCATAAAAAATATTTGGATAAAGATACGAATTGGGCGTCAAAGCCAAATTACTTGCTAGTGATGATTTCGGCGAGTAGTTTTTTTGCCCTAAGAAGCTTTACTTTAACGTTATTGATTGGCTCATTCAATTCCTTGGCTATGTCGGCATAGCTCAGTTCATTAAAATACCGCAGATTGATTACCTTTTGGTAATGGGGCTTGAGTTTTTTGATGTGTCGCAAAAGATTTGCCAAATTTTGTTCTGTTATCAGTCGGTCTTCAACAGAGGGTGTTTCATCGAGGACTTTTTCTGCAGCTTCATCATGGGATTCCGTCACTTCCAAAATGTCCCTTCGTCTTTTTCTGATGAGGTCAACATGTAAATTTTTGGAAATGGTGATCAGCCAGGTCTTGAATTCATAAGCTGCATCATAGGTATTTATTTTATCAAAAGCTTTTGAAAAGGTTCGGACCGTAATATCTTCTGCGTCATTTTCATTTTTGGTTCTGATAAGCTGAAAACCGTAAACATCATTCCAAAATGCGTCCAATAGCATACTAAAAGCGATTTGATTGCCTTCTTTCGCCTTTTTGATCGTTTCTTTGATGGAATCTTCCGTTTTGTTCAAAAAAGTTGGTTTTCGGGAGATACGATAGTTAGATTGGCTCAGGGGAATTCTGGAACAGAATCCTTTTTACATTCCTGTTCACTTGGTAGTTTGCCGCAGAATCCACAGGGTTCCCCGTTATTGTTCAGATATGGGTTTTGGCTTGCACAGGTGCCAGCGAACTTGCCATCTTTCTTGGCCCAAATCTTTATGGCTATGCCAGCAAACGCAAGTCCTAAGAGACCAATGGTCAGAAATACGAGCTTCATTTTCCAAATTTGTCCAAAAATACAAATTAAGCCTTGAAGCCAAGGTGCTTTTAATACTTATTTATGTGAATCAGTAATAGGTAATATTCGCCACTATGTTCTGCACGGTGGGTGTGTTGTTGCCTCCTTTGGGCTCTATGGTGATATATCCCACAGCATTGTCGTCATACGGTAGGGCCAACAATTTTTCCTTATTTTCAAACTGCTTGATAACACCAAGGTTCACCATTTTTCCATTTACTTCAGCCCACATCTGAAAACATTGATCTTCAGGTAATTGGGGAAGATTGCTTACATTGATGTATGAAAGTTTCTTTACAGGGTTGATATAGGCAATGGCCTTTAGTTCTTTGGCTTTTTTATTGCCTCGTACGTCATACTTTTTGGTATTGGGATTGTTAAGTACGATGTATTGGTTTCTCAAATCCTCGAGCTGTACTTTCATATCTTGCTCAAGATTCTTGATCTTATTGTTTACAATGGCTTTTTCTTGTTGCAAGCTTTTGTTCTGATTCCAGAAAAAATAAGAGGAACCGGCAAAAATCAATGCAGTAATACTGGCTGCCACTGCGTATCTATAGAATCTTCTACGGCCGATTTTTTCATTCTTGATTCGATTTAGTATCGTGGCTTTTAGTTCATTTGGGGCTTTACGGGCATGTAATTTTGCAAAAGCCTCCAAATTTTCTTGCAACTCATTATAGGTTTTATGTACCTCAGGATACATGGCAATGTAGCGCTCTACTTTAAGTGCTTCTTCTGTCGAGGTATCTCCCAAAAGGTATTTCTCAAGTAAATCGGAGTCTAAAAATAGTTTTATCTTTTCTTTCATGATCCTAAACTAGTTAACAGTGCCAAGAGTATTGTGGGATTGTAAATTTTACGCAATTCCCTCAACCCAATCTTTAACCTGGATTTGATAGTGCCCAACGGAATATCCAACTCTTCACTTGCTTCCTGTTGTGTCATTCCTTGAAAAAAGAGGGCATCCAAGACTATTTGATATTTTGGTTCTATTTTTTCAAGGTTTTCCTTGATATCCAAAAAATCGGGCTGAATACTGTTCACACCAATGGTATATACGTTAGAAACATCAATTTGGATTTCTTTGTCAGCTTTGGTGTTTATACTCCGTAGCTTATCGATTGCCGTGTTTCGTGTTATTCTAAAAAGCCATGTGAACAATTTGGCTTTTGTTGCATCATAGGAATCTGATTTTTTCCAGATTTTCACAAAACTTTCTTGTAGTACATCTTGGGCCAAATCTTCATCTTTTACCACCTTTAGGGCGACCCCAAAAAGGGTATCACCATAATTGTCATACAACAGTGATATGGCTTTTTCATTACGTTCTGCCAGTAACTCTACGATATGTTTCTCAAGTAGTGTGCTCACGATATATTGAAAAATAAACTTGGATAAAAAATCCAAAGCCTATGTCTTCGACGTATATTAAACAACGCTAAAATATGAAATTGATTATTAGTCAGCGTTTCGAAAAGTATAAGATATTATAGTACGATACGGTCCATTACCGTACATAAGTTTTGGTTAGTTTGGTTTGGTATAACCCCTGTCATTGTCTCAATGCAGGGGTTATCTTATGATGTTTACTTCAGGAACAATCGCTACTTTGAACTTTTTATGGACCTCGTCTTGAATGTTTTGGGCCAAACGTAGTATTTCAATGCCGGTCGCAGAACCATAATTGACCAATACCAGTGCTTGATTTTCGTGGACACCGGCATCACCGAAACGTTTTCCTTTGAAACCACATTGTTCGATCAACCAACCTGCAGGTATTTTAACATTTTCTTCATCTATTTGATAGCAAGGTATGGTAGCATACCTTTTCAGTAGTTTTTCATATTTTTTTTTGGGCACGATCGGGTTTTTGAAGAAACTGCCACTATTTCCTATTCTTTTTGGGTCTGGCAGTTTTTCACTTCGTATGCTGATGACAGCATCAGAGATTTCCTTAAGGGTAGGGTGTACAATATTTTTTTGTTGCAATTCATCTTCAATGGCACCATATGAGGTATTCATCGTATGGGTTTGCTTGCTTAGCTTTAATGTTATTGAGGTAATGATATATTTGTCTTTGGCGGCATTTTTAAAAATGGAATCCCGATATCCGAATTGACAGGCATCTTTGTCAAATTCCACAAGTTCACCACTTTTTGTTTCCATGGCCTCACAACTTATAAAAATATCTTTAAGTTCAACGCCATAGGCACCGATATTTTGTATGGGGGCTGTTCCGGCATTACCAGGAATCAGTGATAGGTTTTCTAATCCACCATATCCGTTGTTTAAGGTCCATAATACCAATTGATGCCAATTTTCACCGGCCATGACCTTTATTTGAACTTCATTGCTATTTTCTTTGAGAACAGCTATTCCCTTAAGGTTTAGGTGAATTACCAAGGCATCGATATCGTTCGTGAGCAAGATATTGCTACCACCACTGATGATGAGTCGTTTGGGGTAAGCAGTAAGACCGAGTACTTTTTGTAGTTGAAGCAAACTCGTAACTTCTACAAAAAAACGGGCATTGACATCAATACCAAATGTATTGTAATTCTTCAGCGATATGTTTTCTTGTATGGTCACGTGCTAATCTGGATAGGTTTTCAGTGCTTCAGCTAGAATTTGAATCGCCTTTAACAATTTACCTTTGTTTAGCACGTAGGCAATTCGTATTTGATTCATGCCCAGACCAGGGGTGGCATAAAACCCTGCTGCTGGTGCAACCATTACCGTTTCCCCATCCAATTCAAATTTTTCGAGGAGCCATTGGGCAAAATCATCTGCATTGGCAATCGGCAATTCTGCAATACAGTAAAAGGCACCTTGGGGTGTGGCTACCTTCACCCCCTCAATCTGTTGAAGACCATCGACCAAGATATTTCGGCGCTCTACATATTCTTCAATCACAGCATCAAAATATTCTTCAGGAGTGTCCAACGCTGCTTCGCTGGCCATTTGGGCAAAGGTGGGCGGTGACAATCGGGCCTGGGCAAACTTAAGTGCCGTTTTTATGACCTCTTCGTTTTTAGAAACCAAGCATCCGATCCTAGCACCGCACATGCTGTACCTTTTTGATACGGAATCAACCATTATTGCATGTGCTTTCAGTTCTGGATGTTGCAAAATGGAATGGTGTATTTTGCCATCATAGGTGAATTCACGGTATACTTCGTCAGCTACCAAAAACAAGTCGTGCTTTTTGACCAATTGTACCAATTGTCCAATTTCATTCTTTGAATAAAGGTACCCAGTTGGGTTTCCCGGATTGCAAATCAATATTGCCTTGGTTTTTGAAGTGATACATTTTTCAAATTCGGTAATTGGAGGTAAGGCAAAATCAGTTGTTATTGAAGAAGCAATGGGCACCACCTTCACGCTTGAAGCTGTGGCAAACCCATTATAATTGGCATAAAAAGGTTCTGGAATGATGACTTCGTCTTCGGTATCCATAATAGTGCCCATAACGAAAGAAAGTGCTTCAGAGCCTCCAGTGGTGACAATGATGTCTTGAGCAGAAACTTTAATGGAATACTTCGAATAATATGCTGCTATTTTTTCACGATATTCTTCTGAACCCTCGGTCATGCTGTAAGCCAAAATTTCAAGATTGTGGTTTTTTACAGCCTCCATTGCAGGTTTAGGGGTTTTTATATCAGGTTGGCCAATATTCAGTTGAATGACGTTGACCCCTTTCTTTTTGGCTTTTTCTGCATACGGAACCAACTTTCTGATAGGGGAGGCCGGCATTTTTTTTCCTTTTTTCGAAATATGTGGCATACAATTATTTTATCGCAAAAATGCAGAAACCAATGTGATCTGACAACTGTCAGGCCCAAATTTAAAAGGTTGCAATAATGTTAAATAAAAGTTGTACCAATAATATAATTTATATCTTTAAAAGACATAACCTTTTAGCAATAAGCAAATTGAATCGGGTCAAGTGCTTTTTTTTAATTCTGATTCTGTGTGTGCCCCTTGTAGGGACATCGCAAGGTTTTGTATTGCCAGAGGGGCAGAAATCCCAAAAAATCAGGTTTGAATTTTTAAACAATTTGATCATAGTTCCCCTGAAGATAAATGGCGCAGAACTTTCATTTGTTTTAGATACCGGGGTTAGCAAACCGATTCTATTCAATTTGTCAGACCAAGATTCCTTACAGATCAACGAGGTCTCTGAAATAACCATTAGAGGGCTTGGCGATGGTGAACCCATGAAGGCTTTGAGCTCAAAACACAACAATTTTGAGTTGGGCAATGCCACAAATTTTGATCAAGAGCTTTATGTGGTTTTAGATAAGGATATCAATTTTTCTGCCTCGCTTGGTGTACCTGTACATGGGATACTTGGCTATGATCTTTTTCGTGATTTTATTGTTGAACTTAATTATTCGTCCCAAATTTTAAAGTTGCATGATCCAGACACCTACGTCTATAAGGGAGACAAAAAGTCAGAGACACTACCTATGGAAATAATCAATAGAAAGGCCTATGTGTCTGGGGTTGTTCTGACCGAGGAATCAAAGGATATTCCAGTACGATTACTGGTGGATACCGGAAGCAGTGATGCACTTTGGCTCTTTCATGATCCTGATAAAGGCCTCGATATTCCAAAAAGGCATTATGAAGATTATTTGGGAAAGGGCTTGAGTGGAGATATTTTTGGTAAACGTACCAAGGTCAATGGCATTAAAATTGGGAGTTTTTCCTTGAAGGATGCTAAGGCGGCCTTTCCGTATAAAGAATCTTTTGGTCTGATTAAAAATCTTGGTGATAGAAATGGGAGTGTTGGCGGTGAAATCTTAAAAAGGTTCAATATCATATTTGACTATCCGAACCAGAAAGTCACGATTAAGAAAAACGGTAATTTCAAACAACCTTTCCAGTACAACTGGGCCGGTATCGAATTGCAGCATAGTGGGGTACGTTACATTGCCGAACGTATCGCTGACTCACAAGGCATTGTCAGACGTTCCGATGATGAGAACTTTGGGAACGTTCAGATTTTACTTCAGAACAGGACTAGATTAAGCCTGGTGCCCGAAATCATTGTATCAAGTATTCGATCAGGTAGCCCAGCTGAGGAGGCCGGTTTGCAAGAAGGAGATGTTATTTTGGCGGTAAACGGTAAGAGGGTGCACAAATATAAGCTTCAGGAAATTCTAAAAATGCTGAACGATAATGATAAAGAAGGCAAGCGAATACGTGTGTTGATTGAGCGTTACAATAAAGATTTGCTTTTTTCTTTTGTGCTCAAAAAAATGTTCTAAACAAAAAAGCCCCTTCAAAGGGGCTTTTTTCTAAGATTGACAGCCATTTATTTTGCGCCATCTGCTTTGACAGTACCCTTTATCTTTAAGATTTTGGTGGGCGTATCAGCATTTGACGTTACCGTAACAGCCTTGCGTATGGGGCCGACACGCTTTGTATCGTATTTCACCTGAATTTCACCAGTTTCGCCAGGCATGATCGGTGCATCTGGTTTTTTAGGAATAGTGCACCCACAACTAGATTTCACACCACTAATGACCAGTGGAACATCACCGGTGTTGGTGAATTCAAATATACGAATACCATCACTGCCTTTTTCTATTTCACCATAGTCAATGGTTTCGGTCTTAAACTCAATTTTTGCAGTTTTTTCTTGGGCGTTTATACCGATGGCCAACAACCCAACAAATAACAATAGTACAGTCTTTTTCATCATATGTTGTTTAGGGTGAATTTCAAAATTAGCCGTTTTGGGGGCTGTATCCAAAATTCTTTTGTTATGTAATAACGTTACTTATTTTTGTTTCGTATTTATAGATTGGTGCCTGTGTAAGATATCGTGTTGATTTAACATGTCTTTATCTTACAAAAACCAATCCCACCTTAAAACCAAAAACTGTACCAAAAAATGCAGATACCTTCAAAATATGAGCCCCGTACCGTAGAGAAACATTGGTATGACTACTGGATAGCGCATGACTATTTTACCTCTAGGCCAGATAGCCGGGAGCCCTATACGATTGTAATACCACCACCTAACGTTACCGGGGTACTTCATATGGGGCACATGCTCAACAACACGATACAAGATGTTTTGGTCCGCAAGGCACGACTGATGGGTAAAAACGCTTGTTGGGTTCCCGGTGCAGACCATGCAGCTATTGCCACAGAAGCCAAAGTGGTGGCAAGGTTAAAGGATATGGGTATTGCGAAGTCTGATTTGACCAGAGAGGCATTTTTGGGGCATGTATGGGAATGGACCGAGAAGTATGGTGGGGTAATTTTCAAACAGTTGGAAAGGCTTGGGTGCTCTCTGGATTGGAGTCGCAAAAAATTCACCATGGATGACGATATGTCAGCTTCGGTGATAAAAGTATTTGTCGATCTGTATGAAAAAGGATTGATCTATCGCGGGTATCGCATGGTAAACTGGGATCCGGAAGCGAAGACGACACTATCAGATGAAGAAGTGATTTATGAAGAAAAACAGGCATCGTTATACTACCTAAGTTATAAGATTGTCGGTGCAGACGATACGGTCACCATTGCAACGACCCGGCCCGAGACCATATTGGGTGATACTGCAATTTGTATCAATCCCAATGATGGGCGATATACACATTTAAAGGGCAAGAAAGCAATTGTGCCCCTTTGTGGGCGTATTGTCCCGATTATTGAAGATGATTATGTTGACATTGAATTTGGTACAGGATGTTTAAAAGTGACCCCTGCCCATGACGAAAATGATAAGGCACTTGGCGATAAACATGGTTTGGATGTCATCGATATCTTTCATGAAGATGCGACGTTAAATGCTTACGGGCTGCACTATGAGGGTAAAGATCGTTTTGTGGTACGTAAAGAAATTGTCAAAGAACTCCATGAAGAAGGACATTTGGTGAAAGCAGAACAGCACATCAACAAAGTGGGCACTTCAGAACGTACTAAGGCCATCATCGAGCCACGACTTTCAGACCAATGGTTTCTGAAAATGGAAAGATTGTCGAAACCTGCACTTGAAGCGGTTTTTGCAACAGGTGAGGTAACCCTTTTCCCAAAGAAATTTGAAAATACGTATCGGCATTGGATGGAAAACATTCGAGATTGGAATATCTCGCGCCAATTGTGGTGGGGACAACAAATACCTGCATACTATTATGGCAAGGGAAAGGATGATTTCGTTGTAGCCGAAACCAAAGCGCAAGCCCTCGAAAAAGCAAGGTCTAAAAATCCGAAAATCATGGCATCTGATTTGCGGCAAGACCCCGATGTCTTAGATACTTGGTTCTCTTCATGGCTATGGCCGATGAGTGTTTTTGGAGGTATTTTGGATCCCGATAATGAGGAGTTCAAGTACTACTATCCTACCAGTGATTTGGTCACTGGTCCTGACATTTTGTTCTTTTGGGTGGCGCGTATGATTATTGCTGGTTATGAATACCACGGTAAGCGTCCATTCGAAAATGTATACTTGACCGGTTTGGTCAGGGACAAGCAGCGAAGAAAGATGTCAAAATCATTGGGTAATTCACCTGATGCCTTGAAATTGATCGATGATTTTGGGGCAGATGGGGTGCGGGTAGGCTTATTGTTAAGCTCTGCTGCTGGTAATGACCTTCTGTTCGACGAAGCCCTTTGCCAACAAGGAAAAAACTTTGCCAACAAAATATGGAATGCCTTTAGGTTGGTGAAGGGATGGGAGGTTGCCACTATGGCTCAACCCGAAGCCGCGATAATCGGTGTCAATTGGTACACTGCCAAGTTCAACAAAATGTTGACCGAAATCGAGGACCATTTCAGTAAATACCGTATTTCAGATGCTTTGATGGTAATCTACAAGTTGGTTTGGGATGATTTTTGTTCTTGGCTTTTAGAAATAGTGAAACCCAAGTACCAGCATCCGATTGATCGAGTGACCTACGATAGCATCATTCATTTATTCGAACAGAACTTAAAATTGTTGCACCCGTTTATGCCCTTTTTGACCGAAGAGGTGTGGCAACATATTGCACAGCGCACCCCACAGCAAGCATTGGTCATTTCAACTTGGCCGAATGCCGAGGGATTTGATGGACAATTGATTGCAGATTTCGATTTTGCAATGGATGTTATCGCTGGTGTGCGCACCATACGAAAAGAGAAAAACATTCCCCAAAAAGAGGCTTTGGAGCTTTCATTTCTAAACACAGAAGGAACCGATACCCGAATGGATGCCATAATCTTGAAGTTGGGCAAACTGTCAAGTATTGAAAGTGTAACCGAGACAGTTGATGGGGCTCTAAGCTTTCGTGTCAAGAGCAACGAATACTTTATTCCTATGGGTGGAGCCATAGACGTTGCCGCAGAAATCCAGAAGATTACCGATGAATTGAATTATACGAAAGGTTTTTTACAATCGGTGAAGAAAAAGCTTGACAATGAACGTTTCGTCAACAATGCTCCTGAGCAGGTAGTAGCCATCGAGCGAAAAAAAGCAGCTGACGCGGAAGCTAAAATTGAAACTTTGGAAAAAAGCTTGGCGAGTTTGGGATAAGAATTTCCAATTCATTTTTCATAAAAGGTTTTGTAACTTCATTCAGCAAAAAAAGTGTGCAAATGAAACCTTTAAAAAAAGAAGACCTATCACAAGACGTTTTTGATCTTTACGATGATTATGCCCACAACAAATTACAGCGGCGTGAATTTGTTGAAAAGCTAGGAATGTATGCTGTTGGTGGCATTACGGTTGCATCATTGATGAGCTTCTTAATGCCCAACTATAAAGATAGCCTTTTGGTCGATTCCAACGACCCGCAACTGAAATCAGATTATATCACCTATAGCTCCCCTAAAGGAGGAGGAGAAATTAAGGGATTGCTTTCAATGCCTTCAGATACCGATGGAAAACTGGGCGGTATTGTCGTTGTACATGAGAATAGGGGACTGAATCCTTATATTGAAGATACGGCCCGTAGGGCAGCGCTGGCAGGTTTTATTACTTTGGCACCGGATGCACTGACACCTCTCGGGGGGTATCCTGGCAATGATGATGAAGGTAGGGTGCTGCAACGTCAACGAGACCGCCTTGAAATGCTTGAAGATTTTATTGCTGCGTTCGATTACCTGAAAGCCCATGAGGTCTGTAATGGAAAAATAGGAGTGGTCGGTTTTTGCTTTGGTGGGTGGATATCAAATATGATGGCTGTAAAAGTTGCTGGGTTGGCAGCTGCTGTCCCATTCTACGGTGGGCAACCCAAAGAAGGCATTGAGCAAATCAATGCCCCGCTATTGCTTCAATTTGCAGGTTTGGATGAGCGGGTGAACGCTGGTTGGCCGGCTTACGAAAAATTACTGAAAGAAAATGGAAAAGAATATACCGCTTTTACATATCCCAATGTGAACCATGGGTTTCACAATACCAGTACGCCACGTTATGATGCTGACGCAGCAGAACTGGCATGGACGCGTACCATTGATTTTTTTAGGGAAAGGCTCTGATGCCTTGTATGCTGCCAATAGGGGAAGCTAGGAAATTTTTACTGATTTTTTATCTTTAGACCATGGAGACCTATGCTACAGCATTGCTTTATGCCATTCCCTTTTTTGTGGGTCTTGTACTTGTTGAAATCTTATATGGCCTTCTTGTAAAACGCCAAAAGCATACTATTATGGATACGGTGAGTAGCTTAAGTTCGGGCCTCACCAATATAATCAAAGACTCTTTGGGTCTGGCGGTCATTGTGGTAACCTACCCTTATCTGGTCGATAACATGGCCTTGATCAGTATCGAGGCCACTTGGGCGGTTTGGCTGATTGCGTTTATTGCGATTGATTTTGCCGGCTATTGGAACCACAGATTGAGCCATCATGTCAATATCTTTTGGAACCAACATGTCATTCATCACAGTAGTGAAGAATTTAATCTGGCCTGTGCATTGCGACAGTCCATTTCAAATCTTATCGGTTATTTTCCCTTGCTGCTCATTCCTGCGGCTCTTTTGGGTGTGCCCAGCGAAGTGATAGCTATCTTGGCGCCAATCCATTTATTTGCACAATTTTGGTACCATACCCAGCATATTGGTAAAATGGGTTGGTTGGAATATATCATTGTGACGCCTTCACAACATCGGGTGCATCATGCCATAAATCCAGAGTATATTGATAAGAACCTAGGTCAGATTCTATGTGTTTGGGATCGTTTTTTCGGCACTTTTCAAGAAGAACTTGATGCAGTGCCCCCTCAATATGGCGTACTGAAACCTGCTGCGACTTGGAATCCGATCCTAATTAATTTTCAGCACCTATGGCGATTGGCCAAAGACGCATGGTATACTGATACATGGTTTGACAAGATTAAAATTTGGTTTATGCCGACAGGCTGGCGTCCTGCTGACGTGGCAGCAAAATATCCAATCAAGAAAATTGAAAATGTTTATGATTTTCAAAAATATCGTCCCAATGCTTCAAGTATGTTGAAAGGCTATTCTATTTTTCAGTTATTGAGCAATACGGCATTGATGCTTTTTATGTTTTACAATTACTCTGAAATCGGATTTAATCGGTTGCTTCTTTTTGGAACTTACGTTTTTGTCGGTATTTATGGGTATACCACCTTAATGGATGGAAAGCCCTATGCCGTTTGGATAGAAATATTTAGGGGCATGGCCGGTCTGGGTTTAATTTATGCCATGAACGGTTGGTTTGGTATTGATGGGGTTTTGCCAATAGGGAGCAATTTAGTTGCCTTGTATTTTTTTGTTACCATTATTGGAGGTATTTATTTTTCTTTTCTTGAAAAAAAAGTATGGTCTGCTTCTGAAACTACTTAGTTTTTTTTATTTCTTTATTCACTAAGTCAATATAGCTTTGCATGGCTTCTTCCCTGCTGATTTTTTGGGCTTGAATCAGAGCATTGGCCTTAAAGGCATTGATGAGCGGTGTTTTACTGCCCGGATTGTTGTAATTTTTGTTGGCAATTTTATAGTACGCATATAATTTCAATAACAAATCTGCTGGCAGTGGGGCTGTATACTTATTGATATATTCCACAGCTTCTGCAAATGCTTCTTTTAATGCTACCTTATTCATAGTTTTCCAGAAAAGAGGCAATGCTGGTCTTGGCACCGACCACCTTTTGGTTCAATCTTACGTTGATACTGCAATTTAAGGGCAAAAACAGGTCGACCCTTGAACCAAACTTAATAAATCCGGCATCAGTGCCCTGGGTGACTTGTTCTCCTTCTTCTGCATAATTGACAATGCGCCTTGCAACGGCACCAGCAATCTGCCGATAGAGAATCTCTCCAAATTTAGGCGTATGCACCACAATGGTCGTTCGCTCATTTTTGGTACTTGATTTCGGATGCCAAGCAACCAGGTATTTTCCTGGGTGGTATTTTGAATAAGTTATCGTACCACTGACCGGATAGCGTGTTACATGTACGTTTAGCGGTGACATAAAAATAGAGACCTGTTTTCTTTTCTCTTTAAAGTATTCAGGCTCTTCTACTTCATCTATGATGACCACTTTTCCATCGACAGGGGCCAAAACTTCGTCAAAAGTGGGTGTGACGGGTCGTTTAGGGTTTCGAAAAAACTGTAAGATAAGCACGAGTACCACCAATACAGTGAGTTGTAATAGCCATCTTAACCATTCTAAATCAATTAAAAACTGGAATAAAAGAATCGATACCACTACTAAAAAGAAAGTAATGAGAATAATCTTTTGTCCTTCTCTATGAAACATACGTAAAAATGTTTAACGTCAAATATGCAAAAGGGGCAGCAAATATCAGACTATCGAGACGATCGAGCATACCTCCATGACCAGGTAAAATGGCACCGCTGTCCTTTACTCCAGCTATTCGCTTGAACTTAGATTCCAGTAAGTCACCCAGACCCCCGGCAACAACAATAACTACAGCCAAAATCATCCACTCAGAAATTAGTAGTGCCGTATCGAGCCTAGCCATGATATAAGCAGTTGCCAACGCAAAAATAAGACCTCCAAGATAACCTTCCGCAGTTTTTTTAGGAGAAATTGAAGGATATAGCTTGGTCTTTCCGACACTTTTTCCAACAAGGTATGCGAATGAATCGTTGACCCATATCAAGATAAAGATGCCCATGATCAAATATTTCGCGAATTCATTGTCTTTGTATGGAATCATGGTCAAAAAAATACACCCACCACCAATATAGAACAATGCGATCAAGAATTTCTGGACATCACCAAAGCGTTTGGCACTTTTAGAAAACAGATAAGCTAAAAGTGCCAAATCAACGGTAAGGGTAATCAGCATCAATACTGTAATGACAAGTTGATCTTGAATAAGGTAGATAAAAACCCACCATAGTGCCAAATAGGCAATGAAAATGTAGTAGCCTTTAAGCTTCACCAACCTTTTGAACTCGTAAAGGCAAGCCAGTCCAAAGACCATGAACAGAAAATCAAACGCATCTGGACTTAAAAAAACGGCGGACAGCAGAAGCACAACATACACTGCTCCGGTAATGGACCGCCTAAAAAGTTCTCTCATCGAATCAATAATCTTCTAGCAGCAAAAGGTATACATTTTTTGATGCACTTCCGTAAGATAGAAAATCATTTTTGTTTTCTGAAGTGGGTTGAAAATGTTTTAAGGTGGTAATGTTGTCCGGAATGTTATTCTTGTACTTGGTCTTGATAATTTTAAGTGCTTCGCTTATTGAGTCGACCAATTGGCTCGTGGTGGCAAAGACGATAAGATTGGCCGGTAATTCGCTTAATTTTTTGCCCTTGATCTGGTTTGAGCACACCAATATAGATCCATTATGTGCAATCAGATGCTCACAGGTCGTGAAGAATATGGTGCTCTCTGTTCTATTGTGGGTAAATGGGATGTTTTCTGAAGCGAAACGTTGCTCAAGTCTCGGATCCAAAGAATAGAAAAAGTGTTGCTGCCAGTTATTTTCAGAGATAATGCTTTTAAGGGCGTCTGTGACCTCGGAGAAATCTTCACAGTATAAAAATTTACCTCCATTTTTTTTGAAGTAAATGGTAAACTTTTCGTCAACAGGTATCTTAAGGTCGGGCATGTGCTGCCCTCGGGTTTCCACTGTTTCTTTAGAAACCTTTTTGCCACCTCCAAAAAGTTTGTCAAACACTCCCATTCAAAGTGATTATACCGGTGCTACTTACTTTTTGTAATCTTTATTCTTCTTTTCCCAATTCCTCTGCAGGCTGTTCTTCTGCTTTCACTTTTTCTCTTACTTCTTCTTTGTCTTTTTCGAAAGGTCGTTTTCCGAATATTTTTTCAAGATCATCTTTGAAGATGACCTCTTTTTCCAAGAGCCTTTCTGCTAGCTCACTAAGCTTATCTTTGTTTTTTTGCAAAAGCCTGACCGCACGTTGATATTGTGCTTCAATGATTTTTGATATCTCTTGGTCAATTTTTTGGGCTGTCTCTTCACTGTAGGGCTTAGAGAAACCATATTCGTTTTGACCTGAAGAATCATAATATGTGATATTGCCCAATTCGTCGTTAAGACCATAGATGGTTACCATGGCCCTTGCCTGTTTGGTCACTTTTTCCAAATCGCTAAGTGCCCCTGTGGAAATTTTGTTGAAAATGACCTTTTCAGCAGCCCTACCTCCCATAGTGGCACACATTTCATCCAACATTTGTTCAGGCCTTACAATCAGGCGTTCTTCGGGCAGGTACCAAGCAGCACCGAGTGATTGCCCCCGAGGTACAATGGTAACCTTGACCAAAGGAGCTGCGTGTTCCAACATCCAGCTTACGGTAGCGTGCCCCGCCTCGTGAAATGCTATGGTCTTTTTCTCTTCAGGGGTGATGATTTTGTTTTTCTTTTCCAATCCCCCTATGATACGGTCAACAGCATCTAAAAAGTCTTGTTTGTTGACTGCATTTTTTTCTTTTCTGGCAGCGATCAAAGCGGCTTCATTGCAAACATTGGCAATATCTGCTCCTGAGAACCCTGGGGTTTGTTTTGCCAAAAAATCCAAGTCTAGGGTTTCAGCAGTCTTAATCGGCCGTAGATGGACTTCGAAAATTTCCTTCCGTTCCCTTAAGTCAGGAAGATCTACATATACCTGCCGATCAAAACGGCCTGCCCGCATGAGTGCCTTGTCCAAGACATCGGCACGGTTTGTAGCTGCCAACACAATGACGTTGGTGTTCGTACCAAAGCCATCCATTTCGGTCAACAACTGGTTCAGTGTATTTTCCCGCTCATCATTGGAACCTGTAAAGTTGTTTTTACCCCTGGCACGGCCAATGGCATCAATTTCGTCAATGAAGATGATCGAAGGTGATTTGTCCTTGGCCTGTTTGAAAAGGTCTCTAACCCTTGATGCGCCTACGCCCACAAACATTTCAACGAAGTCAGAACCTGAAAGCGAGAAAAATGGCACTTTGGCCTCACCGGCCACAGCCTTAGCCAGCAGTGTCTTACCTGTTCCAGGAGGGCCGACCAATAACGCCCCTTTGGGAATCTTGCCCCCAAGTGAGGTGTACTTATCAGGATTTTTCAAAAACTCTACAATTTCTTGTACTTCTTCTTTGGCTCCTTCAAGGCCTGCCACATCTTTAAAAGAGGTTCGGGTATCTGTCTTTTCATCGAACAGCTTTGCTTTCGATTTACCAATATTGAAAATTTGGCCTCCGGCACCCCCACCAGCACCCCCAGACATTCTGCGCATTAGATAGATCCATATTCCGATAAGCAGGGCAAAGGGGAGTAAAGACAACAACAGGTCGCCCAATATGTTTGACTCCGTATCAAAATCGACGATGGTATCTAGGTTGTTTTCCTTTTTGATGTTTTTGATTTCATCTTCAAAATTTTGAAGGTCCCCATAATCTAGAGCATATTGGGGCAATGTGCCCGTTGAAAAATTAAAGGGCTTGTCGGCTACATCTTTATGTACGTCCTTCTGCAGTGCTTCTTCAGTCAAGAAGACTTTGGCCTGCCGGGCATTGGTGATGATCAATATTTTTGAAATGTCACCGTTTCGCAAAAACTCTTGCAACTCTGACGTTGTGGTTTTGTTCGGACTTGAAAATCCTGTGCTACCAAAAAATTGGAAACCCAGAATGAGTGCAATAATGACCCCGTAGATCCACCATGAACTAAAACGAGGCTTCTTTGGTGTATTCTGATTGTTTTCTTTTGCCATTTTTTATTGATTATAACTACGCTCCACTAGGATAACCTTTGCATCGCCCCAAAGGCCTTCAATGTCATAGAATTCCCGAACGTGTTTTTGAAATACATGTACCACAACATTTACGTAGTCCATCAACACCCACTCCGCGTTTTCAGAGCCCTCTACATGCCATGGTTTGTCTTTGATGGATTTACTTACAGTTTTCTGGATTGAGGAGACTATTGCGTTGACGTGTGTGTTGGAAGTACCGTTACAGATGATAAAGTAGTCGCAAACTGTGTTTTCAATTTCCCTAAGATCCAATAGATTTATATCAATTCCTTTAACTTCTTCTATTCCATGTAAAATTAAGGCAATCAGTTCATCTGCGCTAGCTTTCGTTTTCTGCATTCAAAAATTTTAGTTTCTACAAATTTATATTTTTTTTGTTTTCTTAACCTTAAGTTTTAACATATCGTTCGACACGTTGCCAAAGGGAAAGCAAAATGCATATCTTCAAACTTGATGCCATAGATTCGACCAATAGGTACCTAAAAACTCTTGTGCTCAAACAGCCTTTGAAAGATTTGACTGTTGTTGTTGCCAGGCACCAGGTAAAGGGTAGGGGGCAAATGGGAACACAATGGCAATCTGAGAAAGATAAAAATTTGACATTCAGCATTTTAAAATATTTTAATGCATTTGATGTAAGCAATCAATTTTATCTTAATATGGGTGTCTCCTTAGGGTTGTACCATGCATTACGGGCATACGACATACCCCAACTGCAAATCAAATGGCCCAACGACATTATGTCAGGTACTTTGAAAATATGTGGCATTCTTGTTGAAAGTGTATTACAGGCAATGTACATCAAACATTCCATAATTGGTATCGGGCTCAATGTCAACCAAGAATCATTTAAAGGCCTTGATAGTGCTGCTTCTTTAAAAATGGTTACGGGAAAAGAAATGGATTTGGATGAACTTTTGAATACAATTTTGGAAGAGCTGGTCTTTTACCTTGAAGCAATGGAGAAAAAAACAACCCAGCAAGAGTTAATAAAAAGCTATGGGGAACTGCTTTTCAAGAAAGATGTGCCGATGCGCTTCTGCACTGTTGGTGGTCAACCTTTTACAGGAATGATCAGAGGCGTATCCATATCAGGAAAACTCAAGGTAGAATTGGTGCATGGCGGGGTGCGACTATTTGGTTTTAAAGAAATTGTATTCTTGGGCTAAGTAGAAATTTTGTCCATATTTTCAGTTAAGGTTCCCATAAAGTTAGTGATGGGACCCTTTATCATCATTGCCATCATGGCATTGAACTCACCCTCGAAACTGAGACCGACCTCACTTTGATTTTCTCCAAGTGCTTGAATAGTGGCAGTTAGGGTAAAAGGTAATTTATCGCTGGCGGCACCCAGAACTACTTTGTCATTTGGATGTTGTTCTTTGAGCCGTAGCACGATTTCTGGCATTCCACTTAGGGCAAAGCGAAAAGTATTCTCGTCTAAAATTTCAAATTTGTCAATGTTTTCTGGCATCAGAATTTCAAAGTTTTTGATATCGACCAAAAATTCAAAGACTTCTTTATCGCTTTTTTGAACGGTTTTTTTTGGTGCTTCAATGAACATGTACTGTCAAGGTTTCCATTGCTGTGGATTTGTGCGCCACTGCAATAAGGTTTGTAATTGTTTTTCTTTGATGGCATTGGTTTCAGAAGCCAGCTCAATCAAATGGTCGTAATCTGATAGGGTGTGCAATTGTAGGTTCGCCTTTTTGAAATTTTCAACGGCCATGGTAAAGCCATATGTGAAAATGGCGAGCATTCCCTTGACATTTGCACCAAAGTCGTGAAGTGCGTTTACCGCATTTATACTACTGCCTCCAGTGCTGATCAGATCTTCAATGACCACAATACTTTTACCAGGTTCCAAGTACCCCTCTATTTGGTTTTTTCTTCCATGCGATTTGGGTTCTGGTCTTACATAGATAAAAGGAAGCCCTAGAGCTTCAGCTACTAAGACACCGATGCCGATAGCTCCCGTGGCCACACCGGCAATGACATCAGGTTTTCCATAAAGGCGGCCCACCTGTTTTGCCATTTCTTCCCTGACGTAGCCACGTATTATCGGGTGTGATAAGATTATCCTATTGTCGCAATATATTGGGGATTTCCATCCAGAAGCCCATGTAAATGGATTTTCAGGTTCCAACTTAATTGCATTAATTTGCAGCAGCAGCTCAGCCGTTTTTTTTGCGCTGTCTTTATGAAAAATCATCGTGCAAATGTATAAAGTTTTTGTTAATGAATCCCCACTGATCTTAACAAATGAAAGGCCGAAAAATGATGAGGGCAATGTATTTTTAATGGAAGATGCCTCGATTCAATATGCCATAGAATCACTTTCAAAAAAAATATTGCAAAAGGCCTATATTTTTGATGCTGGGGAACATATCTTACAAAAATTCAATAGCAAGATTCCCATTGTTGTCGCTGCAGGCGGACTTGTCAAAAACAAAAGAGGAAAGATTCTCTTTATTTTTAGGAATGGTAAGTGGGATTTGCCCAAAGGGAAACTGGACAAAGGGGAATCTTTTGAAGAAGCCGCAATTCGCGAGGTAGAAGAAGAGACCGGTGTCAAAAAACTCATCGTCAAAAAATATTTAAGTACAACCTATCACATTTTCAAACGAAATGGATCTTACAGGTTAAAACAGGTCTATTGGTTTGAGATGTATACCGAATATGAAGGTGATTTAAAGGGGCAACTCGAAGAAGGTATAGTGAAAGTGAAGTGGAAGGGGCCCAAGAAAACAGAAAAGGCACTCAAGAATTCGTACCACAACATTAAGATTCTCTTAAATCCCCAAGATTAGATTACTGATTTAAAATTTTTGCAGCATCACTTTCTTTTTTGATACTGTAGACTGGATACTGCATATGTGCCGCTTCATAAAATGGGGAGCGTTTGAAAATCCAATCCAATTGGGCGTACCAATTTTGTGCAAAATTCCTGTCACTATTTTTCTTGGACAAAAAACTGTCTTTCAAGGTCTGGTTCTTTTGTAATAGTTCTAAGGCCACATCTTCAAATACATAAGGGGAAAAACCTTCTTTTTGTTGTAGTATCGTATCAAAAAAATTCCAATTGAAAAAAGAATCGACCAATTGGGGTTCGAGTGTTTCCAACAGATAACGGATGCCTGCTTGGCGTGTAGGGATGATGATATCCCCTTTGGTGAAACCGATGTTTTTTTGAGTTTTTTCAACTTTGGTGTCGAAATGGGGGTAATGCCCCTCATATGGATTTTCACTTGTCTGATAGTCGACAATTTTATAGGACTGTACAGTGAGGTTGGTATCATTTTGTAATTCAAAATATTCAATACCGTTGAAGTCAAATCTGTCAAGAACCTTTTGCCACCCTTTTTTGATAATGTAAGCTTCGGGAATCTCGACCGTATCTTTCGGTGTAAAATAGTTTTGATATACTACATTTTTTGTGAAAGGCCTTTTTTGATCGTACTTCAGGCGTTCAAAACCGGTAATTTTACTCAAAAGGGTATCGGCTTCAAAGCCTTTAAAGTCAAGTAGTGTACTTTTCGTGGTGTCAACCTGCCAGTTATGGGAATAGTTTTGCAGCGTTCTGGTTTTTTCGACGGCTGTACGCCGTAACAATTTTATTTTATCATGGTCTTTTTCAGTAATTTCAAGCATGCTTTTCATTAATTCATAAGTGCCTTCTACCCTGATTTTGTATGGTTTGAGCATATGGGTTTCTACCATCATTCCCAGGGTGTTCCATAGGGTAGTATAGCCTGTGGAATATCTTGGGTAGTCCATGAATTGGTTAAACCCTGATTCGGGAACTCGGTTAAAGACGTTAACATAAGGTGAGATATCCCACCCTTTTTCACCAAGTGACTTTTCTAAGCCAGGCATCAGTTCATCATGAAGATATGCCCCCAAATCACCGCCCAATTTGTTGTGCTGTGTAAATAAATGGGTCAGCGTATATTGATAATCAGCACCATTGCTTACATGGTTGTCGATAAAGATATCTGGTTTGGTCAGATGAAAAATGGTTGCAAACGTTCCTGCGTTTTTGGTGTCTGCCTTGATAAAATCACGATTTAGGTCATAATTTTGGGCATTTCCCCTAAAACCATATGATTCAGGTCCATTTTGATTGGCCCTGCTAGTTGAATTTCGATTTAAAGCCCCACCGATATTATAAACAGGTATGGTGACTAAAACAGTGTGCTCTGGGTGTGCCAATTTTTTTTGGGCTAGATCCCTGTAAAGCAACATGGTGGCATCGATACCATCACTTTCACCTGGATGGATGCCGTTATTGATGAGCATAATGGTCTTTTCTTCCGCCAATCGTTGAAAATTAAAATCACCATCAGTATTAAATGTTACCACATGTAGGGGGTGGCCACTATCGGTTTCACCAATGGTCTGAACATTGATTTCCGGAAAAGCCTTTGAAAGCCTGATATAAAAATCGATGACCTCGGTATATGTTGCGGTACACTTGCCCGCTGATTCTTCAAAAGTGGTCCTGTATGAAGCTGTCTTGTCTTCAACACTTGGTTTGCAGGCAACCAGAAAAAGGCTTGCCAAAGCCGATGCCATGTACTTCATGATGGTTGTCAATTCATGGTATGGAACAGAAATTCCTTAAGTTTAAGTTGCGTTAAAATTAAGGAATAAATACATCAAGAAGCCAAATTCACAAGAGAGATGTCTTTTGGCTCAATTCTAAAAATGGGTTTCTCTTTATAATCTATAAAGTGGGTTGTGCTTTGTTTGTACCTTTCCCATTTTTCATAATCTGCAGAATCAATGGAAGAAGAAATAATGTTGATTCGTATTTGCTCTTTCGTTTCGATGTTCAAGAATTCCGCTAAAAATTCCCACCCGTCCATAATGGGCATATTGATGTCAAGAAATATGACTTCGGGCAGTTGCGCTCCATTTTTTATTCGCTGGATAATACTATCCAAGGCTGTTTTGCCATTTTCATAGGTATGGATATCGTTACAATCGGTAACCATACCCAGCATTTTTTTGATACCGAATACCGTTATGGGGTCATCATCCACAATGTATATGCAGTTAATCTGTTTCATTCTTAAAATAAACCTTAAAAGTACTGCCCTTGTTCAATTCGCTACATGCAAAAATGTTGCCTCCCATGGCTTCGATTTGATTTTTTGTAATGTAAAGTCCTATACCTCTCGAGTCTTTGTGCTTATGGAATGTTTTGTACATACCAAATAGCTTTTCACCATATTTTTTTAGATCAATGCCAAGACCATTGTCCTCTATACTGAAAATTGTATGTTCCTTTTCCGGTTTTGCACTCAGGATAATTTCTGGAATTCTATCTGGGTGTCTATATTTGATGGCATTCGACATCAAGTTCAGTAAGATACTTTCTAAATATGAGGGTACCGATAAAACGGTGATATCATCAGCTATGGTATTGATAATCTTGGCCTGACTGTCTTGAAAACAGATTTGAAGGTTTTGCAATATCTTTTTCAGCAGTTGGTTGAGGTTGACCGGTTTTTTTTCCAAATTTACATTGGTATTGATATCAACAACTTCGTTTAGGTCTTCTAGCGTAACCATTAGGTTTTCTGAAGAACGGTTGAGCATTCCAAGAATTCTTTTTTTCTCATCACGGTCGGTCTCTTCTTTCAGAAAGTTGAGCAACATCGAAAAATTTGCCGAATGTGATCTCAGATCATGTGATACGATATGGGCAAAGTTGATGAGTTTTTTATTTTGAATTGCGGTCACATTGATAAGGTCACGCAACTGATTTTCTTTTTCTTTCAATCCTGTTATATCCATACTCAAACCTATGATTCCATAGGCGTTGCCGTCTGTATCTAAAAGAGGTATCTTTGAGGTGAGAAAAGTAGTTGATTTTCTATCTTTTCTAATACTAATGGTTTCTTTTCCGATTATTGGCTTTAGGGTTTTAATGACCTGAATATCTTCGTCCCTTGAAATTTGCGCTACTGCCTTTTCATAAAAATCAAAGTCAGTTTTGCCAATTACCTCGCTTGGGTCGTTTACACCCAAATGCTCGCATTCTGATTTGTTCACCAATACTTTTCGGGAGTCTTTGTCTTTGACAAATACATTCAAAGGGAGGTTGTTGACCAGAATGTGCAACAGCTTTTCATTTTCCTTGGTTTTAAGCTCAGATTGTACTTGTTCATCAATATCTTGTACCGTGCCGATCAACCCCGTGATGACGTTATCGGTAACTATGGGTTTGCCGGCTACCATGACCCATTTAGGGTTGCCCTTGTGGGTAATAATCTCCATTCTTCTTTTAAAAGAAGACCCATGCTCCATGGCGTTGTGTACCAACATCGATATGGTATTTCTACTGTAGCCATTCTTATAAAAGGCTACTGTTTTATCTATAGTGGGCTCATGGTCAGCAGGTACCTCATATATCGTTTTGGCAATATTGCACCATGTAAGCCTGTTAGTGGCAATATCATAATCCCATATACCAACCTTTGCAATCTCAGACTTTGCCCTAACCAATGATTCAAGCTTATTGAAGTTCATATCGGCCTCAACCTTCTTGGTAATATCTTCGGTCCGTACGATAATGCCAATAATATTTTCATCTTCATCATACCAGGGTACATTCGCCCATTTGAACCATCTTTCATTAAAATCGCTGTCTACAAAGCTTTTCTGTCCCGACCGATGATGGCCCAGTAGGCATTCTTCCAAAGCTTTTCTCCAGTTTTCACCAACATTGTCAAACAATTCAAAAACAGTATTGCCAATGATGTTCTTATCGTTGAATTCAAAATCTTCAATCCATTTATCAGAGACTTGTACCAGTTCAAAATCTGAATTCAAGAAAGCGATTGCCGTTGGCAATTGTTTAATCAAATAATTATTTGTGTAGGATTTAGTATTCTTCAAAAGAATGAATTTTCCTACTAAAATATAATTATTGAACTACAAAAAAGTATTTTATGTTGTGAATAGATTAAAAAATGTGGTTTTTACCATTCTCCCCACCAAAGTTGGATAAGAGGACTTGTACAGATTATCCAACAATGACCGTGTTGGGGACTAATCCAGTATAATCGCCACCATTTCTGATAACATCCCTTACAATGGATGAACTGATGTATGATTTGCCAGAAGAGGTCAATAAGAAAACCGTTTCGATTTCCGAAAGTTTTCGGTTGGTGTGGGCAATTGCCTTTTCGAATTCAAAATCTGCGGGGTTTCGTAATCCCCTCAATATAAAATTAGCGTTGATTTCTTTGCAAAAATCAACGGTTAGGCCTTGATAGGTAAGCACCTTTACTTTGGGTTCGCTGGCAAAGGCATCTTCAATGAACTTTTTACGCTCATACAAAGAAAACATGTATTTTTTTTCGGCGTTGATGCCAATGGCTATGACCAACTCGTCAAAAAGGGTGATGCCTCTTTTAATGATGTCATAATGGCCCAAGGTCAATGGATCAAATGAACCTGGAAAAATGGCACGTCTTGTCATCATATGCTATTTCTTTAAAGTTAACGATAATTCTCGTTCAGCACTTCAACGATTGCGCTCTCGAAAAGCTGTTCTAAGCTTAGGCCCGCCTTTTTTGCCTGTTTTGGCAGAATACTTTCTACGGTGAGCCCAGGAGTTGTATTAATTTCAAGTAAGTAGGGCTCATCTTCAATAAAGATATACTCACTTCGTGTAAATCCCTTGAGCTTCAATACTTCATATGTTTTTTTCGCAATTTTACATACTTTTTCTTCTTGCACTTTTGAAATTCTTGCTGGAGTTATTTCTTCTGATTTGCCTTCATATTTTGCCTCGTAGTCAAAAAAATCGTTATCAGTGACTATTTCGGTGGGCGGTAAGACTTTTATCTTGCCTTGATAAGTGATGACTCCAACAGAGACCTCAATGCCATCTAAAAAAGATTCTATGATAAGTTCGTTGTCCTCTGAAAACCCTTTTTGAATGGCAGCTAGCAACTGTTCAGGTTGATAGACCTTTGTGATGCCATAACTGCTACCCGCTTTGTTCGCCTTCACAAAACAAGGCAATCCAACTTTACCTATAATAGCATTTTCGTCAATGGTATCACCAAGATTCAAAAAATAGGAAGTGGCACACTGTATGCCATAGGGTCTCAGTGCACTTAAAAGGTCGCGCTTATTGAAGGTCAATGCAGCTTGATAGTGATCGCATGAAGTTTGGGGTATGCCCAATAGTTCAAAATAAGCCTGTAACAGCCCATCTTCGCCCGGGGTGCCATGAATGGCATTGAACACACAATCAAAGTGTATTTCTGTATTCTCGATATGCAGACTAAAATCTGACATAGTAATGGGATGTTCACCATCATTTTCATCTAAAAATACCCACTTTTCCTTAGTTATGTGAATGCGATAGGTGTTGTACCTATCCCGGTTTAGATGGGCATGAACAACGTTGCCACTTTTCATTGAAATATCGTGTTCGCTCGAATAACCGCCCATTACGATGGCAATATTTTTTTTCATTGTCTGTCAAATATCACTTTGCCAAAGTAAGGAAAAAAGGAGTGTTTTTCTATATTTGCTCGAACAACAAGATGCATGCGACACTTTCTGGCTTTTTTAAAGAGTAGGGTATTTTTGATTCAATTGGGGTTGTCATCGGGGGTACTTTTTTTGCTTGCCTATGCGATGCTCCAATGGCTCAAGAGCTCTACCAACCATGGGGAATTCGTTGAAGTCCCAGATTTTTCAAAAATGTCGGTTATGGAAATGCGCAAAGCGGCTGAGGCAGTCGGACTACGGTATGAAGTATTGGATTCTACCAATTACAACCCTGACTATCCAAGATTTTCAATTCTAGAACAAAATCCACCAGCGGGCAATAAAGTAAAGACAAATCGCAAGATATACTTTACGGTAAATCCATCGGGCTACAAAAAAGTAACGGTTCCAAATGTAATTCAGGTGACCAAGCGAAATGCGACTTCAAGGTTGCGTGCAGTTGGATTGGATGTACAGCGTGTGACCTATATCGATGAGTTGGGCAAAGACATGGTATATCAGATGAAGTATAAAGGTAAGTTTGTTAAACCCGGGGACAAACTTCCCAAAACTTCAAGGGTCGAGCTGGTCTGTGGCAATGGTACCATACCTAAAAGTGCTCAAATTCAGGCTGATTCACAATAATGATGGATTCCCGAGAAAGCCAAGATTTCGGCCAAGACGAACTTTTTGAACATTATCGGTTTGTGGCCGCAAAAGGACAGGAACCCCTTCGGGTCGATAAGTTTTTGATGAACTTTATTGAAAATGCAACACGAAATAAGATTCAGCAAGCAGCTAAACAGGGCCATATATGGGCGAATGGTAGCACGGTCAAGCAAAACTATAAGGTCAAGGCAGGCGATGAGGTCAAAGTAATGTTTGAACACCCACCCTATGAATTTTTGCTGACACCCGAAGCCATTCCGTTGGACATCGTTTTTGAGGATGACACTTTGTTGGTGGTGAACAAACCTGCTGGAATGGTAGTGCATCCGGGCCATGGTAATTATTCAGGTACTTTGATCAATGCCCTGGTGTACCATTTTGACGCTTTGCCAAATAATAGTACGGAACGCCCTGGTTTGGTACACCGCATCGATAAAGATACCTCAGGACTTTTGGTCGTTGCCAAAACTGAATCGGCCATGGCCCATTTGGCCCAACAATTTTTTGAAAAGACCAGTGAACGGGAGTATGTGGCGTTGGTTTGGGGCAATATAGTACATGATGAAGGTACCGTAACAGGCCATATCGGCCGAAACCCCAAAAACCGGTTACAGATGATGGTTTTTCCTGATGGGGAGCATGGAAAAACGGCGGTAACCCATTACAAGGTCATTGAACGGTTAGGCTATGTGACTTTGGTATCCTGTAGATTGGAAACAGGAAGAACCCACCAAATTCGGGTGCACATGAAATATATGGGCCATACACTGTTCAATGATGAACGCTATGGTGGCGATAGCATTTTAAAGGGAACCTCGTTTACCAAGTACAAACAATTTGTTGAAAATGCCTTCAAAATTTTGCCAAGGCAGGCACTACATGCCAAGAGCTTGGGTTTTCAACACCCTGTATCAAGAACTTTTTTGCGTTTTGACTCTGAGGTTCCTGCCGATATGAAAGCTTGCATCGAAAAATGGCGCACGTATTCAAAACACAGCAATGAAAATAAGTTTCATTGATGCGAAAATCGATAAGTCATTTTGGAGGGGTCCACTTAAATTTAAAATCCTTTATATTTTTACGCCAAAGAAAAATGCAATGAAAATAGTTATTTCACCTGCCAAATCGCTTGATTTTGAAACCACCTTGCCTACCTCTAGGTTCAGTATGCCCCAATTTTTGGAGCAGTCGGGAAAATTGAACAAGGTCTTGGTAAAAAAGAGCCCCAAGGCCCTAACAAAATTGATGTCGATCTCTGATAATCTGGCAACGCTCAACTGGCAGCGCAACCAAGACTTTTCATTGCCCTTTACCGCTACCAATGCCCGTCCGGCGGTTTACGCGTTTAGTGGTGACGTATATCAAGGTCTCGATGCATATACTATAACCGGGAACCTATTGGACAGACTACAGGACAGTTTACGGATTTTATCAGGTCTTTATGGGGTCTTAAGACCACTCGATCTGATTCAACCTTACCGTTTAGAGATGGGGACACAACTTAGGGTGGGCAGAAAAAAGAATTTGTACGAGTTCTGGCAAAAGCAGTTGACCCAACACTTGAACGATGAAATGCAAGATGGTGAATTGTTTGTCAACTTGGCGAGCAACGAATATTTCGGTGCCATTGATGGAAAAATGCTCAAGGTTCCTGTGATAACACCGGTTTTTAAGGACTGGAAGAACGATTCGTTAAAAGTTATCAGTTTTTTTGCGAAAAAGGCCAGGGGTTCCATGGTGCGTTATATTTTGGATACCAACGCACAAACCCTCGATGAAATCAAGGGTTTTGACTACGACGATTATACCTTTAGCCACGAGCATACAGTTAAGGCAGCTCAACCGGTGTTTGTACGATAGAATATTTTAAGGTTCCAAACGTTGTTGAAATATATGATGTTTGTAATGAAAAAATGTGTACTTGCCCTTGGTGTTTTGGTTTTATTGGTCATTGGTTGCGATGATCGTGATGACAATCTTAATGCGGCCAATATCCGTATTCATAATCGAAGCAACATTAGTTTCAATAGTGTTCAGGTGAATGATAGTGTCATTTATGAAAATGTTGGGGGCGATGGTTTTTCAGACTACAAGGCATACATCACGGCATTTGAGTTTGATGATATCACTATTTTGACCAATACCGCACAATTTACATTTGCACCAGACTCGATTACCCCACCCTTGCCCCTAGGATTGTATACTTACGAACTCAATATTTCTGAACAGGGAGAGGTATTGTTCAATTTTAAGGTCGACTAAAACAATTTTACTTTTCAATACTTGCTTTTTCTTCAACTGAAATACGTTTTTTTATTTTCCGTTTGCGACGTGTACCATAAGATTTGTTGGCAATTTTTTCCCTTCGGGTCTTGAGATGCCTCTTTCCCATATCTTTTCATTTTTATGTCCGTATACAGTAGTAAAAAGAGCGCAAATGACACAAATGGGTTTCGCTACCTTTGCAACCTATGTTTGTACATCAGCATCCCTATCCACCTTTTTTGTTTCAAGGCGTTGAAAAATTGATTGTGGGTACTTTACCACCACCCCGGTTTACCGTTGGAATGCTCAAAGATGGTGATGTGGATTTTTGTTATGGTAGTAGAGATGGGCAGCTTTGGCCTATTTTAGACCGCATTTTTGGCCTTGATTTGAAGTTTGAAGCTACCGAGGCTGCTATACAACAGCGTAAATCCTTTTTGCTGGAACATAAGATTGGCATTTGTGATATCGTTGAAAAAGCACATCGCAAAAAAATCGATGCTTCAGATTTGGGTATGGAAGCTGTGGAGCTTCGCGATATGATGGGGTGTTTAGAAGCCTATCCCTCAGTACAGACGTTACTTTTTACAGGTGGAAACAGTAAAAACGGTCCTGAATATTTTTTTAGAAGGTACCTTAGGGATTTTGGGTTGAAGTTAGAGGTGGTACAAGATCAAGTGCCACGCATCCATCGGTTTTCACACCCAACTACGCAAAATAAGATACAGACGGTTTCGCTAACGGCTCCGTCAGGTGCAGCAAATCGGGCTGTGGGAAGCCTTGAAGCATATAAGGCCCATAAAGATAAAAACCCTGATTTTACTACTCTGGATTTTCGGGTACTGCAATATCAAAAGTTTTTTTGACAAAGCAGGCGGGCTTTGTTAGGTTTGTAGAGACATTGAGCAAAATTGTGAAAACAGATAGACTTGCGCCCAAGGTTGGGTTTTTATGCCGATCTTTGAATTGTAATCAATCAAAAACAGGAACTTTTTATGCACCAAATGCAACAATCGAAACGGTTACAAGAATTTAAAAAGTCGGTAACCAATAAGTTCAATATCTATAACAGTCTTTTTTTGAGCTTACCATACACCGATATGGAAAATGTGGGCATGTTGTCGCCGTTGCTTTACGAACAGTGTTACCGAGGGCTTCGTGAGGGCAAAACACCGCAAGCTATCCTAGAAAATTTTTTTAACCATTTTGCAACCATTGCCGATGAAAAAGACAGGATTGATTTTATGTTCCGCATCATTCAGTATGTTGAGCGACAAGTGGTATTGTATGATAGTGTTGAAGACACTGCCTTTCCGAAACTACAAGAGTATACAGGTTCCCTTTCGATAACCGACTATTTTGAATTGGTCAATCAAACCAAGAATTGGGACAAAATTGCCAAAAAGTTGGCAACCTTCAGTGCACGTATCGTACTCACTGCACACCCGACACAGTTTTATACCCCGGCCGTTCTTGATATTATTGCCTCGTTGCGGCAAATGATCAATGAAAACAAGGTTGATGATATCGATGTGGCCCTACAACAATTGGGTTTGACCTCATTGATCAATGCCAAAAAACCTACCCCGTTGGATGAAGCCAAAAACATCATCCATATTTTGCGATACACGTACTACGATGCTGTCGGAGAGTTGTTTCAATATGTAAAAAGTAATATACGCAATGCTGATTTTGCCAATTATAGCATCATCAAATTGGGGTTTTGGCCTGGGGGAGATCGTGATGGAAATCCATTTGTGACCGCAGATATCACAAAGCAAGTTGCCGATGAGCTTCGCACGACGTTGATGAAATGCTATTATAATGAACTGAAAGGTCTGCGAAAAAAATTGACATTTAAAGCCTTGCAGGTCTACTTGAACGAACTCAGTGATAGACTATATAAGGCCATGTTCGATGTACATATTACCATAAGTTATGAAGAGATCACGGAGAAGCTCAATACCATTCGTGGCCTGTTGGTATCCAACTACCATAGCTTATATTTAGGCGAGCTCGATAAGTTGATTGATAAGGTCCATATTTTCAAGACGCATTTCGCTACCTTAGATATCCGTCAAGACCACAGTAAGCATCTATTGGTAGTAGAAACCATTTTAAGGGCAAAAGGCGCGATTGTGGAAAGTGCTTCAGAACTGACTGAAGATCAATTGATCCATTGGCTTCTTCAGGCAGATTTGATTGTCGATCCAAAAGATTTTGAAGCGCATATTGTAAAAGACACACTGACAAATATTCGGCAGTTAAGGGAGTTGCAGCAAAAGAACGGTGAAGAAGGCTGCAATCGCTACATCATCAGCAACTCAGAAGATATTTTTTCGGTACTTTTTGTTTTCGGACTTTTTCGTTGGTGCGGTTGGGAGATAGAAGAAATCACTTTTGATATTGTTCCCTTGTTCGAAACGATGAAGGGCATGGATGCCTCTGAACAGGTCATGCAGACGCTTTTTGACAATCCCATATACAAAGCACACTTGGCACGTCGCCAAGATACACACACCATTATGCTGGGCTTTTCTGACGGTACCAAGGATGGAGGATATCTAAAAGCCAACTGGTCCATTTTAAAGACCAAGGAAACCTTAAGCAAGGTTTGTAAAAAGAATGGGGTCAGGGCCATATTTTTTGATGGCCGCGGAGGTCCACCGGCACGTGGCGGTGGCAAGACCCATCGATTTTACGCAGCACAGACCAAAGATGTGGCCAACCATGAAATACAGTTGACCATACAGGGGCAGACCATAACCAGCACCTACGGCACCAGGGCACAGTTCATGCACAATGCCGAACAACTGTTGACAGCAGGTTTGAGCAATAACCTTTTTGGAAAAGAACATATCATCTCTGCATCGCAGCGTAAGCTTATAGAAGAATTGTCTGAGCTGAGTTTTAGCAAATACGACGCTTTAAAACAACATGAAAAGTTCATTCCTTATTTAGAACACCGCAGTACCTTAAAATATTATACCAAGGCCAATATCGGAAGCCGTCCGGGCAAACGGGGCAGTAAGAAACAGCTTGAGCTTTCTGATCTAAGGGCCATTTCATTTGTGGGGTCATGGAGTCAATTGAAGCAAAATGTACCAGGATATTTTGGTTTGGGCACTGCAATCAATGAATTAAAGCAACGGGGCAAGCTATCAGAAGTAAAAAGACTTTTCAAAGAAGTACCCTTTTTCAGGGCACTGATGATGAACAGTATGATGTCATTGGCCAAAACCAATTTTGACTTGACGAGCTATATGAAGAATGATGCTGAATTTGGTGATTTTTGGAATATTTTGCATGACGAGTATCGACTCTCTAAAAAAATGCTCTTACAGATTTCGGGGCATTCAATTTTGATGGAGAACGAAGCGGTTTCACGTGAATCGGTGAAAATTCGCGAGAAAATCGTATTGCCCTTATTGGTCATCCAACAAAATGCGCTGTACCGTATCACCCAAGATTCAGAATACAAAGCATTGTACGAAAAAATAGTTACCCGTTCACTGTACGGCAATATCAATGCAAGCCGAAATTCAGCATGATAAGGTGTTACAATTCTCGACTGCCATAGACGTCGATCATGCGATAGGGATATAATTCTTGCAATTGGCTTACTTTATCCAAGACGGTAAGTGCTTCTTCTGATAGTTGAATTTGATTCGCCCTTAAATTAGTTTTCAATTGTTCCAAAGAGCGTGCTCCTAAGATGACCGATGAGACCACTTTTTTAGAAAGTACCCATGCAATGGCAATTTGAGTTGGGGTACATTGGTGTTTTTGGGCCAGGTCTTGCACTAAGTCCATGGTGTTCCAGTTCTTTTTAGTGTTTCTACGTTCCCAGGCTTCTTCGTTTTGTTTTGCCGTAGTGGCAATTCGTCCTTCAGAAGGGCCTTCCTTTTTATATTTTCCGGTCAGAAAGCCACCGCCGAGCGGACCCCAAGGGACCAATCCCAAACCCTCACTTTTCATAAAATCAAAAAATTCATATTCGATGTCCCTTTTTACCAGGCTGTATTGGTATTGTGCAGCGATGAAGGTATTTGCATGCATGTGACGGCATAGCCCTTGAGCCTTCATGGCCTGCCAGGCCTTGAAATTGGAGAGCCCAAGGTACCGTACCTTACCGCTCTGGACCAAATCTTCCAAAACCCCCAACGTTTCTTCCAACGGGGTGAGGGGGTCCCAGCAATGAAGATAGAGCAGGTCGATATGATCGGTATGTAGTCTTTTGAGCGAAGCATGCACCCCTTCGGTAATGTGCCATCGTGACAGACCGGCAGCATTCAGATTGTCATCCATAGGAAAACGGATTTTAGTGGCTATCAAAGCTTGGTTTCTTCTTCCCTTGAGGGCTTCACCCACGATTTCTTCAGAAATGCCCATGGCATAAACATCGGCCGTATCAATGTGGTTGCCACCCTCGCTTAAATAATAATCAACCAATCGCAGTGCTTCTTTTTTAGGTGTGGATCTCGATGAGTCTTCCCCAAAAAGCATGGTGCCCAAGGCTAAGTTTGTGGTAACCAAGCCGCTTTTTCCCAAGGTTTTGTAGCGCATTTTTGTGTTTTTGACGATTTAAAATGACAGATTCCATGGTCTGTTTTTACCACTAGTGCAGGCATCCGTTAGAATATAGTTTGCATTCGGGCAATTTTCCAATGACCATTTTCCATGACCATAAATCGATTTTCCTTGACCAAGGTACCATTGACCATTTTCGAATAAAAGACCCATGCGGTTTTGCCCGATACATAGATTTCATAATTAAAAAGGGTTTCAGGTATTGGAATGGGTTCTGGATTTTCTGCTATATGCTTTACCGTGAATTGCCGAATGGCTTCCCAACCTGAAAATTCCTCAAATTTGGTGTTTCCCGCATACATTTTTGAAACATAGGGTTGTCGTGACCATTGTGCTTGCCATTGCTTCAAATCGCGTTCACAAAAGTAGCGGGTCTCGTTTTTTAAGGTTGCTATAATTGCCTGCCTTTCTTTGCTATCTGTTTGGGCATTTAAACTGCCCAATGTAATGAGCACGATGCTTATGGGGTACCATAGTTTTCGCATGGTTTTTAATTCAAAGCTAGTACGGAACTGATTGAAAGGATAGTAAAAAAACGACTTTAAGAATTGATTTTGGCCATTTTATTCAATTTCAAAAAAGTAATGTCTTTGGTCTTAGAGGGTAAGACGCCCATATGTTTGCGAAAGTCCTTGATAAAATGCATCTGGTCATAATAGCCAAAATCAAGAAAATCATTGGGTAACTTTTGTTGCAGAACGCTTGCTTTGTACAGCTGTTTGAACCTGATGATATTGATCAGCTTTTTGGGCGATAGGCCATAATATTGTTTAAACTTACGTTGAAGGTGACGCATGCTCACATGGTGTTTTTGGGCTATATCTTTTACGGTAAGCTGCCCATTCACTTCTAAAATGGTGTTCAGGTATGATTTGGCCACCTTCCATGCGGTATTGGCTTTTTGTTGCTCAATCTGATGGCACAAGGCGGTATTGATTCGCGAAATGATAGCTGTTTCCTCCAGACCAGGACAAAGACCATCATTTAACTTACATAGCCATGTGGCCCCAAAATCATGAATGTCAATATTAGTATCTGTGGTATTTTGAAGTTGCTCCCCAAAAAGTCGGTACGCTCCCCATGGAAAAAGTTTTAGTCCTACCAGGTAGCATTGGTCGGTACGGCTGGCCAAAACCGATGTGCTTTGAAGGCCCACCACACAGGACTGATTTATGGTTGTCATTGCCCTTTTTTTATGGATGTCCTCTTTGTAATAAGCTCCATTTAGTACAAAGATGATCTCGACATAGCCATCAGGAATCAATAGGTCATGTTCTGATCGGGTCGTCATTTCATCTTTCATGACCCACCCATATTTGACCACCTGCTCCAAAGCCTTTTCAGGTGAAAACTTGCGGTAGTATAACGAATTCGTCTCTGACATCGGTTATGGAAGCTAAATTACGATTTTGTCAGAAAGGCAAAAGAGTTGGCTATTTTTCGTATAATTCAATGGGCAAATCATCAGGATCGGCAAAAAATGTAAATCTTTTTTGGGTATAGGGATCTTCTCTGATAGATTCGGTCACTACACCCTTTGCCTGCAAACCCTTTATAGCCTCTTCAATATGGTCTACATCAAAGGCCAAATGCCGTAACCCTTGGGCTTCGGGTCTAGAAGGGCGTTTTGGTGGGTGGGGAAACGAAAAAAGCTCGATTACATACTGCCCATCAATTGCGAGGTCTAATTTATACGACTGCCGATCCTCTCGATAGTGCTCTCGCAGAACTTCGAGGCCCAAAACATCTAAATAAAAAGATTTTGATTTTTCATAATCAGAACAAATGATGGCAACATGGTGAATTCTATTGAGCATATTTGATTTTTGGCCAGTTATATACCGAGGTGATTTAAACTTTTTTTGGATCGAAAGTTAGGGTTGCAGAGATTTGTGTTGCGAAACATAAGTCAAACCCAAACAACCCTTTATGTACTTTGTACTTGATAAAGATATGATAGAAAAAGAGATTGTGGCCTATTTG
>JBCDBD010000027.1:0-47768 GCA_039184335.1 Bacteroidota bacterium | reverse complement strand
GATGGACAGCTTCCGTTCCCTGCTCAACAGGTTCGATACCACCACCGAAAGCTGGAAAGGATTCAACTACTTGGCATTCATGGTCATTGCCCTAAAAAAGTTTATGAAAAAGAAAAATGAAAAAGTTTAAATCATTTCATTAATTAAAAACAACGTATACACTTATTGTGTACAATGTTGGAAAACCATGTGCCAAATTGAAAAAACAATCTAATACGAGAAAAAAAGCTGTAATGACAATTTCTATGATGATGTTATTTGTGGCTACTTTATCTGCCCACGGATACCAGATTGAAAAACCAATAGAATATAAATTTGTTTTCGAAAATCAAGACACCTTGATACTGAACAGCAGGGATATACATTCCCTTGATTTCATAAATACTGAGATTTTAAAAAGGAATAAAGAGCTAGCTATTGCTGTCTTTTATTTTGATACAGGTGAGCAATTAGTATTTAAATACAATGATTCAAAACTTGATGAGATACGAATTTTAGACCGCAATAGATCATTACATGTGCCCGAAGAAACAATTGACAAATTACCAAATATTCATTTCCATTCAATTTCCTTGATCTGGGATGAACATTTCAAAAAAGCTTTCGATTCTAAATATTTTACGATTCAATTTAATGTGGGTAAAGCACAAAGTTTTGGAAAATACTACTATGTACAACTGAATTTTTCTGATTTAAGATTTGACAAGGCAACTATCTGGAGACAGATTGATGAACATAAAAAACAGTGGAGAGCATTAAAATAAAGCATGCCTCTACAACACGATCCTGAACCAAATTACCCACTCACAACGTGTTGGGCCATCAAAATCTGACGGTAAAAAAGCTTTAACTAACAATAAATGAACTTTTCATACACATAGCTATCCCCAATAGTAGGGTTGGTCATCTAGAAATGTACGTTGGTCAAATTTATTTTTTTTTGATTCCCCATTCGTTTATTTTTAATGGTGTCATCAAATTCCTTTTTGCCAAACCAATAGCATGCACCATCTCAAATCGTTTGTATTTTCATTAGTCGTCATTACCCTATTTTTTTCGTGTGATACAGATTATTGACTATCAATACAAATACCATTTATTTAAACTTGATCTAAACAAAGTCAATTAAAACATACGTTGGTATTGAAAATTGAAAATAACGCATCGGTTCGTTCAAAACACCTTATTTTTTTGCGCCCAATACGATTAGCTGTTTTCCAAAAACCGCCGCGATGCCTGCTGCCAACCCTCCTACTACTCCGGTAACCAGAATAAGTATATAAGGATTATCCCCAAGCTGTAACAACTGGGCTATTTTCTTCGCTAGGATAAAATCATTGGTACTGCTCAGCACAAAACTGTAAACCGACCAAAACAACAGTATGCCCAAAAAGGGAACAAAAAACACGGCCGCTTTTTTTAATGGTAGAGTTAAAGACGTTACCAAAGCGGCCACCATTACCGACCACCAGGGTAGAAAAAGTGATAATAGGGCAGCCAATATGAGGGTTGCCAAAAAGTTTGTAAGGTGCTTAGTCATGGCTTGTCGGTATTAAGGTTTGTGTACCAATGACGGCACTGTCGGCTTCATTGGATTGTAAAAAGTGGAGGTTGTAGTATGTTCCAGCAGCCCAATCGTCAATGAAATTGTCGTAGTATCGACTCCCCGGATTACCCGATTGCCCCCCTGGATAGATGCCTAGAGCGGTTGGCGGTGTGGTCATTTCTACAATCATCCGCCACGAAGGGCCATGATTTTTTGAAGTGGCATTGACAATATTTCGGTCACCCCCAATGGGAATATCGAATCTTGAAAAAGCGGGCAGGGCTTGTAGCAGATGGCCAACATAGGTGCCTTTGTAATTGCCCCAGGCATAATCGCCATCTTCTTTCGCTATCTCCTTTAAGCGCACTACGGCTTCTTTAAAAGCTAGTAAAAATAGGTCTTTGGCCGTTTCGATTGTATCTGTTGTCTCCACAATATCCATAAACTTGTGGTCACCATAGTTCTTCAACAGATAAATGGTCTGGTAGGTATACGGTGAAGTCAATGCCGTGTCCTCATCATCAAATTCATCCCAAAGCATATGGTACAATTTGCCATACCATTGCCGCCATATACTTGGTCCAACCTCGTCAATATTGTTATTGAATTTCCAGGAACTGATTTCCCCATAAATCGTTTTCTCATCTTCAGATAGGGATGACGTGTCCATATGTTCCAACATATAGGGTACAAGTTCTGCAGCTTTAAGATTGTAGTTGTTATTATGTAGCTCTTTAAAATCTTGAACACTGAATTTTTCCTTCGACCTAAAAAAGGTATTGATCACACGGTTTCTGTACGTTTCATAACCATCATTAAAGACATAAAAGGGATAGTTTTCATCCACGGGGTGCTGATTGGCAGAGCTTACAAAACCTCGTTCCGGATTTTTGGTATGTGCATTGAATTTCTGTGGAATATAAGACTGCCAGTCGTTTTCAGGATTGCTACCATCCATCAGAAATTTCCCCTGGCCTTCCCATTTATTCGGAAATTTCCCCTGTATCCATAATGCAATATCCCCTTCTGTTGATGCAAATACAAAATTTTGTGCTGGTGCATTCCAATACTGTAAGGCATTTACATAATCCTCATAGTTTTTTGCAGTATTGAGTTCAATGAATGTTTTCTGGTTGTTACCCCCATCATGACCGACCCATCGCATCGCATAACCTGAACGCCCATTTTCAGATTTGAAGTTCTTATCATAGACCACGGGACCGTGATGGGTATATAGTACAGAATCCTTAAAGCTTTCCTTGCCCCTTATCTTGATGTCTTCAACCCTGATCCTAACATCTTTCCATTGGCCATTGTATCGGTATTGGGTACGGTCATCGTTGAATGCTACCTTATACCAATCGATAACATCTCTAGTGGCATTGGTCTCACCCCAGGCAATGTATTGGTTAAAGCCGGAAATAACGCTCAACGCCCCTGGAATCGTAGCACCAAATACATTATGGTCAGGGGTGCTCAATTGCATAACAAACCAAATCGCCGGCAATTTAAGCCCTAGATGCGGATCATTTGCCAATATCGGATGTCCGGTAACCGATTTTGCTCCTGAAACCGCCCAGTTATTACTTCCATTATCAGGATGTGGCTTTTCGATAGTTTCCGCAATGGTATCCAACACCATTTGACTCACAGGCAATTCGGTTTGCGGCACGTCGATAAAGCTCCAGTCGGTGTCCTTGGGGATTACGGGGTCTGTGCTATCAAAAAAGTCAGGAAAGAGCAAATTAAAGTTTTCCTGACCGACAAGACGCAAGATATTGGTGTATTCAAGATCATCATCATAACCTGCCAACATCTTGGTCATATACATTAACAACAAGGCTGTCTTTTTAGGTGACCAGGCCTCGGGCCCATAATCCAAAAGTTTGTATTCCACAGGATAATCTTCGGGGTCGAGCTGATTGATATATGCATTTACCCCATCTGCATAATCTTGTACAAAACTCAAGGTTTCTGTATCGTGTTGTTCCATGTAAACTATGGCTTGTTCCGCGCCATAGCCCATACCCCGACGGCGTTCAGTCCGGTCATATTCCAAAGTGCCCTCACCAAAGATTTCAGACAAGCGTCCAGCTGCGGCATGCGTCTGGAACTCCAATTGCCAAAGGCGGTGCTTGGCAGTCAAATAGCCCTGGGCTTTATACAAGTCGTGTTCGTTTTGCGCAAATACATGTGGAATCATCAGCTCATCGTAGTGCACCGTGACCTGTTCCGTCAATCCCGGTATAAAGATTTCACCCGTGATGGATTCATCTGTTTCGTTTTGCCAAATACCTGAACTGGGATTTAAAAACTTCCCCAAGGGTGGAATAGCACCTAATTTCGTGTTCAAGGCATAAAAAATTCCAATGGTGAGCACGAGGGAAATAAGAAATTTAATGTATTTCATTCGTTGTATCTATTAGAAGAACCCAGATTTTACAGGACCTTGTTTTTAATTGCGGTAAAATCTGCCATCAATTCCTGATATCGTTCCATCACATCATTCCCTATCACTTGATCCGCAGCATTTACCATATAATAAATATAAGAGATTTGTGCTATCAGCATCTGCTGTGGATAGGCCCCTTCATCGTTCTTTAATTGTTGTAAGGCTGTTTTGATAGATTCCAATCTGTCAGCATTGGTCTCTTCTCCATCGGTTTCCAATGCTTTGGATTCTTCTTCCAATTGATGTTGCAACATACGGGCCTCGGTCAACAGTAGCGTCACTTTTCGTTGCATCTCGTGTTGCGCTGTCAACAAATCATCGGTCATGCCCTCTGCCATGACCCGGGGATCTGGCAATACTTCAAAATCTTGCATTACACTTTCACCACCTATGGTAAGTTTGGCCGTGTAGGCCCCAGGGGGTACCATAGGGCCATTCTTGTAGCGCTTTTTTTCTTCTTTGTGCCATGGCCCTTTTTCGCGCAGGTCCCATGCAAAGCGATTTAAACCTTTTTGGGCTTCCAGTTTTTCGTTAACATAGCGAAAGGTGGTGCTCAAGTTCATGTCTTCCTCCTCGTTCACTGAAGATTTCAATAACGTACTGTCACTAAGAATCGTAACAATGGGGATCTTTTTGGCATCCAAAATCTCAAGTTGCAAACCTTGCGTGGCTTCGGGCAAATAATAATCGATGTACACCGATGTTCTTGGATACTTGGGAAAGGTATTGGACGAACGGACCATGGGATAGCGATAACGAACGGTCGTATCTGGCTTAAAAATGTGGGGAGCTCCCCCCAGGTTGGGCATGGCCGCATCGCGTAGGGAGGTTATGTTGTCCAAAATCCAAAAGCCACGCCCCATGGTACTTAATACCAGATCACCCCTAAAGACTTTTAGGTCTGTAATTGGGGTAATGGGAAGGTTTTGTTGAAATGACTGCCAAGTAGTGCCATCATTGAACGAAACATACATACCGTATTCGGTACCGGCATACAGTAAGCCCGGTTTTACAGGGTCTTCACGCAAGACCCGGGAAGTGTGGTCACTTGAAATCCCGTTGGATCCCGTACTTAATAAGGTCCAACTAGCACCATAATCATCGGTCTTGTAGAAATAAGGTCGTGCATCTCCCAATAGATGCCTATCCACAGCGATATAAGCGGTAGCCATATCGTGTTGCGATGGTGCTACGGACTCTACCCTGCCGCCTTCCGGTAGTTTCTTCGGAGTCACGTTTTGCCAGGTTTCTCCCCCATCTTTGGTTACTGAAACCACACCATCGTTGGACCCTGTCCAGATCAGGCCTTCTTGTAAGCTTGACTCTCGTATAGAGTATAAGGTGCTGTAATATTCTTCCCCTGTAATATCGCGTGTAATCGGACTTCCTGAAATGACCTGCTTGTCTGTTTCAAAAGCGGTCAGGTCGGGTGAAATGGTTTCCCAAGAATATCCATCAGAATCCGTTTTGTGCACGAATTGTGATCCGTGATATACTACATCCGGATTGTGAGGTGATACATGTACTGGTGCAACCCGTTGAAAACGATATTTCAAATCCTTCGGATTGTGCCCATAGATATTGGTAGCCCCCACATAATAGCTTTTTTCCACCCCGGTCAATTTGTTGAAGACCCCAAAACGGCCTTTGCAATTGGCATACACAATATTGTGATTGCCTGGTTTTGGCACGGCCGGGCCCGTTTCACAACCTCCCGTATTGATGATCCATGCAGCACCTGCACTTTGTACAGCACTGGGTGGAAAACTAGGTACTGCAATGGTCGTGTAATTGTCTTGCTGCCCAGCATATAACCAATACGGGTATTGGTCATCTACTTCAACCTGATAGAGTTCGGCCGTGGGCTGGTTGAACTGTGTGGACCAGGTCTTGCCCCCATTGAAACTCACATTGGCCCCACCATCATTGGCCTGAATCAATAGTTGTGGGTTGTTCGGGTTCAACCAAATATCATGGTTGTCTCCATGGGGAACGCTCACTTCTTTCCAGTTTTTTCCACCATCTTCTGATTTGATCAACGGATTTGCATTGGAATACACAATAGCTGGATTGGTAGGGTCCAGCTCCACATTCGTGTAATAAAAGGGTCGGTTCACCAGACGTTTGTCATCAGAAATATGTTCAAACGATTTTCCTTGGTCTACCGATTTATAAAGCCCTTGTTCCCCCTTGGGTGCTTCGATAATGGCATAAAGAATGCTTGAGTTTACTGGGGAAACGGCCAAATCTATCTTGCCGATTGTACCTTTTGGCAATCCGTTTTCAAGTTTTGTCCAGTCTTTACCCCCATTTACAGATTTGTAGATACCTCCCTCCTCCGCCTTTCCTCCTGAGATGATGGTCCACGGTTTCCGTTCGGCCTTCCATGCCGCTGCATAAATGACATTGGCATTCCCTGGCAACAATTCGATGTCTGAAAAGCCTACTTTATCGGAAACATACAGCACCTTTTCCCAGGTTTCCCCTCCATCCATGGTTTTGAATACACCTCGTTCCGGATTGCTCTTAAAAGCATTGCCAATGGCAGCAACCCAAACCACATTGCTGTTCGTTGGGTCAATTTCGACAGCACCAATCTGGCCTGCATTTTTTAATCCGATATGTTCCCATGTTTTACCGGCATCAATGGATTTATAAATACCATTTCCACTGATGACATTACTTCGCAATCCGTCAGAACCCGTACCGACATACACAATATTGGGATCATTTTCTGCTACCTGAATTGCCCCTATCGATGGGGTATCGAAAAATCCATCGGAAACATTGTTCCAAGTGGTTCCATAATCTTCCGATTTCCAAACGCCACCACCCGAAGCACCTAGATAAAAGGTGCCTGGTAACGTGGTAACACCTGTTACTGTGGTGACTCGACCACCTCGAGCCGGCCCTACGGTACGATATTGCAAGGCTTCAAATTTTTGTGCGTAAAGCGTTGTCGCAAAAGCAAGAAATGAGAAAAAGAGCAGTCTTAGATTTAGAGAAAAATGCATGTCAGTCATATGTGTATATTATATTGAAGCTTATTTTAATAGCCAGCGGCCTGACCATCCTTTCGGGATTCCGAGGCACCGGAATACACCTTGTTTTTCAAATCGACACCTATGGCTTGGTATCCGCCAAACATACCCACACCAAAACCGATACGATGTCCTTTTTTCTGTAAGTCGCGTAGGGTTTCAGGTTCAAAACCGCTTTCAAGAAACAGGGTGCCGCCATCGGTCATTGTATATCCTGTGGGTTGTGAACTGCCCCGATGTCGCATTCTAGGTGCGTCGCCGGCTTCTTGCAAATTCATTCCAAAGTCAACGATGTTCACCACAATCTGTGCATGGCCTTGGGGCTGCACCGCCCCACCCATCAGACCAAAACTGACCCATGGTTGGCCATCTTTGGTAATAAACGCCGGAATAATGGTGTGAAAAGGTCGCTTTCCAGGTTCCAGGGCATTGGCGTGGTTCCTATCTTGAACATTGAACATCTGTCCACGGTTTTGCAGCACAAATCCCAATCCGTCAGGTACCATACCCGATGCAAACTCAGAATAAATACTCTGTATCAACGAAACCATATTACCATCCTTATCAGCAACGGTCAAGTAGGTGGTATTCCCAGTTTCTATATCCATATCTCCTGCGGGATAGGTATCGGCAGCTTTGTCCAGATTGATAAGATTTCTCCGTTGGTGGGCATAATCATCTGATAATAGCACTTCTAACGGAATTTGGTTGTATTCGGGGTCGGCATAAAACTTGGCACGATCTTCATAGGCCAGCTTTTTGGCTTCTGTAAGCACATGCAAGTATTCCGCACTGCCAAAACCCATGGCGGTAATGTCATATCCTTCAAGAATGTGCAATAGCTGTAGGGCTGCAGTACCCTGCCCGTTGGGCGGGAGTTCCCAAATGTCATACCCACGATAGTTGACGGAGACCGGCTCAACCCAATTGGAGGTATGGTTCGCTAAATCATCATAAGACAAAAAGCCTCCATGCCTTTTCATGTAACCATCGATGGTCTTGGCAATGGTACCTTTATAAAAGGCATCACGGCCCTCTTTGGCAATACGGTCATAGGTATTGGCCAAATCATGATTTACAAACACTTCTCCCTTGACCGGGGGTCTACCGGCAGGCATATAGGTCTCCGCAAAACCCGGTTGATCCTGTAAACCCTTATAATTTGAAGCCATTTCATAGGCAATGACCTCCGATACAGGAAACCCGTTTCTGCCATATTCTATGGCCGGTTGTAAAATGTCTTTCATGGATAGTCGACCAAATTTATCGTGTAATTTGAACCAGCCATCGACACAGCCTGGCACCGATACCGGTAACGGCCCGTAGAAGGGCACGTATTTTAGTCCCTTTTCCATAAAATAATCGATGGACAAGGATTGGGGTGCCCTGCCACTGCCATTGAAACCATATAATTTTTTTTCGTCTGCAGACCAGACCATTGCGAAAACATCACCGCCAATACCACAACTGGCCGGTTCTACAAGTCCCAGTACAGCATTAGCGGCTATTGCGGCATCAATGGCACTCCCTCCTTTTTTTAAGATATCCAAAGCGACCTGGGTGGCCAAGGGCTGGCTTGTGGCTGCCATACCGTTTTGCGCCAAAATTTCAGAGCGAGTGGTAAAGGTTTCACCGGTTAATCGGTCTTGGGCGTTTGCCGCGGTTCCCAAGAGAATACAGGTGAGAATGAAAGGTAAAAACTTCATTTTCAATTTTTTGGTAGATGGTCCTTATTTGAGCCAATACAGGTCACATGAACTACTTGTGCGAAATCATTGGTTTGTGTTCTTAAATATAGCCATAGTGGACTGAACTTACTTAGCGAATTGAAAAAAAGTGGACTCGAAAGTTGCCCTTACCAATTCAGATATCATGCGCAGTGGTGCAAATTGCAAGTTAGTTTTTCGCCATGTTGGCTACATACAACAGGCATTTTTTGTCTGAAATAGTAAATTGGTTTGTTAAGCAGCGATCTGTTCCCTTTCCATAGCAAGAAAATGGGTCACTTTTTTATCGGAATTGTAGAGCGGCAAAACATCGATGTGACAAAGATATGCTTCCCCATTTTTTCTGTAGTTGATGAGTGATTTGGAAAACCTCTTTTGTTGCTTCAATAGTATTCTTATTTGCTTTTTCGTTTCTATTGATGTTTCTTGACCCTGCAAAAAAGTGGGGGACTTTCCTATCGCGAATTTTTTTGAATAGCCTGTCATTTCACGAAAACCAGTGTTGACCCATACAATCCTCTTTTTGACATCGGTGACCACCAAAGCCTCATAATTCGAAAACTGCATGAGTTCTCTGACCGCTATGTCCACATCCCTTTTTAAAACCTCCCTTAATTCGGATAAATCATGGTCTAGCTTAAGTTTTTTACAAAGTGCACTGTAATGCGGAAGGTAAAAATCCAGACTCTGAATGGGCGATAAATACTTCCTCTTGTTGTTTTGCATTTCAGTTTCAGCTACATAGCTCTTTAAAGGTAATACAAATCTGACGAAAATAAAATGAGATTGGTCATGTTTCTTCATAAAAATCAATTTTACAATCCATTATGATAAGCAAATACCTAAATTCAATCTAAGCGTTGTTCTCCCTACTTTCAAGTATACAAATAAATGTGGTGATGCTATGGATTGCTGGTTTCAGGCGCTATGCTACATGTTATCTTAGGATCCGGCCACTTTGTGCTAGGTATGTTTCCAAGTTTTGCACAGCTTTTTATTATTCATAAGATTGTGCCAATTGATACACTGTATAGAATGGATTGGGGAATGCCATCTTTGTCATCGCTTGACTGCTGCTTCCCATTTATGGCCTGTTCATCAATTAACATTCGAAACAAAACGGGAACCATTTGATACTGGGGTATGCTTTTATTGATGCCAATAAAGAACGGTATCATTACTGGAGATTGGTTTTGGAAAACCATAATCACCCTACCTTGGGTCTGCTATGTGGATATATTTTAGACAATGACCGGCATTGTCGCTTTGTTCGCCAGTGCTAAAGTACACGTCCAACAATATTCTGATAAACCTACATTGGTCAATACCAAACATAAAAAAGCTAGCAATATGGTAAACACACCCATATAGACCTGTTTTAAAAGGAAGATGTTGTAGCTTGGGGGCATCAAACCATCTTCAACTTGTTTTAAACTAATCTAAATATAAATTATTGAATATCAAATATTTGAATTGATTATTTTGAGCTGGAAGCTTACATTTAGTTAAAAGTCTAAACGAATTGTTTCTTTTTCATTGAATAGAAAAAACCTTAATATCGTAAGAAAAGTCCTGAATGATTATCTGGAGGAAAAGGGGCATCGGAAAACTCCCGAACGCTTCGCCATCCTGGAAGAAATCTATGCCAATGACAATCATTTTGACGTCGATGACCTACACTTTAAAATGCGGTCCAAAAACTTTAGGGTAAGCCGTGCCACCATCTACAACAACCTCGACCTTCTTATTGACGCCAAGCTTATCAGAAAGCATCAGTTCGATAAGGGCATGGCCCATTATGAAAAAAGCTATTTTGACCACCAACACGATCATGTGATCTTAACCGATACCGGTGAGGTCATGGAATTCTGTGATCCAAGGATCCAACATATCAAGAAAACAATCGAAGAAGTTTTTGATATCACGATCGATTCCCATTCACTGTATTTTTACGGAACAAAAACAATACAAACAGATTCGTGATATTTACAGAAATCCGGAATAGCGGAAATGTTATCTAAAGCTCTTAACCCCAATTGAAAACAAAATTCTTTAAGAATTGATTTCTGGTCGGTAATAAAATTGAACTTAAGAAGTTGAACCCTAAAATGAACGCCAAAGTATCCCACCAAAAAAAATCCTGTTCAACACCATTTTTGAAAAGAAATCAAGTCTATTACAGCAAAAAGAATGCTACTTTTCGAATGCTAACTCCAATTTTTACCATTTTAAAGATGACTTCGACCTTTTACAAAATAAACTTAACATTTACTTTTAAACACTGTATTGATCATTTGTTTTCTATGGCAAAAGGGCAATACTTTTTGTATTTACATATCAATGGAAAATGATGTCCGCTTAAAAAATACTACAGATTGTGATGGATTGATTCGGGAAATCGGTTTTCAATGGATTAGGATAGAAGATATTTTCTCTCTCAAAAATCTGCCTTGCGGAAGTCCATTTGTAGCACATCGAATCAAGTACTTTACCTTATTATTGGTAACAGAGGGCGAAATGGTCCATGAAGTTGATTTTACATCTTATAAGATAGCAAAAGGGGATTGTCTTTTCATTTCAAAGGAACAAGTTCATAAATTCGATAAATCTATCAGCTCTAAAGGGTATGTACTGAATTTTTCAGAGAATTTTATGCTCCGTAATTTTTCGCTCTCCGCTTTTTCAAAAATCAGCTTTTTGTCCAATTATGTTTTAAATCCTTCATTGTTTAAAGATTTCGGGGATACCGAATTATTTATAACCGCACTGGAAAGGGAGCTTTCCCTCGAACTGGGAAAAATTAAGGAAAATCTAGTGGCTGCCATGTTAACCGTGTTTTTATTAAAAGCAGAATTGCATGTTGGCCATGCATTGAAGTCCTATCATGGGGATTTCGGTACATTTTCAAGATTTCAACAATTGGTTTCCACAAATTATAGAGATTCAAGGTCAGCAAAACATTATGCCCATCTTTTAAACATCTCCTATAAACAATTGAATAACCTCAGCAAGGTATTTACGGAAAGGACAGTCAAAGAATACATCAATAATTACATCATACTCGAAGCGAAACGCAGTTTGGTTGCCACTAATATGCCGATTAAAGAGATAGCATATGAATGTGGTTTTAAAGAAGCCACCAACTTTGTGAAATTTTTTAAAAGAACAACCCATGATACGCCCATGAAGTTTAGGGAAATGAGGTTTGGTAATCCATAAAAACAGTAATGAACGATGGAAGAAGAACCAATTGAGTTCTTTAAAAGTGTTTTGGATACCTATGTAGAAACACCTATCGATGAAGAATGGAAAGAATTTAAACAACACTTAAAAAGTGTGCGCTTTAAAAAGGGCAATATTATTTTCCCCCATTCAAAGGTCTGCGTAGACATGCTCTTTATTTCAAAGGGCATTGTGGTTACCGAATATTTTAACGAAAATGAGCAAACGATTACCCGGTTCTTTAAATCAAAAAACCTCTGTAGTAATATTTCCAGTTTTTTGACCCGAACGATTGTAAACGATGTTGTTTCAGCGGTTACCTATACCGAAGGTGTGCTCATACCCCAAGTGCTATTCGATAAAAGTTATTTGTATTCCAATGGTATTGGACTCTATTTCAGAAAAAGACTATTGGAAAACTTATTGGAAGACAAAATGTTTATTTCGATAAAGGCCATGGGTATTGATTCCAAGTTAGATTTTCTTTACTCCAAATATCCTGAAATCATTAATGAAGTAACGTGGAAAAAAATAGCAAACTTTTTAGGCGTTACCCCTCAATGGCTCAGTAAAAAACTAAATACGAGAAATTCCAAATGACATGAACTATATTGACCCTTCGATAAATGGAATTTGGTATAATTCAAGAAATCAACATATCATTTTTACACTAAATACTGCATGGGGTCTGATACCCCAGACAGAGATTCAAAAAAGTTAGCCATGCTTTTTTCTGATACCCAATAAGTAGGATTTATTACTATATGGAATGGCATTGGACACTAAAACCATGGTCCAAAAATCCATCCTTGTTCTAACCAAATACTTCTTCAGACTATAACTTACCTCCATCATCATCAAGAGCAGATAAGTCGAAGTCGATGATGAAAATCCTCGCATTCATTTGTGCTTAGGTTTGAAATGTAAACTATTTGTAATCAAAATGCTACGAATTCATTTCTTAAACTAATTTAATAAATAAGTCAATGCTTAAAAATAGCTTTAACGATATAAACAACATTAAACCAATATGAAAATGAAAACAACAACAAGACTAACTCATTCGATGGAAAAAGCATTCACGCTTTTTTTATTAGCTACCTTATTAGGCTTTACTGTAATTGGTCAAGAACAAGATCAGGGAGACCTTCTTGCAACCATGCCCGATGAACTCATGAATGTGGGTACTGGTGTGCCCATCAGCTACGTACCTTATGAACTGGCCAAGTTTACGCGCCATATGGATCGTTATCCTGCTGCTACACCCCCTAAAGGCTCATTCAATCGGCACGGCGAACTCGAATTTTTAGGCAAAAATGTCTTTGGCATCCATTGGTTCGTAGAAATAGAGGGGTCTGTTTGGCATTTTGTTACTGCGGGTTATCCCCATAAATCCCCTATTTTAATGATTCATGGCTTTCCTGAATCATGGTGGGGCTTCAAGGAGCAGATGGTGGATCTGGCAAAAGATTACTATGTGATTTCTGTGGATCAGTTGGCCTATGGGCAATCCGATAAAAGCCTAAAACAAGATTTGACCCATCAGGGCGTCGCTAAAAGCGTGGTCAAACTTATGGACAAAATAGGTATCGATAAATTTGATTTGGTCTCGCACGACCGAGGCAGTTGTATCGCCGACAATATGATGGCTGTCCCCGGGGTGAACAAGCGAGTAACGAATTGGATCAGGATGCAACAGTCCTTTGAAGAACCCCATGGTGAGCCAAGGCCTTCGCATGAGAATTTAGCACACGCCGAGAATTACAAAGATGGCATCATGATAACCGCGACCTATAATTCAGCATGGGTATCTGAGCAATTCACTCCTGACCATATGGACCGGATTTACAAAGAATTTGGGACGGAGGGCATAGCCGATGCAGTGGCCAAAACCTATGATACCAGTTTTGATATTGAGCTTGAGTATAGAAAGAAGAATTTAATACAGCACATGACCATGCCCATACTCTTTTTACAGGCGACTAAAGACCCGGCCCAACGAGAAGAAGAATATGCCAGATCTCCTGATTTTGTGAAAGATGGCTATGTTCAGTTTGTTGAAGCCAATCATTTTTCGGCCACTGAAGCAGCAGAAGAGGTCAGTATGGCCATACGGGATTTTATAGAGGGGAAACGTCCACCCAAACTTATCGTTGACTAACAAATCCTATGTGTTATGACAAAGAGAAAAACAGGTTGCCATCATCTGATGGTGGTGGCCTTATTTTCATTGCTGTTTGGCTTTGGTGGTTATGGTCAAGAACAATCGCCAGAGTATAATCTAGCAAAAATAATAAACGAAGGAGAGTTTGTATTCAATGGCAAGTTGAGGTTTTGGCATGCCGATGATGAAGCGGCCAGAGCCTCTAGAGCGTATACCTTTGGGACAAACTTTGGCTACCTGACCAAATCCTACAACGGTTTTCAGATGTATATCGAAGGTGAAAGTGTGGTTGCCCTTACACCAGACCTATACTTTGACGGTTTGAACGATGAGACCGACAGAACGAATGTGACGGATCCAGAAACGTTTGAGCTAAATCAACTGCATGTTGCATATGCCGATACACTGAACACGACAACGATACAGTTTAAAGTGGGTCGACAGGCGGCCATTGTGGAAGATGAGCGTTTTATTGGAAGGGTTCAAGCCAGACAGGACGATCAAACATTTGATGCCATTTACACCAAGGTGCAAAACGACGAAAAGGGACTATCATTTGAACATGCATATATCTATCAAGTCAATCGCCTCCTTGCTGAAGAGATAGATTGGCGCAGTGACTCACATGCTTTTGTAATTGGCTATTATAAAAATCCAATGGCTAGGATCGGATTGTTTAGCCACCTTCTCGATTTTCGGGATGATTCCCCCTCATTATCCAGCCAAACCTTTGGCATTACCATAGACCGGAGCACATTACCAAAAGACAGAATAGCATTGAACTATAAGACCGCATTTGCATATCAAAGTGATTATGGCGACAATCCAACCGCCTATGATGCGTTCTTGATCAATACGGAAGTAGGCGTCTCTTTGCCAGGTTCTGGTATTTTTAATCTCGGCTACGAACTGGCAAGCTCTGACAACGGAATTGCTTCGTACCAATTTCCACTGTCCACTGGCCAACGTCTGCACCGTATATCGGATGTGTTTATCGACCCTCCGGCAGATGGGTTGCATAATCCCTATTTTACTGCAGAGTCCAATGATGTGGTATGGGGCATCGGTGGATTTTTTGGCTATCATACCTATTTTTCTGAAGAAGAAGGCACCCTTCTCGGACAAGAAATAGATTTGGTCATCTATAAACAAATAGTTCCCAATTTATTAAAAGCGGAGTTGACATACTCTTCTTTTTTTGGAGATGACCCCGCGTATACCGATTTACATATAATCGCGCTAGACTTGGTTTTTGAGCTCTAAAGGTGTACCATAAAAAGATAGATATGATATTTTGGGACAATTGGCATTCTAGGGCATTGGCATTGTTGAGAATCGTGGTTGGGTTTCTCATATTTTGGCACGGAACACAAAAACTGTTCGGTTATCCCGCTTCAGAAAGCGGGAACAAGACACTTTCGACCTTGCTGTTGGTAGCGGGCATTTTGGAGTTTTTGGGTGGGATACTGCTGTTCATCGGACTTTCTACCCGGTGGACGGCATTTGTCCTGAGCGGAATGATGGCGGTGGCTTATTGCATGGTTTTCATTGACAAATCCTTTTTGCCCATCGTAAACGGTGGGGAATTGACAGCATTGTACTGCTTTGTGTTTTTTTATCTGTTTTTCTCGGGAGGCGGCGCTTGGAGCATTGACCATTATCTTACTGCAACAAGAATCAAATCTGGATAACGTCATATTTATTGTAAAACCTTTTGATTATCAATAATTTAAACCATATTACTGAGTTGTTGTACCTTGGTTTATGGGCTTGACAATGTTGATTGGGCCAACCATAAATTCACCACTATGGTTGGATTTTAAATTTGAAACATATGAAATGTAAATAACTAAAAACATGGTGTTGTTGATTACTATGCAATCAACCTCCATGGTAAGGCTACAGAGACATGAACATACCCATGAACACCAAAACATATCTTAGACAGGTAGCCATATCTGCAATATTCTGGGGACTGTGTTTGGGGTTCTTTGCGATTTTCCGCTATCTAGGTCTTAACCATGTTCCTGAAATCGAGTTGAACTGTAACATGGGAACATTGCTATTAAAAAATTTGACGGCCTTAGCTTCTTTGGGTGTCGTTTTGGGCATGTGCTACGCTTCAATAGAGTTTTTCTTTGATAAGCTCCTATCAAAGCGTCTCAGTTGGATTTCAAGGGTCATTTCAAAAATATTGATGGATCTTCTGATAACACTGTGGCTGTTGCGGTTTTCCCTAACCATTGCACAAGTAAATGGAATTGATGAAGGATGGTTATGGTGGTTACAAAATGACCATTTCATCGCTGTCTTGATATATATTGTTTTTTGTTCCTCCTTCGTCTTTTTCTTGATGAAGATAGCTGCAGAAAGATTGGGTAAGGACGTGTTTGTCAAAATGCTCATGGGAAGGTACAGAACGCCCAAGGAAGAAGATCGGATATTCATGTTCTTGGATTTAAAGGATTCCACCAAAATAGCGGAACGGCTGGGACATTTGCAGTATAGTCAATTTATCCAAGATTGTTTTCATGACCTCAACATGGTCGTATCAAGGTATGAAGCGGAAATTTACCAATATGTGGGGGACGAGGTCGTTTTAACATGGCCCTATGTAAAGGGCATTACCAACAACAATTGTGTAAGGCTATTTTTTGAGTTCCAACAACGACAGCTGTCAAGAAACGGTTATTATCTACACAAATATGGTATATGCCCACAGTTTAAGGCCGGCATTCATGGTGGAGCGCTCATGATTGCAGAGGTGGGTTTTGTAAAGAAGCAATTGGCCTACCATGGTGATGTAATCAATACATCCGCCAGAATTCAAAAGCAGTGCAACAACTTTAACGTTCCATTGTTGGTCTCCGAAAAATTGATCAATGACTTGAGCAGCAAAGAACTGTTGACCTCAAAATATTTGGGCAATGTGCTGTTGAAAGGAAAACGGAACCAAGTGAAAATATATGCTTTGCTTTAGGTTTTCGAAATAGGCCCACCATTGGGGAATCTTAGAGTCAGTGCACGCCTAGGGTCCTTGGCAAAAATCTAACACTGGATTGACGCTAAAAGGGCAATTGATTACAGAAAAAAAGGATATTTTAATAAAAAAACAAAAAATGAAAGCTGAAAAATTCGTACTTGCCAGTATACTTTTACTCTATCTTATGCTATGGACGCCTTTGGGGCAATTTAGGTTCCTAGTTGACCACTGGATGAAAATCGGGGTATATGCTGTTCCATTTCTATTGATTGGATCTTTTGCTTTTTTAGATGAGAAAAAGCCAAGTGCAATCGTAATGGATTTTAGGTTCATCGGGGTGATTCTACTAATTGCCTATATCATTCATCAGTTTGAGGAACATTGGATCGATCTCTATGGAAACTACTATGCGTTTTACACCTCCACCAACAATCTTATATTGGAAAAATTAGGGCAATCCGGGAGTTCTGTCAAACCACTGACAAAGGAATCCATATTTGTTATAAATACTTCCTTGGTATGGTTGGTGGGCCTCTTGGCGATCTTACGTAGCCCAAGACATTTATTTCCCTTATTTGCCATGGCCAGCATCGTGTTTATAAATGGATTGGTACACCTTCTCGCAGGAATTCTCAACTATCGATATAACCCTGGCCTGTTAACCTCAATGGTGCTTTTTATCCCCGTTTACTTTTGGGTTTTGAAACAAATACGAAACCGTGTTCCAAATTACAGGGCACATGTGGTTTATGGCTTGATCTGGGCCTTTCTAGGACATGTAATCATGATGGCAGGCTTTCTAGCTGCCAATTGGTTTAAGGTTATTCCAGAATTCCTGTATTGGGTTGTTTTAGTGATATGGTCAATTCTGCCAATTGCAATCCTCAGGAAAACCTCCTTATCGTGAAATCATGTATTCATTTGGGTGAAGTGCTCCCATCAAACCGAAAGGGTCAAGGCGTATAAAAAAATCGGTTCTTATGATATGCAGTAATACGGTCGATATCATCTGTATCGCCACAAATCAAAAAACCATGCTCCATCTGCAATTATTACAATCGTATCATTGTGCTGGTTTACTTTTTCTTCTTAATATTATCGATATTTCAATGACACTGACCATTTAAACCGACAAAAGATGTTTTGACCATGTTAGAAAAATTCAAAGATAAAATTGAGAGCTATGTTACGATTAGCGATGCCTTTTTAGAGGAGTTAAAAATGACCTGCCAGCCCAGGAAAGTCAAAAAAAATGAAATTTTGGTGAAGTATGGAGGTACGTACCATAAGATTTTTTTTGTGGCCAAAGGAGGGTTCAAATCCTCTTTGCAGACCCCTGAAGGCATCAAAAAAACCACTTGGTTCTATTTTGATGACCTGTTCAACATAATCCCGGTCAAGGACAGCTTTCTGTCCGGTAAGCCCACCAAATATGAAATAGAGGCAATTGAGCATTCAGAAGTATTGGAAATCAGTATGGACGCCATTCAAGCATGGCTCACCAAATTTTCAGAGTTTAATACTTTTTTTAGATACGACATGATCAAGGATTTCATTTTGGTCGAAGAAATAAGAACCCATCAAATTTGTTATCCAAAAGATTATTTCTTGAAATATCTGTACGAGAACTTTCCAATCATTGTGAACAGGGCCCCCTCACAAGCAGTCGCCGATTTCATGGGCATTACCCCGGAGTGGTATTCAAAACTCAAAAAAAAATTGAACAAACCCCATAAATATTGATTTTTTTTAGGTGGTAAAGCCAACCTTTTTACACTACTGCTGACCACTCGCATAATACTTTTGAACGGCTCCCATTTTATTCCTTATTTTGTTTCCTTTTGTTCAACAATCCTTAAAATGGGTAATATTCCACAGTGCATTAATGGAACTTAAAAATAACCTAAAGACCAAAACCGGTTGGGAAATCATCGAAAAATCTTTCGACCCCCAACAACTTGTCACCACCGGAAGCAATTTTATGATAGGAAACGGGTATATGGGATACCGCGGCACCTTTGAAGAATGGCAAGCAGAAGAATTTGTGGCCTGCATTGTTACCGATACTTGGGATTTGGCAAAAAATAGTAAATGGAGTGAGCTTTGCAATGTGCCTAACGGCCTTTTTGCACAACTGTACCTTGAAGATGAAATGCTGAACATGTTTGATGGACACACCAAAGAGTATTACCGGGCCTTGGACATGCGCTATGGGTTAAACCAACGAAGAATGCATTGGTCCTCGACCAATGGCCATAGTGTCACCATTGAAACAGAAAAATTCGCAAGCTTGGCCAACCATCACCTGCTTGTCATGCAGTACAGGTTCATTGCCCACCAAAAGGGAAAATATCGTTTTGTGACGGGAATCGATAGTGAGGTCTGGAGCATCAATGGCGCACATTTTAAATCAATGGAACTTCAAGAAAATGGTGCTTTGTTATGTGCACGTGCATACACCCATGAACTACATACCCAGATTGTTGTGAATGAAGGTATTACCATCAAAGGCAAACAAGCGATCTCTTCTTCAATCCAAAAAGAAAAGAAACGACTGCTACGGGAGCTGGTTTTTGAAATGGAAAAGGATGAACAAGTTACCGTTCAAAAAATAGTGGCCATTGTACACAGCAATGAAACTGAAAATGTTGTTGAAATGGCAAACCATGAAACTTTAGAAGCCTTGAAAAAAGATTATCAGGCATTGAAGGAAGCACATCAAGAACGCTGGGACACTTTTTGGAATACTTCAGACATTGCCATTGAAGGCAGCCTTGAAGCCCAGGTACTTGCACGTTTCAATAGCTATCAAGCTTACATTGCCACACCAACCCATGCCAATTTGCCCATTGGTGCGCGTGGGCTTTCGTGCCAAGTATATCAGGGTGCCGCCTTTTGGGACCAAGAGACCTTCAATCTACCCATGTACGTGTATACGCACCCTGAAATTGCCAAAAAATTGGTCATGTACCGCTACGATACCTTACCGGGTGCCAAAAGAAAAGCAAAAAGATTGGGATACTACGGTGCTTTCTATGCCTGGACCAGTGGCAAAACAGGTGATGAACTTTTTCCCGATTACTTTTTTACCGATGTACTTACGGGCAGACCCATCAGAAATCATTTTAATTGCTGGCAGATCCATGTTTCCCCTGACGTGGCCTATGGGGTTTGGCTGTACTATGAAGCAACACAGGATTGGGATTTTATGCTTCATTACGGAGCAGAGGTCCTATTTGAGGTGGCCCAATTTTTAGTTTCAAGGGTACATTTTAAAAAGGATAAAAACCGTTACGAAATCATTCGGTTACTGGGGCCTGACGAATACCATGAAAATGTGGACAACAATGCCTATACCAACTACCTCACGAAGTATACGATGGAAAAAGCATGTATGGTCTACGAAAAAATGAATGAAACCTATCAAATGCGCCTATCTGAACTGATGACGGCAATGGACATCGATTCAGGTTCAGTTGAAAATTGGAAAGACATAGCAGCGCGGCTTTATATACCCCAACCTGATTTGAAAACCAAGGTCATTGAACAGTTCGATGGTTATTTTCAATTAGAGGATATTGCCCCTGACGAGGTGCGAAAAAGATTGCTTGACCCAAATGAATACTGGGGTTGGCCCAATGGCATAGCGGTACATACCCAGGTATTGAAACAGGCTGATGTCATCCAATTAATGGCCATGTTAGATGAATTCACACCAGATGAACTCATTGCCAATTACGAATATTATGAACCCAGAACAGAACATGGATCATCATTGAGCCCAAGTGTACATGCACTTGTGGCATGCAAGGCAGGCCATCATGAAGAAGCTTATCGCTATTTTATGGAATCATCGACAATAGATCTCTATAATGCCAGCAAAAAAGTGATGAGTGGCGGTTCATTTTTAGGTGGTATCCATACAGCGGCAGCTGGCGGGGTATGGTTGATCATTATAAAGGGGTTTGCTGGCTTTAAAGTACTGCAAGATGGGGTACGATTTGCCCCTGCCCTACCTGAACAGTGGAACAGCATATCATTCAAGCTAAATGTCAATACTATCATATTGCAGGTTTTCATGGAGAAAAATAAGATAACGGTGACCCATACTGGTAATTGCGACCATAACATCAATATACGCCTTTACGAAAAAGAGTTCGTTCTGGGGCCAGGTGCAACAGTAATTTACTGACATGCGTAGCTATATTGCATTGCTTACAGCAATAATTTTGTATGCCTTTAAAAACATATGACCAAGCACCAATAACAAAAATAGCGAGTTATTGAATGAAGAAAAACATCTGTAACGTATTGTTAATCATCTGTTTTTGGGTACGACAAACACTAACCAAAAAAGATTCATGGGGAATTGAAATAATTCAAAAAAAATCGTTTTAACGTATGTTTTTATCGATAAAATTCAAAACCTGTTAAAAATTCACAGGTATTTGTCCTAATTGTTTGTAGATATTTGTATGGTATTAACGCCCTAAATCTTTAATTATGATACAATCTACTATCTACAAGGTTTATTTTATTGCCCTAGCCCTCTTTTGTCTAGGCACTTTAAATGCGCAACAAAAGTTCAACAGTCACCTTTATAGTGAAAAAAATAAGGAAACGAACAAAAGAATCGGCGATTACCTTGATCTTGTGAAACTGGGGCAACCCAATCATGAGATTTTTCAAGATTTGGGAAATGCCAACTTCTTGGCTGAGAATTACGAGACCGCTGCTTTTTGGTATGAAAAGTTACTGGACATGAACTCCAATGATGCTTTTCAGCAGCGATATGACTTTGCCATCGATCAAGTTCAAGGACCGAATGCGAAAGATATGGCCGAAAGAACATTTTTGGTCGCCTCCATCAAAGCCGATTATCTTAGGGGCAAGGCCGATTTTCAAAAAAACACCCAACCAGCTTCTGTAACCAGCAACGATGAAGTGCCATTGCCAAAGAACGAATTCAAATGGCATTCCAAGGAATATACGCCCGATATGTCGGTTACCCAAGACGGATCTATTGCCTATTTTAGCAAAGCTGTTTACAAAAAACCGCTTTATGGCCTCTTTTCAAAGAAAGAGTTGGTCCATGAAATCTACCGGGCAGAAAAAGAAGGGGGTGAATGGAAAAATATTCAAAAAGTAATTGTGTGTCCCGAACATTTTTCTGCAAAGCACCCAACCATCTCAAGTGATGGCAAAAAACTGTTCTTTGCTTCGAACATGCCTGGGACCTTCGGGGAATATGACATTTATGTTACTGAAATCAAAGCTGATGGTAGTTTTGGCATCGCAAAGAATCTAGGGTCTAAAGTGAATACAAAAACAAATGAACTCTACCCAAAATTATATAATGGCACCCTGTTGTTCTTTGCATCTGATGGTCGTGACGGTTATGGTGGCCTTGATCTGTATGCAACGCAGATTGTTGAAAACACATTGATGGCCTCTATAAACCTGGGCAGTCATATTAACAGCAAGCGTGATGATTTTTCCATCAGCTTGTCACCAGAAAAAGGATTGGGCTATGTACTATCAAATCGAGATGAAGGCAATAGAGTGCAAAAGTTTGCGATTGCGTATGGCAAGCAGACCGATAATGGGCTTGTTGCCAAAAATGAGGAAAGTCTGGAGCAACTTTTGCGCGATGGTACACAAATCGATTATTCGACCACTGTTTTTGATGAATAACACTTTTAAAGATAATCTAAAATCGGTCAGAAAACCTTAGGGGGTTGAATTTGGTTTATTTGATTGCCAACGGACTTTCACAGTAAAAGAATCACCACTTCTTTCTTTCGCTAACTTAGTTAAGAGGTGGTACCTGGCAATTTTATAACAAGAAAACGGGTTGTATTGTTTTCTTCTGGCCGATTTTAATGCATCAAGGGGATGCAGTACACAAACAAGTACTGCATCCCTTATTTTGTTGCCCTTATAGGCGGAAACCTGCACGTCTAAAACCCCTGCTCATTAAAAACAGCATATGCATTTGAACGAAAATACCCACAAAAGCTGCCAATGCTATTTGAAAAAAATTATATTGCATGTAGAAAATCGTCGTACAACCCGATTTTAAAACCCCCAAATCCCAAATATATGATGTCTTATTACACCAAATTCAAGATCACTGCCTACAATTCTTTGACGGCTTCGAAAAGTAAGTCTTTACCATTCACATTCTGTAAAGAAACCTGAACAGGTATCGGGACGTCGCATTATTGCTCGCCAAATAATACAAACAGAATCCAAAGACTGTATTGACTTGGTCCTGCGAACCTTCCTTACAGGTGGCCGAAATGGCCTAAACAGGATTTTCAATTCGCTTTCGTCCCATCAAAGGCACTGGAGACTTTTATTTTTCAATGGAAATTGTCAATATAAAAACAGGTCTGCTGCCCCCAAATCATATAAACTGTACAACTCAAATTAAGTTAGCTATGAGAAACAAACCCCTTAAGATTATTGTTATCGATGCCGATGTGGCCTATCAGCAATGCTACGGTCAGTTTTTAAAGTCTGTTTTCAAGTACTCACTGACAGATTGCTACAATTCGTTCCACCAAGTGCTCTCAAACTATGACAGCATCAATCCAGATATTATTGTTTCAGAAGTTTTTTTGCAAGGATCTTCAGGCATCGATGGTACCGAATTGATTCGAATGCGTGATAACTCCGTAAAAATCATCATATCAAGTTCCCAGAGCGATGTAGGTATCATCAAGGAAGCTTTTAAAAAAGGGGCCAATGGCTTTTTGACCAAGCCCATCACAAAGGAACGGTTCTTAAATGCCTTGGATTCCCTTAGCATTTATGGGGCCGCCATGAGCTATGATGTTACCCAAAAAATAATCGCGTCCTTCCAAAAAAAATACTACAAGTCTTTTTCTAAAAGGGAAAACCAGATCATTGATTTTTTGACCCAGGGAGCTACCTATAAAGTAATTGCAGATAAATTGTTCGTTACACCCAGTACCATTAACTTTCATATTCAAAACATATACTTAAAACTGAACGTGAACTCAAAATCTGAAGCTTTAAAAAAACTAAAGGAACTGGAAGTACAAGAATTGAACTAACCTACCTGTATGGGCAAGGTAATCTTTTCAAAGCATGACCCGCATTGTTTTCTTTGCGGGTTTTTTAATGCATGGTATCAAAAGATGCCTTTATGACTTTTATCAATCATCGAACTCCATTGGTGACTTAAAATATTCTTTTACCCTTTCAGCAGTAGGGTATTCATACGTCCAGCAATCCTCCAGAACAGAGCAATATTGAATCTTTATCCGAACTTTTCCTCCCATCAGTTTTAAAATTTCACGAGTTTCGTCCGACCACGGTAAAAATAAAAGTTCACGTTCTTCACCTGCTTTGACCACAGTATTGCTGATATTGCTTACTCGAATCTTATCATAGCCCATGGTATTGTTCGGTTTAATGGTATTCAACAGGTCGATATACTTTTTAAATGGTTTTCCATTACACTCTACCAAAACTGAGGAAATCAAAGCTGGTCCCGTGCCATTGTTCGATGCATTGATTCGAAATCCAGCAGCATCATATCCTTCATTTACAGAAAAATAGGGCCATACGGTAGCTTTTTGCTGTGCTTTCAACAAGTTGGCTTCATAAATGGAAACGATTAAGGCCAATACACTTACGATCAAGGCAGTTGCCGTACCAATGCTTTGAAAAAGTTCTCTGCGTATCTTGGGTTTCATATCAGGTTTTGGGCCTAAAATAAATAAAAAACCCACAACAATGTTGTGGGTTAAAACATTAGGTTCAGTTAAAGCAACATCACTTCACTTCTTCGAAATCGACATCCTCAACATTATCGCCCTCTTTGGAATCACTACCAGATTGGGCACTGCTTGCCGAATCAGCCGTAGGGCCACCACTCGCCTGGGCGGCTTCAGCCTGTGCCTTGTACATTTCTTCTGAAGCGACTTTCCAAGCCTCGTTGATTTTTGTCAGTGCTGGCTCTATGATCACGACATCTTTGGTTTCATAGGCTTTCTTCAATTCTTCCAAGGCTTCTTCAATCGGCTTTTTCTTATCATCAGACAGTTTATCGCCAAACTCCTTCAATTGTTTTTCGGTTTGAAAAATCATGCTATCGGCCTCATTCAACTTATCTGCTGTCTCCTTTGCTTTTTTATCTGCTTCTGCATTCGCTTCAGCCTCGGCCTTCATCTTTTTGATTTCCTCTTCGGTCAATCCTGACGAAGCCTCTATCCGAATATCCTGCGATTTGTTCGTTGCTTTATCAGTCGCCGACACCTTGATGATACCATTGGCATCAATATCAAAGGTAACCTCAATTTGAGGTGTACCTCGAGGTGCAGGTGGAATGCCATCTAAATGAAAACGTCCAATGGTTTTGTTATCGGCTGCCATAGGACGCTCACCCTGTAGCACATGTATTTCAACAGAAGGCTGGTTATCTGCCGCTGTCGAGAATACCTGTGATTTTTTGGTCGGAATGGTCGTATTTGCCTCAATCAGTTTGGTCGAGACACTGCCCATGGTCTCAATACCCAATGAAAGTGGGGTTACATCCAACAACAAGACATCTTTGACATCTCCGGTCAAGACCCCTCCTTGTATCGCAGCTCCTACCGCTACCACTTCATCAGGATTTACTCCTTTTGAAGGTTTCTTGCCAAAGAACTTTTCGACAGCTTCCTGTACGGCAGGTATCCTGGTGGATCCCCCTACCAAAATGATTTCATCAATGTCACTTTTTGACAGTCCGGCAGCCTTTAAGGCAGTTTCACATGGTGCTATGGTTCGTTTGACCAAGTCTTCAACCAATTGTTCAAACTTAGACCTTGACAGTGTTCTTACCAAGTGTTTTGGTCCAGAGGCCGTTGCGGTTACATAGGGCAGATTAATTTCTGTCTGTGCCGAAGATGATAGCTCAATTTTAGCTTTTTCGGCAGCTTCACGAAGACGTTGCAAGGCCATCGCATCATCACGTAAATCCAATCCTTCGTCATTCTTGAACTCTTCAGCCAACCAATCAATGATTTTTTGATCGACATCGTCACCTCCCAAGTGGGTGTCCCCATCTGTGGCCAGTACCTCAAAAACACCATCGCCCAGTTCCAAGATCGAAACGTCATGTGTACCACCTCCAAAGTCAAACACAACGATTTTCTGGTCAGAATCCTTTTTGTCCAATCCGTAAGCCAACGAAGCGGCAGTGGGTTCGTTGATGATACGTTCAACGGTCAAGCCAGCAATCTCACCTGCTTCTTTGGTAGCTTGACGCTGTGAATCATTAAAATAGGCTGGTACGGTAATTACCGCTCTTGTCACATCTTGCCCAAGATAATCTTCAGCCGTTTTCTTCATTTTTTGAAGAATCATTGCAGAGAGTTCTTGCGGAGAATATTTACGCCCATCAATATCGACACGTGGGGTGTCATTGTCCCCCTTTACCACATTGTAGGGCACTCTATTGGCTTCTTTCGAAGATTCTGAAAACTTGTTGCCCATAAACCGCTTTATGGAATAAATGGTCTTATTGGGATTGGTGACCGCTTGGCGCTTTGCGGGATCACCTACCTTTATTTCCCCACCTTCCACAAACGCGATGACAGAGGGCGTGGTCCGTTTCCCTTCGGCATTGGGTATCACTACAGGCTCGTTGCCCTCCATAACTGAAACGCAGGAATTGGTAGTACCCAAATCAATACCTATAATCTTGCTCATGTTCTATATTTAAAGTTGTTGTAATTTTTGTTTTCTTTCTCAAATGTCAATCATTATGCCATTGCAACAAATATGACAAGGTGTCAGCTATATTTTTTGCATTGTCTCGTATTGGTACTTTTTACCAACTATCTTTGACACATAAAATTTGAAGATGGAGTGCGTCAGTGTGTTTGATATGCTCAAGATTGGAGTGGGCCCTTCCAGTTCCCATACACTCGGATCTTGGCGGGCTGCTGAAGAATGGGTTGAAGAACTGGAAAAAAAAGAGGTATTGACAGCTATTTGCAAGGTCGATGTTTTGCTGTATGGTTCATTGTCTTTGACCGGGAAAGGACATGCTACCGATATTGCCATTGTGCTGGGGCTCTTGGGGCAAAACCCTGAAACCATTCCCACAGCTAAAATTGATGGTGTCATTGCACAAGTAAAACACCAAAAAGTCATATTGCTTGGAGGCAAGCAAATCCTTTCTTTTGATTTTGACACCAATATCATTTTCAAAAAAAAAATTCTTTCTTTTCATGCCAATGGAATTCGTTTTGAGGCTACCATGAAAAATGGCAAAACACTTCAAGAAACGTATTATTCTATTGGGGGTGGTTTTATAGTTAAGGAAGAATTACAGCACTACAGTGGCAATAACGAAGCATTAAAAAGATTCCCCTACCCAATCACCACTGGCACAGAACTTTTGTCCCACTGCCGAAAGCAAGACGAATGCATCTCTGCGATAGTATTACTAAATGAGCACTCGTTACGTAAAGATAACGTAATAGATGTTGAACTAAAACGTATCTGGAACACTATGCTGAACAGTATGTATTTGGGATGCCATACCGAAGGCATACTCCCCGGCGGGCTTAACGTACGGCGAAGGGCCTTTGATATGCACGAAAAACTCAAGGGAGAAAGCTATTATTCGAATCCCCAAGAATGGTTGGAAACCATTCGGGAAACCAAAGTGGAGTTCCGCCAGATTATCAAATGGGTCTGTTGTTTTGCCCTGGCGGTCAATGAGGTAAACGCCTCACTTGGGCGGGTAGTGACCGCGCCTACCAATGGTAGTACAGGGGTCATACCATCAGTATTGATGTACTATTTGGTCATTGAAAACCATGATGGTGATTTTGATGATATCAAAAAAAATTTGTTGGTTGCCGGTGAAATTGGCAGCATCTTTAAAAAAGGAGCGACCATTTCGGCAGCTATGGGAGGGTGCCAGGCCGAAATCGGTGTGTCATCGGCAATGGCTGCTGGTGCCCTGACCGAATTGATGGACGGCACACCTGAACAAGTGCTAGTAGCCGCTGAAATTGCTATGGAGCGCCATTTGGGATTGACTTGTGACCCCATGGGCGGACTGGTACAGATACCCTGCATTGAACGCAACTGCATGGGAGCCATGAAAGCCATCAATGCAGCTGAACTGGCAATGGACACAAACCCAGATACTGCCAAAGTACCTTTAGATAAAGTGGTTCAAACCATGTGGGAAACCGCAAAGGATATGAACAGCAAATATAAGGAGACTTCAGAAGGCGGCCTAGCTATTAGAGTCAACATCAGCGATTGCTAAAGTGATGTTTGGATAGTCAAAAAATAGGGTTTGCATGTAGGATTCACACATTGGAAAATAATTCATGGCCACACCATTTGACCTAAAAAAAACGAATCGGTACTTACCGCACATTGCGTTGGTCGGTACAGGGATCGGAACGGCCAATTACTTTTTGAATGACCAGTTCAATTGGCTTCAATGGATTCTGTTGTCTTTATCGACCAGCTTTATCATTGGCTACACCCTTATTGGAATTTCATTGAGCAAGTCATGGTATATGTCAAAAATCAAACCTGCTTGGAAAATATACCTGATTCTTTTGTTTGCCTTCTTTTTGGTCGGGGCAGTTGCCACTGAGGTAGAGTACAGTATTCGAATACTGGTCTTCAGCGATCAAACCTACCGACTTTTTTCGGCCGGTAAGATGTACCTCTTCAATGGAACCATTTCACTCGTACTTGGATATAGCTTTTTCCAAAACATCTATTCATTCCCAAAAGGATACGTCTCAACCAAAAATGACAACACAACTACATTTTCATTGGAACCCAAGCCCAAAGATGTAATGGGATATTCAAACCCAATAGCCCATATTCCAGTCAAGACCGGCGAAAACATCTTCTTGGTTCCCATAGCTGAAATTGTATATTTTGAGGCTTTTGACAATTATGCTTTTGTTCTTACGCAAAAAGGGGTAAAGAAGCTTTGTGACTATTCACTACTTTTTCTAGAAAAACGTTTGGGTCCCGATTTCTTGCGAATACACCGAAAATATATCGTCAATATCAATCACATCAAACAAATCAAGCCATACTTGAACGGCCGTTATGTCATTTTGTTCGATACCCCTCACCTATCTGCCATTACAAGCAGTAAAAGTTATGCTGCCGTAATTCGAAAACTGATCAAAATCGAATAACCAAAACTATTGCACCAAGACTGTCTTTGATTGTATTACGATCCAATCACCAATACTGGGGTGTCAGCCACTGGGTATATAGACCTTTCACCAAGTATTGATTTTGTAAAAGCCCTGGTTTTTGCAAATTGGGATTGATCTTTATAATCAAAAAAACAAGAAAAATGGAACTATTGCACCAATCAAATATCATACTTCATGTAGTCACGGGTTCCGTTGCCCTTTTGCTGGGACTAATAGCGTTGATAAGTACCAAAGGGGCGAAAGTACATAATACCAGCGGGCGCTACTTTTTATGGCTTATATCCATAGTGATTTTTACTGGGTTGATGGGTGTTTTTGTTTTTGGTAGAAATACCTTCTTATTGGTTATCACAGTGTTGAGCGGTTATGTTTCCTTTTCGGGGTATCGTGTATTGAAATTGAAATCGAACATTCCCAAAAAAACGGATATCCTGATCGCTTTCACCAGCCTATTGGTCTTAGTGTACTTCTTGTCTTATTTTAAGTCTATCGGAATGATATGGTCTCCGGTAATTATCTACAGTACCGTTGGTGCCCTTCTGTTCGTAATTACCTATGATTTTTTAAAGTTCTTGATACCAACAAGGGCCTACCAGAAGCATCGTATATGGATCTACGAGCATATCTATAAAATGACCAGTGCTTTTGCTGCACTTTTATCAGCCTTCTTCGGTACAGTATTGGACACATACCAACCACATAGCCAATACCTGCCTTCGGCTTTCGGTATGCTTATCATATTCGGTTTTATGGCATACGTTTACAAAAATGGGTTAAGGCGGATGCCAAAAACATGAACAATCGTCCAAGGACTGTCCCTGGCCCTACTGCTCGTCAAAACACCCTGCTCTACCACGGGTGTCGATCAAATAGATGATTTTCCACTCCCCATCAAAATCAATCAACTGAAATGAGTTTATGCCACAATGGCTAAATTCATTGTTAAGCCAAAATTCATAGCCCACCCAGGCATTGGCCATTGTCCGATCTACCTGTATGGAAAATGAGGTCAGCTTTTCCTCAAACTCCACACTATCGGGAATACTGACGATCGACTTCAAGAATTTACCAAAATCGTCGGTCCGAAAAAGTGTCTTTCCTTCTTTGCTACGTGCTGTGGTCTGCAATACCATAGCATCGGCAACCGTACTTTTGATGAGACTGGAGTCTTGCTTGTGAAAGCCCTCAAAAAAAGTGGTGATGATTTTTTTTACAGCTGCCTTTTCTACATCTTGTGCCAAACCTTGCAATAAGAACACAAATGAGAAAAGAAATGTAAAAGGGTATTTCATAGTTGAAATTTTGGTAATATTCCAAATTAAACAAAACTGCTTACATTTAGTGCTCAAAACCAAAACAAATGTCTATTGCCAAAAAAGAATATAAAAGGGTCACCGTGAAATCGCTGATTGAAATGAAGCAAAGCGGTGAAAAAATATCGATGCTGACCTCTTACGACTATTCCATGGCAAAGATTGTGGATGCTGCTCATGTCGATGTCATTTTGGTCGGTGATTCAGCCAGCAACGTCATTGCAGGCCATGAAACCACCTTACCCATTACTTTAGACCAAATGATCTATCATGCCAGTGCGGTGGTACGTGCTGCCAAAAGGGCGTTAGTTGTCGTTGACATACCCTTCGGCAGCTATCAAAGTGATTCAAAGGAAGCGCTCCGCTCTGCCATACGAATAATGAAAGAAAGCGGTGCCCATGCAGTAAAGGTAGAAGGTGGCGAAGAAATCAAAGAGTCGGTCAAGCGAATTTTACAAGCCGGTATTCCCGTAATGGGACATTTGGGATTGACCCCACAATCTATCTATAAATTCGGCACCTATTCCGTTCGCGCAAAAGAGGAGCAAGAGGCTAAAAAACTAAAGGAAGATGCCAAAATGCTTGAAGAAACTGGTTGTTTTGGCATCGTGCTCGAAAAAATTCCGGCGAAACTTGCCGAAGAAGTAGCTGAAAGTGTTTCCATTCCAATCATTGGTATTGGTGCCGGTAATGGAGTAGATGGCCAAGTTCTGGTAGTGCACGATCTTTTGGGTATGACCCATGAGTTCAACCCCAGGTTTTTAAGGCGCTATTTGAACCTCTATGAAGAAATGGGGAATGCCGTTTCGCAATATGTCACCGATGTCAAGAGTCGTGATTTTCCCAACGAGCGTGAGCAGTATTGATATGGGATGAAGTCCAATATAAAAAACCTGCAAGTTCTATATGAGGACAATCACCTGGTCGCAATCAACAAAAGACCTGGTGATATTGTGCAAGGTGACCAAACGGGAGACACCCCACTTTCAGAAATCGTCAAGAAATACCTTAAACATAAGCATAACAAACCAGGAAATGTTTTTTTGGGCGTGGTGCATCGGTTAGATCGCCCAACCTCTGGCATCATCGTGTTCGCGAAAACTTCAAAGGCCCTTTCACGATTGAACAGACTATTTGCTGAAGGAAAAACCAAAAAAACGTATTGGGCGATTGTAAAGAACACCCCTAAAAAAGAACATGCACTTTTAGAACATTGGTTGGTACGAAATTCAGCACAAAACAAGTCGTATGCCCATGAAAAAGAAGTGCCGAAAGGTAAAAAAGCCGTTTTAACTTATCTAATCAAGGCAAGATTGGACCATTATGCCTTATTGGAAATCAATCTAAAAACCGGCAGGCACCATCAAATTCGAGCACAATTGGCCGCAATCGGCTGCATCATAAAGGGAGATTTAAAGTATGGTGCAACAAGAAGCAATAAAGATGGTAGCATTCATTTACACTCACAAAGACTCTCATTTGAACACCCCGTAAAAAAGGAGACCCTATTGTTGCAGGCCAATCCCCCAAAAGACCCCATTTGGGATGCCTGCATCAACGGCTGACCGCCAAGGCCTTTTCCCGGATGACCTGGGCAACCGGTTTGTTCTGAAGATGGCTCTCTAACCATGAAAGGATATCGAGGTATAAAAATGCCCTTTTCTCATAGGGGTGGTCTTCATATTTTTTCAACTCGTTATACAGCTTTTGAAACTCATTTTTTAGCTCGCTTGGGTAAATGTCACCAAGGTTTCGCAAAAACTTGATCATTTCTTTTTGAACCGCATGCAAATCGTTCATTTTCAGTAAAAACTTATACGTGCTTTTCAACTGTACCTCTAAATGGTAATCCATTCCTGCCTCATAATGGGCGACCAAACTGAGAACACGTGCAAAGCACATCAAATCTTCACGCATTTTCAAGTTTTTGTTCGTAATGATCCGTTTTAAGTAGACGATACAATTCTTATTATCACCATTACCAAAATACAAACAGGCAATTTTATAATATAACAGCATGATATGATGCTGATCGATGCGATTACCATGTTTTTTGATACCGTATTCCACAATATTGACCAGATAAAGCCCCTTGTCAAAGGTACCATCCAAAAAGTGTAGGTTCAACCTATTGGAATTAAGGTATAAAAAAGCCAATGAAGCGATATTATCATTTTTTGGAAATCGCTTGCTATCGACCATGAGTCCCAATTTTTCCAAAGTTTCCTTAAACTGTGAGCCGTACTTCACAAAAAATAGGGATTCCAACAAATAATGGTTCCCCTTCAGAAAGAAAACGGGGTTCAAATAGATCATTTCTTCATGCTCATAGAAAAGATCGACCCACTTACTGGCATATTTGTACGAAGACAGAAAATCTTGTATCAAGAAACTGTACCACAAATGTGACTTATAGAGCCACAGCTTTTCACGAAAGCCTAAATCGTCCATTTTGAATACGGGCAAATGACGGTCAAAATATCGTTCTACACGTTGCAGGTCCTCATCATTTCGTACATAGCCCACCTTGAGCATCATTCCATACAACTGAAGTGAGAGGTTAGACAGTTTGCTCGTCATCACATTCTGGGCAGACAGTTCTTTGGCCTGTACGGCCAATTCATCTGCCCGATCCGGTATACTGCGTGTGATGAACTGTGTCTCAATGATCTTTTCAAGCTCGACAATCTCATAGGCCACGTTCTTTTCTTCATGCTCAATGGCCATGTTCTTGGCCTTATCCAAAATCTTCAAGCTTTGCTTGTACAGCCCTTTCTGGTAGAGGATGGTTGCAAAATCGAGCTGTTCACGAATCTGTACCCGTATATTTTGATTGACCGGATTTAACCGAAGACTTACCAAAATCTGCTTGTACAGGTGTGCTTTTAGATTTGATAATTGGGCTTTTTTCACTATACCACTGGTTAAAATTTGGGCCTCGTTATAATCCCGCATCTTATCCAACAAATTGAACAGAGCCAAAAACTTGGCGTCAGTATTGACGCCCAGTCTACCCACATACAGCTTAAACTGTCGTTTTTCTGATTTTGAGAGCGACTTGATAAGTATGAACAAGGTATCCCTTTGGGTATTTGTCATCGTAAAAAAAACTATTTAAAAAACTGTAATTCAGATTTTTACAAAATCAATAAAACAGTTCAACATTGTAATGGTTTCCAATCATTCTGAGTTCGTGAATGCAGGTAGGTTATTTTCGTATAGTTTATCCAAAACTGACTAAAATAATGAGTAAAGATAAGGTACAAATATTTGATACCACACTAAGGGATGGCGAACAGGTGCCTGGTTGTAAATTAGATACCAAACAGAAGCTGGTGATTGCTGAACGTTTGGATGAATTGGGAGTAGATGTAATCGAAGCCGGGTTTCCCATATCTAGCCCTGGAGATTTTAAGTCGGTAAGTGAAATTGCGAAATTGGTCAAAAATGCCACTGTTTGCGGGTTGACCCGATCAGTGAAAAAAGATATCGAGGTGGCTGCCGAAGCCATAAAAAATGCGAAAAAACCCAGAATACACACTGGTATCGGCACTTCAGATTCCCACATCAAGTACAAGTTTAAATCAAATCGTGAGGCCATTTTGCAGCGCGCCGTTGAGGCCGTAAAATATGCAAAAACCTTTGTTGAAGATGTGGAGTTTTATGCCGAAGATGCTGGTAGAACCGATAATGACTATTTGGCACGGGTCTGTGAGGCTGTAATCAAGGCTGGGGCAACCGTTTTGAACATTCCAGACACTACTGGGTATTGTTTGTCCGAAGAATATGGTGCCAAGATGAAATACTTAAAAGAAAATGTATCTGGTATTGAGAGGGCAATCCTTTCGTGCCACTGCCATAACGATTTGGGGCTCGCAACCGCGAACTCTATAGCCGGAGTGATCAATGGTGCACGCCAGATTGAATGTACCATCAATGGAATTGGCGAACGTGCTGGCAACACATCATTGGAAGAAGTGGTCATGATCATGCGACAACATCCCAATTTGAACCTCGATACCAATATCAATAGCAAACTGTTGTATGACACAAGTAGAATGGTATCACAAAAAATGGGTATGCCCGTACAGCCCAATAAAGCTATTGTTGGTACCAATGCTTTTGCGCATAGTTCGGGAATACACCAAGATGGGGTCATCAAAAATCGTGAGACCTACGAAATCATTGATCCAGAAGATGTCGGGGTCAGCGAATCATCAATTGTGCTGACTGCCAGAAGTGGTCGTGCTGCCTTGGCCTATCGAGCAAAAAATGTAGGCTACGAGTTGACTAAATTACAGCTAGACGCTGTTTATGAAAATTTTCTCAAATTTGCGGATCGAAAGAAAGAAATCATGGATGAAGACATCCATGAGATTATTGAGACCAGTAGTGTCAATATTGAAAGTTTGGCGTAATGAAAAAAACACTGTTCGACAAGGTCTGGGATGCCCATGTGGTTGAAACGGTACCTGACGGACCCCAGATTCTATACATCGATCAACATCTGATTCACGAAGTGACCAGTCCGCAAGCATTTGCTGAATTGGACGAACGTGGCATTCCACTTGCACGACCAGATAGAACGGTTGCTACTGCCGATCATAACGTACCGACCATTGACCAGCATTTGACCATAAAGGATGCGCTCTCGAGAAAGCAGGTTGAAATGCTCACCCAGAACTGTACCAAACGTGGGGTCACGCTATATGGTTTAGGACACCAATACCAAGGTATTGTTCATGTCATGGCGCCAGAATTGGGAATCACACAACCAGGAATGACCATGGTCTGTGGTGACAGCCATACCTCTACCCATGGTGCTTTTGGCACTATCGCCTTTGGTATCGGTACAAGTCAGGTGGCCCAAGTATTTGCCAGTCAGTGCTTATTACTGAACAAACCAAAAAAAATGCGTATCACGGTCAACGGTAGGCTGAACGATAATGTACTGCCCAAAGATGTCATCCTTTACATCATTGCCCGACTGGGCACCAATTCAGGAACAGGATATTTTGTGGAATATGCCGGCGAGGTTTTTGAAAACATGACCATGGAAGGTAGAATGACCGTCTGCAATATGAGTATTGAAATGGGTGCCAGGGGCGGAATGATCGCTCCTGATGCAACTACCTTTGCTTATGTCAAAGGCAGGGAATTTGCACCTAAAGGCGAAAAATGGCAAAAAAAAGTGGCCCATTGGCAAACATTGCCCACTGATGATGGTGCCGAATTCGATATGGAGCATGAGTTTGATGCCGCCGACATTCTACCCATGATCACCTATGGCACCAATCCGGGGATGGGTATAAAAATCAATGGCCGAATCCCTGAAATGAACGATGCTTCCTTCGACAAGGCCTTACAGTATATGGGACTGGAAAAAGGGCAATCACTTATCAACCATCCCATCAACTACGTATTCATTGGCAGCTGCACCAATTCCCGTATTGAGGACTTTAGGATGGCTGCCTCTCAAATCAAAGGAAAACAAAAAGCGAAAAATGTTACCGCACTGATCGTACCTGGATCACAGCAGGTGGCCAAACAAATAAAAGAAGAAGGGCTTCAAGAAGTTTTCGAGGAGGCAGGATTTGAAATCCGTCAATCAGGATGCTCCGCATGTTTGGGAATGAACGAGGATAAAATTCCGGCAGGGGAATATTGTGTGTCCACCTCAAACCGTAACTTTGAGGGCAGACAGGGTCCGGGAGCAAGAACTTTTTTGGCCAGCCCGCTCGTTGCAGCCCTTACAGCTGTTGAAGGAAAGATTGTTGACGTAACCGAAATGGAACTGGTGTAATGGAAAAATTTAAGACCCTGACTTCAAGAGCCGTCCCATTGCCCATTGAAAATGTGGATACCGACCAAATCATTCCGGCGCGTTTTTTAAAAGCAACCCATAAGATTGGGTTTGGTGAAAACCTTTTTCGCGACTGGCGCTATCAAAAAGATGGAACCCCCAACAAAAAATTTGTGCTGAACGATGCTACATATGAAGGCAGTATCTTGGTTGCCGGAGAAAACTTTGGTTGTGGATCAAGTCGTGAACATGCGGCATGGGCCCTGGCGGATTATGGCTTTAAGGTAGTCGTCTCTAGCTATTTTGCAGATATCTTCAGGGGAAATGCCCTGAACAATGGCATCTTGCCCATTAAAATCGATGAAGAAAAGTTACAACGATTGCTAAAGCATATCTCAGAAAATCCGAATGCAACACTTCATATTGATCTTGAGAATCAGAGATTAGCTTTGGGTGACATCGGATTGGATGAACGTTTTGATATTGATGCCTACAAAAAAATGTGCCTTATCAACGGATACGATGATATCGACTTTTTGATCAGTAAAAAAGATGTTATCAAAACGTTCGAAGCACAAAACCATTGAACCATGAACTTGAACATCGCTTTATTGCCGGGTGACGGTATAGGTCCTGAAGTATTGGAACAGGCCGTAAAATGCCTGCAAGCCGTTGAAGAAACCTTCAACCACAATTTTGTGTACAAAGAAGCTTCGGTAGGGGCCATTGCCATTGATAAGACCGGAAATCCATTGCCAGAGGCCACCCTAAGACTTTGCAAAGAGGCAGATGCTGTACTCTTCGGGGCCATAGGTGACCCTAAGTACGACAATGATCCCAATGCCAAGGTGAGACCAGAACAAGGACTGTTAAAATTACGGAAAGAACTAGGACTGTTCACCAACATCCGCCCCGTTAAGGTATTTCCGACGCTTATCGACCGATCACCATTGAAGGAAGGTATCATTTCAGGTACCGATTTCACCATCTACCGTGAATTGACGGGTGGCATTTATTTCGGGGAAAAGAAATTGAACAAATCGGGCACGGTAGCTTCCGACCTTTGTGAATATTCTGAAAAGGAAATCAGCCGTATTGCTCATTTGGCTTTTAAAGCTGCGAAAAACAGAAGAAAAAAGCTGACCTTGGTTGACAAGGCCAATGTATTGGAATCTTCCCGGTTATGGCGAAGGGTAGTTACCAACATTGGGGAAAGTTACCCTGAAGTGGAATTGGACTTTCTTTTTGTGGATAATGCGGCAATGCAGATCATACTGAATCCGAGTCAATTCGACGTTATCTTGACCGAAAATATGTTCGGTGACATCATTTCGGATGAAGGAAGTGTCATTGGGGGATCCATTGGGCTGCTGGCATCAGCATCCATTGGGGAAGAAAATTCCTTATTTGAACCCATCCATGGTTCATACCCGCAAGCCAAAGGCAAAGACATCGCAAATCCCGTGGCATCCATACTTTCAGCAGCCATGTTATTGGAACATTATGGGCTTTTTGAAGAAGCCATGGCCGTACGTGAAGCGGTGGATAAATCATTGGAAAAAGAAATAGTAACTCCAGATTTGAGCCCAAAAAGCAAATATGGCACCAATCATGTAGGTGACTTCATTGCAGCCAATATTGTAGACAATGATGATGATCTGAACATGAACGATGAAAATATTGGTTTGGGTAAGTCGACCATCATCTAACCTCCTCTACGGTTTCAGATAACAGTGCCTTCACTGTTTGATCAAAATCCAACTTAAATTCCTCATATTTTGGGCCTGTAGCTGGCCCATTGAAACCCGTATGTATTTTTCGAACCTCCCCTTTTCGATCGATATAAATAGTCGTAGGGTACGAAAGCACATGATTCAGCATCGGCAGTTTCTCATTCGCCCTTTGCTTACTCGACGTCCCTATTTGCGCCAGTAGAATAGGATAGGTCACCCCTACCCTATCCTTTAATCGCTGGATTCCTTCCATTGCTTTTTCCTTGGTCTTGGCATATTCAAAGGCCAATGCCACAATCTTTAGGTTCGAATCGGGATTCTTTCGCAAATAATCCATATAAAATTTGGTCTCATCCAAACAGTTGGGGCACCAGGTACCCATGATCTGTACCAAAACCACCTTATCTTGAAATTCATCATCATCAAGACTGACCTGCTGTCCTTTAGGTTCAGGAAAAGAAAAATCAAAACGCTCATAGCCTTCCCTCAAAAAGGTCAAGATATTCGCATCTGGTAGTTCATAAGCGTCATTGCGCTTAGCCCTAAAATGCTCTGTCGAGTGATTGCCAGAATAAAATTTGCCCAACAGGGTAGAATCTGTAGCATTGGCCACAAAAAGAAAAGCATGTGCCCCATCAAAGGTAGATAGCTTGAGCCGTTTGCCTTCAACTACCCCCTCAAGGTACCGATAATCACCTGTAGTCGTTCGAAACGTGCCCGTGACCTTGTTTTCTACCTGATTGAAAATTCCTTTTGCGATATAGGGCGCATCAGTATCGTAGTCAAAAGTGACCTCCCAAATTCCTGATACATCCAAAGAAGCCGGGGTAGTGATCCCAAATCTTGGTCTTTCCCCAGACACGGCGGAAAAGGGCACCACACGACCAAGACTTTCCTTAATAAAGCTCCCAATGATTTTGCTTTCTGAAAATATCCCTGAAATATAACCCTCAAAAACAGGCATTTGAATACGTATCGAATCGTTCTCCAGCAAAATTTCATCAACTTCGACAACCTCATCGGCATTTCTGATTTGCATCAAATAGGCATCTCCTGCTTTAGAAAGCTTAAAATTAAATGGAAGTCGCTCTTTTTCAGATACTTCGAGAGCAGCCCACCAGTCACCTGTACGCAATTCATTTTTAGGTTTTTCTTGGCAAGCCACGAAAAAGAACATAACCGATAAACTGATAAGCAATGGTCGCATCGTATCTTAATTTTAAAACGAATATCGAAAATACGATTCATATCCCACAAATACCCATTTTATGAATATCCTTTGATTGACGTTATTACCACAATGTTATATATTTGCTGACCTTAAAATTGACCAATGAAGATTTCTTACAACTGGTTAAAGCAGTTTTTGAAACTGGAATGGGATTCCCAAAAGACTGCCGAGCTGTTGACCGACCTTGGACTAGAGGTTGAGGGAATCACTACCTTTGAATCGGTCAAAGGTGGATTGAGGGGTGTCGTGGTCGGCCATGTACTTGAATGCAGAAAACACCCAAATGCGGACCGGTTAAAGCTTACCTTGGTAGACATTGGTGCAGAGCAGCCGGTACAGATTGTCTGTGGCGCACCGAATGTGGCAAAGGGCCAAAAAGTACCCGTAGCCACTATAGGAACTACGCTTTATGGAAAAGACGGGAACGCCTGGAAAATCAAAAAGGGTAAAATTCGTGGTGAGGAAAGCCATGGCATGATCTGTGCCGAAGATGAATTGGGCTTAGGTGACAGTCACGATGGCATTCTGGTCTTAAGTGAACCCTTGGTACCCGGCAAACCCTGTAGTGAAGTTTTTGAAGTTGAAAACGATGAAATCTTTGAAATAGGACTGACCCCAAACCGTGCAGATGCCATGAGCCATTTTGGTGTGGCACGGGACCTAAAGGCCGGTCTGGAGCATCAAGAAATAAAGAAAGAACTGGTCACCCCTTCAACAAGTAACTTCTCCATTGACAATCGGTCCCTAAAAATAGATGTCGAGGTTGAAGATAGTCTGAAAGCTCCACGTTATTGTGGCCTAACAATAAGCAATGTAATCGTACAAGACTCCCCAGATTGGCTCAAGAACCGTTTGAAGGCAATAGGGTTGACCCCAAAGAACAATGTTGTCGACATTACCAACTATGTACTACATGAACTCGGACAACCTTTACACGCCTTTGATGCTTCTAAGATCAAGGGAAATCGAGTTGAGGTCAAAACCTTGCCCAAGGGCACCAAATTCACAACACTGGATGACATCGAACGAGAACTGCATGAAGATGATCTGATGATCTGTGATAGTGAAAAGCCCATGTGCATTGCTGGCATCTTTGGCGGTAGCAATTCTGGGGTCACCAGTGAAACTTCATCAATATTCTTGGAAAGTGCATATTTTGATCCCATTTGCATACGTAAAACAGCCAAAAGACAGGGCTTGAACACTGATGCTTCATTCCGGTTCGAACGTGGTATTGACATCAACCTTACAGAATACGCCTTGAAACGTGCTGCACTGCTTATCAAAGAAATAGCCGGGGGGGACATCAGCTCAGAAATTGTTGATCTTTATCCCAAGAAAAAAGAAGAAAACCAAGTGTTCTTGTCATTCGATAAGATAAACGCACTTATAGGCCAAGAGATACCAAGAGACACGGTCAAGTCTATCTTGACCTCTTTGGAAATAAAAGTGAACAACGTTACGGAAACCGGTCTTGGTATGACCATACCCTCATATCGGGTCGATGTGCTACGTGATGTCGATGTTATCGAGGAAATACTTCGAATCTACGGGTACAACACCATTGGATTCAAAGAAAAACTGGACTCTGCCATAATAAGAACTTCGAAATTCGAAAACCACAGGATACAAAACATTATAGCAGACGTGCTCACCGCTAATGGGTTCTATGAGATTTTGACCAACAGCTTGGTAGCAGATGAAGATGCAACTGCTGAAGACACCGCAATAGAAATGCTCAATCCGTTGAGCAAAGATCTTTCCCGTCTCAGAAATACAATGCTGCCGTCCGGACTCCAAGCAATTGCCCATAACAGCAACCGGCAAAATCAAAACCTCAAATTTTTTGAGTATGGAAAAACCTACCAAAAAGAGGGAACGACATATGAAGAAAAACAACATCTTGCCATGTTCATTACAGGCCAGAAACACGATGACAATTGGCTATCTGAAAAAAAGGTATCTGGTTTTTTCTTTCTAAAGGGCATTGTACGGGTAATTTTGCAGCGTTGTGGTATCGCACATTTCGAGGTCGAAACCTTACTATCAGACCGTATCTTTTCTGAAGCACTTGACTATTCTGTTGGGGAGAGAAACTTGGTACGATTTGGTGTGATCAATCAAAACATCTCCAATGGCCATGAAATCAAACAACAGGTCTTATATGCTGACTTTGATTGGAACAATATACTGTATACCTTGTCAAAAGAAGCTATTGTCTTTAAAGAGATACCCCGTTTTCCTGAAGTAAAAAGAGATCTAGCGCTACTTCTAAATGAACATACTACCTTCAAAGAAGTGCATGACCTTGCTAAAAAAACCGAAAAAAAAACTGCTCAAAAAATTAAACCTCTTTGATGTGTACCGCGGCAAGAACCTACCTAAAAACAAAAAGTCGTATGCAATCAGCTATACCTTATTGGATACCAAGAAAACCTTGACCGATAAACAGATCGATGGCATCATGCAGCGATTACAAAACGTGTACCAGAAAGAGTTAAACGCAGAAATACGCTAACTGCCTAAATCTTTATGGGCAAGACTACGCGATCTATTTCGTGAAGTACCCCATTGCTTTGATTGGAATCAGCAGCAGTGATTTTTGCCGAATTTCCGAAAGCATCGATCAAAACAATATCGGTGCCAGAAATGGAAGCCTTAATCTTAGTTCCGTGCACTGTGGTAAAAGTGGCATACCCTTCACCTTGACAAAGCGCCCTCAATATTTTGGAGGCCGTTAACTTGCCAGCAACGATATGATAGGTCAATATGGCCTTGATGGATTTCTTATTCCCAGTTTCAATGAGATGATTTACCGTATTTTCCGGTAATTTACTGAAAGCATTATCTGATGGTGCAAAAATGGTAAAAGGACCTTGTTGGTCCAAAATTTCCTCTAAATCCGCAGCTTTGACAAAAGAAGAGAGTATCGTATACTCTTCAGCATCAGATGTGGTCTGGGCAATGGACTTTTTAGGGTGTAAGTAAAAGCCAACAGGCAGTGCATTAAGGCTTTTATGTTGTGCCTGACCCGTTAGAAAAAAGAAAAATAAGAAGGTAGCGGAAAAGAAAACTCGATTTGGGGAAAACATATAATGTTTAGCGTTCTGGTTAATTCGTTCTAGAGCTTGGGCTTTCGTGTGTTTCGTCGATGAAACACACAAATATCGGTCAAGATACTATTTAAGTGGAAAACAACTAGATCTAACAAATGCTTTTTATAGAAATTAACAAAAACTTAACATGTATGGCTTTCACCTAGAAAACATCGAAAAAATGAATTGAGTACATTTGGGTATTGCTGAAAAAAAGAAATCAAATGTTGCTAAAAAAAACCAATATCAAAGACAAGCTAATGCTCGCCAAGCGAAAAGTAGCTGAAAATGATATCTTGTCTGAAGTTTACCAAATCATCGACCAAGACACAGATATAGCATTAAAGATTGAAGAAAGACTGACTAAAACTTCTTCTGCGGCAGCCAACCCTTTTGAGATTGACCTGCTTGAATCTGACCTGATTTTTCATATAGATCACATACGGGAAACCTGTATCGATTACAGACTGCGTTTTCTGGATTCCAAATACTTTAAGGGGCCTATTCCGCAAAGTGCAATTTCTAAAATCAAGAATCTTGAAAAACAACACGGTATCGAACTGAAAGGTTTTAAAATAATGGCCCCCTCAAAATTGTTCAAACTTGAGGACAAAGACGATCCCCTTCTTTTTGCTCCCATTGGTAACGGCTACTTTTACCTTATTCACAAATGGGGCAATGACCTGCATCCACTTCGAAAACTATTGGTACTTCCCTTTCGTAATATTGTCAACCTTGCCTTATTTGTGTTGTTCATCAGTTATTTTGCAACCCTTCTTGTACCCAATGGGCTTTTTTCAAAGTCTGATACGGCTGCAGAATTTTGGATCATCTACTTTTTTATGTTCAAATGCATTGCATCGGTGGTCATCTTTTATGGATTTGCATTAGGAAAGAATTTCAACCCTGCCATATGGAACAGCAAATACTTCAATGCATAGTCCCGCGTCTTAAACTGGTAGGGCATACATCTTATTACGTTGTTCCTTTATTGATTTGTCAGACATATATTCGTCAAATGATAGATACCTGTCGATAGTGCCATTTGGGGTAAGTTCGATGATTCGGTTGGCCACGGTCTGTACAAACTCATGGTCGTGGGTGGTCAATAACAAGGTACCCTTAAAGTTCTTCAATGAATTGTTAAATGCAGTAATGCTTTCCAAATCCAAATGATTGGTAGGTTCATCCAACAGTAACACATTGGCTCTGAGCATCATCATTCTACTCAACATGCACCTCACTTTTTCACCACCTGACAATACCGTACTTTTTTTCAAAGCCTCTTCTCCACTGAACAACATCTTGCCCAAAAACCCGCGAATGTAGACTTCTTCACGTTCTTCCTCGGTTTTTGCCCATTGTCGAAGCCAATCGACCAGATTGACATCTTGATCAAAATACGATGAATTGTCAACAGGCAAATAAGATTGTGTTGTGGTGACCCCCCATTGCACATTGCCTGTACCCACCGAATTTTGGCCACTTATTATTTCATAAAAGGCTGTCGTCGCCCGAGAATCTTTTGAAATAATGGCCACCTTGTCACCTTTGGCCAAATTGATGTTGACATTTTGAAACAATAGCTCTCCATCTTCAGTTGAAGCACTCAATTGCTCAATGTTCAAGATTTGGTCGCCCGCCTCCCTTTCACGGTCAAAAATCAGGGCAGGATATCTTCGGCTAGATGGTTTGATGTCATCAATCTTCAACTTATCAAGCATTTTCTTTCTTGAGGTAGCCTGTTTGCTCTTGGCCACATTGGCACTGAACCGCTGAATAAACTCTTGAAGCTCCTTGGCCTTTTCTTCTGCCTTCCTATTTTGTTGTGCCCGTTGTCTTGCCGCCAATTGGCTACTTTCGTACCAAAAGGTATAGTTTCCTGAAAACAGGTTTATCTTACCGAAATCAATATCCGCAATATGCGTACATACCGCATCTAAGAAGTGACGGTCATGCGAGACCACGATCACCGTATTTTCATAATTGGCTAAAAAGTTTTCTAGCCAATTGATGGTCTCATAGTCCAAATCGTTGGTGGGCTCATCCATGATCAAAACATCAGGGTTGCCAAAAAGGGCTTGAGCCAATAAAACCCTGACCTTGAGCTTGGCATCCATATCGGCCATGGTGGTATAGTGTAAATTTTCTGAAATGCCGAGACTTGAGAGCAAGGCCGCTGCATCACTTTCAGCGTTCCAACCGTTCATTTCTTCAAATTGTACTTGCAACTCCCCTATTTTCTCGGCGTTCTCATCACTATAATCAGCATAAAGGGCATCTATTGTTGCCTTTAGTTCAAACAAGGGACCATTGCCCTTCACTACAGTTTCCAACACAGTAACCGCATCATAAGCATTGTGATCTTGTTCTAAAATCGACATACGCTTGCCCGGTTCGAGGTGCACGTTGCCCGAAGTTGGGTCGATCTGCTTTGAGATGACCTTTAAGAAAGTGGATTTTCCAGCACCATTGGCCCCAATAATTCCATAACAGTTGCCATGCGAAAATGTGACGTTCACCTCGTCAAAAAGAACCCTTTTGCCAAATTGGACAGATAGATTGGATACAGCTAACATTCAGAAGTTTTGAATTTTGTGCAAAAGTAACTAAAATAGTCCTGATTACTAATTTAAAAGAGTCGTTTAAAACAGCTAAAAAACAGGAGTTTACAACATTTAACTACCCCTTAACAGATTGCGCTTTTTGTGATTCTTAGTTTTGTCTTACGATATCGAAGGGAGCTTTAATGGTTAGATTTTTACTCTTTACAATCTTTTTGTCTTTGTTGGGGTGTGTCGAGGAAAACAAAAATTGTCCATCTGTTTATTTTTCGGGGGAAATCGTTAACCCTACCAGTGATGCTGTCGTTCTCTACAGAAATGATCTGGTCATAGACTCTACAGAACTGGATGCCAACAACCGATTTTCATTTGAACTTAGTGGAATCGATGAGGGTCTTTATCATTTTGACCACAGCCCTGAACTGCAATACGTCTATTTTGAAGAGGGAGATAGCATCCGTATTCGCCTCAACACCGTCGAATTCGATGAATCGTTGGTATTTTCTGGCCAAGGAAGTGAACTCAACAATTTTCTTATAGAGATGTTTCTCTTGCATGAAGACGAAGAACCACTCATGTATGCTTACTATAGTCTTAAACCTGAAGCGTTCAGTTTAAAAATAGATTCACTGCGCGATATCAAGCTCGATGAAATGAACGCACTCTTCGCTGAAGCAGATCTTTCAGAAAATGCCATGATGATAGCGAAGGCCGCTGTAGACTACGACACCTATATCCACAAAGAAAAGTATCCTTTCTACCATAGAAAGAAGACAGGTGAAAAAGGGATACATGATTATGGAGCTGCCTTTAATGCCCATAGAAATATCCTTGATATCAACAATAGTGACCTCGCCTATTTCAAGCCCTATTACGACTATCTTTCTTACCATTTTGGCAACCTTTCATACATGACCTGTGCCAAAAACTGTGAGGTCGGCACACTTACCCACGATGAACACAAACTTCATCTCAACCGCCATAACATGAAACTTATTGACAGTCTGGTGAAGGTAAAGGAACTGAAAAACAATTTGATGCGTACCGTGGCAGTAGAATATCTGCTCAAAGTGCACCAAGCCAATACAGGTTGTCAAGAGTTCATCAAAGAATTCAATGCGCTTTCAAGCAACGATTATCACAAGCAAGAGATAAAAGACCTTTATGAAGGTATCAAAAGTTTACAGCCGAACAACGAGATTCCGAATCTGGAAATTTTTGATACCGATGGAAATAAACATCATTTGCGTGATATTACGAGAAACCACAAGACTGTATTTTATTTTTGGACCGGAACCCAAAAAAAACATTTCAAAAACCTTTCAAAAAGAATCGCCAAACTTAAGGCCAAAAGACCAGAATACAACTTTGTGGGAATCAACCTCAATACCAGCCATTCACAGTGGATCGCTTTAATTGAAGAAAACGATCTTGATAAGAACCTTCAGTTTCGAGGGGGTGATTTTCAAAAAATCCAACATACGTTGGTCATTGATGGCCTGAACAAATGCGTCATTGCGAAAGATACCCTGATAGTGGATGCTTTTGCCAACCTCTACGCTTCTTCTTTCTGAGGCAAAGAGCAAAAGAAGATTTCCGGAATTTTAAATCATGAATTGCCTTTTTTGTAGTCTGCCAAAAATTTTGCCAACCCTATATCGGTCAATGGGTGTTTTAAGAGTCCGTCGATAGCCGACAAGGGCCCGGTCATTACATCAGCACCAATTTTTGCACAATCGATAACATGCATCGTATGACGTATTGAGGCAGCTAAAATTTGGGTCTCATAACCATAGTTGTCATAGATAAGCCTTATTTCTGAGATAAGGTTCAAACCATCAGTCGATATATCATCAAGCCTACCAAGAAAAGGAGAAACATAAGTTGCACCAGCTTTGGCGGCCAAAAGGGCTTGACCAGGTGAAAACACCAATGTGCAATTGGTCTTGATGCCCTTATCAGAAAAATATTTAAGTGCCTTGACCCCATCGCGGATCATGGGAACCTTGACAACAATTTGATCATGTAATTGAGCCAATTCCTCGCCTTCAGTTACAATACCATCAAATTCGGTGGCCACAACTTCTGCCGAAACATCTCCATCAACGATGTTGCATATGTCCACATAGTGCTTGAGAATATTTTCTTTACCTGTAATTCCTTCCTTGGCCATCAAAGAGGGGTTGGTGGTCACTCCATCAAGTACCCCTAATTGTTGGGCTTCTGTAATCTGGTCTAGATTTGCTGTATCAATAAAAAATTTCATGCGTTAAATGCGGTTTTTTAAGTTGTCATCGATTTAGCCGTGAATTTACAACAATAAAGGGCATTGTATTCCATCTTTACATAAAATCACTACTGTCCGGTTATAAGTCAAACATAATCAGTTGATTAGATTGATCAGTATTGTTGTTTTTGTAATTTTTGCTTTCAAATAGTTGATTTACAGGCACTTTTTCAAAAACACGGACACTTTAAATCTGTAGAATTGTGTAAAGTTATTGTTTGAGTTTTAATTTTTTATTTATAATGGCTACCAATAAATATACGCATACTGCTATCCATATTTGTGTATTTACAGCGTTTAAGGTTGTCCCGAAGAACTTTTTGATCCTTAAGTGCTGTTTTATCCACTTGAAAAATAATTCGATTTTCCACCTTTCT
>JBCDBD010000026.1:0-55304 GCA_039184335.1 Bacteroidota bacterium | reverse complement strand
CTTTGTGGATATGGACGTACTCGGTTACCATTACCAGAGCAACAGCAACAAGCTCTCGAAGGTCAGCGATACGGGGAACAGCGGGTACGGTTTCAAAGAGCCCGTGACCACGGGGGACGACTATCGCTATGATCCAAACGGGAACCTAATCTCCGATGCCAATAAAGGGATTACCAGTATTAGTTATAATCACCTGAATCTTCCTATCCAAGTAGACGTAAATACGGACAACATTCAATATATTTACGATGCAACAGGTGTGAAGATGAGAAAGACGGTAAGCACGGTAGTGTAGTAAACGAGTTGGTTTTATAAAACGGCATTGTAAGCTGTTGAAAGCCAGTGGCAACGGTTTCGGCGACCCCAGGTTTTGTAGCCATAAGGTTATTTGGTGGCAGTAGAAGACGCGGCAGGGAGCATAAAACGGGGCTCTCTTTCACCTTAGTGTAGTAAATTAGTTGATGGAAAAGAGACAATGCCCCTACTGTAAAGGGCCTTGCACCAAAAATGGAAGGCAAAGGGGCAAACAGTGCTATAAATGCAAAAAATGCCTGAAGACCTTTCAATTACAGTTCTTTGACCACCCCGAGGGGTATGTGGCTCCCAATGGTAGCGGTGGGTATGACTATGTCTACCAGTACAAAGACCACTTGGGCAACGTGCGGCTCTCCTACACCGAGGACCCGAGCAACCCAGGTACACCGACCATCATCGAGGAGAACAATTACTACCCCTTTGGATTGGAGCATAAGGGATATAATGGCAATGTCTCTCCTTTTGCAAACAGTACTGCTGAGAAGTTCAAGTACAATGGCGTGGAACTTGAAGAAAGTTTGGGATTGGAGTTGTATGAGATGCCTTTGAGGAACTACGATCCTGCCATTGGTAGGTTTATAACGGCGGATCCTGTTGTTCACCATTCCTTATCACCATATAACGCCTTTGACAATAACCCAGTTTTCTTTGCTGATCCAAGTGGTGCCGATGCTTGGGATTTTAATTCCACTGTTGGGGCTGATGGTTTGACCAATCAGCAATGGCTAGATTTGACCAGACCTTCTTTTGATGGAAGTAGGAGTTTTGATGATCAAAGAGACGTGGCCAGACAGAATTTTCAAGACGAAGTAGCTAGAAACAGAGCAGCAAGCGTAGAAGTTGGAGAAGGAGTGTTTGAAGATCAAGAAACACGCGAAAAAGCTATTGCCTTTCTTACTGACATTATAGACTTCTTTCTTGTCTATGCCTCATATAATGCAGAGATACAGTATCGTCGAGATAATGGACTTGGCCATTTGAGTAATGTTAACTATACTGAAAAAGAAAAGCTTCTAAGTGATTTTTATTCTGTGAATAACAGTACAAGTGAAGGATATAAACTCTCCGATGGCTTAACTGGATTCAAGTTTAATTTTGATTTATCGATAGACAAACAGGATTTTGGCAACGTATTCCTGCAATATAGAGGCGGAAATAGGATAAATGGTTTTTCCACGTTGGATAGGACAACAGCATCTCTTAATGATAATTCTAAGATTGGTGATGCAATACTGTTCAATCACACATCAAGAAATGTGCCTGTTGGTTTGATGATTTTTGATTCGAAAATTCTGAGACAGAATTTCATTGAGAATTTTTATTCTTCTAGATTTAATAGATTCTTAACGGCATTGCAGAATGGAAAGAAGATACCAATTGATAAGAACTAGAAAATCGAGTAAAAATCGAATTATTTCCTATATAGTATTAGTTTTTATGATTACATCATGTACAGATGATGTTAAGTATGATTTCGATGGATTTTATTATTCATTCAACTCTCACGAAAGTAATGCAACAGAATGTAAATTATACTCTTTTGAGTCGGATACCCTCAAAATACTTAATGTTAAGAATAACATGATTGTCAAATACCTTATTGAAAACGTAAGTAAGGATCAGATTTTAGTGAAGAACCAGAATGAAAGCCTAAGAATGGGTTATTCCAAGGATGACAACATTTTGAAGCTTTATTTTCAAACTGGCAATGAGCCTTCGTTTAATGTTAATGCTCTTAGCCCTCTCCAAGTAAAGGAAGTTGATCTTTCATATTTGAAAAAATGCTGGAAAGGATATCCAAATCAACTGAGAGAAGATTTGTTGTTTCATTGGTATTTTTTCCAAGATGAAGATATACTGAGGCCATTTGCTAAATTTAAAGGAGTCAATAATCGTGTTTCTGCATTGGCAAACCTAGAGTATCATTTACAGGATTTCGATGGCGTACAGATATTGACCTTTTCCAACGATGAGAAATACATTATTAGTCTTTTAACTGATAGTTCTTTAGCATTGGAATATATTGACTTTGGTGATCAAAAGCTTAAATCGATATTACATAAGCCGGAAAATTTGGATAATCCATCACTTATGGGAAGTTGGGCAAGGGTCAAATCAGAAAATGTTTATGATTTACCTGAAAAAATCCTTTTTAAGGCTGATACGATTACTGCACTAAATGCAAATAACAATGAAACAGATAAAGTTGTTACTGGCAAGTACTTTCTTGGGCCAGATGCTAGTTTCCTTTTTGCAAACATATTCGATAATAACCCTGTTACGATACAAAAACTAAACAAAGATTCACTACTGTTGAGCAAGTTCAATCCTATAACACTTGAAGAACGATCGTTATACCTAAAGGACACGGTCCACAACAAATATTGAGGTAGTGTAGTAGGTAGTGTTGGGCCTCCTCGAAATAGGCCACCGTCTGTCGCTTCGACATCTGCATGGTCATGCACGAATGTGCGAAAGCCACATACAGCCCTGATAAGAGCATTAGCAAATACCGTTTTTTGGGGTATGTTCGCAATGGATTTCCTATTTTTTATACTTGGTCGGTATTTTATGCCGATGCTTCCACCGTTTATGGGTCCAGAAATACAGTTCTGGCACTTCAGCGATCGATTGCTCCACCTCTTTCAAAAAAGCTTCGGTGAGTTTGTAATTGGAAACTTCCTTAGGGTGTTCTGCAAGTAATTTGAAGGTACCTTGGTAATGGCCGCGATCCGTTTTTTCGACCTTGAGGTAAACGGCGGGCAGGTCCAGTTTTTTGCACAGGGTTTCCGCGCCGGTATGTACCGGTACCGTAATGCCCATGAAGGGGGTCCAGTGTTGGGCCTTTTTGACCATGGGCGATTGGTCGCTCAAGATACCGTACATGCTCAATTTTTTCTCTGCCTTGTTTTTCATGACCACGGCTTTGGTCTGCTTGGTCGTGATCAGCGTGGTGCCAAACTTTTCGCGAATGTCGCGTACCAGTTTGTCAAAGTACCGATTGCCAATGGGTTGGTAGATGGCGTACCCCTTTGAGCTGATATGGGCGTCGAGTGCGATGACCCACTCCCAACTGGCGTAATGCGGAAAGAGCAGCATCACGCTATGGCCCTTGGCTTCTAGTTGATGCAATACCTCAACATTGGTGAAGACAAAGCGTTCTTGCAATTGGGCATGCGTAATGCCCATGGTCTTGATCATCTCCAAGAACATATCACACATATGCCGGTAAAATCTTTTTTGTATGTCGATGATCTCATCAGGGGCCTTGTTCGAAAAGACCAGCCCCAAATTGTCACCCACTACTTTTTTGCGGTAGCCGATCACATGGTAGACCAAAAGGTACACCACGTTCGACAGGGCATAAAGTGCACGGAAGGGGAGTCGGGAAACCAGCCAGAGCAGGGGATAGGCAATAAGAAAAGCAACCGATTGCATGCAAGATTCGTATGCCCAAATATAGCTATATTTGAATCCAAATCAATTGGCATGTACAATTTGCATATGGCCACCATCGCCGTTATAGCGGCCAACGTACTGGTATCGCTCCGGGGATTTAACGACTACGCTTTTTTCGAGCGTTACAAGTTCAACATTGGAGCCATACGCGGGGGACAAAAAGACCGGACGCTTACCTCTGGGTTTTTGCACGTAGATATCGCCCACCTCTTTGTGAACATGCTCACGCTCTTCTTTTTTGCCGATGATGTCATACGGGCCTTTGGCTCACCAAAGTTCTTGGTCATTTATTTTGTGAGCCTGTTGGCAGGCAGTCTGCTGGCCCTCTTCTTTCATAAAGAAGAACCCTATTACAGTGCTGTAGGGGCCAGTGGTGCGGTGACCGGCATCTTGTATGCCGCCATATTGTTGAATCCGCAGCAGCCCCTATACTTTATTTTTTTTCCGGCCGTGGGCATTCCCGCTTATATCTTGGGCATTGCGTACCTGCTCTATTCCATATACGGTATGAAGAACAGGGTGGGCAATATTGGCCATACCGCCCATTTCGGGGGGGCGATCGGGGGCTACGCCACGACACTGCTGTTCATGCCCCACCTCTTGGTGACCGATACCCTAATGGTCATGGTATTGGCCATACCCATTATTGTCTTGTTCATTTTAGAAAAGATGGGTAAAATCTGACAGCCTTGTAAGTGCAAAAACCAGATTTTAACATTAAGCCACAAAAATAGGGGCATTCACAACAAAGATTTAGAGAAGCTGTTGGGCTGGGCTTATTTTTACCTTCCCAAACAACTATCGCATGATAAAACCGAAATTCCCCCAAAGGCAGTTGCCTTTACTGGTTACTGTACTGATTTTGGTCTTTACCGCTTGTAGCGACGAGACCATTGTATACCAAGACGAGCAGTCTGACATCATATTGGAAGAAAGTGAGGCCGTGCTGCAGCAAAGTGTGGTCATGGACAATGCTGGGGTGTTAGACATTTTTGAAGAAGAATCGTTGGCCTCTGGCAAATTGGCCCGTGCCAATGATGAGATCGCCGGTGATTTTCCACTGACACTGGTCGCACAGATCAGTCCACCCTCTTTTTCAGGCGGTGATAACCTAACCGCATCGCATGTTCATTTAGAGGGCAATTACGTCTATGTATCCTATAATACTGTAGATGAAGCCTATGTGGGCGGTATCGATATCATTTATATCGGTGACCCCAACAATCCGAGAGTGACTTCGCGATTGTATTACCTGAATGCCGACATCAGTTCGGTAAAATACGACGGCGGCTTCGTCTATGCTGTGGGCGGTGTCGATTCAGAAACGTCGGTAACTGCAGAATTCAACTCTTTTGTGGCCAAGATTGCCGTATCGAACGGCAGGTTCAATATCAGCTCGGGCATCAGCTATGGCTTTCAAGAAGGTTTTGTGGCCACTGATGTGGAGACCACAGCAGAATTGGTCATTGTCACCAGTGGAAAGGATGGGTATATTACCCAGTATCGCAAAAGTGATATGGAAAAGGTGCAAGATGCCCCGTTCTCTGATTTAAGGTCTTTAGAACTGAACGGAAACACCATAGGGGTCTTGGACGCGGACTATGGGGTACGCCTATTGGACGAAAACCTATCAGAAACCGCCGGAATACCTATTGATGCCGATTTTAGGATCGCTGACAAGCGGACCATGGCATTTTCATCAGACAAGATATTTGTGTCAGAAGGAAGCACAGGGGCCGGGATCTATGACTTGGCGACAGGTTCTTTTTTGGCACACGTTCCCATTTTGGTAAATCCAGATGATGTGGCCGAATCCGATATCGTGACCAATGCGGTCTCGACCAACGAAGAAGTACTTTTGATGGCCAATGGTGGTGCAGGGCTTTGCCTTTCTGAAGGCGTAACCACCGATACCGAGCTCGTGGGGATCATAGCACTCAACGGTTCGATCAATTATGTCGAATCAAAAGACGATTATATCTTTGCTGCCTCAGGCCGCGAAGGACTGCAGATCATAAAAATGAACAGGCCATCGAACAGTTTGAAGGCGGCATGTGCCGATTCTCCCCCATACAATGGCAGTTCACGACTCAATGTTGCCGCAGGCGATGATGTGGCCTATAGTGGTTCACGACGTTTTCGCGAGGTCAATGTCGCCGGTGCGCTCTTGTTATGTGGCAGCTGGACGGTGCGCGACGAAGTAAACGTTGATGCCAACGGTCTTTTTGAGATGAACGGCACCTTGGTCGTTGCCAGAAACAGCAGAAGAAGGGACGTGACCGTAGGCGAGGGGGCAACCCTTCGAATAGAGGGCGACCTTACCATCTACGGGGACCTGATCGTAACGGCAAATGCTACATTGGAATTTTTGGGCAGTGACTCCGTCGTAAACGTCTTGGGTGATGTCGTCATCGATGGTGATGCCACCGTTACCGGCACTTTTGAAGATGTTCAAGGAAAATTTTAAGGGTAAAAAAATAGCAACTAAAAAAAGCCCAGGTACTCCTGGGCTTTTTTTATGTTTATACGTTATACGTTATACGTTATACGTTCAGTTCAGCAGTTCGGCCACCTTTTTCTCGAGCGCAGGCCCTCGAAGGTTTTTGGCGACGATGACCCCGTTTTCATCTAACAAGAATGCTGCCGGTATGGCATTGATGTTGTACAGTTCGGCAATGGGATCCTGAAACCGCTTGAGGTTTGAGATATGGTTCCATTCCAATCCGTCATCCACAATGGCCTTTTTCCAATCTTCGGGTCTGGTGTCCAAAGATACCCCCACCACTTGAAGTCCTTTGTCTTTGTACTTGTCATAAACAGCAACGATATTGGGGTTCTCCATGCGGCAGGGCCGGCACCAAGCGGCCCAAAAATCGATGAGGGTGACCTTGCCCTTGACCTCGTTCAGGGCGAGGAGTGTATTTTCAGGGGTAGGCCCTGAGAAATCAGGGGCAACCTGACCTATTTCGGTCGCCTTAGCCTTCTTCAGTGCCTTTTCCAATCGTTTTCCTGGTTTGGTCGCCTTGATTTCTGGGGTCAATGCCTCAAATTGGGCTTCAATCTCAAGTAACGACTGTGCTTTTGTGGTCAGTGCCTTATCAAGGATTAGGGCCGAGACCAAGGCATTGGGATTTTCTTGGGCATATTGCAGTTCAAAGTTCTTGGCCTCTTCTTGAAATTCGGCATACTCATCACGTAGTGCGTTCATTGTGGCCGTATCTTTTGCCCTAGAGGCATTTCGCATATCAACTTGCATGGTCTGCACCATGCCTTTCAACCTTCTTGATTCGGTCAAAAATTCCATAAAAAGCTCGTTCTGCACCGTACCCTTGAGTTCAGCAAAATTGAGGCTGTCTTTTTGGAACTTGACCCCAATACGGCCGTTTTCAATGATGACGGGCACATTGCCCCGTAATCCGTCCACAAAAAGGTAATGTAGTTTCGGTACGGCCTGGTTGCCCTCAAAGGTGAACCCCCCCTCGGTTAGGCTCGTTGAATCGATATCCACCAGTTGGTTCAGTGAATCGGTGCTCTTCAAGAAAATGGAGGTGCCATTCTCAATCTCGCCCTTAAGTTGGCCTTCGACCACAAAACCCTCAGGGGTCGAGGTACAGGCGGCAATGACCAAAAGGGGCAATACTGCAATTTTTCGTAGCATGGTATGTTTTTTGTAACAAGACAAAGGTATGGCAACTCAGGGCATAAAAAAAACCATGAATGCAAGTATTCTTGGTGTTTGCCCCCTCAAAGAGGTGCTAAAATTGGTACCGAATGCCCAAGGCAATATCAAAATCAAAACTATCTGAAAAACCGTCATAGCCCAGAATACCGACCTCAGGCCTAAAATCAAGCGATAGCAAGAGGGGAATGTCAAAGTTATATTCTACCCCGATGTCACCGGCCGCAAAGACAAACAGGCCATCGTCATCGTCATCGGCCCCGGCACTACCATCAAAATCGACGTCGCCCAGGCCCCCACCAACGCCATAATACCAGTTAAAGTTGCCATCTAGGGGGTGGACCCACTGGTAGAGCCCCGATATTTTAAAGGCATCGTAATCGCGACTGTCGCGCCAGCCTAGGTTAAACTCGGCGCGGTTGTAGCGCCCGATGGACTTTTGGTACGAGATTTCAGCACCAAATCCGTCGCTGTCGCCCAAACGCAGGCCAAGGGCATGTTCTGAAATGTTTTGGGCCTGTATTACAGTTGTTGCAAACAAAACAAGAACTGTAAATAATGAAGTAATCCTCATAAGTTTCTCTTTTAGTTGAAAATTAGGGATAGCTTTGGTGTACTATCTCGGTATAAAACTTAATTTGGTACCCAAAAATTGTTCCAGATTGCAAAATTCTGACTTGAACACATTGGCGAGCGCACTTGAAGGTACGCTACATTGCGATTTGCTCTCAAAAAGCCTCTATGCTACCGACGCCTCGGTCTACCGAAAAGTACCTACGGCCGTGGCCTACCCAAAAACGGTTCGCGACATTCAGAGATTGGTCCATTTTGCCACGGAATACAATATCGGTCTGCTGCCACGAACGGCAGGTACCTCGTTGGCCGGTCAATGTGTCGGTGATGGTATCATAGTCGATGTGTCGAGGCATTTTACAAAGATCTTGCATTTAAACGAAGAAAAGAAACAGGTTGTCGTACAACCTGGGGTCATTAGGGATGAGCTCAATCGGTATTTAAAACCATATGGTCTTTTTTTTGGGCCAAATACCTCTACCTCAAACCGTTGTATGATCGGGGGAATGGTGGGCAACAACTCCTCTGGCACGACCTCGATCCAATATGGGGTGACCCGTGATAAGGTAGTGGCCCTGAAGACGGTCTTATCAGATGGCAGTGAGGCCACTTTTTCGGCAATCGACGGCGATACCTACCACGCCAAAAGACAAACAGATTCCCTAGAGGGAAAGATCTATCATTTTTTGTACGAAGCGTTGTCTGATGTCAAGACCCGAACAGAGATCATCAAGCAATTTCCGAAATCGGGGATCCATCGCAGAAATACGGGCTATGCGGTTGACGAACTGTTGCACAATGAACTTTTTGGTACTGTGCACGAAGCGTTCAACCTCTGTAAATTGTTGACCGGGAGTGAAGGTACCTTGGCATTCACGACCGAGATTACATTACAGCTCGATGACTTGCCACCCCCACTTTCTGCCATGGTGGCCACCCATTACCATACCTTGGAGGACTGTTTGGCGGATGTCGAACCCGTAATGTCACATAGCCTGCATCTCTGTGAAATGATGGACAGGGTCATATTGGACTGTACGAAGAACAACCGGCAACAACGTGCCAATCGTTTTTTTGTCGAAGGAGATCCCGCGGGTCTGTTAATGCTCGAGGTCAAGGCCCATAGCGAAGAAGGGTTACAGGCGCAGATCGATGCGCTGTTGCATACCATCACCACTTCTGGCAAAAGTTATGCGAACCCTGTTTTACGGGGAGCTGACATTGCAAAGGCCATAGCGCTTCGCAAAGCCGGGCTGGGGCTATTGGGCAATATGGTAGGGGACCGCAAGGCCGTGGCCTGTATTGAGGATACCGCGGTAGCCTTGGGTGACCTAAAGGACTTTATACTTGATTTCTCGAAAATCATGGCAAACTATGGCCAAGAAGCTGTTTATTATGCCCATGCCGGGGCGGGGGAGCTGCATTTGCGGCCCATACTCAATCTCAAGAACAGCGATGATGTGGCCCTCTTTCGATCGATAACGACCGATGTGGCCAAATTGACCAAAAGCTACAAGGGCAGCTTTAGTGGCGAGCACGGCGATGGTATTGTCAGGGCCGAGTTCATTCCCCTGATGATAGGGGAATCAAATTACGGACTGTTAAAACGGCTAAAGCACTGTTTTGACCCCCATCAGATCTTTAATCCAGGAAAGATTGTCGATTCTTTTCCTATGGATGAATCCTTGCGTTACAACGTGGGGCGTACCGAACCTGTGATACCGACCCAGTTCGGGTTTGCCGATAGTGAAGGTATTCTTAGGGCCACTGAAAAGTGCAATGGCAGTGGGGACTGTCGAAAGACCGAACATGCTCCGGGGGCCATGTGCCCCAGTTACCATGCCACCCGAAATGAAAAAGATACCACAAGGGCCAGGGCGAACGCCCTGCGTGAGTTCTTGACGCATTCTGACAAGAAAAACCGTTTTGACCATGTAGAACTGAAAGCGGTGTTCGACTTATGCCTGAGTTGCAAGGCCTGTTCCAGCGAGTGCCCGAGCAATGTGGATGTGGCTACCTTAAAATCAGAATTTCAGTTTCAGTACCAAGAGGCCAATGGGTACTCATGGCGTAGCAGACTGTTTGCCTACAATACCTTTATCAATGCCATGGGCAGCAAAATACCGGCATTGACCAATTGGGCCTATGCGACAAAGCCCTTGGGCAACCTCTTGAAGAAAGCAGCCGGTGTTGCGCCAGAGCGCAGTATACCGAAAGTGTATCGCTTTGATTTCAACAAGTACTTGCAAAGCTTTGAAAATCAAGCTACAGCTACGGATAAAAAAGTAATATTGTACATTGATGAGTTTACAAGGTATCTCGATGTCGATATCGGTAAAGATGCCATTTACCTGCTCAAAGCGTTGGGCTATGGGGTCACCCTGTTTTATGGAGAGAGTGGAAGAACGTTTTTGTCGAAAGGGTTTTTGAAACAAGCGAAAAAATGTGTGGACCGCAACCTATCGCGGTTGGCACCCCTATTGGGCGGACAAGTTCCCATTGTGGGGCTTGAACCCTCTGCCGTACTATCGTTCAGGGATGAGTACAAACGGTTGGCCAGTAAAACGCATCTGGCCGACCTGATAGCACAGCACAGTTTTTTGATCGAAGAATTCCTGGCCAATGAGATTCAGCACCGACGCATTTCTTCAGAAAGGTTTACCGAAAACCCTAAGACGGTCAAAATACATGGCCACTGCCATCAAAAAGCCCTGTCGAACCAAAAAGTGACCTTTGATGTCTTGAACCTTCCCAAAAATTATAAGGTATCGATCATCAGTTCAGGTTGTTGTGGTATGGCTGGCTCTTTCGGATACGAGAGAGAACACTATGGGGTCAGCATGCAGATAGGCGGGTTGAAACTGTTTTCCGCTGTACGTAAATGCGACGATACCGTAGTGATTTCTGCCAATGGCACCAGTTGTCGGCACCAAATTATGGACGGAACGGGCAAAAAGGCACTACACCCCGTCTCCATCTTGCGACAGGCTTTGCTTGTCCAATGATTTATTGTCTTTGTCGACGCCACCTGGGGGCTGGTTTTCCTCTTCTTCGAAGCTTTTTTCCGGGACTTCCTCTTTGTCGGTTATCGAGGCAATCAGTTCATTCATATCCATCTCTTTCAGGTCTTCATCCACAAAGAAAGGGGATAACTTGTCATGGCTGTAGTGGTACACGCGCCATCGTTTGAACGAATATTCCAAAGCGGTCAGGTTTTCTACCCAATCCCCAGAGTTCAGGTAAATGCATTTACCGTTTCGGTTTTCGTATAGTTCCTTTTTGGGCTGGTGTATGTGACCACAGATGACATAGTCATAATCATTTTCGATGGCAAGTTCAGCCGCGGTCTTTTCAAAATTGCTGATGTACTTCACCGCACTTTTGACACTGTTCTTTATCTGTTTCGACAACGAGTATTTTTCCCTGCCCATTTTGACCAGGCACCAATTGATGAAACTGTTGATCAAGATCAGAACGTCGTAGCCATATCCCCCCAGTTTTGCCAACCATTTTGCATTCTGTATCGATACATCAAAGACATCGCCATGGAATATCCATGCCTTTTTTCCATCCAAGTTGAGTACCAGTTTGTTCGCAATGCTGAAATTGCCCATTGACGCGTCGGTAAACTTTCGCAGCATTTCATCGTGGTTGCCCGTTATGTAGTGCACCTCGGTACCTTTTGAGGCCATACCGATCAGTTTCTTCAATACCTTTAGGTGTGATGCAGGAAAATACCGCTTGCTAAATTGCCAGATGTCAATGATGTCTCCGTTGAGTATCAGTTTTTTAGGTTGAATACTGTTCAGGTAGGCAATAAGCTCATCCGCATGGCAGCCATAGGTGCCCAAGTGTACGTCTGAGATTACTGCCAGCTCAATCTTCCTTTTTTTCAATACAACATAGATTTGGTTACAAATTAACGTTGTAAGAATAAACTGCGAATCAAATTGAAGTCAATTATTCATGACCGAATTGTTAAGTAAACATCAATAAAAAGAGAACAGGTTTACCTAATGATTAAGCATGCCCCGGTTTTTATATACAGTTTTTAAGATTTACCTTTGCTGCTTTTACAGACAACATGGCTGGAAACACTTTTGGACGACTTTTTAGGCTGACCACTTTTGGGGAATCGCACGGTAGGGCAATCGGGGGTATCATTGATGGCTGTCCGGCAGGCATTGAGGTAGATTTGGAGAGCGTTCAACTAGAACTGGATCGAAGAAGACCTGGGCAATCGACAATTGTCACCCAGCGTAAGGAACCGGATACCGTGGCATTTTATTCCGGGATCTTTGAGGGCAAGACTACGGGCACACCCATTGGTTTTGCCATTCACAATACCAATCAAAAATCAAGGGATTATTCGCATATCAAGGATTCGTACCGTCCGTCCCATGCAGATTATGTATACGACCAAAAATATGGCTTTCGCGATTATCGGGGCGGGGGGCGCAGTTCGGCACGTGAGACAGCCAGCAGGGTAGTGGCAGGTGCCATTGCCAAGCAATTTTTGGGTCCCGTATCGATTCATGCCTATGTGTCCCAAGTTGGTACACTCAAACTGGACAAGGCATATGGGGAATTGGATTTCACCCAAATTGAATCCAATCCAGTACGTTGCCCAGATGCTGCAATGGCACAGCAGATGGAAACATATATCAAAGCGATCAAAAAAGAGGGCGATACCATCGGTGGAGTGATCAGTTGTGTTGTCAACAATGTGCCCATTGGCCTTGGGGAACCTGTTTTTGATAAGCTGCACGCTGATTTGGGCAAGGCAATGCTATCGATCAATGCCGTAAAGGGATTTGAATATGGCAGCGGTTTTGCCGGGGTGCGCATGAAGGGCAGTGCCCACAACGACCAGTTCAATGAAGATGGTACCACCCAGACCAATAGAAGTGGTGGGGTACAAGGTGGTATCAGCAATGGAATGGACATTTATTTTAATGTGGCGTTCAAACCGGTTGCCACGGTGCTTCAGGCATATGAGACCATAGACAAAGCGGGCAATAAAGTGACGGCCCAGGGCAAGGGCAGGCACGATCCCTGTGTGGTGCCCAGGGCGGTACCTATCGTAGAGGCCATGACCGCACTGGTCTTGGCAGACCATACCTTGTTGGCCCGTACCAATAAATTAGTATCCCTCTAGGGCATTTCCTTTCAAAATACTATCTTACTATCCTAAATTTAGGGTATGCGAAAACTTGAACTGCATTGGCAAATTCTTCTAGGTATGCTGTTGGGCATTTTGTTTGGTTTTGTAATGGTGCAAGTGGCATGGGGAAAAGGTTTTGTAGCTGATTGGATCCAACCCTTGGGCACTATCTTTGTACGGCTTTTAAAATTGATTGCCATACCCTTAATCATTGCTTCTTTGGTAAAGGGGGTCTCAGACTTGAAGGATATTTCAAAGTTTCGGAACATCGGGCTGCGTACCATTGGCATCTATATCGTGACCACGGTGGTGGCCATTACGATAGGCTTGTTGTTGGTGAACGCACTGCGACCGGGCCATGGCATATCAGATGGGACGGTGGCCAAACTGACAGAGACGTATGCGGGTGATAGTGGGGTCACCTCTAAGATAGCTGAAGCTACAAGACAGAAAGACAGCGGCCCGCTACAGTTTTTGATCGATATGGTCCCCGATAATGCCTTGGCCGCCATGAGCAACAACAGCTTGATGTTGCAGGTCATCTTTTTTACGATTTTTTTGGCCATTTCAATGCTTTTGATCGGTGAGGAACGGGCGAAACCTTTGAAGGATTTCTTTGATGCCTTGAATGATGTGGTACTTAAAATGGTCGATTTGATCATGTTGACCGCGCCTTATGCCGTATTTGCCCTATTGGCCGGGGTGGTGGTCTCTTCAAGCGACCCAGATCTGTTGTTGGCCCTTTTAAAATATGCTGGTGTTGTGGTCGGAGGCCTCTTTTTGATGATTGTATTCTATACGTTGGTCGTCGCTGCTTTTACCAAGAAAAACCCCTTTTGGTTTCTCAAGGAAATCAGTCCGGCACAACTGCTGGCCTTTTCGACCAGTTCAAGTGCAGCAACCCTGCCCGTGACCATGGAACGGGTCGAAGAACATATTGGGGTGGATAAGGAAGTGTCCAGTTTTGTATTGCCGGTCGGGGCTACCATCAACATGGACGGTACCAGTCTTTACCAAGGCGTTGCAGCTGTCTTTATCGCCCAGGCCTTGGGGTTTGACCTCACCTTTGGGGATCAGTTGACCATTGTGTTGACCGCACTGTTGGCATCCATCGGCTCTGCTGCCGTTCCCGGAGCGGGCATGGTGATGTTGGTGATCGTTTTGGAATCCATCGGATTTCCGGCAGATAAATTGGCCATTGGCCTGGCACTGATATTTGCAGTGGACCGGCCACTTGACATGTGCCGAACAGTGGTCAATATCACCGGGGATGCCACTGTTTCCATGGTGGTGGCCAAATCTGTAGGTAAATTGGGCGAACCCCGTATCAAGGAATGGGACGACCATTTGGAAGAAGTAAAATAACACTAAAAAAGTGCACCATGAACATCTGCTTTTTAATGTATCCCTGGGAAGAGATCGAACCCGAGAACGATACCAGTTTGGCATTGATACATGAATGTGTCAAACGAAGGCACGGCGTTGCCATTTGTACTCCGGCCAACCTGACCATACGAAACAGTGTCACCAATGCCTTTTGTACGGTCATCAACCGTATGGAAAAGGTATCGAGCAACCTAAAGACCTTTTACAAACAGGCGTCGGTCCGCGAAGAAATGCTGCCCTTGGCAGGTTTCGATGTTATTTTTATGCGCGCCAACCCACCGCTTGATCCCCTCATGCTCAATTTTCTGGATTCCGTTAAGGACGACGTGTTCATTGTCAATTCGATACAAGGCCTGCGTGAAGCGAACAACAAATTGTATACGGCTGCATTTGGCGATTCGCACAGTAATATTATTCCTGTGACCCATGTATCGAAAAACAAGAATTATTTGGTCAAACAGATCAAGGAATCATCTGCTGAGAAAATGATACTGAAGCCTTTGAACGGCTTTGGGGGCTCGGGTGTCATCTTGATTGAAAAATCGGCGATGTCAAATATCAAATCACTGCTTGACTTTTATGTAACCAACTCAGATGGAACATCAAACTATGTGATACTTCAAGAATATATTGAAGGTGCCGATCAAGGTGATATCCGTATTTTACTACTCAACGGAGAACCCATAGGGGCCATGCGCCGGGTACCTGGCAGTGATGATCATCGTTCCAATGTCTCTGCTGGTGGTTCGGTGGCAAAACATACACTGAGCAAGCAAGAAAAGGCATTGTGCAAGCAAATAGGACCAAAATTGGTCAAAGATGGCCTGTACTTTGTGGGTATTGATGTCATCGGTGGTAAATTGGTAGAGGTCAATGTAATGTCACCCGGGGGAATTACCTATATGAACAAGGTCTATAAGACAAAGTTACAGTGTAAGGTCATTGATTTTATCGAAAGTAAGGTCGTGGATAAACTCCAGGCCTTCGATAGACGTTCAAGATTACGCAACGAGGTGGAAAATGCATAGGCTCAGCATTGATGCTATTGTAGCAAACATCAACAAGGGAGCAGTTTTTGAGGCTGTTTCTGAAGACTACTCCTTTACCCTGAAGATAGCGGCCTATGTGCCCTATGTATGTGCGGCAGTACATGATGGCCACCAATTTCGAAAATCGTTATGGCCATATTGCCTGCACACCGAATATGAACGTTGGTATGAAGAGGATCCCTGTACAAAACAGATGGTACGTTCACATGCCATCGTCATTGCCGGACTCGACAGTCGCTTTGAATATGATTTGAACCGTGACCCAGATACGGCCATCTATGTGGATGCTTGGGGCAAAACCTTATGGAAAGCCCCATTGCCCGATGGTGAAAAAAGAAAGAGCCTTGCAAAGCATGAAGCATTTTACCGGGTGGTCCATGCCTTGTTGCAAAAGCTCGAATCGATCCATAAACAAGTTATGGTCTTTGATATGCACAGTTATAACTGGAAACGGTGGCATAGGGAAGTGCCTACGTGGAACTTGGGCACGGCCAATATCGATAACGGGCGTTTTGGAAAAATAGTTGACATGTGGCGTGAAAAATTGGCAGCCATGGTATTGCCCCATGGCATTCGTTCTACCGCAAAGATCAATGACACCTTTCAGGGCAATGGCTATTTTTTAAAATACATTACCCAAAATTTTGACCATACCTTGGTATTGGCCACAGAAATTGCCAAGGTCTATTGTGATGAGGCAGACGGTACCGTTTATCCAGAAGTGGTCGCCTCGGTTGAAGACCAATTGCGTAATTTGGTACCTTTGCAGGTCAAGGAATTTGAACGGCACTTTACATGATTGAAGATAAAACGCTGGATTTAAAGCAGGTTTACCCTGATTTGTTCGAGATTGATGCCAATTTGGATCGTTTGGTAAAACGGATCGAACTACTGACCTATGTCAACCCGTTGAACATTGAGAAGGAAAAGCAACGCTTTTTCGCATCTAAATATGGTGTAGACCCAGAGTTCAAGTATCCCAAGGTAAAGTTCAATCCGTTCAAACTGCAACGCTTGTTCTTTGCACAACGTTTGGAACGGATCGAAGATGACACCATTCGTAAGATGTACAAAGATGTCATCAACTTTTATTCGAACATGATCCAGTGCATTGAGACCATTGGAAAGGGCAGGCAATTTTATTACAATTCCCTTAGTGTCTATGGCACCCCAACAGAAAAGGACGTTCAAAATGCCCAGTTTATTTTACACTATCCAGATGAGCCCATGGGCAGTGATATGGATAAAGTGCTCAGTCCGATAGATGCACGTGATTATTTTATCGCCTTTGCACAGCGCTATGACTTTCCATTACAGATCCGTTTTTCGACCAATATTGCGGCTGAGGCCATGGTCAGCAACAGTACACGGACCTTATTGGTCAAAAAGAACATCAAATTCAGCAAAAACCAATTGTTGACCTTGGCCAATCATGAAATCGGTATCCATCTGGTAACTACCTTCAATGGGTTACAGCAGCCCTTAAAGATTTTTAGCAACGGATTGCCCGAAAATGTGGAAACCCAAGAAGGTCTGGCTGTTTTCAGTGAGTATATGGGCGGGGCATTGACCCTAAAACGACTTAAAGAACTGGCGTATCGGGTGTTGGCAGCGGATAGCTTGATCAAAGGATATGGTTTTGCCGATACCTTTGACCTGATTCACAACAAATACAAACTGAACAGGGAAGAAGCCTTTACAATTACCTTGCGCGCCCATCGTGGGGGTGGTTTTACCAAAGATCGGTTGTACTTGAGTGGACTGCGTAAGATCTATAAGCGCTACCAGCGTGAAGAGTCAATGGATATATTACTGTCGGGCAAAGTGGCGTTGGCCGATGAGCCTAACATCATATACCTTAAAAAGTTGGGACTGGCCCAGCCCATTGCACATCGGAACCGATCTTTTGAGCAGAAGTTGAATACCAACCCTACCTTGGACTTTATAGTGAACAACCTGAGATAGTCAACCCAAAAACTTTGCCTGTAATTCGGGTGTTGGTATCATACAGGCATCTTTGCGCCCAAACCATCGGTACCGGTTTCGGGCCACAATATCATAAATCCAGTTGCGAAAAGTTCTGGGTATCCATTCCAAAAGGGTCAAGCCTTTCCATAACCCACCAAACCCTTTTCCTATTTTTAAGGCCGCATCAGATTTGACATAGTAGGCCTGACCGGGCACTATCAAGATAATGGAATCAACCTTAGTGGTATCGATACCACGTTCTTTGACAAGTTGTTCCCCTATTTCGCTTTGCAGCGCAGCATAGCGGAACATATCTTTTTTATCGTGCTTGATGATGAACTGGATGGCACCATTGCACAGGTTGCAAACCCCATCGAACAAGATTATTTTTTTAGTTGCTTCTATCATTTTGTTCTGTAAAGTCATTTCTGGCCCTGCACGAAGGGGAAGAAACCTAGATTTCCCAATCGTTCCAATGGTCACCGGTACTTATATCAAAAGGTCAAATGAAATTTTTCACAAAGATACGACAGCAGTTAATGAAAAACTAGCCTTCGGTCATTTCGAACCGATAGATGGATTGTGGGTAAAATCTATATTTCCCATCGCTATGACATTCGGGTCATTTTGTTTTCGCTTCTACCAACTCTAACTGGTCCACACTGACATTGGTGGTGAACATGCCGTAATTGACCACGGCCTTGCCTTTTTCCAGGGTGTCGATGCTGCCCACCGCCTTTCCATCAAACAGGCGAACACGGTCACCAACTTTAAATACGGGCCTAGGGCTGTTTTTTTCTGCTTGAAGCGCTTTTTTCTTTTCGGCTTTCTTTACGGCACGTACCTTGACTATTTTTTGTTCCAGTTCTTGTGCGACCTGTTTTTTCTGTACCTGTTTGGCCTTGGCCTGTTTTGCCGAGGTCTTTTTTCGTTTACTGTTCTCAGTTTCCACAATACGGAGCAGTTCTGAGATCAAAGGGCGTTTCTTTTGGTCTAAAAAGTATTTTTCGGCGGCTGTGTTCACTTTGTCGCCCAACTGGATCATTCGCTGGTTGTGGTCGTACAGCTCTTGGTAGTTTTCGAGCTTCGTCTTTATTTTGGTGTTCAATTTTTCCAATCGGGCCGCTTCTTCCCGGGCCTTACCTTCTTCTTGCTGCAAACGGGTGCCCGTTTCCGCCATTTTATTCCGTTCTTTTTGCAGCTTGGCAATCGTAGCATCAAAACGTACTTTGCCCCGTTCGATTTTTTTCTTGGCCTTATTGATCAACGAATAGGGAATTCCGTTTTTTTGGGCCACCTCAAAGGTGAACGAACTGCCTGCTTCGCCCAACAACAGTTGAAAGGTAGGCTCCAAGGTTTTGGCATTGAACCGCATATTGGCATTGGTGGCATGTGGCAGTTCGTCGGCCAGGGCCTTGAGGTTGGCGTAGTGGGTGGTAATGACCCCATAGGCCTTACGTTCATAAAATACTTCCAAAAAGGCTTCGGCCAATGCCCCACCCAATTCAGGGTCTGAACCGGTACCAAATTCATCGATCAAAAACAGCGTTGCATCGTTGCATTTTTTTAAGAAATGGTTCATGTTCTTAAGGCGATAGCTATACGTGCTCAAATGGTTCTCGATGGATTGGTTATCGCCAATATCGGTGAGAATGCGGTCGAAAAGGCACATGGTACTACGCTCGTGTACGGGCACCAATAGACCACTCTGTAGCATCACCTGTAACAGTCCGATGGTCTTTAGCGTGATGCTCTTGCCCCCGGCATTGGGTCCTGAAATCACGATGATCCGATTTTCTGGGTGTAATTGAATGGTCTGCGGCCAGGTCTTTTTTTTGGTCAAGCTATTGCTCAGGTAAAGTAGGGGGTGATAAGCATCTTTTAAGAAAAGCGTGTTGTCTGTGTTGATTTCAGGTAAGACGGCATTCATCTCCACGGCATATTTGGCCTTTGCTGCAGTAATATCGATGTGGACGAGAAATTTTTGATAGGCCGTCAGTAAGGCATGGTACGGACGGATGAAGTCGGTAAGTGCCTTTAAGATCCGTTGGATCTCTTCTTTCTCGTCCAGTTCTAAATTGCTGAGTTCACGGGTATAGGCCAGCGTCACTTCAGGTACAATGTACACAATGCTTCCCGTTTTGGAACTGCCCATCACTGTACCCTTTACCTTTCTACGGTACATGGCCTTTACCGCGAGCACACGCCGGTTTTCAACTACCGATTCTCGGATGTCATCTAAAAAATCTGCGGATTGGTAGCGGGTCAGGGCTGTTCCAAAGCTTTGGTTGATCTTACCGCGTACGTCATTGATCTGTTGGCGAATGTGACGTAGTGCCATGGAAGCGGAATCCCGAATTTCACCAAAACGATCGATGACGGCATCGATTTCCTTAGGAATCGCTGTGTTTGCCTCCAATTTTTCGGCAGTGGTATGGAGCAAGGGGTAATATTCCCTGAATTTTTTGAAAAATCTTTGGTGCTCGAAGACCGTTTTGCACAGATTACCCATTCTGCGAAAGCCAGAAACCTCTAACATCGTGTTTTCGATATGCAATAATTTCAATTCGCCGTCGATACTGTCAAAACCGTGGTTGGGAATATGGTTCTCGTTAGCAAATGAGGCCAAATATTCTGAAGTATGGCCTAGGCTTAGCTGTAGATCTTCAATGGTGCCATAGGGAGCGATCTGTAAAGCAGCGTCTTTGCCCAGTACCGTACGGCAACGGGCCGCAAGCTGTTTTAAAACCGCGGGAAATTCTAAGTCTTCTAGTGTCTTGGGGTGTATCTGTTGCATATCTTTTTCCAGCGGAGCAAAGATAGGGGTTTGCGGAAAGGGATAAAAAGGTTTCCTTAATGGTCCATTTATTGAGGTATGTGCTTCTATGGGTCTAAATTCTTCTAAATTGGCGAAGTCTGCCAGTACATCAAGCCTTCACCCCAAGGTGAACGAAGTTCGGAGAAAAAAATAGCATTCCATGGTTTCCACGGCACTTTCTGAAAGAATTTTTAACAACTGTCATTTCGATATGTGCCTATCGAAGGTAGGTGATTGTGAAAACCTGGTTTTCCAAATAGGTTCGCAATACCTTTTTGTTGGGACTACCCAGTTGCAAACTGCCTTGCGATGCCCTGGCAATAGCATTAGTTTTGACCTCTTACCACCGCATGGCTTAATTTTTCCACGCCAAACCGTACCACATCGGTTGTTGGCAACCCCGTCAATTTTTCGACTTCCTTAATTTTTTTTTGTGCGGTAGACCCATCCAAACCAACAGTGTTCAAGGCAATGCCAATAGTTTTGGCCCCTGCCTGGGAACCACAGACTTTGGCCACGGCCTCGTTCAGCGCAATAAATTCATCAAGGGGTGGAATGGGCACATGCGAAACGGGATAGCGCAAATGGGTATGGGCCGCCTTATGGCATAAAATAAAGTGGGTGGCCTGCGACCCACGAATCAAGGGCAGGGTGGCTGTGCTCCCTGGATGCGCCAAGGAGCCTTGTCCCTCGATAATGACCACAGCTTTGTCGGCCTGTTCTACAACCGCTTGTTCGACGGCACCAGCAGCCTGATCAACCTTTATGGCATCTAATGGAATACCATTGCCCATTAAGGTAATCCCAATCTGTCCGGTGGGCACAAAACCTGTGTTGATACCATTGTTTAAAAGCGCGGCATACAGTTCCAGTCCCGCTGTCATTTTACCGGCGGCCATATCGGTACCGATCATCAATACCCGTTTGTTTTGAAGTTTGGCCGCTTTTCCTGTAGCGATGGGATAGGAATGCCCGGGTTTGCGAACATCCCAAATGGTATTTCTTTTTAACAAGTGTCCGAAACGGGCGTTCAGGTCATCGTGCAATCCGTTGATCAAGGAAAGTCCGTTGCGAAGGGCATGCGAAATCGGCGTATCCCAAGCTTCGGGAAAACGACCACCGCTAGGAGCGATGCCAAGTACCATGATTTCTGCCTGCAGGGCAATGGCCGCGTCCACATTGGCCACTACGGGAATGGAATAGGGCAAACCTACCGCTTCTTGTACTGATTTGCCTGTATAATGACTGTCAATCACACACACAATGGGGTGCTTCGAGAAGCGCATCAGTCCAAACCCCATTTTACCGGAGTCGTTGTCCAGGGCGCCTTCCATATATATGCATATGTTTTGGTGGGGTTCAAACATTTAGGTCGCTGATTTGAATGCTCCCCCATGCCCAGGAATGTCCAATGGCATAGTGATGCCGTTCACTAAGGGTGCCCCTTCACAGGGATCGGGATCAAGGTTCAAATGTGAATCAAGGTCAATATGGTGCAGCGCACCAGAAACAGCTGCTCCCGCGGCAATCGATATTGAGGTTTCGCCCATGCAGCCAATCATTGTTTTTAGTTGGTGTGCCTGGGCCGTAGCGATGATACGCAATGCCCCGGTAATACCGCCGCACTTCATCAGTTTCAGGTTGACCCCATCAACGGCATCTGCCCATTTTGGGATATCGGTTGCAAAACGGCACGATTCATCAACAAAAATAGGTAGGGGGCGGTTTTTAAACAGTTCTGGTAAATAGTGTTCTTCACCTTCTTTTAATGGTTGTTCCACATATGCACAGTTGTGCTCAGACAGCCATTGCATCATGTGCTTGGCTTCTGTCACGTTCCACCCACCATTGGCATCGACCCTTATGGAAATAGGGTGCTTTTTATGGTAGTGCAGTACTTCATGGTACATGGCCTTATCGGCCTCAATACCTTCGTTGCTGCCCAGTTTTACCTTGAGTGTGTTGATATGCTGTTCTTTGAGCAATAGGGGCAGCCGTTGCCTAGCTTCTTCAGGGGCCATGATGCCCAAGGTGATAGAAGTAGGGTGTTGGGGCTTTGAAACCCCCAAAAGCTGGTATAATGGCATTTGGGCCTTTTTGGCCTTTAGATCCCAAAGGGCCATATCAAGTGCGGCCAGGGCACAGGGGGCCACCTTGTGCTTGAGGGCAGTATCATAGACCTTATGGATGGACTGTTTTATGGTAACGGATCTTAAAAAGCCTTCTAACTGGCTTTGGGCCGCTTCTGCCGTAGCTGTCCCTTCGGTTTCGCCGGGAGAGGTTTCGCCCCAACCCGTATGGCCTTGGTCCGAAATCGAAACGAATAGGTTGTACTGTCCATCACGTACACCACGACTGATCCGTAACGGAAAACGTTTTTTCAGATAAATGATACGAAAATCGACCTGCATGTTTTAGCTTTAACGGCATCGAAAGTCTAAATATAGGTCAAAGTTGGTCTGATTGATCCGATTTGAACATATTTTCAAAACTTGATTTATGAATGTAACCATTGAACCCACTTGGAAAGTGCATTTGCAATATGAATTTGAGCAACCTTATTTTCAAGAGCTGGCCCGATTTGTAAAAAATGAATACCGGACACAGACCTGTTACCCTAGGGGATCTGAAATCTTTGCTGCATTTGACCATTGTATTTTTCAAGACACCAAAGTGGTCATCATCGGGCAAGACCCCTATCATGGTCCCAAGCAGGCCAATGGGCTATGTTTTTCGGTAAGGGATGGTATTCCGCACCCGCCTTCGTTGGTCAATATCTTTAAGGAAATCAAGGTCGATACCGGTGCACCTTACCCAAAGAGCGGTAATTTGGAACGCTGGGCAAGACAGGGGGTGCTTTTACTGAATGCTACCCTTACCGTACGGGCAAACCAAGCGGGAAGCCATCAAAATAGGGGATGGGAGCAATTTACAGACGCTGTGATTCGAATGCTCTCTGAAAAACAAGCTGGATTGGTTTTTTTGTTGTGGGGAGGATTCGCCAAAAAAAAATCAAGATTGATCGATACCGGAAAACATCACGTGCTTACTTCCGGGCATCCCTCACCCTTAAGTGCCAATAGGGGGCTTTGGTTTGGCAACCAACATTTTAGCAAGGCTAACCTAATGCTCAAAAAAATGGGAAAAGATGCTATTATTTGGTAATTTTTTTAAAATATAAAGAAAATTACTACGTTTGTTATAAAAAAATACTGTATCCCCCTATGAGACATTTAGAAATTCAATCTGTTTTGATGGTAGATGATGATGAAACTACCATCTTTTTGAACAAAATTTTTTTGGACAACCTAGCTCCAGAATTGGAGGTCAATACCGCCGAAAATGGTGCTGAGGCACTGGATTTTCTTCGTGCCCATTTAGATGACCCCATGTTTGGCAAGTGCCTGGTCATTTTAGATATCGAGATGCCAGTAATGAACGGGTGGGACTTTTTGGAGGTCTTTGAACGCGAGTTTACCGCCACTCAAAAAGACAAGGTGTTCTTGACACTGCTGACCATTCACAGTGACGATCAGGTCAGGCAAAAGGCATCAAAATTTGCTTCGGTCAAGGAATATTTGGCCAAGCCCTTGTCAGATGAACAATTTGAAAAATTGATGAATCGTCATTTTCCCCATACGTTATTGGGTGTCAAGTAAGGTTTTTTTCAAATGTTTTGGTAAAGTAATTCATCAACTGGAAGGTGTTTGCCGATAAGTTCCAATTGGCGTAGCGTATGCTGTACTTTCTCGGCAGTGGATAATTCCATTTGTTTTTGGCTCCATTGGGTCAAGGTCAACCAAGTGGTGACGTCTTCCAATTTTTGCTGATAGCGGTCAGCAAGTTCGTGGCTGATGTTGGGTCGTTGCTTGAATGTGCTGGTATACGAATTGATGGTATGCAATACGTTGTGCAAGACCTGGGGCTTGGTTTCGATGTATTTCAGGGTACATGCGATTACAAAACAGGGCCAAGGGGTCGGGCAGTCGTCCAATCGTCTAAAGATACCGGCATCTACCCATGGTTTGGTGGTAAAACGCTCCCACATAAAGTAATCAGCGATGCCTTCTGTCAAGGCACGAATTCCCCCTTCAAGGGTATGTACCACTTCAAATTGTAGCCCTTTTGGGTTCCATTGCTGGTGATGCGCATTTACAAATGCCATTAAATGGCTTCCACTGCCATATCTGCTGATTGCTGCTTTTTTACCATAGAGATCACTGAGTGATTTGAAATTACTGCCATGGGCGACATGAATGCCCCACAAAAGGGGAGAGGCCACATATTCTTGGACAATGCGGCATGGATTTCCTTCTGCGATGCTTTTGACGATTCCCTCAGTGAGAATTATGGCGATATCGGCTTCATTGTTCTGCAACATCTGGCACATACGTCCGGTGCCTTCAGGAACAGCCCTCCAATTCACCTCAATACCCTTATTGCTGAATGCACCATCTGCAATGGCAAGATGCCAAGGTAAATTAAAGTGTTCGGGAACTCCTATTACATTGATGCTATCCATCAAGTTTGGCCTTTAGATAGTCATAGATGGCATATTGCGATCGAATAGGGGGGTCGTTTTCCCTTTTCGGTACAGTGATGTTGGTGGCTTCGGTACCCAATAGCCTGGCTTTAACATTATCATTCAACTGGATCTCTAGAATATCCTTTAACTCTTGAAAGACCGAAGCATCAAGAATAGGGGCGAGTACTTCGATGCGCTTGTCTAGGTTTCTGGTCATCCAATCGGCAGAACCAATATACATTTTTTCTTCACCACCATTCTCAAAAAGGTAAATACGACCATGCTCAAGATACCGGTCCACAATACTGGTCACTAAAATCGGTTTCTCATGTTCTTTTAATTCTTCTTGTCTGGTTATCAAGCAACAAAATCCACGAACCAGTAGTCTTACTTCAACGCCAGCTTCACTGGCTTTATAGAGGGCAAAAATCATTTTAGAATCTTCTAAACTGTTCATTTTTGCGGTAATCCTTGCTTTTTTGCCCAATCGGGCATTCGTGATCTCATTTTCGATAAGTTCTAAGAATACCTGTCGTGTCGTAAAAGGTGACACCACCAAATGTCTCAATCTTGGTATGATCAACTTTCGCTCCAAGACCAGAAACACCTGTGAAAGATCGTTCAAGATGTTCTGGTTTGCGGTCAAGAGCCCATGATCGCAATAGATTTTGGCGGTTTTGGCATTGAAGTTGCCGGTTCCGATATATCCATAGCGTTTGGTCTCCCCATTTTCATTGCGCTCGACCAAAGCGACTTTCGAGTGTACCTTAATATTGGGCACACTAAAGATCACACGGGCTCCCTTTTCCTTGAAAATACGGCCCCACATGATATTGTTCTCTTCATCGAACCTTGCTTTGGCTTCAACAAACAGCACTACTTCTTTGCCATTTTCCAAGGCGGTCAAGATCGCATCGGTCAATGCAGAGGTCTTGGCAATTCGATATAGGGTCATCTTTAAACGGGTCACATTGCTATCAGATGCTGCGGATTGGATAAAATTTTCAACCGTATCAAACTCTTGATAGGGAAAGTGTACCAGTTGGTCTTTTTCTGAGAGGGTATCAAAAATTGATGATGTGGCGGATAGGACTGGATGCTTCAATGGGGGTTTTGGTGCATAGAGCAGTGCGGGATCTACTTGGGGAAAACCAAAAAAATCAGATAAGTTATGGTATTCGCCACCCAACAGCATATCTACATCGCCCAAATGAAACTGCTCTTTGATGGAGGCCTGAAGTGGGGCGGGCATGTTCATATCGTACAACAAACGTGTAGGCTGACCCGACTTTCGGTTGCCCAATGATTCATAGATTCTCTCGACCAATTCGGTATCGTTATAATCATCTTCTAAGTAGAGTTCAGCATCACGGGACATCTTTATGGCATAGCTGCCCTTGATCTCTTGATCTGGAAACAGCAGGTGCAAATTGGTTTTTAACACATCGTCCAAAAAGATGAACTGATGGCCATCACCTGGTAATTTAACAAATCGGTCATGGTTTTCAGTGGGTATTGCAACCAAATCGAAATCATCATTGTCAAAATGAACGGCAAGGTAGCATTGGCCATCTTTCAAAAAAGAAGGCTTTTTTTCTTGGAGTATCCCACAATCTTGTTGGATGTTTTCTTTGAACAATTCAGATAGATAGGCCTTTTGGGTACCGTTCAACTGTTTTGGCTTTCTTAGGTAGATCTGGTGCTGCTCCAGGGCGCTCAAGGTCTCGCCAATCACCTGGCCAAAGTATTTTTGTTGGCTTTCTACCGTTTTGAGAATGAACTTCAGGTTTTTATTGGCTTTTAGCACGAGTTTTTTTCTAAGACTTTTGTCTACTGATTTCAACTGCCGCAGCTGTGAAATACGCACTTTGAAGAATTCATCCAGGTTGGAGGAAAAAATCGCCAAAAACGTTAAGCGTTCCAGTAAGGGGGTAGCTGTATTGGCAGCCTCAAGCAATACTCTTTCATTGAAATAGAGCCAATTACTGTCTCTATTGTTGAGTGGTCTGGTTTCCATTTTTCGATTTTCCCAAAAATATTAAAACAGGACCCAATGCATATAAAGACAATGTTAAGCCCTGCCCTATGAAGTCAGTTTTTGTAGGGTGTATTGGATCAATTCATCAACCGTGGCCTGCGGGTTTTCAGAAAAAGTACCGGTTGCCCTGTTGGCCAAAATGGCATTCAACGAAACCGCTTTGTGACCCAACAACCGAGAAAGGCCATAGATACCCGCAGTTTCCATTTCAAGATTGGTAATATGTCTGTTTTCAAAGTGATAAGAAGCCAAGAGCTCATTAAAATCACGAAATCTGGGCGTTAAACGCAGTGTTCTCCCCTGTGGACCATAAAATCCTGAATTTGTTATGGTTACCCCTAATCGTATACGATTTGAAATAAGGGTTTTCGCCAAATCGCTGTCAAAATCCACGATATAAGGCGCTATGTTTGCGTCTTTCCAGCCCATATGTTCTTGAAAATGCTGTTGCATGTGCCTTCTTTGTATGGCAAGGCTATCGTAAAAGTGCAGAAGTCCATCCAATCCTATGGCGAGTTCGCTCATCAAGAACGAATCTACCGGTACATCTTCTTGAATGGCACCTGATGTACCAATCCGTATAAAATTTAGGGTGATTTTTTGGGGTTTCTTGGTTCTTGTCTTGAAATCGATGTTGGCCAAGGCGTCGAGCTCATTGAGAACAATGTCAATGTTATCGGTTCCAATTCCTGTTGAAATCACGGAAAGCTTGGTTCCCTTTAGGGTGCCGGAATGGGTGACAAACTCTCTTTTTCCCTTTTTTAGTGTTAGGGTATCAAAATATTTTGATACTTGGCCCACCCTGTCGGGGTCGCCTACGGTGATGATGGTATCTGAAATGTCACCCGGCAATAACTTGAGGTGGTAGATACTGCCATCTGCGTTGAGAATCAACTCTGAGTCGCCAATCGCCATTTGGCCGTTTTTAGAGCTTTAAGATTCGATTGGCAGCAGTATTGTACAGAAAGTTATACTTCAAGGCACCCCCTAGATAGGCATCATTATCACGAATGTTAGCATAGTAATTTGCCTTGCCCTCGAGCACTTCTTTTCCTTTTCTGGAGAGCCGAACGGGTTTGAAGGATGAAAACAAGGGCTTAATGGATGCAATGGCGCGTTCGTATTGGGTGTCACCAAATCCATAGACCCCTTGATTTTTCAAAACGGTACCCAAAAGTGCGGTTTTTGTGTCCGGTTTTTCTGCGATGGCAATGTTCAATATTTTATTTTCGACACTGTTCAATCCGTTTTTGATAGTTGGAAAACGCTGTAAATGCGCCTTTATGGCATCAGAAAGGTAGTCGAACTGAAAATGTTGGTAGTCGGTAAGGTTTTCAAGCCGAATAGGGTTGTCGCTGCAATAAAGCTGCCACACGTAGTCGGCATATTCAATGTCGTCTTGGGTCAACACAGTGCGATTTTGGTAGAGCTTGAGCAATTGTGCATCGCTGAGTTCATTTAATGCATACAACCTGTCCGTATCATCTTCATTGCCGCTACATACCAGTGAAATCTCAGCATGCCTTCGGTGTGTCTTCAACCAGCTCAGTACGGCAATCATGTTGATTTGACAAAAAAGGTCGTATTCGAACCAGAGCACAATCTGGTCTTGTTGCTTATGGTTGCACAATGACCGGTATTCTTTTAAGGTTTTTTCTACAAACCACGATTTGGACACTTTGTAGTTTTTATGAAGGAACTCGAAACGGGTTTTCCAGAAAGATTCACTCCCCACGTTGCTCAAGGTCTTTCCTTCACACAACATTTCCCTCCAAGTAATGATATCGCCCTTAAGTGGTAGTGATTGCAACCTTTCTGTAAAACTATCCCCATTGGTAATGTGCAACAGTGATTTCATTTTCAGGATGTAGTTTTCGTTGGTTAGAGGCTCTAAAAGTAAGGTTTAAACTAAAAAAACAAAAATAATTTTTGATAAACCTGAAGCGGAATGGTTTAAATTTAACAGTAAATCAAACAGGTAGTCTGAATCAAGTTGGAGCAATGATTTTAGCCTCCGACCCTTTTTACCAAAAACCCATTTTTTTTAAGGAAATCCATAATTTTATCGCGATAATCCCCTTGAATGATGATGGTTTCGTTTTTGTAGCTTCCACCGACACCGAGCAGGGTCTTTAAATCTTTGGTCAGTTTCTTAAAATCAGCAGCAGCCCCGGTATATCCTTCCAAGATGGTCACTGGTTTGCCCTTTCGCTTTTCATATTTGCAACTGATCGGGGCGTCTTGAAGCCAGTATGTGGGCTTTTGGGGCTCTGGGGTCCCGTTTTCTTCTGGAATATGATCGGGAAAGAGGTTTTTCAATTGTTCTTGCAGATCCATAAGTCAGGGATTACTTTTTTTGAATTCGATTTGTTTGGTGTCAACGCCTAGCCGTACCTTATGGCCATAGGCAATACCATCTATTTTTGGTAGCAGCAGTTCCAATGTCGACGGGCTTTGTTCATGTTCTGTTTTGGTCTTGGGATCGGGCATATAGATCAGTCCATAAAAAGACGCTTCTCGAAAATGGACCTGTGCATCAAAAAAATAAAAATTTTCTGAGGGTATATGGGGGGTCCATGTCACCTTTTGGAAGTAATGTTTTGGCGTTCGAATTTCATAGCGGTATGGAGCAATGCTAATGTTGAGGGTGCCGCGATGGAATTTTGAAAGGTCAAGCCCCCTGTCTTTAAAATATGGCAGTTGCATCGCGAGGGTGCCCGATGGGTATCGTGCATCGTTTTTCTTTCCTGATGCAGCTCCATATCCTTCCACCACAGTGGCATTGACCGTGAGATCCATCGATTATGGTTTTATTCTTTGATCAGCCCCAATTCAATGAGCCGTTGGTGCAGATAAGCCCCTGCCGTGATATCTTCAAAGGCTTTCGGGTGTTCAGCATCAACGCAGTTTTCCAAACAATTTAGCGGCATTTCACTTACAGGGTGCATAAAGAAGGGGATTGAATACCGCGAAGTACTCCATAACTCCTTTGGGGGGTTCACCACTTGGTGGATGGTAGACTTCAACTTGTTGTTGCTCAATCTTGAAAGCATATCGCCGACATTGATCATAAGTTCATCGGGTCGTGCTATGGCATCGACCCATTCCCCTTTGTGGTTCTTTACCTGCAGCCCTTTGCCATGCGCGCCCATGAGCAAGGTGATTAAGTTGATATCCCCATGGGCCGCGGCACGTACTGCATTTTTGGGTTCCTTGACTATAGGGGGGTAGTGAATGGGCCGTAAAATGGAATTGCCATTTTTGATCCACATGTCAAAATAGTACTCGTCGAGCCCTAAATGCAGGGCCAATGCCCTTAAGACATATTTTGCGGTCTTTTCGAGCATCTGATAGGTTTCTTTGCCAATGGTGTTGAACTCGGGCAGTTCTTTGACTTCGACATTATCGTGATATGCCGCTTCCAATTCGGGATTGTCGACCACATATTGGCCAAAATGCCAAAATTCCTTTAAATCGCCCTCTGTTCTTCCCTTGGCATGCTCTTTTCCGAAAGAAGTGTAGCCCCGTTGTCCACCTATACCCTCAATTTCATACGTGTCCTTGACCTCTTGGGGCAATGAAAAGAACTTTTTGATTTCCCCATAGAGATTTTTGACCAGGTCATCAGACAAAAAATGACCGCTCAGGGCAACAAAGCCAATCTCTTCAAAAGCAGTTCCAATGGCTTTGATGAACCTAGCCTTTTGGTTGGGGTCACCTGATAAAAATTCTTTAAGGTCCACGCTTGGAATTGCACTCATGGTCGCGTTTCTTTTAGTCATACCAAAGGTAAGCAATCTATCACTATGATCTGTACAACTGATAAGCACGACCCCCGCTTTTTTACTACTTTTACTCCCCTATTGAATCATTCTTCTATGCGTTTTCATATCGGTACCATTGACAATGACACTCTTATTGACCTCTACAAAAGCATGTTGAAGCCACGTATGATCGAGGAAAAGATGTTGGTGTTGTTGCGTCAGGGCAAGATTTCGAAATGGTTCAGTGGAATCGGGCAAGAGGCCATTTCGGTAGGGGTGGCCAGTGCCTTGAAAGATGAGGAGTACCTGTTGCCCATGCATAGAAATCTTGGGGTTTTTACAACGCGTAACATTCCCCTATACCGTCTTTTTGCGCAATGGCAAGGTAAGCCAAGTGGCTTTACCCAAGGTCGGGACCGCAGCTTTCATTTTGGCAGCCAAGAGCATAAGATTGTGGGTATGATCTCACATTTGGGTCCACAACTAGGGGTCGCTGACGGCATTGCCCTGGCCGATATGCTTCGACGTAAAAAAAGGGTCACTGCTGTTTTTACCGGCGAAGGTGCAACCAGTGAGGGTGATTTTCACGAAGCCCTCAATGTGGCATCGGTATGGAAGCTTCCGGTACTGTTCTGTATCGAGAACAACGGGTACGGTCTTTCGACACCGACCAATGAGCAGTACAACTGTGAACATCTTGCTGATCGGGCCAAAGGGTATGGCATGGAGAGTAGGGTCATTGATGGGAACAATATCTTGGAGGTCTACACCAAGGTAAATGCGTTGTGCAAGGCAATTCGAAAGCGTCCCAGACCTGTTTTATTGGAATTTAAGACCTTTCGGATGCGGGGTCACGAAGAAGCAAGTGGCACTACATATGTGCCGGAAAAATTGATGCAAAAATGGGCCAAGAAAGATCCGATTGCCAACTATGAGGGTTTTTTATTGCAAAAACAGGTGCTCACCAAGAAAGCGGTAAAAAAAATAAAACTGGACATCACCGATGAAATCAATACCAACCTGACGCACGCTTTTAATGAAGACCACAGTTCTTTTAGCCAAACAAAAGAATTAGGTGATGTGTATCAAAGATTTGTTTATAAAGAGGTTAAAGCGAATGAAGAAATTAAAAGAATACGGTTTGTCGATGCCATTTCCGAAGGGCTGCGCCAGTCAATGGAAAAGTACAATGAACTCCTCATTTTAGGACAGGACATTGCCGAATATGGGGGTGTTTTTAAAATAACCGAGGGGTTTTCAAAAGCATTTGGTCGAAGTAGGGTAAGGAATACGCCGATATGTGAGTCGGCAATTGTATCCTGTGCCATGGGATTGTCCATTAATGGGATGAAAGCGGTGGTCGAGATGCAGTTTGCTGATTTTGTGAGTTCTGGATTCAATCCTGTAGTGAACTATTTGGCAAAATCACATTATCGCTGGGGCGAAAAAGCTGACGTGGTCATCCGTATGCCCTGTGGTGGCGGGGTAGGGGCAGGTCCTTTTCATTCACAGACCAACGAGGCTTGGTTTACAAAGACGCCCGGACTAAAAGTAGCTTACCCTGCTTTTCCCTATGATGCCAAGGGGCTGCTGGCCACTGCCATCAATGACCCCAACCCAATATTGTTTTTTGAGCACAAGGGGCTCTACCGTAGTGTGTATGGTGAAGTGCCCACGGCATACTATACATTGCCTTTTGGAAAAGCCACTATCTTGAAAAACGGTGAAGCGGTATCTATAGTGACCTATGGGGCAGGGGTACATTGGGCCTTGGACCTTTTGGACCAATATCAGGAATTCAATGCAGAATTGATCGATCTGTGTACGTTGCAACCCCTAGATACAGAGGCCATATACAATTCTGTAAAGAAAACCGGAAAACTGTTGATTCTGCAAGAAGACACCCTGTTCGGGGGTATTGCCAGTGATATTTCAGCCTTGGTCATGGAAAATTGCTTTGAATATCTTGATGCGCCGGTCATTAGGGTGGGAAGCTTGGAAACACCTGTCCCATTTTCAAAGGAATTGGAAGTGAATTTTTTAGGCAAATCAAGACTTGAAAAAGCATTGCGTGACCTTTTGGCCTATTGATACGTTTTCAAGCTAGAGGGTTTTTATCGAAAATTTGGCATTTGTTATGATTTCAAAACATCTTAATTAAGATATTTGAACGTATGTTAGATAAACCAAAAAAATTATGGGAAAAATAGTCTTTTTCACTGTAGCCATTTCTTTTGTGCTTGGCTCGTGCACCGTTTCAAAATCAGCAAGAACACAGCGTAATCTGTTTAGTGGCACTTGGGAACTGAGTGACATTTCTTATGAAAACAATACAGGAAGCTTTCAATCGGTTATTTTTGGTGATGTACGGGATATCTGCTTTGAGGGAAGTGAATGGTTTTTTAGGGACAACAATAGTACCGGTCGGTATACCATTGCTGATGGCAGCCTTTGTCAGGGGGGTGACCGTTTTTTTAGGTGGTCGGTGGTAGCACCATCACAAAACTATACCAGCCAACTACAGTTTAAGTTTATTGATGAAAACCGTAAGGACATTTCAGGAGGCCAGGGGTACCGTCTCAATATCACAAATCTGAGCGAACAATACATGACCTTAAAGTCAAATGTTTCTGTAGAGGGAGAGTTGGTCACGATAGTCTATAAATTCGCAAAAAAATAAAAGATGAAAAAAACGATTAAAAAAAGCACCTTGTTGGTATTGTCATTCAGTCTGTTGTTGGGTTGTGATACCGTAAAAAACGCAAACAATGCACAGAAAGGAGGAGCTATAGGCGCCGCAGGGGGCGCTGTAATCGGTGGTGTGATCGGCAATAACGTCGGTAAGGGGAACACAGCTTTGGGGGCCATTATCGGCGCTGTTGTGGGAGGAGCTGCCGGAGGTTACATCGGTAGCCGGATGGACAGACAGGCCGAGCGTATTGAAGAAGAGATTCCCGGGGCCGAGGTTACGCGAGTGGGCGAGGGAATCAATGTCACCTTCAATGAAGATGCAGGGGTATATTTTGATACCAACAAATCAGATGTCAAGGGTACATCGGCCGCTACATTGAACAAGCTGGCAGATATCTTTAAAGAATACCCAAAATCGAATATTTTGGTCGAAGGCCATACCGATAGTGCCGGTAGTGACGCCTACAACATGGCCCTCTCGCAACAACGGGCAGAATCGGTTTCGAAGTACCTCATTGCCCAAGGTATCAGTAGCAACCGATTTACGACCAAGTGGTATGGTGAGACCCAGCCCCGTGCCACCAACGATACCGCTGAAGGAAAAGCCAAGAACAGAAGGGTCGAGATAGCCATTATGGCCAGCGAAGAGTTGAAAGAAGAAGCCTATGAAAACACCAAAGGATAGGTTTTTCGAATTTTTTAGTGGAAATCCCTGCCAATTTGGTGGGGATTTTTGTTTTTAAGAAGTATCTTCAATTTGTGAATTGCTATGATAGTGTCATTATTGGTGGAGGATTGGCAGGCCTTACGGCTGCATTACATCTTCAAAAGGCAGGTTATGGGGTGCTGGTCATTGAAAAGGGCAAATACCCAAGGCACAAGGTCTGCGGTGAATATATTTCAAATGAAGTCAGACCGTATCTCGAACATTTAGATGTAAATTTTGGCGATATGGGTGCCGTTGCCATCAACACCCTACAGTTGAGTACCCAGAAAGGAAAAACAATTCAGGTGCCACTGCCTTTGGGGGGTGTGGGTGTCAGCAGATACGCATTGGATGGGTTTTTACAACAAAAGGCCATGGCGAAGGGGGTTCAGTTTGTAGCCGATACGGTAGTTGACGTCACATTTGCACGAGACCGCTTTGCCTTGGTCACCCAATCAAAGAAGAGGTTACGGGCAAAGGTAGTATTGGGGGCCTATGGCAAACGCTCCAATCTCGATATGAGGTTGCAAAGACAATTCACCCAAAAAAAATCGCCATGGTTGGGGGTAAAGTGCCATTATGACCATGATGGCTTTCCTTCAGACACAGTGGCACTACATGGTTTTCCCGGAGGGTATGGCGGTCTTTCAAAAACAGAGAATGGAGCGGTCAATTTTTGCTATTTGACCTCTTATAACAGTTTTAAAAGAGAAAAGGACATCAAGTCGTTCAATGAAAATGTGGTTTCCAAAAACCCATTTCTCAAAAGGTTTCTCCAAAGGGCTTCCCCCAGATTTGAGAAGCCTTTGAGCATTGCGCAAATCTCGTTTCAAAAAAAAAGTCCAATACAGAACCATATGCTGATGTTGGGTGATAGTGCGGGACTGATACACCCTCTTTGCGGCAATGGTATGGCAATGGCCATTCACAGTGGTAAGTTGGCCGCCGAATGTTCCATAAGCTTTTTTGGGGAAGGAATGGCGTACCGTGAAAAATTGGAGCGCGACTATCAAAAACTCTGGATTTTACATTTTAAGAACAGATTGTTTATGGGCAGGCAGTTGCAGCGTTTGCTGCTTCATAGATCACTGTCTGAAGTTGCCTTGGCGACCATTGCCAAATCTGAACGCGTGCTGCAGCACCTTATCTTGGCCACCCATGGTAAACCAATTGTAGTCTGATGGATTTTTCAAGTAGAAGTACTGTTAACGAACTTATGGATGACCCCAATATGGATGCCATTGCATATGATTTGGCCTACAAAGACATCAATAGGTGCAACCAATGGCTGGGTGGCTATGCCCTTACCCTATATGCTGTGGAAAAATTGATCCAAACACACAAGAAAAAATCGTATACGATTTTTGATATGGGTTGTGGGGATGGAAGTATGCTCCGAAAACTGTCCGTTTTTCTAGAACGCAGGCAGATTGCGCATAAATTGATAGGTATCGATTTGAGGGATGATGTTCTGGACATTGCAAGAGCACGTTCTGCTGATTTTGATGATATCGAATATCGGAAAGGCGATATCTTAAAGTTTGGGTCCCATCATGATTGTGACATTATCATCAATACGCTGACCATGCACCATTTTGACGATGAAAACATTCCATTGGTATTGGATAAGTTCTGTTCTTTGGCAGCGGTTGGCGTGGTCATCAATGACTTGCACCGAAGCTATTGGGCCTACCACCTTTTTAAGCTGTTCAGTGTTTTTTTTATCAATACGCATACAGCCAAATACGATGGCTTGGTTTCCATCAGTAAGGGATTCATAAAAAAAGAACTTGTTGCATTTTCACGGCAGATAGGAAACGTTACCCATAACATTCAATGGAAATGGGCCTTCCGCTATCTGTGGATTATGAAAAAAAAAGAATGACCGACATATGCATCCAGTATCAATAGTACAAGTCTCCAAACAGTTGCCCAAGTTCAGCAGGACGACCAAAGATATTCTGCCCTATGTAGAATTGTGGCTGGCCCATCAAGAAGAACGGTTTCGAAGAAAAGTACTTAAAATCTTTGAAGGGGCAGGGGTGGACAAGCGTTACGGTATCATGGATATTGAAGAAGTGTTCACAGCGACCTCTTTTGAAGAAAAAAATACGATATATGTGCGAGAGGTCAAGGACCTGGGGACAAAAGTGCTTCAAAAAGCATTGCAGGCACAAGGTTGGCCAGCTGATTCCCTAGATTATATCATTACCGTGAGTTGTACGGGAATTATGATTCCGTCCCTAGATGCTTACCTTATCAATGCATTGGGGCTACGTGAAGATGTCGTGCGTTTGCCGGTGACCGAGATGGGCTGTGCCGCTGGGGTCTCTGGATTGATCTATGCAGCCAATTTTTTACGTACGAATCCCGGTAAGAGGGCAGCGATTGTTGCCGTTGAGAGTCCGACAGCTACCTTTCAGCTCAATGATTTTTCAATGGCCAATATGGTCAGTGCGGCTATTTTTGGCGATGGTGCTGCCTGTGTGCTCCTGAGCAGTGAAACTGTCGAATCTGGGGTTTCTATACTGGGAGAGGCCATGTATCACTTTCCCAACACTACCCATCTGATGGGGTTTGACCTGACCAATATGGGGCTTCAAATGATATTGGACCCCATGGTCCCCGAAGTGATTGCTGCAAACTTTGGGCATATAGTACATCCTTTTTTAGAGCAATTCGGTACGTCGATTGAAAAAATAGACCACTTGGTATTTCATCCGGGCGGCAAAAAGATAGTGCAGACCGTGGAAACATTGTTTGGCCAGTTGAACAAGAACTTGGATGACACTAAGACGGTCTTGCGCAATTATGGCAATATGAGCAGTGTTACGGTCTTGTATGTACTTGAACGCTTCTTAACAAAGAAAACGAACAGTGGAGACCAGGGAATGGTGTTGAGTTTTGGTCCTGGATTTTCTGCACAAAGGGTCTTATTGCAATGGAAATGAACGGTGCTAAAGAATGGGTCTTAATTTTGGGCGGAAGTAGCGGAATTGGTCTGGCCACCGCAAAAAAACTGGCTCGACATGGTTTTCACCTCATTATTGTACACAGGGACAGAAAGGCTGATTTAGAGGATATTGAATCTGAATTCCATAAAATCACTTCACATAATGTGCAATGTGTCAGTTTCAATCAAGATGCATTGAATCCTACGCGTCGAAAAATACTGATCGACCGCATAGCAAGTGTGCTGGATCTGGGCACCCTGAAAATGCTGGTGCACAGTATTGCTAAGGGAAACCTCAAGCCTATGGGTGCAAAAGTTGGAATGAATTTGCAACACCAAGACTATCAGTTGACCATGGATGCTATGGCGATCAGTTTGTACGATTGGGTCAGCGAGTTGCATGCTTTGGGCCTGTTTTCCAGTGATGCGCGAGTGGTATCATTTACCAGTGAGGGAAACGCAAAGGCGTGGCCCGGTTATGGAGCTGTTTCGGCGGCCAAAGCTGCCTTGGAGGCCATCACCCGAAATATTGCAGTGGCATTTGCAGGGCATGGCATCAAGGCCAATTGTATTCAAGCAGGGGTAACCAATACCCGATCGTTTCGCATGATTCCCGACTACAAAACCTTGCTTCAGGTATCAATTGAACGCAATCCGTACCATCGGTTGACCACTCCAGAAGATGTGGCCGATGTGGTGTACCTATTATCTAAAGAAGAGGCCAGGTGGATTACGGGAACAGTGATCAAAGTGGATGGCGGGGAAAGTCTATGTTGATGTTATGGATTATCAAGAAATCATAGATAGGCTGCCCTATCGTGAACCTTTTTTGTTTGTAGACCGGCTGTTGAAGGTAAATGCAGCAGGTGTGGAAGGAGAGTATACCTTCTCGCCCAAAGCGTTCTTTTACCAAGGCCATTTTAAGGAGCAACCGGTTACCCCAGGGGTTTTGCTGACAGAATGTTGTGCCCAGATCGGATTGGTGGCACTGGGTATTTTTTTGTTACGGGAGCAGGGTGCGGTTCTCAATGTCAATACCATCAAATTGGGGCTTACCAATTCACAAATGGAGTTTGTCTTACCAGTGTATCCCAATGAAAAAGTATTCGTAGTATCTCAAAAGCAATACTTTAGGTTCAATAAGTTAAAATGTAAGGTCAAGATGTACAATGCCCATAAACAATTGGTCTGTACTGGCACACTGGCAGGAATGTTTAAAGTTTCGCATGATGAAAAATAGGGTAGTTGTCACAGGATTAGGTGTTTGCGCCCCAAATGCATTAACGGTCAATGCGCTTGCCAAGATGTTGGGCAGCGGAGGTAGTGGTATCCGTTTTCACAAAGAACTGAAGACTTTAAATTTTGGATGTCAAATAGCTGGAAAACCTAATTTTGAGGAAGATTACTTAAATAAATACTTCACAAAATTGCAATTGAAGGGTTTGAACTCCAATGGCTTGGTTTATGGGGTCATTGCTGGAATGGATGCTTGGCATGATGCAAATTTTGACCAATCATTTTCTGATGAACCCTTATGGGACAGTGGTATTGTCTTTGGAACGGGAATTTTGGGTGTGGATAAGTTTAGGGAATCCATCTATCATGTCGATGCGGGTCAAGTAAGGCGGTTGGGCAGTACGGCAGTTGTGCAGACCATGGCCAGTGGCATCAGTGCATATTTGGGAGGTATCTTGGGTTGTGGAAACCAGGTCACCACCAACTCCTCGGCTTGTACAACGGGTACAGAGGCACTATTGCTGGGCTACGAACGAATCAGGTCAAAGAAAGCGACAAAGATGCTTGTGGGCAGTTGTAGTGATAGCGGGCCATATGTTTGGGGTGGCTTTGATGCAATGCGCATATTGCCCAGAACCTATAATGATGCCCCTGAACATGCAAGCCGCCCCATGAGCGCGACAGCCGCAGGATTTGTACCTGGTAGTGGTGCCGGGGCCTTGGTATTGGAATCCTTGGAGAGTGCATTGCAAAGAGGTGCCCGGATCTATGCCGAGGTTCTTGGTGGTGCCATCAATAGTGGCGGACACCAAAATGGCGGTTCAATGACGGCCCCCAACCCAATGGCAGTACAGCGGTGCATCAAGAAAGCAATGGATGATGCCGAAATCGAAAGCACTGCCATTGATGCCATTAACGGGCATTTGACGGCTACCACCCGTGATGTTCTAGAAATTGAAAATTGGAGCAGTGCACTTCAACGTTCAGGCACTGACTTCCCCTATATCAACTCCTTTAAAGGGCATATAGGGCATTGTTTGGCAGCTGCAGGTAGTATCGAATGTGTGGGTACTGTTCTCCAGTTTTCCCACTACCGTATTTTTGGCAATGTAAACTGTGACGATCTACATACGGAAATCCCCAAAGTGGTCGATCCTGCCAAAATTCCCAGAAAAACCATTGAATTCAGTCCTAAAATTATTGCAAAAGCAAGTTTTGGCTTTGGAGATGTCAATGCCTGTGTTATTTTTAGCAACTATACCGACGATTAGAATATGGATGATAAATTACGATTGCAAGAGCAATACACAAAGCTTACGGAAATTATAAAAGTCTATCTACCAGATGATGTTCCGCAAGATGCCATTCACCTGAACAGCCATTTTACCAAAGAGCTCAATATCAATTCAGCCAACCTGGTCGATATTGTACTTGATGTTGAAGATACATTTGATATCATGCTTGAAAATGAGGATATGGACGGAATGCTGACCGTTGCCGACGCCTTGGCCATCATTGACCGTAAAATTAAAGCGAAGGCCAAAGTCTAAAGCAAACAGATAATGTACCTATACATCGAAAAATGAAAACCTTACTGCACTGGATTTGGGAAAAAGTTTCTGTTGATCGAAAATTACTGTTGACCTATAGCTTGGTCTATTTTCTTTGGGGCCTTGTCATGAATTGGTTCGGTGCCCAAGTCGAAATCGCCAAATTTACATATTGGTGGCAGGTCATCAGTTGTTATGTGCTGTATATGGTACCCATATCCCTACTGCTACGGGGATTGCCATTTCATGCGCAATACGCTTATGGATTGGTCGCTATGGGGCTATTGGAATTTGGCGGATATGCCCTAAAGACTTCGTATGCATACCCCAACAATATTCTGGACCAATGGTTCAATATCAGAAATTTTAGCCTCGCAATGTCTTTATTCTTCGCCTTATACTTCCCCTTGGGCAATTGGGGGGTTGGCAAAATATACCAGATGTTGTTCAAAGGGGATGCCATCAGTTCAGGTCAAAGAGAAAATTGACCTTTACCAGGTTATCTTCCCTTTTTTTCTTGATTTTTATCCCATAGTCGATGCAATACAAACTTGTACTGCCCATCAGTTGATTGCCTTTTCGCACAAAAACAATCGTTATGGGTTTGCTGGTCCCTTTTAAGGTAAGATCGCCAGTGACTTCCAAACCGCTATCGGTTTGAATGACCTTTGCGCTTTCGAACTTGATTTTGGGGTAGTCATCAACATCAAAATATTTGCCGCCCCGTAACGACCAATTTCGGAGCCCGTTGTTGGTATCCAATGTCTTGGCGGTCACTGAACCGATGAACTTGGAGTTCTCGATGGAATCAATGTCAATGATGGATGTAGATTCGAATCCAGAGATGGTACCGGTAACATTCTTTGATGGAAATTCAAACGAAATGTCCGCTCCAATGATTTGGATCTGTGCGGTAAGCTGGGTACAGATAAAAAATACAACCCATACCGGAAAGCCAAAAAAACTGTTGTTCACGTACTCTGTTTTACTGCAGCCATAAGTTGTTGCCATATCGTTTGGTAAACTTACGCCGAAAATGGTCTTGATGCTAAAAAAATATCTTTTGTTTAATCATTACCAAATAAAGCTGGTTGTGAACGGGTTCATGATCTTTAACTGTAAAGGTTAAAGCTGCATCGATCCGCCCTAAGCTGCTTTTGCGATGGGTTCATATTTAAAGTATTGTTTTACAGATTTTTAAAATTAAAGTACCGTACGGTACAACTATGTTAAAGTCAACCTTTAGGATAAAATACATTGGTAAGTTTATCAGATAATTCGTATCTTAATTGTAGATTTTATGGTTGAACAAAATTTTATGATATTCCGTGAGGCCAATTGTAACCGAACATACGACAACAGATGAACTTTTGATACGTGTAAAGCGAAACCACAGTAATGTACAGCGATTTTTGAAGGTTTTAAGCTCTTACACCTGCGAACCAACGGACTATAATTGCTTTGAACGCTTAGCAGATTTAAAGGACTCGTTTCACAAGTTAAAAGGGGAGCAAGAACAATTGATCGCAAGCATTACAACAGCCCCTGTGCTTACAAGTGACCTCAAAAATTTGGTACAGTTGCAGTTGCAACAGTTTCAAGAATTGGAGGCCATGGTCGCGGCGTACATGTTGGATTCCAAGAGTTACTATTAGTCAGACAAGTGCTAATCTAAAGTTAAAATTCCCTTCCACTTAAAATTCCATTGTAAATTACAGTAACGACCCATACGTATTCATAGCGTACTCGATTTTAAAAATGAAGCCACCTACTAAAATTTAAACAAATGAATACCAAGAATTTTACCTCAAAATACCGTCTTTTGGTATTGCTTGATACTTCCAAAACCTCATATACCGTTCTTGAAAATGCTGTACAATTGGCCAAGGCCGTTAATGCCCAATTGACTGCATTTCACGCGAAGCTTCCCCTTGATGTCACGCGTTTCGACAATCAACTCACCGCAGTGGGTGAAATCAATCAAGATTATAAGACGACCAATAGGCTTGAGCAATTGGTCAAGGCCATCGCAAAAAGGGAACAACTGGACATTCAATTTAAATCGGTAACTGGAAAAGTGAAGAAAGCCATTGCGAAGGAAATTGCTCTTGAAAAACCTGATTTGGTGGTTATGGGCAAGCGAAAGCAGAAGCTGATGGGCCTTTGGGGCGATGGTATTATCAAATTTGTCATGGGGCAACCTGATGTACATCTTTTGATTGCCGGTGCAGACCATAAGTTCCACACCTATGAAGAGCTTTCTTTGGGTATTTTTGGTGAGGCCTTAACACACGACGGTATTGCCCTTGTGAATGACCTTCACCAAAAAAGCAATAATCCCTTGAATTTTTTCCATATTGGCAGCGAAGACGAGAACACGCGCCCCAGTGCCCCAGTGAAAAGTGTATCTTATGTTTTTTCAGGAGGGGCGAACGCTTTGGACGGTTTCGCCAAATATGTGGTAAAAACAAATACACAACTGCTCTGCATATCGGCACATAACATGAGCCGCCCCTTGAAACAGGTGGTGCAAAAACTGGATATTCCCATATTGATTACTTCATAGCATACAGGTTTCATGACAACTTAGATGGCGGGTTGCCCATCAAAAGCTTTTTTGTGATGCGGGCTCCAAATAGTGTCCAGATCTTTTCAAACGATGCGGTTGTTCCAATGCTTCATAGTATTTTTTAGAGAATTGTATACCTGATTTTCTACGGTTACTTGCGTTCTGGGGTGTTTTCTGAAGCTTGTGTTTATAGGTCAAACATTTAGGGGCCTATCGAAAATATAACGTATCTTACCCTTGTAAAGGTACTTTTGTCCAATATGGAAAATTTAACTGAACGGCATCGTAGGCGTTTTTTAAAGCAGACGGTCTTGGCACTTTCGGCAACAGCGCTTCCACTTACTGGTTTTTCAATTCCGACAATGAAAAAATACAAGATGGGGCTTCAACTGTTTACCATACGTGATGCCATTGAAAAAGATGTGATCGGGAGCCTGAAAACGGTGGCTTCCCTGGGTTATGAAGATTTGGAAACCTATGGGTACAATACCCAGTACGGAACTTATTATGGGTATAAAGCCAAAGCGTTCAAACAAATTTTAGATGATTTGCAACTAACAGCTTCCAGTGGGCATTATGGGTTTTCAGACTATCTTGAAAGGCCAGTGGATGAACTCCGCCGTTTTATGGACCATTGCATTGAAGGGGCCCTTATCCTGAAAAAGAGTTACATCACTTGGCCTTGGCTCGATCCAAAATACCGGAATTTGGAAACCTTCAAACGTTTGGCCGGGAAATTAAACCTCATAGGGGAACAGGCAACCAAGGCGGGTCTTGGTTTTGCCTATCACAACCATGGTTTTGAATTCACGCAATATGATGGTCAAACCGGATATGATATCATATTATCGGAAACCGATCCCAATTTGGTCAAATTACAGCTAGACCTCTATTGGGTGATGCATTCATCAAAATACACCCCAAAGCAATGGATTGCCCAACAACCGGGCCGTTTCGTCATGTGGCACATTAAGGATATGGACAGACAGAGCCGTGATTATACCGAATTGGGCAACGGTTCCATCGACTATACCCAAATATTGCCAGATCCTGATACGTCAGGCCTACAGTATTACTATTTGGAACAGGGTGGTAACTTTGCCAAAAATTCCATTCAGAGCATAACGGACAGTGCAGCCTATTTCAAAAAAAATCTCCAACAGTTTTTATAACGCGATCAGATTATACCTTAAACAGATACACCATGAAATACAACTGCTATGTCACCTATGCCTTCTTGTTGTTCATTTTGCTTTCTTGTCATGAAAAAAAGAAACAACAGGTACAAGACGATACGACACAGGAATCAGAGCAATACCAGACGAATCTGCCATTGCATTTATTGAACCTCCCCGATGGCTTTCAGATCGATGTCTTCGCAGAAGGTATTGATGGTGCACGATCTATGGCCATGGGTGCTGAAGGTACCCTTTTTGTGGGTACCCGAAATGAAAATAGGGTCTATGCCCTGCAAGACCTTGATGGTGATCATAGGGTAGACAAGACCATGGTCTTGGATAGTACTTTGGAAGTGCCCAATGGCGTTGCTTTTAAGAATGGGGATTTATATGTGGCAGAGGTCAATCGCTTGTTACGTTATGTAGACATTGAAAATGCATTGCCAAAACCCCCAGCCCCAGAAGTGGTTTATGATGATTACCCTACAGAATTCCATCACGGATGGAAATATATTGCATTTGGCCCTGATGACAAGTTATATGTTCCTGTTGGTGCTCCTTGTAATATTTGCGACAGTACCGGTAGCGACAGACGCTATGCAACCATCACCCGTATGGATTCAGATGGTAGCAATCGTGAGATCTATGCCGAGGGTGTTCGCAATACGGTAGGGTTTACTTGGCATCCAGAAACGGGTGATATGTGGTTTACCGATAATGGGCGTGATCTGATGGGTGATGATATTCCCCCCTGTGAATTGAACCGGATTACAGCCCCCGGACAACATTTTGGATATCCTTTCTGCCATGGTGGAATGGTCAAGGACCCCCTTTTTGGTGACCAACGGCCCTGTTCTGATTTTGTACCTCCCGTTCAGCCCATGGGGGCCCATGTGGCTCCATTGGCGGTTAAGTTTTATACGGGCGGTATGTTCCCCGAAAGCTATAATGACTATGCGTTTATTGCAGAACACGGTTCATGGAACCGCTCTTCCAAGGTCGGGTACCGTATAGCTTTGGTCAAACTAAAGGATAATCAGGCCATAGCATATGAGACTTTTATTGATGGCTGGTTAAATGAAGAAACGCAAGAAGTATTTGGCAGGCCTGTAGACCTGTTGTTTTTACCCGATGGTTCGTTATTGATTTCAGATGATTACGGTGATGCGATATACCGGGTTTCCTATAGTGGTTCGTAGATTGCTTCAGTACCCGGTTAAAATAGAACTGCCCTTCTTTGATAGTATTTCAGATAGTCATTTGATGTATCTCACTCCTTTGCTCATTATAGCTTGTATATACAAAAAAATAAACCCGACAAGAGCAATTCGATACCCAAGCTATGCATACTTCAATGCTATTGGAGTACGACCTACAACGCATTTCAAACTTGATCAGAACGAGTTTGAGGTGTAACGACCATGAAAAAAGATAGCAGTACTTGAAGCGGTCGACGGGTAAAAAATGGCATGACCGTTGGTCAGGTACGGGAGCTACATCTGGCCAGATGACCCATCAATTGGGAACCAACGTGGCCCATGAAGGCATTAAGGTTGGTCACCCCATTACCATTAAAAAAGCGATGCTATTGTATTCTTAAGGTGGTAAATAAAGTAGTGCCATGGATCTTACTTCAATAAAAAGAAGAAAAAATAGGCCCTGAACAACTTTTTTTCCATTGCGAACGTACATTTCAACGTATACTCGTTTTTTGCCCAGTAAAGGGATACCCCAGATGATTTTAGCAAGGGTTCTTTTTGCTCATAATATTGTTTGGCTAATGATCACAAAATTGAGAACACCATCACTATCGCTATTGACTTTTGCGCTATTGTTGCTTTTTTCTTTTGAGTTCTTTGCACAAGAAAGGCAACAGTTTTCAGGTGCTTTTCAAGTCGGTAAGTTTAAAGGGGAGGCCGATTACAGTTATAAGGTGATCGAAAGTGATACTATTTTGGATGGCCCATTTCAAATGGAGCGATCTAACCTAGGGGCTCTTTTAGAGAGCAAAGACCATTTTTTTTCTTTTTCGGGAGCCTTTGAAGACGATTATCCAAAAGGGAATTGGAAATTTCAATTTGGTGAATTCCAATCCGATAGCAGTGCCAAGGTCGAAGGGTATCAATACCGATTGAACATCAGGGGAATACAGCACGAAGCCCAAGGAACCTTGCAACAGGGAAAACCTGATGGGGAATGGACCTACGTAGTGAGCCAAATCGCAAATGCTACCGTGAACGATACGCTGTATAGCAGTAGTATCGCTTTTGATGCAGGTGTGCCACAAAAGAGTTTTCGTATCCAAGACCAAAATGGCACCTTGGTCGGGCGTTTTCTTCGAAATGGACTTGCCCATGATGTATGGACATTCTATGCTGAAGACCATGGTAAGGCCAACCAAAGCTGGTATTTTTCAGAGGGAATCTTGACCATGGTTGAAACCGAGATTGAAGGTAGGGTAAAGACAATACCAATTTTCCCTAAAAGCGACCAGTCTACCAAGACCGTTGATCTTGATTCCCGTTACATGGCAATTGCCCGCCTCAAGATGCGTTCTGGTGACACACTGCATTTTTTTGAACAGGGCATTCCCCCATTGCTGAAAGCAAATAGGCTGTACTATCAAAAGATAGACCGTATTTTGGGCGAATTGGGCAAAGCTGCCTTTATGCCTGATTTTCAGGTGAAAGTGCCCCATTTTCCGATGGACAGTGTTGAAAAATCACAATTTGACACCATCAAGGTATTGTATCAAAAGTCAAATACAATACGCCAAAATCTTCTCAAGAATACGCAGTTGCACATTTTAAGACGTTCAGACGCAGAGGCCCAGTTTCTATATGCCGTTGTTCTGGCCATTTCAGATACCTATCTCGAACCCTTGGGCACCTTGGTCGGTTATGGGGCAGTTGACATCTTGGATTACGTTTCCCGTGAAGAGTTGATGCAAGTACTTTGGCCCAAAGGCAAACCTGCCAAAAAGGTACAAATAGATGAAAGGGGAGATGGAACAGCCATAAGAACATTTGTGGGGCCCGAGGCCCAGCACTTCGATTTTGACAGCGATGGTATTTCGGTAGTGTATCAATTGGCCGATTATGCCTTTTTGAGCTTAGATTCCATTCAACAGCAATTGGGGCAAAAATTGGTGAACGAGAAACGCCAACAAGAATTCATTGCCCTTGAAGAACAGTTGATTTCAAGTGCAAATGCGCTCAATCGATTTATCGATTCGGTGGCTAAAAGCCTACCGAGACCTGAAAGGGAGGCCCTGATGCGTATTAAGGGCCTGGTAGATTCAAATCTGAAACAGTACTCCCAAACAGAAGAAGCGGTCACCAAATTGGAGCTTGCCAAAACATTGCTTGTATGTTTCAGACATTTTCATGGGCTTGCAATAACCATATCGGAAATTCCGACACGATGGCAGACCATTCAGGAAACCTATAAAGATGCCATCTGGAATCCATTCACCGCTACCATCATGAACGAAGAAGTTAAGAAGCGTATTACTACGGCCTATAGAAAACTGGTAATACCCTATTTATTGGATACTGTAAGAGAAAAACTCGATTGTGGTACTGCCCAAGAACTGGAGCAACAAATGGATGGTGTTTACCAGCGCGTATTGCAGCTTCGGGAAGAGAATACCTCAAAACTAGAACGAAAACTGCGCAAAGAACAAGACCCAGAAGTCATTCTGCAATTGTTGGACCTGACCTTTTTACCAAAAAAGCAAACTGACTAATGAAACAGCGTTGTAACCATCTCGTTTGGGGTCTTGCAATGGTATTGTGCATAGGTTCAAGTGTGCTTTCTGCACAAGAAGTATTGCCCGAGGAATCGACATTTAAAGAACCGGTCACCAAGTTTTGGGTAAACACCTACGGAAATATTCGAATTTCGAAACGGCTGTTTTGGGATGCCCAGACCCATTTTCGGTTTGAAGAAACAGAAAGTACTCCTTTTATTGGGCAAATAGGCCAAATCTATAACCGTCACGCAATAGGTTATATCTATTCCAAAAAATTCAATGTGAGCTTAGGGGGGGTACTTCGGGTCAATTTCAATACCGATGCGTCATCTACCGACCGCAATGTGGTCCCCGAATGGCGTATTTGGCACCAATACCAGTTTGCCATGCCGCTTTCAAGCATGATGGTCTACCACCGTATACGTATCGAGCACCGCTGGACCCAAGGGTTTGCGGAAGACAGTGCATATATTTTTAGAAATCGGTGGCGGTATATGTTCCGGTTAAAAGTACCCTTGAACAACGATACCTTTGAACCCAACACCTTTTACCTATCACCTGAAGCGGAACTCATCATGCAAAGCGGAAAGGAAGTTGTCGACAGTCCCTTAGAGGACCTGCGCTTGACCACCACCGTGGGCTATATTCTCACCCCGAGACTTACGGTTGCTGCAGGGGTAATGTATTCACAAGGGCAAACCCTTGAAAATGGGGGTGTTTACAAGCAAAGTTGGACAGTAAGGTGCCATTTGTATTTCTCACCAGATTTTAGAAGGGTAAAAAATAAACTTCCTGCCATCCATTTTGACGATTGATACGTATATCGTTTGTGTTTTAAATGACCTTACCATGAAAAAACAGCAACTTAGTCGCATCTTTCTGTTGTCAATGTTCGCTCTGACACTCGGCAGCACCTTATTTTACTATGAAAAGGCCAATCGGCTTCAAGATGAACTCGTAGTGAAAACTGAAGACCAAACTGCCTTGACGTACCGGATGGATATTTATAAAAAACTGCTGGCCATCGATTCTTTACTGGTTTCTGGTGACTATAGCCATGCTATCGATGCCTATGAAGGTCAGTTTAAGGGTCTGGAAACCATTGACAGTTCCAGTATTGCGTTGCGTATTGCCCTATCAAGAAAAATGCAGCGGTTGTATCGTGAAAAGTCCACGATATTGGGCAAGCATGATGGGCTTCGGTTGCAAGACACTATAGCGGCCCCAACAAATTCGCCTAAAGCGATACAACAATACGATTCCCTCGGTTTTGTACTCGAAAAGACCAAGGTACAGCTCGCCCGCGTACAAAGGCAGCTCCGTCAAAAGTCACTTGGCGAATATTTGACCTTTACCAGCAGTAAGGGGAGCGAAATGCACTATGTAGGGCAAGTAAGGCATCACAGGGCCAATGGGCACGGTATCGCCCTTTTAAGCACCGGAAGCCGTTATGAAGGGGAGTGGAAAGACAATCTTCGCCATGGCGAAGGGGCCTTTTATTGGCCTGATGGTGAATATTATGTGGGTAACTATGTACATGACAAAAGGGAGGGCAAAGGCACTTACTATTGGCCCAATGGTGAAAAGTATGTAGGACAATGGAAAGACGACCAGCGTTATGGCCAAGGTATCTTTTATGCCAAAGATGGCAAGATCATGGCCAATGGCATCTGGAAGGCTGATGAGCTGGTACAAGTCGATAAGTGACATTGTGGTGACCTCATGGTTTTTGCATGAACCCCATGACTGGGTCAAAAGTGCCCATTTCATCTTCGAGCTATGCTGTCACATTTGTATGTATTGGGTCTGGTTTTAATGAAAATCCACTATTCCTTTGATAACATCATCTTATCGGTTCCCATATCATTTCATGTGACGGAACTATAATTTCGACAGCTTTTATCGTTGTTTTGAAATTACTTCGCCAAGTAATTCGAAGAATCATGTTATGTTTAAAATATGCTATCGTAAAATGGATCCTTATCGACCTTCTTTTTGCTTTTGACTGGAGGTTCAAAAGTTTACTGACTACAGGATTTTGGACAAAATATCTGGGACCCAAATTGCTGGCCTGTTTTATCACGCAGACAACGTATCCCCTTTTCGAGCTAAGGTGCTGACAGTGCCAATAAGCACGGACACCATCATCATATTGAGAGGACTACCTTTGATTGGGTGATGCACAGCGTTGTTTCTCTATTGCCGATCAAGGCAAAACCGAAGGTTGAGGTGAATAATATGCCGATGCTCTGTTATTTATGATCGGTTTTTGTGGTAGTACCATAATAGGCACTGTACAAAAGTTGGCTTTGATGTGCGGTCTCGCCTTAAATTTTATGTTATCTTCTTTACACGGTTAGGTTGACAATGGGCAACGAAACGATAAATATTGTCCCCTTGTCCTTACCTTCAGACACCGCTTTTATGGTGCCACGGTGTGCTTCGATGATTTTTTTCACCATGTACAGCCCCAACCCAGACCCCTCAACACTGCCATCAAAACGTTCAAATGGTGTAAAAAGTTTTTCCAGGGTCGCCTTATCCATTCCCGAACCATTATCAATGACAAGAAATTGATTTTGGTCTTCGGTTGCCCTTGATTCTACCCGTACCATGGGATTCTTCTGTGATCCCATGTACTTAATGGCATTGTCCAATAGATTTTCAAAGACCTGGACCATCCTGTTTTTATCGCCTAAAATTTTCGGAAGGTTTTTGTCCACATACAATTTGGCATTTCGTTCGTTCAACCTTCCGTGTACCATATTGCGGGCCAGCTCGACCACCTCATTGGTATTGAGCCATTCGTTGTTGTTTTCAATTTTTCCCAGTTTGGCAATCTTGGTGATATCGGTGATTAAATCGTTCATCAGGTCGGTGGTCTCGTCGATGTACTTTACATATTCCAGCAGATCCGGAAATTTGGCCAAATCCATTTCCATTGGAATAAGGCTGGCAATGGCCTTGATACTGTTCAAAGGACTTTTCAGGTCATGTGATACTGCAAAGGCAAAACGTTGTATCTCTTCATTCTTTACGGTGAGCTCATCGGCTGCGGCAATCAATTTTTTATGCTTTAGCTGTAATTCGGAGGTACGTTCGTCAATTTCCTGTTCCAACTTGGTCTGGTAGCGTTTCAGCCGTCTGACCCTCACATAATAGAGTAAGTAAATACCGAGTGCAGTGGCTGCGATTAGCAAGGTGATGAACCACCATGTCTTCCAAAAGGGCGGTTCGATCCTTAAAAACAGAGCGGTTTCATTGTCAACCCAAACGCCATCAGAATTGGTGGACTTTATGCGCAAGGTATAGTTGCCCGGATTCAAGTTGGTGTACGTAGCATGTTTGTCATCACCTACATAGTTCCATTGTGTTTCAAACCCGTCTAAATAATAGGCAAAGTGTACTTGTTCTGGATGGCGATACGTCAGGGCATGGAATTCAAAATTTACGACATCATGGTCGTAGGACAACGTCAAGGTATCGGTTTGGCTGATATCGGATGTCAATACTCCGAATTTGTCATTGGGCAAGACTCTTTGATTAAAGATTTGTAGCCCCGAAATAAATACTTCAGGAACATCGTTTCTTTTTTTTACCGCTGAAGGGGTAAAAATATTGAACCCGTTGCTGCCACCAAATATCAGTTCACCCTTGTTTGTGCTATAACAGGATGCTGCATTGAATTCGTAGCCCTGTAGCCCATCATCCACACCATAGTGTATGGGTTCCCCTTTCTGGGAGTGGTAGCGGATAATTCCATTGCCGGTACTCAGCCATAGATAGCCTTCGTTGTCACTGATGATGCCTTTAATGGCATCATTGACGAGCCCCTCTTTTTTGGTGATGGCCAAAAAAGAATCGGTTTCCGGCTGGTATTTGTTCAATCCTGCCTGGGTACCTACCCATATGGTTCCTTCATTGTCCTGTACTATGGTATTGATAAAATCGTTGCTTATGGCACGTTTTTCATGAAAGGTATGGTAGTGTACTGGCACCCATTTGTCGTTGTTTTCTACTAAACGGAACAGGCCAGATGTTTGTGAACCTACCCAAATGTGGCCTTTATCGTCTTCCAGTAAACGCGCAACGGTGATGATTTTCGAACCGTCACGTTCAGAACGAATGCTTACATGCTCATATGTTCCATTTTCGGGATAATAGATGTGTACCCCGCCAAAAAGGGTCACGATCCAAATCCGCCCTTTTCGGTCCTGTAGCATATCGGTGACGTTGTTGGATCCCAAAAAGGAATTTTCCTTGTTCCATAACCTGATATTTTTTGTGTTTAGATCCATGATGGCCAAACCTTTGGCCCAAGACCCGATCCATAGTTGCTGTTGGTCATCGTTTAAAAGGGATAGCACCACATCGGTGTGCAGTTTTCCATTGTTTAGCGAATAGACCTCAAAAGTGTTTTCATTTCTGTTCCAATAGTTCAATCCCCCACCGTCAGTACCTATCCAAAGATTGTCATTGTCAGCTTTCGCAAAGGTGTTGACTATATTGTTGCTTAATGAAGAAGGGTTAAAAGGATCTGTTTTATAGTGCTTGAACTTGTAGTATTCTGGGTCATAAAAACTAAGGCCATTTTTATACGGCCCTAACCAGATTACTCCGTTCTTGGCCTTGAGAATGGACCAAATGGAGTTACTGGAAATGGAATGGGGCTTACTTGCCTGTACCTGTAGGTTATCGATCGATCCGGTTTTGGTAGAGTAAATGGACAACCCTGCATTTTCAGTACCCAACCAAATATTGCCATGGGTATCTTGGGCAAGTGCTAAAATCGAATGCCCAGGGTTGATGGGTATGGTCTTTGTCATCAGCCCAAGGTTGTCTTGTACCTTCAGTTCGACCAGTTCCCCATTGTGTGATCCCAGTAAATATTCCGTTTCTGAAATTTGAAAAACACTGCTGATATTCTGGGGTTGGTCAATTTGCGATATGACCTGTAAGTCAGCGTTGATAATATAAACCGATGCTTGGGTCATGAACAGTACGTTGTTACCGTTGATCGGAAATACCTCGACGATGTAGTGGTTGCTAGGGCCGTCGCTATATATCTGGTTAAAGCGTATCTGTTTGGTTTCACCGGTCTTAATGTGATATCTGTATAAGCCACCATTGTCGGTTCCCAACCAAAGAAAATCATTGGAACGGGCTATGGCCCCAATGTATTTGGTACGCAAAATCTGTCCCTCCGCTAAAAAAGGATATGGTTTGACCACATTGATCTTACGATCATATATGTTTAATCCTTGATTGGTACCAATGTAGAGTGAGCCTTCTATGTCTTCATAAATACTTTCGACATATCCGTCAGTCAAGCCAAGTACACCGTCCATACTCTTTTCAAATACTTGAAATTCAGTGCCATCATAGCGGTTAAGGCCGCTGGGGGTGCCAATCCACAAAAAGCCATGGCTGTCTTCATAGATTTGGGATACTGAACTTTGAACCATTCCCGTTTTGATGTGCTGAAATGAAAGCGTATCTAAAATTGACTGGGCAGTAAGCGGTACTATGGAAAGGGCAAAGAACAAAAACGAACAAAACGCGCTACATCTTTTCATCGGTAATGTTTTCATTTGTATTCGAATGGGCAACAATCACCTTAGAAAAGGGATATGTACTTTTTTAAGGTGATTTTGCTGATAAGAATAAAGGTGCCTAAGAATACTAAAATTAAGCATTATTTCTAAAGATAATTTCTTCATGCATTAATGTATCACACTCTTTTGGCATCGTTTGATCATAAAACTGACTGATATCATAATATAGGTGTTTTTTGCGATTTAGTATTGACCCCATCACTTAAAAAGAAAAAATCATGACTACTTTAAAGACCATAAAGAAAGATTTTATTCAGAACATCAACGGTTACTCCTCACTTGGTATTGTACTTTCAACCTGTTTAGGGTGAATTTCAATTTTATTTGTCTTGGGCTTATTGAATATCTTGCTTTCCATGTTTCTTGTGATACTGGCTGTTGTGGTATGCAGTGCCCATAATACAGCAATTTTGACCGTGCAAAAACCTTTGGGGATCTACCGGTTATTGGTAGTAAGCACTGTAGTCAATATATCGATTATCTTAGGCTGTTTTCTCTTCGGGTAGGCAACTTTATCGTGGCAATGTGCTTACCCCTAAATTGTGGGTTCGCATCAGCGGTATTTCATTACCTACAAGACTTAGCTTTCTATCTGGCCCATGATATGGTAGGGTATGCTCTCAAAAAAAGTTGTATCCTGGATTTGCTGAAAATATTTCTGAATTTTTGTCCGTAGATTGCAGCGAATAAGCTGTTGGCACTGTCCAAATTGAAAGAGCTTGTTCGTCATTCAATTAAAACTTCTTTCTTATGAAAATCATACAACTGGTACTATTGTTCGGTTTGGCCATTGGCCATGCACAGGGTACATTACAAATGGCGGTAGGGCAGACTTCACCAGAGGCCGACCTAATGGAGGTTTCTTGGTTAGTCGGCCATTGGCAAGGTGAGGGGCTTGGAGGTACGGTAGAAGAAATTTGGAGTCCGCCCATAGGGGGTTCCATGATGTTTGTCTTTCGGCTAATCAGTGGTGATAAGGTCGTGTTCTATGAAATCGGTCACATCAAACAAACAGGGCCTACCTTATTGATGCAGTTGAAGCACTTCAATTCAGATTTGAAAGGTTGGGAGGCGAAAGAAGACACCGTCGATTTCAAATTGGTACGGGTTGAAAAAAATAGGATTTTCTTCGAAGGACTAACCATTACCAAGATAAGTGATGACCAGATACAATTTCAAGTACTTATTGAAGATGGCGATGAACCCAAAGAAGCCGTTTTTAATTACCGTAGGGTAAACCAATTATAAAATCAACATCCTTTATGCACCGTTCGGCTTGACAGAATTGCTGAATATCTTTGGTGTTGGTCATTTGGTTTCTTCTTTGTCAGTCTCAGAATCAGAAGCACTTTCTGCAGCCTGCTGGGGTTTCTTAAAACCGAATGAGTATGAAACGCTAAAAAAACTGCTTTCTTTCATGGTATTCACCCTGTCTACGCCAGTGACCTCTTTACTCTGTAGGTTAAACCCATTGACCACTTGTTCCTGATTCGTTCCACTTTGATCTGGCAAGTATTTGTTGGAAATGGTTTTTACACTACTGTAATTCCAACCTGCACTGATAGCCAATCTATTTCTTTGCCCTATCATGATTCCTCCACCCAATAATAGTGAATAGTTCAATTCAGTACTGGAACCAAAACCAAGTGATCCGATCAACCGAATATTTTTGGATACTCGATACGAAGGATGGATAAAGGCTGCAGCACCAATAGTGGTTTTGCCTGTTCCCCTATCACGAACTATGATTTTAGAAACTACCGTATCTTGCACTAGTGAATCCCGTAAAGAATATTTGGCGTTGCTTATAGGTGATGAGTAGAAACCAGTGCTTGCTTCTATGGTAAAGTTGTTTATGATGGGAATGCTAAGTTCTTCCTTTTCCATGTGCAAGCCACCATTGGTACCGTCTTTAGGTTTTAAGCTCATACTGAATACAATAGCATTGGCATTCTGTATTTTGGGCACATTATACTGGTATCGCAAGGTCGTCTGTTGTAAGGTGTTGAGCAGTTTTACTGTTTCTGTGACCAATGCATCAGGAGTTGTTTGCATCTGAAAATCAGCTTTGACTTTTTTATTGTATCCAGCCTCATCAATGTTGTTGACAGTCATGTACTTTTTTTTCAATCCTTTATATTTGGCTGCAATATCATAGTTTGAAAAGTGGCTTTTTATTATCAAGTTAAAGGTTAAAACCCTGCAATTTTATTGCAGTTACTTTTAGTTTCTATGAATATTTTAGATTTACCGGATGTCTGACTACCTCAGGAATTCACATTCGACAAGTAATATAAGTTGCCACATAGTTTGG